>JAZKCQ010000047.1:0-80958 GCA_040388015.1 Verrucomicrobiota bacterium | reverse complement strand
CTCCCGAACTTGAGGCGCTCGCCCGCCGGACCTATCAGCACCTTCTCCTGTGTGCCGATGATTTCCCGTTTGTGCAGGATGGCACCCGCCGCGATGCCGGATTCCGGACCAAAGGACAAAAATGGTATCTGGAAAAACTGGCAACCAGTTGCCATCACCTGGTTCACGGTTGCCAGCAAAGTCGGATCGCCGGATCGCGCGCCGTCATCGGTGCCTGATTGCTGCTCACGCCGCGTGTCCGGTGAACGGCGCGAGGAAACGTTGCCAATCGCGGATGCCGTGGAGGTTCCGGATCGTCATTATGGCGGGCACCGCACGTGGCACGTTTGGTTTGCGCAGTAACCGCAGTCCGGCTTCGTGCGGCAGGCGGTCGGCTTTTTTTTCGTTCACCGAGCGGTGCGACAGCACGCAGTTTTCCCACGACGACGCCCCGCCGCGCGAACGTGGCACGACGTGATCGATGTTGCCCTCGCCGGGCGCGAGTTTGCGGCCAGTGTATTGGCAAATGCCGCCGTCACGCTCCCAAATGCCGCGCGCGCCGAAGCGCGGACGACACAGCGGGATCTTCGAGTAGTTAGACGCAACGATCACCGTCGGCACCCGCACGGCACCGCGCGGGGTGTTCACGACATGGTCCTCCTCGCGGATCGGCAGCTTGAGCCAATCGTCCCATTTCAGCGGCGAAATGGAATCGTCCCCCTGCACGTCGAGCCCGTTGGCCGCGCCGGTCGCCATCATGCAGAACGCCTCGGCCGGCGTCTTCACGTGAATGGCCTGCCAGTTGCGGTTGAGCACGAGCACGGTGGATTTGTGGAGGATGGATTTCATGGTGGTGGTGAGGGCTGTCAGCTGAGGAGTTATGAGTGGAAGAGATCCGTCGGATCCAACCGATCACTCGGATCTGTCAGATTCTCAATCTTCCGCCCGTTCACCAGGCGGACACATTTTCACGAGTTTCGGATCAAATCGGCCGAGCACTTCGACGAGGTCGGATTGCGCGGCCATGACGGAATGGATGTCCTTGTAAACACCCGGCACCTCGTCGAGGCCGGCGGACAGGAGTTCGACGCCGCGCTCTGCGAGCAGCTTTTTCGTGCCGCTCCAGGTGAATGACTGGAGCGCCTTGGTCCGGCTCATCACGCGGCCCGCGCCGTGCGATGCGCTGTTCAGCGACTCGGGTTGCCCCTTGCCGCGGACGACGAATCCGGGTGATGCCATGGAACCGGGGATGATTCCTAACACACCTTTGCCGGCCGGCGTGGCGCCCTTGCGGTGGACGATGAGTTCGCGCTCCTGCCCGTTCACGACATGGTGCTCCTTCCAGGCGAAGTTGTGGTGGTTTTCGATGTCGAGGATGACGCGTGCGCCGAGCTTTTTCCCAATGTGCTTGTGGATGAGCTCATGGTTCGCGGCGGCATAACGTCCCATCAGGTTCATGGCGTTCCAGTATTCCTGCCCATCCTCCTCATCGAGCGTGAGCCATGCCAAGTGCTTGAGTTCCTTCGGCAAATTCGAGCGGCGGGCCATCGCGCGCTTGCTATAGACATCGCAAACCTGCGCGCCGGTTCCGCGCGAACCCGAGTGACTGAGCAACGCGAGGTAATCGCCATCGGGCAGCCCGAGCTTTTCGTTGCTCACCTTGAAAGAACCGAACTCGACGAAATGATTTCCGCTGCCGCTCGTCCCGAGCTGGGTCCACGCCTTGTCACGGAGACGACGGGTCACCGGCGAAACCGTCCAGTCGTCGTCCATCACATCGTGATCGCGGCGGTCCTTGAAGGTGCAGCCGATCCCGAAACGCGTTTCGTTCTCGAGGATGTTAGCCAACCGGTCGCGCTGACCGGGAATGATGTTCGCCTTGCGGTCATACACCGTGAGCTTCATTCGGCACGCGATATCGACACCGACGGCGTAAGGAATCACGGCATTTTCGGTGGCAAGAACGCCACCGATCGGCAGGCCGTATCCCGGATGGGCATCCGGCATCAGCGCGCCCGCCACGGCGACAGGCAGCGCACAAGAGTTTGCCATTTGCCGCACGGCATCGGCTTCCAGGTCATCGCCCCACTGACGCCACGGAGCGAGTTCCGCCCGCGGCGTGAAAGCCGGACGATAAATCGCACGGGCCAGCGGCGCACGCAGCGGGTCTTCGAAGAATGCCGAGGGATCGGCGACGATCTGGAAGATCTCCTCGCCCAGCCGTGCGCCTTCGTTTCCATCCGCGATGTAGCGTTGGATGAATTCGTGCGCGTGTTGGATCGGTTCGCCCGCAGGCACGCCGAGGAAAATTAGGTCTTTGGTTTTCATTAAATAGTTGGTTAGAAATAGGAATGGGTGGACCGGAAGCGGTGTTTGTTCTCATTAGATGGTGAACCCGCAGGGATGTGCGCCCTGCTCGTCCGGTTAAAAGCCGGATGCTTCGCTGCCTAAGCTTCGGGTCCGAAGTTGGTGATCGCGGCTGGAGTTGAACCAGCACTCGCGGCGTTCTCGACGCCGTGCCTCTGCCAGTTGGGCTACGCGATCTGATGGGAAAGGTCCCGGCGGCAGGACTTGCACCTGCACTGGACGAGGTCTGAGCTCGTTGCCTCTGCATTGGGCTACGCCGGGATGATGTGGGGAAATTGGCCGGAGGCTGGTCCGGATGCGCCTTGTGGACGCAGCCGGATCAACCTCCGGAAAAGTCAGGTAGGCACGGGCGATCTCGCGCCGGTGCTCGTTTTTAAGGAAGCGCTGCTTCTTGTGCTCGCCGTCGTACCAGCGGCAGCTCTGTCGGCGGCCTTTGAGCCAGCCGTAGCGTCTCCAGCCTTGGTGCAATTCGAACCAACGGTCCAGTTCGCCGAGGCGACCCTCGATTTCCGGGTCGATTTCCTGGACTTGATAGATCCAGTTGCGGTCGATCTTGAGTCGGTATAGCGACGGCTGAGCGAATACCCAGTAAGGTTGCCAGTGGTGATTCCACTCGAGCAGAAGCTGGTATTGGAAATAACGATGCCACAGGTTGGGATAGTTCTTCCGCTGCCACTCGTGGAGCGGAATCGGCCGGAGCGGTTGTTGGATCTCGCACAGCTTCCTCGCTCGTCCGCGACGTCGCTGGAAATTACGGCTGTGATGCACGACGACGCTGCCGATCACCTCCAGGATCGCCTCGAGAATCGGCCTGTCCGGGCGATCAAGCGCCCGGTCGCTCAATGAGTAATAACGACGCCACCCTCGTTGATAGGGTTGTTCCAGTGTTTTGATCGTGTAACGTTTTTGATGCAGGGCATCGAGTTCGCGAGCGGCGGCGATCACCTGCAGGTCGTGGAAATCATGGCGATTCAGCATGAGTGGGGTTGATATTGGTTTGATGGTTGAAATGGCGGCCCCGGACGGACTTGCACCGTCAACCTTCCGATTCAAAGTCGGATGCTCTGGCTGATTGAGCTACGGGGCTAACTGAAATTGACACGCACCCCGGACTTGCACCGGGTAAATCGGTTTTGCAGACCGACGGTTCGTCTCTTCACCGTGTGCGCGGTTGAAAGTTGGGTTGACCAACGGGACTTGCACCCGCACAGCCGCCTTCACAGGGCGGGATGCTGCTGTTACATCATGATCAACATTGAAATTGGCACTCCATGCCGGTGCTGCCCCGGCTTCTGCGGCATGAAAGGCCGCCATGCTAGCTGATACATCAATGGATCCTTCTGGAAAATGGCGGCTGCGTCCGGGATCGCACCGGACTTTCCTCGTCTTCAGCGAGGCGCTAATCTGTCTCAGCTACACAGCCGTTGTCGCCCGCTTGTGGGGAAACTGAAAATCTGGCGGAGCGCCAGGGACTCGAATCCCGGACACCATTGCTGGTGCGACTGTTTTCAAGACAGCGCCCTCGACCGACCGGACGCGCTCCTTTCATTGAAAAATGGCTCCCCGGCGTGGACTTGCACCACGACGTCCCGTTTAACAGACGGGCATGCTGCTTTGACATCACCGGGGAATGGTCCCTCCGCGCGGTTTCGCGCCGCGGTCGTCCGCTTATCGGGCGGATGCTCTGCTATTGAGCTACGGAGGATTGGAAAAAAATGGTCGCGCGCCCCGGTGCTGCCCCGGGTGCCTCCTCGTTCCAAACGAGGCGGGTTTGCTGACTCCCTCGCGCGCGAATTCAAAAATGGTTGCGGAGGCCGGATTCGAACCGGCGATACGCGGCGTATGAAACCGCTGCCTTACCACTTGGCTACTCCGCTGTTGGTGGGAAAAACTGGCACGGCGTCCCGGTGCTGCCCCGGACCCGCGAGAATTTGGAGGCCTCGCTGCGCAGGCTGGCGCCCGCCGTGTGATCGTAATTAAAAAATGGAGCGGCCAGCCGGACTTGCACCGGCATTCCCTGGGTGGAAGTCAGGAATCCTGCTGTTGGACGATGACCGCATTGTGAAAAATGAAAACAAACACCGCTGCCAGTCCGGTGATGGACTCGCACCCGCAGGAAAATTTCTCGGCGGATCTTTCGGTGTTTCAGGCACACCTCCCGTGGCACGAACTATATATAAATAAAGTCATGCCGAAGCCTCTGGTTTGTATATCTTCCAGGGCGGGAAATCGGGACAATAGAGGTCCTTCAGCCAGTCATGATTTCATGACTCACTTGACAGTGGATTCGCGAGCGGCAACCGTCATTGCGGTTGATCACCCACAGTCCGTCTCTCTCGGGGACTACTCTGGATTGTCGGCCGATTCCGCCCCGTCGTCAGTTGCTGCTGACGGCGGGGTTTTTCACGCCCGGTGGTTTGTTAATTGGAAATCATGTGGATGGAATGGTTTGGTTTGAATGATGGCCGCACGCTGCAGCCCTTGAAATCATTGGGAAAAAGCAGGAAAACAAAAACCCCGCCGGCTACTGGAGCGGGCGGGGTTCTCGAAAAAATCGATGATCTGAATCAGATCGTGAACTACCTGCCTGCCTCCTTGGTAAGGGAATTGCTCTCAAAGCCCAGCTTGGGGGATCCGGTCCCGCCATCGAGACTGTATCGGATTGCCGCAATGTCACCCAAGCATACGGACATGCCCGGCGACCACTGGGTCGGCTGAGGATGGTTGGTATGGATTGTTGGGCGCATGACTTGCTGAAGGTTCAAGACGAGTAATTAGATCGGGCGGATCCGTCAATATAATAACTGGATTTATTATACATTTCCACAGGAGGTGAAACTCACGAGCAGCCGAGCTGGATGAATTCTATCAGAATTTGGCCGGGTCAATCCTCGAAGATGGCGGACGCGGCGGAAACGATCACATCGATCAGGATGGATGGATCGATGGAAGTGTCGGGCAAGCTCCATGTTCCCGCCTCGGGCTTTTCAGGCGAGGTGATGGTTCCTCGTTTTTCATGAGAGCCGTAGAGCCGCTTCGCGCGATCGGCCTCGTCTTGCTGATAGATCAGCTTGCCTCCGGCGCGCCACCACTCGGTCAGCCGCCGCAGCTTGCCGCCTTCCAGCCAGATTCCATGGATGCCGCAGCGGTCGAGGATGACGCCGCTGCGGCCGCCGAAATTGACGTGGCTCATCCGCTCGGCGCACATCGGGCATTTTTGATAGAAGACCTCGCGCTGATGGCCGAAGTCATCGGCGATCTGCTGGATCTGCACCGGATCGAGCCAGACGAGCGGGTTCGTCCGCGCATCCAGCAGCGATTCGACCTCGCCTGGATTGAAAAACATTCCGTGGCACGTCATGCAGAGCTCGATGCGGATGCGCGGCTCGGTTCCGAACTCGATCACCCCCAGTGGCGTGTTGCATTGCGGGCAGGCCATCGACGCGTCTTCGCCCAAGTCGCGGAAGTGGATCTGCCGCAGGTCGATGTCCGCCCGCACGCCGCAGAAGGGGCGGAATGTCATGGATCCCTCGAGCCGGCCGCCGCAACTGATGCATTTCACAGGCTTCTTTTTGGGGAGTTCCGTGCTCCGGTCAATTCCGATCCCGGGGGCGTTTTCCAGTGGTTGACCCCACCGGGAGCCATTGCTAGCGTCCGCGCCCCGTCATGAGCGCCGCCCCGAATTACAAAGACACCCTGACCCTTCCGCAAACGACCTTCCCGATGCGGGGAGATCTGGTGCAGAACGAACCCGGACGCCTGGAGCGTTGGGAAAACGAGGGACTTTACGAAAAAATCCTCGCCCGCCGCCGCGCGCAGAATGCTCCGGAATTCATTCTCCATGACGGCCCCCCGTTTGCGAATGGCGACGTCCACATGGGCACGGCGCTGAACAAGCTGCTCAAGGATCTGGTGGTGAAATCGAAGACGATGGCCGGATTCGCCGCGCCGTTCGTGCCGGGCTGGGACTGCCACGGCCTGCCGATCGAGTTCAAGGTCGTGAAGGAAGCCGCCGGTCTGGAGCCTGCGGAAATCCGCCGCCGCTGCACGGAGTTTGCGTCGAAGTTTATCGACATCCAGCGCAATTCTTTCCGCCGTCTCGGTGTTTTCGGCGATTGGAAAAGCCCTTATCTCACGATGGATCCGGGCTACGAGGCCAGCATCGTCCGCGTCTTCGCGAAGCTGGTGGAAAACGGTTCGATCTATCAGGCGAAGAAGCCGGTCCAGTGGTCCTACGGCGCGCAGACCGCGCTGGCCGAGGCCGAGGTGGAATACCAGGACAAGGAAAGCCCTGCCATTTTCGTGAAATTCCCGCTAGTCTCCGGCGAGTTCGCGGGCAGGGCGAGCATGGTCATCTGGACAACGACGCCGTGGACGCTGCCAGCCAACCTCGGCATCGCCGTGCACCCGGAATTCACTTACGTCGTGGGAAAATTCATCAAGGACGACGTGGTTGAAACCTTTGTGATCGTTCGCGAACTCATCGGCGCGTTTACGGAAAAAACCGGATACGCCCTCGCGGAAACGCTGAAGGAAAGCAAAGGCAAGGAATTCGAAGGCTTCGAGGCCGGACACCCGTTCCTTGATCGCACGTCGAAACTGATCCTCGCGAATTTCGTCACCACCGAGACCGGCACCGGCGCGGTCCACATCGCTCCCGGACACGGCGCGGACGACTACGTGGCGGGCCAGCAGAATGGTCTCGCCGTGCTTTCTCCCGTCGATAACGAAGGGAAATTCACCGATGAAGCCGGCCTCGACGAACTGGTCGGCATGCACGTTTTCAAATCGAACGGCCGCATCATCGAGATCCTCACTGAAAGCGGCCACCTGCTCGGCCAGGAAGTTTACAAGCACTCCTACCCGCATTGCTGGCGCTCGAAAACGCCGATCATCTTCCGTGCCGTCGAGCAGTTCTTCATCTCGCTCGAAACGCTGCGCGGCCAGGCGCTCACGGAAATCGACAAGGTCGAGTGGCTGCCATCGTGGGGCCGCAACCGCATCTATGGCACGGTCGAAAGCCGTCCCGATTGGTGCATCTCCCGCCAACGTACGTGGGGCGTGCCCTTGCCGGTTTTCTTCGATGAGAACGGCGAAACCATCATCTCCGCCGAGCTGGCGAACAAAGTCGCCGACCTTTTTGAAAAGGAAGGCACGAACGTCTGGTTTGAGAAATCCGATGCCGAGCTCGCCGCTTTGTTAGGCCTGCCTGCCGGTGTGAAAAAATGCCGCGACACGCTCGACGTCTGGATCGATTCCGGCTGCTCGCACGCCGCCGTGCTCGACGCCCATCCGCAACTGAGCTGCCCGGCAGATCTCTATCTGGAGGCCACCGACCAGCACCGCGGCTGGTTCCAAAGCTCGCTGATGCTGAGCACCGGCTATCGCGGATTCGCGCCATACAAAACCGTGATGACCCACGGCTTCGTCGTCGATAAGGACAAAAAGAAGATTTCCAAGTCCGATGCCGCGAAGTCCGGCAAGCCGACGGATGCCGCGCACTTCTACAACCAGTATGGTGCCGACATCGTCCGCCTGTGGGTGTCCTCCGTGGACTGGCAGAATGAAGTGCCGTTCGGTGAAGACCTCTTCAAGCAGGTCGCCGAGCCGTATCGGCGCCTGCGGAACACGCTGCGGATTCTGCTAGGAAACCTCGATGGCTTCAAGCCGGTCGAGAATCCCCAGTTTACCTTGCTCGACCGCTGGATCCTCGAGCGTCTCCACGAAGTCGTCGCCGAGTGCCGGAAGGCTTATGATGCCTATGAATTCCGCAAGGTTTTCAACTCGCTCAACCAGTTCTGCACCGCCGACCTTTCCGCGATCTACATCGATGCGACGAAGGACCGCATGTATTGCGATGCTGCGGATTCTCCGCGCCGCCAGGCGTCCCAGGCCGCCATGCACGAGATCTTCACCAGCATCGCGCAACTGCTGGCACCGATCCTCGCCTTCACCGCCGACGAGGCATGGGAGCACGCCGGTTTCACCACCGGCACGGTTCACGAACAGGATTTCCCGCAACCTAACACCGCGTTCGCTCCCGGCGATGCGACGGGCAAGGTCAACCGTCTGTTCGAAATCAAATACGCCATCCAGACCGCCATCGAAGGCCGCATCCAGGCGAAGGAATTCACCCGCAACAACGAGGCGGACGTGACGCTGACCATTCCCGCAAGCGACGCGCCGTTGTTGGAAATGCTCAACGACCGCGCCTTCGCGACCGAGTTTTTCATCATCGCCGGCCTGACCGCCACGGTGGGAGAGGAACTCGCCGCCACCGCCCGCAAGACGGAGCTTCCGCTCTGCCCGCGCTGCCGGAAGCACGAGCCGTTGCTGGAAAGCGGATTGTGTGAGAGGTGTGATGAGGTTTGCGCATGATTCTTCATGGGACCCATAAGACTTATCGGACCTATTCGTTCCATGACTTTTAAAAATCTCCTCCTCTTCCTCGCGCTGCCGCTCTACGTGCTCGACCAGATCACGAAGTTCTGGACCGTGGGGAAATTCCCGCCGCCAGGGTCGCCTGATTATTTCGATCTGCCGGTCGTTGAGAATTTCTTTCATCTCGTGAGGGTCCACAATCAAGGCGTCGCGTTTGGTTTTGGAAACGGTTCGGCTTGGGCTCCCATTGTTTTCCTTTTTGTTCCGATCATCGCGCTGACGATGATCCGGATTTTTTGGAAGAAAGGTGTTTTCAGTCATCCGTTGTCGCAGGTGGCCGTGGCGCTGTTGCTTTGCGGCATTTTTGGAAATCTGACCGATCGCCTGATCCAGGGTTTCCGGCTGGTGGAATATCAGGACGCGACGTTTTGGGAAAAATTGTGCGCGGGTTACGTGGTCGATTTCATTTCAATCAAGCTTCCGGTCTACGGCTGGTGGCCGGCCTTCAATGTCGCTGACTCCTGCATTTGTATCGCTGCCGTATTGTTGTTCATTGGCGGGCTTCGTGACGAGCAACTGGCGAAGAAAGCAGAGGCTTGAAGCCGATGTTCCTTGGCTGTTTTTCCGGGAGCGGATGAGACGGATGGGGAATGCTCAGGAATTATTGGGTCGTCATGCTCAAATTTTCAAAAATCTTCTCTTTGGAATTCCCGATCATTTGAGGTGAGCTACTAAATGTGGCGTGGATTTTGAATTGACGCTACCGGATGTATGTCTAGGATGCGCGACGTTGTTCCTCATAAATTTTCATGCGTTGCGTCCAATGCGGTTCCCTCAAAGACAAAGTCCTCGATTCGAGGTCATCGAAAGATGGCACGACGATCCGGCGGCGGAGGGAGTGCCTGAAATGCACCTACCGCTACACGACCTACGAGCAGATCGAGCGCACGGAACTGCGGGTGGTGAAGCGCGACGGAGCCCGCGAGGCGCTCAACCGGGAAAAGCTGATGAGCGGCCTGATCAAGGCCTGCGAGAAGCGCCCGGTGCCGATGGACCGGCTCGACCGGGCCGTCGAAGAGATTTTAACGGACCTGCACAAGGACCATCTCAGCGAGGTGCCGTCCGCCATCATCGGCGGCAAGGTGATGGACAAGCTCCATCAGATCGATCCGGTCGCCTACGTCCGCTACGTTTCGGTTTATCGCCAGTTCGAGGACGTGAACGAGTTCATCGCGGAAATCCAGTCGCTCTCCCGCCGGGCCGCGCGCGATCCGTTCCAGCGGCGGCTGTTTAAAGACTGAAGAAAACTTTTGACTGACTCCCCCTAACCTTTACCCACCTTTCCTTTCCCCCTCCCCAAAGCCACCCAGTGATCTCCCTCATCGGCAACCGCCCCGCACTTCAAATCGGCCGCTACCAAGTGATCGATTATGATACCGCGTGGCTGGATGATGCTCTGAAACGGGCGGCGGATGCGGCGGAGCATGAGGATTTCCCCTTCATCGCGGACATCCGTGCCGGCATCGTCCAGTATCTGGAAACCAAGTGCCCGCTCAAGCTGCTGCATCTGGAAGATCTCTTCGACCGCATGCGCAAGATGCTGGTGAAGATCGGCTGCGAACGGATTGCGGAGAAGCTTGAGCCCCTCGCGCCACCCGTCACCGTGTCTCTCGTCCGTGCGGCGATGGAGGCGGGAAATGGCTTCGAGCTGGCGTTCTTCGAAACCCTGCGCGTCGAACTGGCCGAACTTCGGTCTGTCGGAGCCGAGGAAATCCGTTTCACCGGCCTGCGTGAGAGTTCGCTGATCCTCCGTGGCGCGGCAAAGTGGAACAAGCATTGTGAGAGCCTGCTTTCGGAGATCGAGGCGTTCCTGAAAGCGTGGGACCGCGATCAACCGAAGGACGACCGGCAGTTGCGGCTGTGTGTTGAAAGCGAGAATTGAATCTCCCGGCTCGTAGGGTCGCGCATCAAGAAACGACCTGGCAATTTCCAACCATTCGGCTGGGGCGTCCCATCACCTGGCCAGAAGAATGCTTCCGTTTCACCCGATTGCCAATTCCGATGGACCGCTAAAACTCACGAACGATGGGAATCAAAAGCACACTGAGAGATCTGGAATCCAAGACGGGCGATGCCATCCTGGGGATATCCACACTCGGCACGAAGCGCGGGGATTATCCGGATGCTGAATCTGAGAACGATGACTCGTTCTGGTACGAATCGAAATCCTATTATTTGAACTGGCTCTATTTGAAACCGCTCCGCCTGCGGCAGGGCGATATCGTCTATGACATTGGTTGTGGGGCGGGGAGATTGCTTTTCATCGCGGCTCTGTCAGGTGTGAAAAGTTGTGTGGGGATCGAGCTGTCGTTGAAACTCAGCGAACTCGCGAGGTCAAACGCGGCGAAGCTCAGGTTGGCACACGCTCCGGTGGAGATTCATCAGGCGGACGCTTCGAAGGCGGATTTTTCCGAGGGGACGGTATTCCTGTTTTGCAATCCTTTCGGCGCGAAAACGCTGGAAGCGGTGATGGATCAGATTCGACGGAGCCTCGCGACCCATCCGCGGGAGATACGGATGATGTACATCCATCCGGAGCCCGGTCATCGTGAGTATTTCGACCGTTGCGGCTGGTTGGAAAAGACCGGCGAGAAAACGTTCCCCGGAGCATGGGGGATCCCTGCATTTTATTTCAAGTTCGGGCCTGACTCAGCGCTGGAACCCGGGTGATTTGCGGAAAACCGGCGGATTTTGCGGAGGAAATTGGCTTGAGATCCCCGTTTCCGCTCTCCGGCGTTGACCCCGGCGCTTTGCCGTGCAACCTCCGCGCCCGATGATTTCCGTTCAGTCCCTTCGAGTTGAATTCGGCGCCCGTGTGCTTTTCAACGATCTCGCATTCTCCGTCCAGCCGCGCGAGCGCATCGCCTTCGCGGGTCACAACGGAGCGGGGAAGTCCACGCTGATGAAATGCGTGGCGGGGATCATCCGGCCATCATCGGGCCAGATCAGCGCTCCGAAGGGCACGCGCATCGGCTATCTGCCACAGGAGGGCATCCACGTGAAGGGCCGCACGCTGTGGCAGGAAACGGAATCCGCCTTCGGAGAAACGATGGCGCTCTCGGAAAAAATCGACCGGCTTTCCAACGAACTCGTCAAACTCGACCCGCGGTCGTCTCCCTACGGCGACCTGTTGGAGGAAATCGGCGAACTCGAACTCCAGCTCGACTCGATGGACCCGGCCCGCATGAAGCCGCGGATCGAGTCCGTGCTCAAAGGCCTTGGTTTCCAAACGAAGGATTTCACCCGCGATTGCTCCGAGTTTTCCGGTGGCTGGCAGATGCGGATCGCGATGGCGAAACTCTTCCTCCAGGAGCCGGAAGTCCTGCTGCTCGACGAGCCGACGAACCACTTGGACATCGGCACCCAGATCTGGGTGGAAAACTATCTCGTCAACTACCCCGGCGCGATCCTGCTCATTTCCCACGACCGCGCGCTGCTTGACACGCTCTGCACCCGCACGATCGCCTTCGCCCACGGCCGGGCGGAAGAATACGCGGGAAATTTCTCCTACTTCGAACGCGAGTCGGTCCTGCGCAAGGAAATCCAGCTCAAGCAGTACGAAGCCCAGCAGCGCGAGATTTCCGAAATCCAGCGTTTCATCGACCGCTTCCGTGCCTCGGCCAACAAGGCGACGCTCGTCCAGTCCCGCATCAAGATGCTGGCGAAAATCGAACGCATCCCGCAGCCCGAGCGTGAGGATGCCGTGATGAACTTCAAGTTCCCGCCACCGCCGAATTCCGGCCATACGGTCGCGAAACTGGAAGGCGTTGCGAAAAGCTACGGCGCGCTCAACATTTTCAACGGCTTCGATTTCGAAATCAACAAGGGCGAAAAATTCGCCATCGTCGGCCCTAACGGCGCGGGCAAATCCACCTTCTGCCGCCTCATCACCGGCCAGGAAGAACCGGACGCCGGCGAGCACACCTTCGGCCACAAGGTCGCGACCTCGTTTTTCTCCCAGAACCACGCCGACGAGCTCGATCCGAACCTGACGGTGCTGGAAACCGTCGAAGCCGCCGCCTCCCGCGAGGCGATGCCGCACGCGCGGAATCTGCTGGGCTGCTTCCTCTTCCGCGGTGACGACGTCTTCAAGAAAATCGGCGTTCTGTCCGGTGGCGAGCGCTCGCGCGTCGCCCTCGTCTGCATGCTGCTGCGCCCCGCGAATTTCCTCATCCTCGACGAACCGACGAACCACCTCGACATGCAATCGCAGGACGTGCTCCAGCGCGCGCTCATCGACTATCCCGGCAGCGTGATGATCGTTTCCCACAACCGGAACTTCCTCGACGCGCTCGTCACCAAGACCCTCGAATTCCGCCCCGGCGAGCAGCCGGTGCTCTACGCGGGCAACATCACCTACTACCTCGACAAGTCCGCCGAGGACGAGGCTAACAAAAAAGGCGCGCCCAAGCTCGCCAATCTATCCGCCCAGTCCGCGCCTGCCGCCACGTCATCCCGCCAGTCCGTTCCCGGTGTGAACCGCAAGGAGCAGCGCCGCATCGAGGCCGAGCAGCGCGAGATCAAATCCAAGGTGCTCAAACCGCTGGAAACCGAATTCGCAGCGCTTGAAATCAAGATCGCCGAACTCGAAGCCGCGCAAGCCACGCTCACCCAGCAGCTTTCAAGCCCCGCGGTCACCGAAAATTCCGGCAAGCTCCGCGAAGTGACCAACGCGGTGGACAAGCTCGCGAAATCACTCGAAACGAGCTACTCCCGCTGGGGCGCTCTGTCCGAGGAAATCGAGCGGATCAAGGTGAAGCTGGGCATCGGGTGAACTGGAGCGCGAACTTCATTCCACACCTCCGGGTTCTAGGGTTCCACCTTGAGTTGATAGAACCGCTTCTTCTCGCCGGTGTCCGGATCCTGGATGTCGAGCACCGTGCCGTCGGCGGTGTCTGATTCGAGCGGATGCCAGTGCTCCAGATCGTCGGTATAGAAAACGGTGTAGTTTCTGCCGGCGGGAATCTGCGTTTGCAGCAGGGGGGCTCCGTTGTTGGCGAAGCCGGTGAAGTCGAGTTTCAGCGGCATCACGTTGACGCTCACGCTGGCGGAAGTCGTCGCGCGTCCGTCGTTGTCGTAGGCCACGGTCTTCAGGATGTGGTTGCCCGGGGCGAGCGGGCCGCCCCATGACCACGAGTAGGGCGGGGTGGAGTCTTCGCCGAGTTTCACGTTCCCGTTCCAGAATTCGACGCGCGAGACATTGCCATCGGAATCGGCGGCGCTGGCGGTCAGGGTGATGCTGTCGGTATTCAGATAGGCGGGATTGGCCGGCATGCCGGAAAGTGCGACGCTGGGAGGAACGGTGATGCGGTTGATTTCGATGAACGAGATCTTGCTGTTCACCGCGTCGGGCCCCGGGGCGATGGTGAGTTTCCCGTCGCTGACGGTCACGCTGCCGGTGCGGTCGATCCAGTTCGCGACCGGCTGTCCGGACGTGATGGTGACTCCCTCGGCCGTGAGGTGCATGTCGCCGTCGGTGAAATCGCTGTCCCCGGCGACGATCCGGACATCGTAGTAGCCGTTAGGAACATCCATTTCCCAGAAACTGGTCCCTATATTATCGCGGACTTTCTGCAGGTGGATGAGCGTGGCATAGCGCAGGTCGGCGGGAGTCGCCCGCTGGCGCGCGTCGACGGTGTTGTCGCGGCTCCAGCCATAGCCGCGGCCGGCGGAGTAGACGGCACCGGTGTCCTTCAGGTAGCCGGCCGGGGTGGCCGTCGAAGCGATTTCGAAATTCACCTTCCGCTCGAAGGTGGCCGGGGGATTCTGCAAATGGACCATCACCGGCACCGATCGGGCGGAGTTTCCATAAATGCCGTAAGCGGTTGCGGTCAGCGGGAAATCCCCTTGCGGCGGTCTGCTCCAGACAAAGGTGTAGGGCGGCGTGGTCGTGGTGCCCAGCAGCGTCGCTCCCTGGTGGAACTCGACCTTGCTGATCCCGTCCGCTGCGGTGGCGGTGGCCGCCATGGGAACGTCGGCCGCGCGCACGATGGTTGATCCGTCGGCCGGTTCGGTCAGGCTCACGACGGGAGCCGGAGCAGGCTGGATCGATTCGATCCATGCCTTGAGAACGTCCACGGCCACGGTGTCGATCTGGTTGCGCGCGATCGGCGGCATCTGGTTCGCCCCGACGCGGTTGACTCGCTGATAGAGAATCGAATGGGCCAGATCCTGAGGCGTCACCACCCGTGCGCCGGGGATGCCGAGATCGGAGCCGACCGGTCCGTAGACGATCCCTTGTTGGGTGAGCGGCGTGTCGTAGCGCGCGTCCCAGAACGCCTGCACTCCGCCGGGTCGGTGACAATAGGAACAGTTTGAATCGAAGTAGGAGCGCGAGCGTTTTTCCAAGCTGGCGCTGGTGTCTTCGATGGCGGCGAGCGTGTCCAACGAGGATAGCGACGCTTCCGGCGGCGGGCTGTCGAACAGGCCGACATGGGCCCACGCGCGCAGCTGGTTGTCCGTGATGCCGGTGCCGGGGAAAAGCTGTGGTTTGTTGAGCTGGCGCGTGCTCAGGCCGAGGACGCCGCCGCCCGCGCCGGGGGTGTGGCAGCTGGTGCAGTCGTTGCGGCTGGGGAAGTACCATGGCTGGAGGCGCGTGCTTTGCAGCCAGATTTTCGCGGTCGCCGCCGGACTCGCGGTGTGGGCGGTCGCGGCCAAGCCGAAATAGACGGACTCCGGCAGATCCAGCGTGAGCCGCGCGAATTCCTTCCAGTTGACGCCGTCGGTTCCGGAGTAGGAAACAAAGGTGTCGCCCTCGCGTTTCAGGCGCAGCCAGCCGTTCGGATAGCTGATGAGCGGCTGCGGGACTGCCGGATAGATCGCCGCCGACGGGCCCCCGGTGTTGGTGCGGTATTGGAATTCGTAACCGCCGACGTTGTTGTTGCGCGAGCCGTTGCTGGGGAAAACCATCGCGTAGACGTGGCGGCTGTTGGCGGCCGGCGATTCGCGGACCATCAGGCCGATCTTCGAGTAAAAGTCAGGCTGCGTGAGCGATTCCACACGGATGGAAATGTCGAAATCGCCGCTGCGTTGTTGCGAGGCGAAGTAGCCTTGGTCCGCATTTCCCCAGATGTCGGTGCCGCCGGCGGTGAGGGTGACGGCATCGCCCGAGCGGACGAGGGATCCGTTTGTGGCGGGAGTGCCGAGATTCGCTCCGGTCAGCGTGCCGATGGGCTGGATGGCGATCGGGATATTCTCGGTTAGGCCCGCGTCCATCAGATCGGCGTCGGAGTTGTCGGGCCGCCACTTGTAGGTCGCGCCGTAGGAGCCGCCGTTCGCCATTTTCACGAGCAGGCGCGTTTCCAGGCGTTTGCGGACCGCAGGATTGGTGTCGTCGACAGGGAGTTCGAAATGTTTCACCAGCACGCTGCCGCCCGGGAATTCCCAATCCCCGGTTGCAGCGAAGCCGACGGTGGTGCTGTTGGGAATCACCGCCCAGCGGCTTTTCACCGCTCCATCCGACCAGAACGGTGCGTTCAGCGAATACGGGATGAGCTTGCTGCTGGGAACCAGGTTGGGAAGGTCGGAAAACGCACCCGTTTGCGAAAGTGTGGCGGGCAGGGGCGTCGATGGGGCGCCGCCGCGCTGGAGTTTGTAAATCTGCCCGCCGTCGTTCGCTGCGGTGGTGCCGGTGCCGAGCTGGCAGAGGTAGAGCTCGTTGTTCGCATCGTGTCCCCAGGAGGAAATGCCGAGGTAGTCGCTCCCCGAGTTCGGCCCCGGACCGCGCGGCACGGTGGCCATCAGCACTTTCGTCGCGGGAGTCGTGGCGGTGTGGGCGGATTCATCCATGTACCAGATCCGTCGGTTCGAGTTGTCGGCGAACAGGTATTTTCCCGCCAGCTCGGGAAACTCGGAGCCTCGATAGACGTAGCCGCCGATCACGGTCACCCCGTCGCCACGGCTGTAGTCGAGGATCGGGCGCTTGTTCACCCCGGCGTAGTTTCCTGTCAGATCGCCGTTGTAGCCCTCGATGGTGTTCCATTGGAAATTCAGCCCGCCGGGGTCGGTCGGTTCGATGACGCTGACCTCCTCGCGCGACCCGCCGCCGACGTCGGCGATGAACACGCGCTGCGTCACGGGATCCACCGTCATCCGGTGGGGACTGCGCAGGCCGAGCGAGTAGATTTCCTCCAGAGCGTTCGCAACGCCAACGAAGGGGTTGTCGTTCGGCACAAAATATTGCGGCCAGTTCGGGCTGACTTCCTCGAAGGCCCGCTTGACCGGCGCATGGCTGATCGAGCCGCCGCGCTTGTCCACGTCGATCCTCGCGACACAGCCGAAGAAGCCGCCGGTGATCTTCTGGTCGTTGGAGGCGTTGTTGTCATTTCCGAAGGTCAGATAGAGAAATCCGTTGCCCGGATGGAAGAACATCCCTCCGCCCTTGTGCCAGGTGTTGTAGGTGCTCTGGTCGATGATGACGGTTTCCGACGCCGGGTCCGCGACGCCGTTCGCGCCTACCGTGAAGCGCGAAAGCCGCGTGCGGTTGGCGGTCCCGTTCGGCGGCCTCGTCGTCGGGCTGCCGACCACCGTTCCCGGAGGCACCCAGCAGTAGAAAACGTAAACGTGGCGGTTCGTCTCGAAATCCGGGTGGAAGGCGATGCCCATCATGCCGAGGTCGTCCCAGCCCTGGCACTGGTTGCTCAGGTTGAGCATCAGCGTCTTTCCGGAATCCGCCGTCGCGGCGCTGTTCTCAAATTGGTAGATCCGGCCTTCGCGTTCCCAGACAACGAGCTTGTTGGTCCCGGGCATTGGCAGGAGGCCCATCGCATTGTCGAAATGGAGGTTTGGAAATGCCACCACTGTCGTCCAGTTCGCCGAGACGGCGGGCGGCGTGGGAGGCAGCGCGCCGTCGAGGTACGCGCCGACATCTGGCCGGGACGACAAGCCGTAGTCTTGGGCATGCGCGATGGAGCAAAAAGGCAGGGGCAGCATCGCTCCCACCAGGACGACGAGGGTTTTCAGACGATTCACCCAGAACGGCTCACGGTTTCGATACGTGATGTCAAGGACTTGAGCGTGACGAACCGCCAAACCTATCCAAAAGGGTAGGGCCGTGGAGTGCCAGGTCGGGGCGTGTGCCGGCCCAAGGGAACACGGAATCCACCTCTTCCGGCGTGGAACTTTCCGCCAGCGGATCCAGCCGTTTCACCACCGCGACGAGCACGCGTGGGAAAAGCGATTCGTCCCGGCCCATGCAGAAATCCATCACCTGCGGCGGCCGGCCGGCCAGTCCCATCCGCAGCCGCATGCCGTGGCTGTAGAGACTCATTCCGAGTTCCCAGCGGCCGCTCTCGCTCAGCAGCCGCAGCGCCCGGAAGTGGCCGTTGGGACTGACCCGGTGGAAAGTCATTCACCCTTGCGGTCGGGGTGGCCCCACCAGCTGTTCCTGCGTTTACCGTCGTAATGTTCCTCGAAGGCGCGCACGGCGTCTTCGATGGAGCCGTCCTTGTCGGACCACTTGGCGATGTCCGGGAAATCCGTGAGCGCGTTCGTGTTTTTCACGTCGCTCTTGAACTGGATCGGGCACCAGAAGGACTCGATGTTGCGCAGCATTTCGCTGCCGAGCGCCCACAGGCCGGTCATCCAGTCGCAATACCAGCACCACAGGAGGTCGTAGCCGATGAGCCCGTCGTATTTGTGGCGTGACAGATTCACCCAGTCGCCCTGCCGGTAGGTGGGAAGTTTCGCCAGCCAGGCGACGACCGGATAGACGGTCATCTCGATCACGCGCGCCATGACAAACAGCACCGCTGCGGGAGTGGTGGCCCACAGCGCCACTTGGTTGCGGAGCGGGCCGAGTACCTTGTTCTGCGCGTCGGTGAGCGTGCGGCCTTTCTTCCCACGGATCATGCGGTCGAGCAGGCAGAAGAAATGCAGCGCCAGAAACTGTCCCAGCAAGCCTGCCAACACCCCAGGCCATTCTCCTAACGCATACCCGGCCGCCCACGGCACCCATGTGAAGAGGCTGATGAAAAGATCCAGCAACGGAGCCCGCGTGATTTTATCCGAGACGGCATAAGCCATCCGGGTGAAAACCGCGGCGACGAGCAATCCTCCGAAGACGTAGGCGATGATGAGGAGAAACGGGGTCATGGGTGCGGTCGGTGGGATTGTTCCGTAAAATTTTTCAACGATGGAATGATCCTAGGATCATGCGCCGGAGATAACGAGTCTGAAAAACGGGTTCACCCGCCGGTCCTGCGGATCCAGTACCACCGCTCATTGTCCGTCGCCCGGTCCAGCGTGCCGCCGTGGCGCTCGATGATCCTTTGCGATGCCGCGTTGTCCGCATCGCACAGCAGCAGCACGTCGCCGATGCCGAGTTTCGAGGCCTCCATCAATCCAAGCCTGAGGATTTCATGGCCCAGACCCCGCCCCCGGAAACCAGGTGCGATGTCGTAGCCGATGTGGCCGGCCCGCTCGATCACGGCAAGCGTCAGATGGTGCCGGATTCTCAGGGTTCCCACGAGATCGTCGCCGAGTTGCATCCAGAAATAGGACGTCGGAGCCCATTCTCCGGACAGGCCCGCCCCTGCGGCCTTGTCGCGGGCGGCCTCCACGTAGGCGGGAAAATCGGTGACCGCGAGCGCGGTTTCCTCGCACCATTCTTCGTGTCCGGATGCCCGGTAGTCTTCAAACATCCGGCGGAACGGCTCGCCCAATCGGCAGTCGGGCCGAATCAGGCGCGGCACGGGATCCATGATGGCGGCCGCTTCAGCGTTTTTTACGCAGCCGTTTCCCGGTGAGCCGGGTGGCGATGAGATTCGGGCAGCGTCCTTTGAGCCGGAGCTGCTCGCAGTTCGCCTCGATCTTGATGGTCTGACGGATCGGCTTGAAGCCGAGGCGGCGCGTGACGCAGTCGTTGAGCAGATCGAGGTGCGAGTCCTCGAATTCCACCACGCGGCCGCAGTCGATGCAGACGAGGTGGTTGTGCGAGGGCTTGTCGTTGAAATTCGGATCGTAGGTCGTCTGGTTGTCGCCGAGGTCGATCTCGCGCAGCAAATCCGCTTCCACCAGCAGGCTGAGCGTGCGGTAGACCGTGGCGCGCGAGGTCTCGGAATCCAGTTTCCGCGCGCGGTCGAAGAGCTCCTCGGCCGTGAAATGTTCGTCCTTCGAGAAGGCCGCTTTCACGATGGTGTCGCGCTGCCCGGTCCGCCGCATGCCCTTGCGACGGATGAATTCGTTGAGTCTTTCTTGGATTCCAGAGTCCACAGGCGAGTTTCTAGCCAGTCATCCACGGGACGGGAAGCGGAAACGCGGGAATCGACAGCCGCCCGTCATACGCTAAGTTTCCCGCGGATGACTTTGAAGGAACTTGGATGGAACGATGATTTGGAAAAAGCCGCCGCGGCCTTCGCGGGAAAAGGCTGGATCCCCGCGCGGCTGATCCGCGAGACGGTGATCAACTATGGCGCGTTCATCAAAGGCGGCGATGAAATCGACGTCGTGCTCTGCGGCCGGGTCTGGCACGAGGCCGCCTGCGATGCGGATCTGCCCGCCGTCGGCGATTGGGTGATGATCGAGCTGGGCGATGAAAACCAGCCCTCCGTGATCCGCGCGATGCTGCCACGACGCACTTGTTTTTCCCGGAAAATGCCAGGCAACAGCTCCCAAGCCCAGGTCATCGGCGCGAACATCGACATCGTCACCGTCGTCACGGATGCCGGTTCGGATTTCAACATCCGCCGCATGGAGCGCTACTTCATGCTCATCGGCCGCAGCGGCGCGAAGGCGGTTGTGTTAGTCAATAAATCCGACCTTCTGCCCATCGAGCAAAGCCAGGCCGCCGCCGCGGAGATCGCCGCGCTGTGGGATGGCGCGAGCGTCCACGTCACCAGTGCCGTCAGCGGCCAGGGCCTCAAGGTGCTTAAAAAGTACATCAAGAAAGGCCTCACCATGTGCATCGTCGGCTCCAGCGGCGTCGGCAAATCCACCCTCGTGAACCAGCTCTACGGCGAGGAATGGCAGTGGACCAGCGAGGTGAACGAGATCACCGGAAAAGGCCGCCACACCACCACCTCCCGCGAGCTCGTCCCGCTGCGCAACGGCGGCATGCTCATCGACAATCCCGGCATGCGCGAGATCCAGATGTGGACCGACGAGGCCACGCTGCGCGACAGTTTCGCCGACGTCACCGCTCTGGCGGCCGACTGCAAGTTCTCCGATTGCAGCCACCGCAAGGACGCGAAATGCGCCATCCGCGCCGCCGTCGAAGCGGGGACTCTGGACGCCGCGCGGTATGAAAATTTCCTCAATCTCGAAATTGAAATCGCCGCGCTCAAGAAGCGCTCCGAGAAGCGCCAGATGGCCGTCGAGCGCTGGGCCAAGCGCAACAGCGTGAAGGCCCGGAATCTGGCGGATAGAATCCAGCTCGAAAAGGACGATCGCGGCGACGTGTGAGTAGGAACCCGGATCACCCATGTTGTTTCAAAGAATCTCCTCCAAGCTCAAGCTGGCCTGTCTGCTCGCGGCCACCCTCGCTTTTTCCCACCTGGCACCCGCGCAGGTGCCCGGGTTGAAAAAGGTGTTGGAGACCATGGCGGATGGAAAAGCCGTCGCGCCCGCCGCCGGCAAGCCGGATGACACCGCCGCGCGCCTCCAGCAGTGGCAGAAGGAGGCCCGCGATTCTCTGGCCCGGCTTGATGACCCGGCGGCGGCCACGTCACTGCCCGCCGGCATCGCTCCGGCGGATCTCGAAGAGCGACGCAGCGAGACGGAGCAGATCGTCCTCAATACCGGCCGCTACCTCAAGGCGCTGGATGTCGCGGTCGCCGAGCGCAAGGCGCTGGACACCACGCGGGCCGAGTCCGAGGCATGGGTCGGCTTCAAGGAAACGCCTCCGTATTCCATCCTGATGCTCGACGAGCTGCGGAACGAGCAGGACGCCGTGCGCGGCAAGCTTTCCTCCTACGAGTCCTCCATGGTGGTCTTCCAGCGGACCCTCGCCACCGTGCTGAATGAAACGAAGGCGAACGAAGAGGCCGCCAACAAGCTCCCGCTCGATGGCGACGACGCCGTGAAATGGAAGCGGGAATCCTCGCAGACCAGGGCGCGACTGTTCGCCATCCGCGCCGGGTTCATCCAGACGAACTGCGAGATCCTCGGATATCAGATCGAAAGCACCAAGACAGAGCTTTCCCTGCTGGATCGCAAAATCAAACAGGCCAGATCGAGCAGCCGTTTCAGCGACGAGGACCTGACAAAAATAGAGACCGCCACTTCCGACCGCAAGGCCGCTCTCGTCAAGGAGCTCGACGCCGTCACCAAGCGTCAGAAAGCCGCAGCAGCAGCCCGCAAGCAGGAGCAGGCCGCGCTTGATGCGCTCCAGGCCGCCGTCCCGCAGGACAAGCCGGCCGAGGGGCTGGAGCTGGCGAAGTTCCGCTTGGATGTCGCGAACGAACGGGTGGATCTCCTCGAATCCGTCGCCGAGGGATTTGAAAATCTCATCCAGCTGGAGGTCATCATCCTCAACTCCTATCAGGAGAGGAAGGCCTACTACCAGGCCACCAGACCGGAAGGGCGGGTGAAGTCGCTGCTCGCCCTGAACGATCTGCAGGATCGCCTCAAGTCCTGGCAAATCTTCCTCGATAACGAGATTTCCGGTGTCACCGCGGACCTCGGCAAGCTGGATTCACGCTACGCCTCGACCGATCCGGCCGACCCGAAGTCACTCATGCTGGTGGAGCAGAGGAAGGGGAAAGCCGAGAAACTCGCGGTCTATCAGCGAATTTCCCGGGGTGTCGACACCCAGTTGAAACTGCTTGCCCGGTGGGTGGACGACTTCACGCCCAAGGAGAAAAAGACGTTCTATCAGGAGTCTCTGGCGGCCGCCGGGGGGGCGTGGGATTTCGTCAAACGCATCTGGTCCTTCGAGGTGACCAGCTCGGACGAGACGTTCGAGGTCCAGGGCCAGACCTTCACCAAGAAGGTTCCTGTCACGCTGGGAGAGCTGCTGCGGGCGATCTTCTTCTTCGCCATCGGCTACGGCATCCTCGCCAGGGTCGCCAACCGGATCCAGGGAACCATCGTCCGCCGCGGGCATATCGCGGATGCCCAGGCGAAGACACTTAGGAACTGGGCAATGATCGTGGCCGCGGTGTTTCTCGCCATCGGCACGCTCTCGCTGCTGAAAATTCCGATCACCATCTTCGCGTTCTTCGGGGGGGCGCTCGCCATCGGCCTGGGCTTCGGGTCGCAGACGCTGATCAAGAATTTCATCTGCGGTATCATCGTCCTGTTCGAACGCAAGATCCGCGTCGGCGACATCGTGGACGTGGGCGGGCTCTCCGGTTCTGTTACTGAAATCAACACCCGCTCATCCGTCCTGCGCGGGGGCGATGGCAAGGAGACGCTGGTCCCCAACTCCTATTTCCTGGAAAACCGCGTCACCAACCTCACTCTCTCCAACCGCCGGGTGCGCCGGACGCTCACCGTTAGGGCCGCGCTCGGATCGCCGCCGCAGACGGTCAGCACCATCCTCAAGGAGTGCGTGGAGCGGCATGGCTTGATCCTGAAGGAGCCGGCTCCGGTCATCACCTTCGAGGATTTCACCGACAACGCCTACGTCTTCACCGCCTACTACTGGACCGAGTTCAACGACAAGACGAACGCCGACGTGGTGGCCAGCGACATCCGCTTCATGTTGGAAAAACGCTTCTCGGAGGCGGACATCGAGTTCGCCGGAGCCAAGCAGGACTTCCCGATGCGGACGGATCAGCCGCTGCAGCTGGAGTGGGTGAACAAACCCAACGCACCGCGGGAATGAACGACGACGTCCGCTGGATGGAGGCCGCCCTGGACGAGGCGCGCAGGGGCATCGGCCGCACCGCGCCGAACCCGCCGGTGGGCGCGGTGGTCGTGAAGGATGGCGTCTTGTTAGGAAAAGGCTGGCACCGCGCCGCCGGACAACCGCATGCGGAGCGTGAGGCGCTGGCGGATGCCGCGGGGAAAGACGTTAGGGGGGCGACGGTTTACATCACTCTCGAACCCTGCTCCACCTATGGCCGCACGCCGCCGTGCACCCAGGGATTGATCGATGCGGGAGTGAAGAGGGTCGTTTACGCCTGTGTTGATCGCAATCCTGACCACGCCGGGCGGGCGGATGAAATCCTAACCGCCGCGGGCATCGAGGTGGTTTCCGGAGTCTGCCGTGAGGAGTCCGAGAAAATCCTGCGCCCGTTTTTCAAAGTCCGTGAGACCGGGCTGCCATGGGTGATCTGGAAAACCGCGATGAGCCTCGACGGCCGCATCACCCGCCCGCCGGGCGAGGGGCAGTGGCTCACCGGCGAGCTGGCCCGTGCGGATGTGCAGAAGCTCCGCGCCACCGTGGACGCCATTCTCACCAGCGGCGAAACCGTGCGGCGTGATAATCCCGCCCTGACCATCCGCATGCCGGAGCTGTTGGAAGGCCGTCCCCAGCCGTGGCGCGTGGTCGCGACGGATCAGCCGCAAACCATGCCTGCGGATGCACCGTTGTTTTCCGACGAATGGAGTGACCGGACCCTGATCCGCCCGCGCCATGATTTGGAAAAGACGCTGCGTGACTTGGTGAGGGATCAAGGCGTGCTCACCGTGATGGTGGAGGCTGGAGGTGTTTTTTCCGCAGCCCTGTTGGAAGCCGGACTGATCGACGAGGTGGTGGTTTATTACGCGCCGATGCTCTGCGGCGGGCCCTCGCCGGCGCTGGCGGGCGGCGGGCTGAAGGACTCGCTGCACCTGGATGAGGTCGATTTCCAGCAGTTTGGGAACGATGTCCGGCTGCGGGGAATCGTGAGGCGGTGAGTGGCCGGCGGGTGTGGAGCGGGCGAGTTGACTTCCGCGGTCGGTGAAGAAGTTGGTTTTCCGAAGGTGGACTGAGAGGGGGTGAGGAGTCTCGGGGCTTCGACGAAATTTCCAAGGGGGGGAGGATTTTATCTCCGAATTGGGACGATAAGGCTCTGAACGGTCTTGTTGACACTCCGAACGCTTTTGATGGTGGTCCGAATGCTTCTGATAACGCGCTGGACACTTTTGATGGCGCTCCGAATCGGTTTATAACCACTCCGAATTGGCTTAATAACGCTCCGAATTGCTCTATTATTGGTCCCTGCGCTGGATAAGTGCCTTATTATCAATAAAACGGTTTCCGAGGGGGGAATTGGGCACGGAGATGCCGGTGGATGGCCCGGATGGATGGGCGATCAGGGGGGAAATGGGGCGGGGGAGCCCCTTTTTTCCGCAGTCTCAGGCTTCGAGGGCGAGGTGGAGGGCGTGGAGGGCGTGGTCGATCTCGCCGAGGCTGGTGGAGAGGGGGGGCATGAGGACGAGGGTGTCGAGGATGGGCCGGGTGAGGAGGCCGTGGGCGCGGGCGGCGAGGCAGATGGACTCGCCGAAGCGCTCGCCGGGTGGGAATTTCTCGCCATCGGGACGGCGGAGCTCGATGCCGGCGACGAATCCGCATTGGCGGACCTCGTGGATGAGGGGGTGGCGGGATTTGAGGGTGGCGAGGCCGGTGGCGAGGCGGGCGATTTTTTCCGGGAGGTTTTCGAGGGTTTTTTCGGTTTCGAAGAGGTCGAGGCTGGCGAGGGCGGCGGCGCAGCCGAGGGGGTTGGCGGTGTAGCTGTGGCCGTAGGAGAAGGATTTTTCGGGGGTGCCGAGGAAGGCGTCGTAGATTTTTCCGGTCGTGAGGGTGGCGGCCATGGGGAGGTAGCCGCCGGTGAGGCCCTTGGCGAGGCAGAGGAAATCGGGGATGACGCGCTCGTGGTGGCAGGCGAACATTTGGCCGGTGCGGCCGAAGCCGGTCATGACTTCGTCGAGGATGAGGTGGGTGCCCGTTTGGTCGCACCATTTCCGCAGGGCGGCGAGCATGCCGGGGGGCCAGGGGCGCATTTCGTTGACGCCCTGGATGAGGGGCTCGATGAGGACGGCGGCGATTTCTCCGGCGGGGAGGGTGTGGAGTTCGCCGAGGGTGGCGACGTGGTGGACGGGGTAGCCGGTGCCGCGGAAGCGCTCGAAGAAGCGGCCGACGCCGCCGAGGGAGGCGGCGCCGAGGGTGTCGCCGTGGTAGCCATTTGCGAAGGCGACGAAGCGGGTGCGTGAGGGTTCGCCGGTTTGGAGGCGGTATTGGACGGCCATTTTGAGGGCGCACTCGACGGCGGTGGAGCCGTCGTCGGAGAAGAAGGCGCGTTCGAGGGATTTCTCGGGGAAGAACGCGCAGAGCCGCGCGGCGAGGGCGGCGGCGAGGGGGTGGGTGAAGCCGAGGAAGGAGGAGTGGGCGATTTTTCCGAGCTGGTCGTGGATGGCGGCGTTGATGGCGGGGTGGGCGTGGCCGTGGATATTGGTCCAGATGGAGGAATTTCCATCGAGGTATTTCCGGCCCTCGGAGTCCCACAGCCAGGAGCCTTCGCCGCGGACGATGACGAGGGGGTCGTGGCCGCGGGCGCACCACTCGGCCTGCCGGCTGAAAGGGTGCCAGCAGTGGGCCTGGTCGAGCTCGATGGATCGGCGGGTTTCCTCACGCATGCGGCGAGGATGGGGAAGGGCTCTGTTTCTTCAACCGCAATCGATTTCTGCCATGGGGGAATGAAAATTGGGGCGAAATCGTCATGAGAAAGGGCTTCAAATTCACGCAACCCTACGCGATCACGTCATGGCCGTATGGCCGGAAATGGGATATTTCTTTCCTGTCGCCGCAAGCACGATCTCCCCCCCAAGGTGCTGCGGATCACGGCACACTCCCCCCAAACAAGTCGGCGGATGTTGTAGGTTCCCCCTCCAACATCCGCCGATGAGTGTGGAGGCCGGGCGGATTGCATCGGGACTTGATCGGAGGGCGGCCGGGGTTTAGTCCCTGCGGGCCGATTTCATGTCTGTCTCACCTTACTCCATCCCTTCGCCCGCCTTGCAGCGTGAGGTGAAACGCCGCCGTTCGTTCGCGATCATTTCCCACCCGGATGCCGGCAAGACGACGCTGACGGAGAAATTCCTGCTCTACGGCGGCGCCCTGAACCTCGCCGGGAGCGTCACCGCGCGGAAGAACCAGCGCTCGACGACTTCCGACTGGATGGAACTGGAAAAGCAGCGGGGGATCTCGGTGAGCTCCACCGTGCTGCAATTCGAATACAAGGACTGCGTGGTCAACATTCTCGACACGCCGGGGCACAAGGACTTCTCGGAAGACACCTACCGGGTCCTAACGGCCGTGGATGCCGCCGTCATGGTGGTGGACGCGGGCAAGGGCATCGAGAGCCAGACGCGGAAACTTTTCGAAGTCTGCCGCCGCCGCGGGGTGCCGATTTTCACTTTCATGAACAAGCTGGACCGCCCGGCCCGGCCGTCGATGGATCTGCTGGATGAATTGGAATCCGTGCTCGGCATCCATGCATTTCCGGTGAACTGGCCGCTCGGCGATGGTCCGCGTTTCCGCGGGGTCTATGATCGCGAGCAGAAGCAGGTGCATCTTTTCGAGCGCACGGTGCACGGTGCTTATCGGGCGCCGGTGAGCGTGCAGGGCATCGGTGACGAGAGCGTGAAAGCGGCGATGGAAGAGGCGACCTACTCGCAGGTCTGCGACGAGCTGGAGCTGCTGGAAGGCGCGGGTGCGGAGTTCGATCTGGAAAAAGTGCTCGCCGGCGAACTCACGCCCGTCTTCTTCGGCAGTGCGGCGAACAACTTCGGCGTGCAGCTTCTGTTGGACCGTTTCCTCGAACTCTCGCCACCGCCGACGCCGCGCGAGAGCGGTGAGATGCTGATCGACCCGGCGTCCGAAGAGTTTTCCGCCTTCGTCTTCAAGATCCAGGCGAACATGAACCCGAAGCACCGCGACCGCATCGCGTTCGTTAGAATCGTGTCCGGGAAATTCGAGCGCGACATGGACGTGCTGAACAACCGCACGGGCGACAAGGTCCGCCTGGCGAACTCGCAGCGCCTCTTCGCCCGCGAACGGGAGACGGTGGACGATGCGTTCGCCGGCGATGTCGTCGGTCTCGTCGGGAACTACGATCTGCTCATCGGCGACACGCTTTCCTCGAAGCCCGGTGTGGTCTTCGACGAGATCCCGCGTTTCGCGCCGGAGTGTTTCTCCTTCCTGCACAACAAGAGCACGGCGAAATACAAGCGCTTCCGCGACGGCCTCCAACAGCTTCTGAAGGAGGGCGTGGCCAGCGAGTTCGTCCTGCTGGACAACGAAGGGCCGCAGATTCCTTTGTTAGGAGCGGTGGGTCCGCTCCAGTTCGAGGTGCTGCAACACCGGCTCGAAGGCGAATACGCCGCGGAAACGCGCATCGAGCAGGCGAACTGGTCGCTCGCCCGCTGGCTGAAACCGAAGGAAGGGGATCCGCTCGCACCCGAGGCCCGGCCTTCTCTATCACTCGGAGCGGCGCTCGCCCGTGACTCGAACGGCTGGCTCGTCGCCCTGCTGCCGAGCGAGTGGGCGCTCAAGACATTTTGCGACAAGAACGAGGACTGGACCATCTCAGAGCAGCCCTTCCCGCCGCCGGTGGTGGTGAAATGAATCTGTCGGTCAAGCCGCCAGCGGACCGGCCAGGCGGAGAAGGCCGGGATCGAGTTTGTATTTCGCGTCGGCGACCATCTGGATCGGCAGATGCCCGTAGGTGCCGTCGCGGAAAACCATGATGGAATTGGTCTGTCCGGCATCTAACGAATCAACGGCGGCGACGGCGAATTTGTAAGCCATGACCCGGTCCAGGACGGTGGGCGAGCCGCCGCGCTGGATGTGGCCGAGCACGGTGAGGCGGGCTTCCATGCCGATGGAATCGTTGATGAAACGGGTGAGGTAGTCGCCCATTTTCGTGCCCTCGGCGACGACGGCGATGATGTATTTGCGGCCGTTCGCGATGTCGTGCTTGATCCTCGCCCCGATGCTTTCGAGGTCGTAGGGAAGTTCGGGAACGAGGCAGATTTCCGCGCCACAGGCGAGAGCGCTTGTTAGGGCAAGGTAGCCGCAGTGGCGGCCCATGACCTCGATGACGAAGGCGCGCGAGAACGAACTGGCGGTGTCACGGATGGAGTCGATGGCCTCGCGGATGACGTTGAGCGCGGTATCGACGCCGAGGCAGTAGTCGGTGCCGGCGATGTCGTTGTCGATGGTTGCCGGGATGCCGGCGAAGGGCACGCCGAAGTCGGCATAAAATTGATTGAGCGCGCGGAACGAACCGTCGCCGCCGATGACGATGAGTTTGCCGATCCCACGCCGTTTCAAATTCTCATAAGCCACTTTCCTCACCTCATAGTCGAAGAATTCCGGCGAGCGAGACGAGCGGAGGAGAGTGCCACCGCGGTGCAGCATTCCGGAAACGTGTTCGCGGGTCGTCTTGACGACGTTGTCGGCGATCAGACCCTTCAGCCCGTCATAGACGAGGTAAGTTTCGTAGCCTTTCTGGGTGGCGTAATCGACGGCGCACTTGACGGCGGGGTTCATCCCGGCCGAGTCGCCGCCTGAGGTGAGAATGGCTAAACCTTCGGACATGAGGGAAGGTCAAGCACCGCGGGTGCCGAATCCGCGGGTAAATCGCTCAAAGCCCGCGGAACTCGGTGGCGAGTTTCTTGGCGGTGGCGATGGTGTTGCGATGGAGCTTCGCGGTGAACTCCGGCTGTCTGTTATAACCGCCGCCGTAGAGCACTGCCACCGGGATGCGGTTCTTGATGAAGGCGCTGAGCAGGACTTCGTCGCGGCGCTGGATGTCCTTGAGCGAAAGGTGCATCTGCCCGAAGCGGTCGTTGCGGTGATTGTCCGCGCCGGAAATCCAGATGACGAGATCGGGTGCGAAGGTGTCGAGCGCGCCGGCGAGGCTGACGAAGAGTTGCTTCAAATACATCTCGCCCTCGACGTAGCGGACGGTCTCGATGTCGAGCGTGCCTTCGATTTTCCGGGTCGGATAATTTTTTCCGACATGGATCGAGTAGGTGAAGACGCGCGGATCGCTGCCGAGCAGGGCGGCGGTGCCGTTTCCCTGATGCGCGTCGGTATCCACGACCATGATCTTGATGTTCGGCTGCTTGTCCTGCAGGTCGCGGATGGCGATGGCGACATCGTTGAACACGCAGTAGCCTTCGCCATGTTCACGGAAAGCATGATGCGTTCCACCGGCGAGACAGACGCCGATTCCCTCGGCCAGCGCGGCGTGGCAGGCGAGGCGGGTGGCCTCCACTTCGGTGACACTGCGCTGATAGAGTTTCGGCGTAACGGGCAGTCCGAGAAGGAGTTGCTCTTTCCGTCCGAGCAGGCCGGACTCGATTTTCTGAATGTAGTCCTTCTCGTGGACGCGCTGGAGCAGATGGACATCGGCCGCACGGACCTCGATGATTTCCTCGGGACGGAGGATGCCGCCGTCGAGCAGCATGTCCTTCGAAACACGGAACTTGTCCATCGGGAACGGATGTCCCGCGGGCAGATCAAGTTCGAGTTCCTGTGAGTAAAAGCAGCGCATTGTCCCGCAGCCAACCAACAGCGGAATGCTGGGAAATCCAAGCGGTAAGTGTGAAACTGCTTGGGGCTACCCCAAACGAAGGTCTGGCGGAAAAGTTCCGCATTCCCCGAGACTCGGAGCAATCCCATGAAATCCGTCCTTGGAGCGTTGTTTGTCATGTCCGCGACCCTCATGTCGGCAGGGGCGGTAGTCATTTGGCCGATCGGCGACTCGCTGACCTCCGGATTCACCCGGGCGGGCGCTTACCGGCCCCAGCTCTACACGGCTCTAACGAGGAGCGGGGTGCCGGTGGATTTCGTCGGCAGCGCCACCAACGACTCCACCGCGGCGCTGACGACGGTGGGTCAGACGAATCATGACGGGCATTCGGGCTGGTTCATCTCGGACACCGCGGCGGGGACGGCGGACAACGGCAAAGGAATTTACGAAAGCGTCCAGGGTTGGCATGCGGGCGTCACACCGCCGGGTGTCATTTTGTTGATGATCGGAACCAACGATCTGAACGGAAACAATTCGGTTTCCACGGCGCCCGCACGTTTCGAACTGCTTCTCGCCCGGCTCGAGACGTTGAGTCCGACGGCCCGCATCATTGTGGGATCGGTGCCGAAAGCTTCGGAAACAAACACCTACAAGAACGCCGCCGTAACGGCCCTGAACACGTCGATCAATACCTATAACAGCTCGATCCGAGGCATCGTCAGCACCCACGCCGCCAATGGCAAAAAGGTCGAATTCCTCGATGTGAACGCGGCGATGGCGCTCACCGATCTCGGCAGCGACGGCCTGCATTTTTCCCAAGCCGGTTACGACAAGCTTGGAAACCTTTGGGCCGGTGCGGTGCTCGCTCCGGAGCCCGGGAGCGCGGTACTGCTTGCGGCAGGTGGGTTGATCGCGCTGTGCCGACGGAAGAGGCATTGATCTTGCTGAAGGACGGCCGCCTGTGAGAGCGTGCGGCGGATTTGTCAGCGATTCGAAATACCCAACTGGACGGATGGCGCGCCTTCGCGGTGCTGGGGGTGATGTGCCAGCATTGGCTGCCGTCGAAATGGCACGGCCCGTTTCCGTTTGAAATCGGACTGTTCTTTTTCCTGACCCTCACCGGATTCCTGATCACCCGCATCCTGCTGCGCGAACGGACGGCGGCCGAGCACCACGGCGGAAATTGGCGGAGAGATGCCTACCTTCATTTCCAAAAGCGGCGGATGGTGCGGATCCTGGTGCCGTGCTACGCGGCGATGCTTTTCGCGATTCTCGTCGGTGCCACCGACATCCGGCAGCATTGGCCGGCCTACTTCGGGCATTGGTCGAATTTCCACATGGCGTGGCTGGACGGCTGGCCTTCTGGAACGGCGCACTACTGGACCCTGGCGATCCAGATGCAGTTCTATCTGGTCTGGCCGTTGGTGGTTTTCCTGATTCCCCGGCGTTTGTTAGGGGTGGCGTTCCTGGCGTGTGTGGCGATCGCCCCGCTGTCGCGGATGGTGCTGGCGCGGTGGTTTCCGGAAATCCATCACGCCGAGGCGATCACTCCGACGGCGTTGGATTACTTCGGTGTAGGAGCCTTGCTCGCACTGGCGATGGAGCGGGGAATGCAGGTCGGCGACAAGCGCCTCAGACTCGCTGCCTGGATTGCATGTGCGGGATATGCGGTGCTGTATTCCTTCAATGAAATGGGGCGGCCGGTCGAAGGTTTCTGTTACGTCCAGCAGACATTGGTCTCGGTGGTGTTCGCCGGATTGATCTCGTCGACCTTGGCCGGCTTCGATGGAGTCTTGGGAAAAATCCTCGATCATCCGGCGGTGCAGCACATCGGGCGTTTGAGCTTCGGGCTGTATCTGTTTCACACACCGGTGCCGTTGTTTCTGGGTTTCGTTTTGCCGCAGCTGTGGGGTGATTTTTTCACCGGCTATTGGCAATTGATCCGGCTGGGGGTGTTCGGCCTCACTTCATGGGGTCTGGCGTGGTTGTGCTGGCGGTACCTGGAAACAAGGAACACGCATCCTAACAAGCATGTTGCTTCAGGCTCGCCAGGTCGATGAATTCCAGCGCCGATTCGTGGGTGGCTTCGAGCACGACATCCGGTGCGAAGCCGGCTTCGAAGGCTTCCTGCCACCGCGCCGCGCACAGGCACCATTGATTTCCGGGCTTGAGACCGGGAAAGCCGAATTCCGGGCGCGGCGTGCTCAGGTCGTTTCCCCGCATCTTTGAAAACTCGAGAAACTTCGCCGTCACCCGCGCGCAGACGACATGCACGCCGACATCGCCGGAACCGCTGCGGCAGCAGCCGTCGCGATGCCAGCCGGTAAGCGGGTCCGTCGAACAGGGCTGGAGAACGGATCCGATGACGTTTCTGGTTTCGATGGCCATGGTTTCAACATACGCCGATGCGAACGCCAGTCCAGCGGCTTGCGCTGCGGAAACGAATCTGACAGATTTCGGGTCATTGGAAGCGATGTGGAAAAACGATCTGCCCGAGGGTTTCGACCCGATGACGGCCAAGGAGCTGCGGCAGAGCCTGCGGCGCGGCAGTTTCGTTTATCCGTTTCTGGCGATCCAGCTCTTCGCCGTGGTCGCGATGGCGGCGGAGTTCCAGCTGGGACATGCTTCGGAAAGTTCGGAGTACGCCGGGATGCTCAATATCGAACAGCTGGCGACGTCGGGCCCGTTCTGGATGGTGGTCACCTTGATTTGCCTGATCATCATGCCGATGGGCGGCGTGATCCTGATGGGACAGGAACTCGACGAGGGAAACCACGAGCTCTTGCTGCTCACCAAGCTGGATCGCTGGAAAGTGGTTACCGGGAAATTCATCACGCTGTGGGGACTGTGCGCGCTCACTTTCGTTTCCCTGCTGCCCTACGTCGTGGTGCGCTACATGGTCGGCGGGATCGAGTGGTGGCATGAAGCGGCGTGCGCCGCGACGATTCTAGGCGGATCCGCCATGATCAGCGCGGGAGCCATCGGAGCTTCCGCCTTCAAACGCATCGGCGTGCGGATCGCGGTGCTGGCGCTCTATCTGTTCTCCATGGCGGCCGGCTGCGCGGCCCCGCTTTTCGGTGCCGGCGCGCAAACCGGCGGCTGCGGCTGGCTCTACCATTTCACTGCGATCGCGGCGGTGGTCGGCTACACGCTTGCCGGTCTGGCCCTCGCCCGTTCGCGGCTGAGATTGTCGATCCTGGCCTACGAAGTGAACCCGAGCGGCATGATCATCGGGCTGCTGGTTTTCGCACCATTTGTCATCGGGCTGGTGACCGCATTCACCGTCGGATGGGGCGGAGCCGCCGGTTTGATCGGATTGGCGATCATCGCAGTCCGAATGGACGTGACGCCCAAAGCGCCGAAATGGATGCCGCCCCCGCCGCCGAATGTGCCGCAGGCGGAGATTCAGGAAACCACGCGCTGACCGCGGGGCGATCGCTCCTGCGCGGCGATTTTGCTCTTCGGCAAAAACGGAGTGACCAGCGAGGCCTCGAAATCGAACACCTCGGAGAAATCCTCCTTTTTGTCCGAGTCCTGCTTGCCGAAAACCTGCTCCTCGATGAGGTGGAACACCATGTCGCCGACGTCCTGGCATTTCCGGATGCTCCATTCGTTCATGAGTGTGGCCGCCATCGGGCCGAATTGTTCGAGCGCGTAATCCCGGTAGCCGGCGAGAAGTTCAGGCCCGCTGACATGGCGTGCCTGGCCGCCGTTCGACTCGGCAATTCGCTTCAGCGTGAAGTCCAGCGCGTCCTTGAGGAAGAAGTAGGCATGCGGATCAAAACGCTTGTCGCGCTTCAGGATCGAAACGACGGATTGCTCGAATTGCATGGCCTGCATGGGATCAGCATGCCGAAATCAGGCCCTTGTGTCAAAGGGCTTTGAAAATTCGTTCAACTCTCCGCGCCGGCTTCGTGCCGTGCATTCATGGTTTTGGCGTCTCCGGCGGCTTGACCGCCTGCATGATGACCACCGCGTTGCTGCATCCCCATGAATATCTCAACCCCGGCGGCGTGGGCTTGGGCCAGGCGCACCAGGTGAGGTTGTCCGATTCGCGGCGTGCCAGCCACGCGGCTTCCGCATTCTTCTGCAGCCAGGGTTCGAACGTCGCCTGTTCGCGCTGGTCCTTCATGTAACGTGCGATCCAGCGCACGCCGATGCCGTTGAATCCGCCGCCATCGCCGTTTTCTCCGGAAGCCGGGAGGTAGCCGTCCCTGCACAGGTGGTTCATGGTGTAGGCTGCGGCAAGTTTTGCCTCCTTGTTGTAGCCGAGCAGGTTGGCGGCGCCGACAAACGTTCCCTGATTGTAGGTCAGCGCGAAGGAGGCCACCTTGCCTCCGACATGGATGCTGTCGGAAATCTTTCCCGTTCTCTCGTCGAACAACGTTTCACGTTCCCAAAGGAACAGTTCCTTCGCCTTGGTGGTGTAGGTCGTGTCGCGCGTGGAAAGTCCTAGCAGAAATGCTGCGATGGATCCGGGACCATTCACGCAGGCGTTCTTCGATTTGTTGTCGGTTTTCCACCACAGTCCGCCACCCAGATCCGGCGAGATCGCCCGCTTGTAGCAGAGATCGAAGTTCTCTTTCGCGATATCGAGGTATTCGGTGTCGCCGGAAGCCAGATGCGCGCGGGCGCAGGCGATGACCATCCACATGATGTCATCGTTGAACTCATTGCGCTCCCACGTCCTGCCATGGTCCGCGATGAAGCCTAGCAACAAACTGGCGAACATCTCCATATGCTTCGGGTCGCGGGTCCGGGCGTGGACGTCCAACACCATTTCCAGTTGTTCGGCCCTCGTCCAGAAATCCGCCTTTTTGTCGCTAGCGGTGTCCTTGGTGTGCCAGCCCTTGCCATCCTTTTCCCGATAGAACGCCTTGGTGTGGGCCTCGAATATCGTATCGGCATCTTCCGTGGTGTAGGCGCGGGTCGTCGGGCAGGCCGCCATGCCGCACAGAATGGTCATTCCGATCTGCAGGCTTTTTCGTCGTGTTGAGGCTGAGGGTGATTTCATGAAAGATGGTTTGGAAAAGTGGTTCAGTGGATGCCTGTCTTTTCAGGCAGGCATCCTACTTTCCGATCAACCGTTTTCTCTCATGTCCGTTCACCGTCCCTGGCGGATGTTAGCTCCATCCGGATGTTGCTAAATGATTGTGAGTGAATGTTTTTGAGGGGGAATCCATCCCGCCCGATTCAACTCGCCGGCGCATTGAAGGGCGTCATTTCTATTCATTTGGGTAGGCGCCTTCCGCGCGCCTGTCGACGATCCGGCATCGCCGTTCAGTTGTTCCCCAACCGCTTCACGAACTCATCAAGCAGAGATTTCAGCCGTGGTTCGCGGGCGATGGCCGCGGGCTTGTCAAACCCCAGCCAGATCGCGGTCGCGCCGCCGGGGCCGAGGCGCAGGGTCCATGCATCGCGCTCGGATCCGGTGGCTCCGGTGAAGCAGCGGGTGCCACCCGATTTCTGCAGCACGCTTGCCGCATCGAGTGCGGCCGACGGACTCAGAGCGGGGTTCAGAACGGGCTTGGCGGTGTAGATCACCTCGCCGGTCGCATCGCGGATTTCCTTGATGAGATAAGGCTTCGCGCGTTTTCCCTGGTTCCCCAGCGTGGCGAGACCGACCGACATTTCCAACGGCGTCGCGCTGACCGAGCCGCGGAACAGGTCCTCGGTCTGGAGAAACGGGCCGGAAATGCCGCAGCGTTTCGCGAGACGCTCGACCTCCGCCGGGCCGATCTGGCGGCCGGTTTGCACCGGTTTCCCGGGCAGAACCAGCTTGCCCCGCTCGGCGGCGGCGGCGGCGACGAACGGCTCGAACGCCGACCCGAGATCACGGCTGGAGCGGGTGCGGTCGAAGCGAGAATCGCTGTAGTTCCGCCCGCCGATCAGGGCGAGGGTTGCTCCGGTTTTGATTTCCGTGGTGACGGCGGCGTATTGGATGTAGTTCGGTTCGGTACCGGAAACGTGGGTCGCTTCGGTGGGGTGCGGCCAGGATTTCTCATGCTCCAGATCCTCCACCGCGCGGGTGAGCTCTTCTTCTAACCGCTTCTGCCAGCCGGCGTCCAGAGTGGTGTGGACATGCAGTCCGCCGAGCTGGATGTTGTCGGATTCCATCACGCGGTCCAGCTCTCGGCGGACGGCTTGCAGCGCGTAGGAAGTCTGGGTCTCGCGCTCCTCCTCCTTCACGAGCTTGACCGGTTCGGCGGCGATCCGGTCGCGGCGGCCCTTGTCGATGAGACCCATCGCGATGAGGCGGTTGAGAGTTTGGTTTCTCTGTTCGACGGCGGCATCGAGATTCCGGAACGGAGAGAAAATGTGCGGCCCGCGGATGATGCCGACGATCATGGCGCACTCCCCGTCGCCGAGATCGCGGGTGGTTTTTCCGAAATAGGTTTGTGCCGCCTGCTCGATGCCGTCCGCTCCGGCTCCGAAGTAGATGCGGTTCAGATAATGGGTGAGGATCTCGTCCTTGGTGTATCGCGACTCGAGACGCAGCGTGAGGGCGATTTCAAGAAACTTCCGGTGCAGCGACTTCTGCTTCATTTTGAAACTATTCCGCGCGAGCTGCATGCTCAGGGTGGACGCGCCTTGGGTGAAATCACGGTCCTTGATGTTTCTAACGGTCGCCCTCATCAGCCCGCGGACGTCGATGCCGCTGTGCTCGAAAAACCGCGCGTCCTCTCTCGCTCGCAGCGATTTCACCAGGAAATCCGGAATATCCTCCCGCTTCACCAGCTTGCGGCCCGCACCGCCGGGCGCGGTGATCTCCACCCCCTTGCGGTCATAGAACGTTGTCCCGGCCGGCAGCTTCGCGACCTCGTCCATGTCGAAGCGCATCGCCAGCATGAAATAGAAAAACGCCATGCCTGACAATGCGACGGCACCTGCCAGCGAGAGCATGAACACCCATTTCACCGGTCCATGCAACCAACCCGGCAGCCAGCGTCTCCAGAACGCGGGAGGGTGGATGGGACGCCAGGTGGACATTGGGAGAAGTTGAGAGCGGGTGGTTGAGAGTTGAGAAAACGAGGGATACCGGAAAATGGAAGCCTGTTTCTTCGCTCCCAACCATCGACCTTCAACCCTCGACTTTTATTCGACCGGAATGGCTTTGAGCGGGATGTCCTGCTCCTGCTGCTCCAGATCCTCCACCGGCAGCGCCCGCAGCGGGACGGACGCGGGAGCCGCAGGAGGTGGGGCCAGCGTGGATTCATCAACCGCCATGGCTTTGGCGGGATGGATCGGGCAGAGGTCGTTGCCGGGCAGAGCGATGTCGGCGGGAACCTCGTCGATGTAGTGGGTGCCGGCTTCACGGCAGCCGGCGGTGGCGCGTTTTCCGGAAAGGCGGCAGAGTTCCATTTCCACCAGGTTGACCTTGCTGTTGAGCTTGCCGGCCTTGTAGCCGAGCCGGTCGGCGGTTTTCATGATGTCGACCCAGACGGGCAGGGCCAGGGTCGCGCCGTAGCCCTTGTCGATGGTTTTCTTGGGGATGTCGAAGCCGACCCAGACGGCGCAACTGAGGGTGGAGGTGTAGCCGGCGAACCAGGCGTCCTTGTAGTCGTCGGTGGTGCCGGTTTTGCCGCCGCACGGTTTGTCGAAGCCGAGGCGGCTGACGGCGGCCGCGGTGCCGCGGGTGGCGACTTCGTTGAGAATGCGGGAAACGGACCAGGCGGATCCGCTTTTGGCCGCCGGATAGGAAAGCGTCAGGTTGCTGTCCTTGGGCGGCCACAGGATGTTGCCGTCGCGGTCCTTGATCTGGGAAATCAGATAGGGCCGGTAGCGGGTGCCGTCATTCGGGAAAATCGTGTAAGCGGTGGCGACTTCCCAGGGTGTGGCATTCCATGAGCCGAGGAACGAAACCGGGCTCTCCGGCATCGGCGTCCGGAACCCGGCCATCCGGGCGACTTCCTTCACTTTCGGAATTCCGGCGTAGTTGCCGACCCGTACGGACATCGTGTTGCGGGAGCGGATGAGTCCGGTGGAAGCGGCCTCCATGCCGCCGAATTTGCCGTCGGAGTTGTGGGGATGCCAGTTGCGGCCGCCCTTGATTTCGCCCGGCTGGAGCGGTCCGTCGCTGATGGCGGTGTCAGGCCGGAGACCTTGGTCGAACGCTGCCAGATAGACGAAGGGCTTGAACAGCGAGCCAAGCTGGCGGTCGGCCTTGATCGCGCGGTTGAGCGGGGATTCGTTGGCGTCCCGTCCGCCGATCACGGCCAGCACGGCTCCGGTGCGGTTTTCCACGACGACGGCCGCCCCCTGGAGGTACTCGGGAGCCGCGCGGGTTTCCTCAGGCAAGCTGTTCCAGGCCGAGCGCGTCTGGTGGGGATAGCCGGAGTAGCGCTCGACCTCGCGCAGCTTTTTATCAAGTGCTTCCTCTCCCTTGTGCTGGACACGGAGGTCGATGGTGGTGGTCACGTCCAGTCCTCCCAATTCGATATTTTCCTTTTCAAGAATGACCTCCAGATCACGGCTGATGGCGAGCATGGCGTAGGATTGCCGCGCTTCGCGCCGGTATTCTGGCCTGACTTCGATCGGTTCGAGCTTGGCGGCATCCGCCTCTGCCTTGCTGATCACTCCGGCGGCGACCATCCGGTCGAGCGTGGTGCCCCGTTCGCGGGTGGAGGCTTCCATCGATTTGAAGGGATTGTAGGCATCCGGCCCGCGGACGATGCCGGCGAGCAGCGCGGATTGGGAAAGCGTGAGTTCGGACGGGTGCTTTTCAAAATAGATCCGCGACGCCTCGCCGATGCCTTTGATCGATTTCCCCCAGTTGATCTGATTGATGTAGGCTTCCAGGATTTCGTCTTTTTCCAACGACGCTTCGAGGCGGACGGCGATCGCGATCTCCAGCAGCTTGCGGTCAATCTGGCGCGGGATGTCGCCGCGCTTTTCCCCGGCCTTGAGCTTGAAAACATCCGACGCGAGCTGCTGCGTGAGGGTGGACGCGCCCTGGCGCTTGCCTTTGATGTTTTCCAGCGCCGCCCGACCGATGCCGATGACATCGAAGGCACCGTGTTGATAGAACCGCTCGTCCTCCCGCGCGAGGATGGCCTTGCGGAAATTCTCGGAAACGTCCTTCAGCGGTACGATCGAGCGCTTGTCCCCGTGGATGCGGCCGAGTTCCTCGCCGAGTCGGTCGCGGATGATCGAGCGCTCCGGCATCGCGTGGATTTTCGACAGATCGTATTTCTGTGCGCGGAAGCCGTAGACAATCGCCAGAAACGCGAGTCCGTAGAGCCCTGCGACGACCGGATAGCCCGCCAGCCGGGCGAGGAGTTTCAGCGGCGGAGCAAGCGGACGGGTGACCAGATTGAGCAAATGAAACGGCCAGAACAACAGTAGCGATCCGGCCCCGGGCCCGCGCGACCGAGCCCTTTCGGGCGTTTCTTTGCTGCGGAGGCGGCTGGTCTCTGGCGGGTTGCGTTTTGGCATCTTCGTGCGAATGATATGCCATCCTCCGCCGGCGATCCACCCTTGTTTATCGGGACAGACGAACGGGCGCGGCGGTGTCGCTCTGAATCACGTCATCATGAAAATGAAATCCCTTTTTCCCCTCGCCGGATTCGGCCTGTGGCTGGTTTGCGGCACCACGTTCTTGCAAGCCAGAGAGCCGGTTCAGGACCTGAAGGATCTCGAAAAACTGGAGTCGAAGGTCGAGGCGGTCAGCCAGAAGGTGATGCCTGCCACCGTCGCCCTGCTTTCGGATAAAACCCAGTCATCCGGGTCCGGTGTGATCACCACGGCGGACGGCCTGATTCTCACGGCGGCCCATGTCATCCAAGGCGCGGACGAGGTCGAGGTGGTGTTCTCCGATGGCAAGCAGGTTCCCGGGAAAGTTCTCGGGGCAAACTACTCCAAGGACATCGCGATGGTGCAGATCCTCAACAAGGGACCGTGGCCGTTCGCGGGAATGGGGAATTCGAAATCCCTCGTCGCCGGAGACTGGGTGCTCGCGCTCGGCCATTCCGCCGGATTCGATGCGGCCCGCACGCCTCCGGTCAGGTTCGGCCGTGTGGTGTCGAAAGGACCGGGAAATTTCCTGACCACCGACTGCACCCTGATCGGAGGCGACTCCGGCGGTCCGCTTTTCGATCTCGAGGGGAAAATCGTCGGGATCAATTCCTCCATCGGTGTTTCTCTAACCAACAATAACCATGCAGGCATCGACGGCTTCAAGGATGACTGGGAGCGCATCAAGGCGGGCGAGGCCTGGGGCAGGCTTTCGATGAATCCCTTCGCCAATCCGGAAATGCCGGTATTGGGCATTGGCTTCGGCCTCCCGCGTGGCGTGAAAGGCGTGCCGGTCGAGGAACTTGTCCCCCGATCTCCCGCTGCGGCGGCGGGCGTCCGTGTCGGCGATGTCATCCAAACGCTCGATGGCAAGGACATCCCCGACGCCAACAAGCTCCTGCAGGTGCTGGCGAAGCGTCAGCCCGGCGACACCGTGAAGCTCGGGCTCCACCGCGACCGCAGGACGCTGGAAGTGGAAGTCACTCTCGCCAGCCGCGACACCGTCTTTGAAGAACGATAAGCCAAACAAACATGAAACCGATTGTTTCTCTCATCCTCGCACTCTCGCTTCCCGGTGTTTCCCTGGCCGAAGACGAGGTTCCGTTGCTCCTTCCCGAAGAACGCCAGGCCGTCGATGAACAGGCTGCGGCATTCAACGACGCCATCATGCCCGCTCTCGCCGATGTCGCGAAATCCACCGTCCGGGTGTGGTCCGGCTCGCGCCGTATTGCTTACGGCACCGTGGTCGGAGACGGGACGAAGATCCTGAGCAAGTGGAGCGAGGTGGCGCGCGGCTCGGGAAATCTGCGGGTCGATATCGCCGGCAGCGAATATAGGAACGTCAAGCTGGGCGGAGTCTATCAGGATGAGGATCTCGTCGTGCTGGAGGTCGAGGGACCGGCCCTCAAGCCTGTCAGCTGGTCGCTCGAATCGCCGCGGCTCGGCTCGTTCCTCGCCGCTCCCCAGCCCGATGGCAGGCTCGCCGCATTCGGCGTGGTCAGCGTGCTGGAACGCAACCTGCGCGACAGCGACATGGCATACCTCGGGGTCTATGGTGATCCCGAATACAAGGGGCAGGGCGTCAGGATCGAGCGGGTTGCGGAAGATTCCGGAGCATTCGCGGCGGGCCTGAAACCGGGCAACGTCATTTTGAAAGTCGGCGAGCGCGCGATCTCGGGGGTGCTGGAACTGAAGAACGCCCTGACGGGGGTCGCTCCCGGCACCACCATTTCCATGCTGATCGAGTCGAAAGGCCGCGCCGAAACAATGAAGGTTTTGTTAGGTAACCGCACGCCCGCGATGGCGCAGTTTTCCGGCGAACGTCTCCAGACGATGGAGCGCATGGGCGGTCCCATCAGCCAAGTCCGCAGTTCGTTCACCCACGCGCTCCAGACCGACATGCGTCCAAAGCCGAATCAAATCGGAGGGCCCGTCGCCGATCTGCAGGGGCGTGCCGTGGGGATCACGCTGGCCCGCGCCGACCGGACCCGCTCGTTTGTCATGCCCGCCGCTGCGGTGGTGGAGTTGTTGAAAAAAGAACCTCAGAATCCCGCCCTCGCCCAGGTAGATACGCAGGTAGCGGACGCGGCTCCGCGGCCGACTCGTGGCGCGGCTCCGCGTGGCCGTTCCCTTCCCGGTGGAGAGGAAAGGATGCGTCGTCATCTCGGCGACATGCAGCGCCTCATGGACCACATGCGCGAGGAGATGGAAACGATCGAGGAGCCCTGAGCAAACGTGGCTTGAACGTCGGCTGGATCCGGGGCATCGCTGCGACATGTCCATCGTGCTTGCCTCATCATCCCCCCGCCGCCGCGAACTGTTGGAGAAGGCGGGGGTCATCTTCGAAGTCGTCGTTTCACCGGCGGAGGAAATCCATGATCCGGCGATGAAGCCGCATGTGTTGTGCGAGCTGAACGCCACGCTGAAGGCCTCGGCGGTGGCGGGAAAAAGGCCTGACGCGACCGTGATCGGTTCGGACACGCTGGTATTCATCGACGGTATGCCGTTGGGAAAGCCGGGAGACATGGATGAGGCGCGGGAAATGCTGCGGCGGTTGTCGGGACGGACCCATCAGGTATGCACCGGGGTCTGCGTGATCTATCCGGGAGGCGGAAAGAACATTTTCCACGATCTCACCGACGTGACGTTCCGGACGCTGGATGACGCCGTGATCGATGACTATTTCTCCCGGGTGAACCCACTGGACAAGGCCGGGGCATATGGAATCCAGGAATGCGGCGAGCTGATCGTTTCCGAAATCCGCGGCAGCTTCGAGAATGTGATGGGCCTGCCGGTGGATAAGGTGATTGAGGCGCTGGGTTGAAAACGGGTTGCGGTGATGGCGGGGATGGGTGAAGAATCGCGCATGAAAGCGCCGCACCGGTATCCGGTCATTTTCAACCCCAAGGCCCGCAGCCAGAAGGGCGGGCGGGTGCTGCGTTTCCTGATGAGCCATGCGAACCGTTTCGCGCTTTTCGCCACGAACCACGCCGGCGAGGCGCGTGAGCTGGCGGCCCGGTTCGCCGCGGCGGGAGAGCCGGTGGTGATCGCCGCGGGTGGTGATGGCACGCTGAACGAGGTGGTCCGCGGACTGGCGGGATCGAAAACGCTGCTGGGCGTCCTGCCCGCCGGAACGATGAATGTGTTCGCCCGTGAAATGGGGATTCCCTTCGATTCGTTGGAAAACGCGTTCGAGGTGATCGAGCGTGGCTTTGTCCAGGACGTGGATCTTTTCGAAGCGAACGGCTCTCCCTTCGTGCAGATGGCGGGTGTCGGATTCGACGCGATGGTCATCGAGGAAACAACGTGGGAAGCGAAAAAAATGTTAGGTCCGCTCGCCTATCTGCTTGCGGCGGTGAAGGTACTGGGGGAAAAACCGCCGAAGCTGGAGGTCATCTGTGCGGACGGCCGTCGCGAGGAGGGCGTGGCGGTGCTGGCCGGAAACGGCTCGTTATACGGCGGGCAGTTCAAATTTTTCCCGAGCGCGAACAACCACGATTCGAAGCTCGATGTGCTCGTTTACAAGGAAGCCGGCTACCGTCTGGTGCTGGATTCGCTTCGCGGGCTGGCGTTCGGCGGGATCGATCTGGTGGCTTCGACGAGTTACTTCCAGACGGAGGATTTCATTGTGAAATCGGACAGGGAGGTGCCGGTCGAAGTCGATGGCGAGCTGATCGGGCGGTTTTCCGAAGTTCGTTTCGTGGAAACGGCGAACCGGCTGCGCGTCATCGCGCCGGAAGAGCCGTTCATCGGAGGCTTTGCCGACACGGTGAAATCCTTGTTGAACTGGCCGCGCCGGCCGGTGGAACTCCAAACCACGCGAAGTTGGTGAAGGCTGCCGGGAAAAGCCCGTTCAAGCGATGGTTGCGGCGGTTTTGGATCGGATTGCTGGCGATGGGGCTGCTGTTTCTCGGTGTGGTGTGCTATGCGAACTTCGCGCCGCTCTGGGCCTCGCGAGGGCGCCTGTTCTCGGATGTTTCCGACCTGCCGGTGACCACGGTCGGTCTTGTCTTCGGCACGACGGACCGGGTGAACGGCCGGGAAAATCTTTATTTCCGCTATCGGATCGATGCAGCGGTGAGGGTGTGGAAATCCGGGAAAATCAAGACCTTGATCGTTTCAGGGGACAACCGAAGCCAGTATTACAACGAGCCGGAGAAGATGAAGCAGGCATTGGTCGAGCGGGGGATTCCGGGATCCCGGATCGTCTGCGATTACGCCGGACTCAGAACCTTGGACTCGGTGGTGCGGGCGAAGGAAATCTTCGGGACGGATTCGATGCTGGTGATCAGCCAGCGCTTCCAGAACGAGCGTGCGATCTATCTGGCGAAGGCCCACGGCATCGAGGCCTATGGCTTTGATGCCCGCGATGTGGTGGCGCATGCCGGGCTGAAAACCAAGATCCGCGAAGTGGGGGCGCGCGTGAAAATGTGGCTCGACGTGAATTTCCTCAATACCCGACCGAAGCATCTGGGCGAAAAGGTCGCCCTGCCGGAGTAGGCAGCCGGAGAGCATCGGCATCTTGTGGCCCGCCCCCGCCGCCACATCCGTACAAAAAAGAGGCCGCCGGAGCACCCACTCCGACGGCCAAGCTGAACAACTTCAACACACCCGCAATTTAACTCGCGGCTCGTAATGAGGCTGACAACTGCTGTTCACCCTTACATGAAAACGCGAACTTGCGTACGGTCTTCATTGGTTTTGACTCTCGATGAACGCCAGCGTTCAAAATTTTTTCAGAATCCCGCAATTTATCACCGTCTGTGGATGGGGCCGAATACGGGCTTTTTCTTGGTGATCACCGGAGCCCGCTCTTCAACAGGAGCAGCGTATGACGGACTGGTATAGCTGCGGTTGCTTTCCTTGTCCTCCACCGGCGTGATGGAGTCCACCGGAGGAAGCACTCCCGGTCCGTCCGCCATCGTGCGGGTTTTTTCGGAAACCTTGTAGCGGACGTCCATGTCCGCCTGGACGGCATTGAGCGAACGGTCGTTGCCCACCACGGAAGGCTGGATGAAGACCATCAGCTCGCTGCGGGTCTTGGTGTCGGTGGTCGTTCCGAAGAGAGGTCCGATGTAAGGAAGGCTGGAGAGGATGGGGATGCCGCTCTTGTCCTTGCCGCCTCTGCCGACGATCAGCCCGCCGAGAACGATGGTTTCGTTGTTCGGGACGGTGGCGGTGGTGAGAATTTCGCGGGTGGAAATTTTCGGCACCGTGAGGTCGCCGCCATTGCCAGCACCGCCTTGGATGGTTTGCACGCCGTTTTGTTCGTCGTTGAGCAAGGCGATCTGCATGGTGATTTCGTTGTCGGAATTCACCAGCGGGATGACTTCGAGTTTCAGCACCACGTCCTGGTATTCGATGTTGGTGGATGAGTTGCCATTGGTGCCGAAGCTGTTGCTGCTGGTCGGAATGGCGATCCGTTCACCACTCGAGATCGTGCCTTTTTGGTTGTTCGAGGTGAAAATACTCGGGCGGGAAAGTACGGTGAAGTCGCTCTTCGATTGCAAGGCCTGCAAATACACACTCATGTTGTTGCCGATCTTCCCGTAAACCCGGAGCCCGGAACCGCTGAGGGAGGATGGGTCGAAGGCCCCTGTTCTGGCGGCCACATAACCTGGGGTGCCGATGGTTCCAACCGCCGGGATGTCGATGAGAGGACGAAGTCCGCCGCCGCCGCCGCCGATGACATCTCCACCCAGGCTCAGGTAATCCACACCGAATTTGGTGGAATCATCCAGAGTGAGCTGGCCGATCACGGTGGAAATCATGACCTGGTCGGGCCTTACGTCGATCTGGTCAAGCAGGCGCTGGATGATTTCCAGTCCGGAAGGAGGGCCCTGGACGACGATCGAGTTGGTGATGTTGTCCGCGACGAGCAGGGTGCGGCCGACGAGGACCGATTCGGGGGCCGAACTGATGCCCGGATCGCTGAGGGCGCTGCCGGTGCTGCTGCCGCCGCCCGATCCTCCGCCTCCGGTGGAACCTCCGAAGTTGGCGCCGGTGCTTCCGGTGTTGTTGGTGCGGCCGGTATTGCCGCCGCCGCCGGTCTGGCGGTTGTTGGCTTGGGTGTTATTACGATTGTTTCCTCCTTGGGCGCCGCCTGCGGCACCGCCTTGGGCCGCCGCTCCGCCACCATCCCCGGTGCCGGTGAAAGCACGGGTCAGCGCGTCGCCGGCGATTGGCAGGAAGTCCGACACGGTGAGGAAGCGGAGTTTGCGGCGGAGGAAATTCTTCTCGCTGGTTTCGACGTCGAACTCACGGACCAGTCCTTCGACGAAGACGAGATCGACCGGCCGGCCCATCGCGAAGATGCGGTTGGTGCGGGGATCCGGGATGATTTGGACCGGTGTGGATTCGCCACTGCCGCTGTCGCCGCCGGGCTGGCCGGCGACAGCGGGGGTTCCGGCAGGTGCCTGGGCCACCGGAGCCGGAGCACCGCCGACGCGCTGGATTCCAGCGGTGGTTTGTGCGGATTGCTGGGCGGTGAGAAGCGTGGTGAGCGTCGTGGCGATTTCCGTGACATCGGCGAATTGCACCTTGATGAAACGGCTGGCGACCTGTGACGAGGGTTTGTCGATTTCCTTTTTGAGATCGATGAGTTTGCGGATGAGCGAGGTGTTTTCCGTGATGACGACGGCGGAGGCATTCGGCACGGCGGCGATCGAGCCATAGGCACCGAACTGGCCGATGATCTGGGTGAAGGTGTTCACCGCTTCAGCCGGTTTGATGTTCTCCAGCTTCATGACGTAGGAAATGACGGCATCTCCATCGGGCAGCGGATCGTTTTCGTTATAAACCGCGACGCCGACTCCGGTCGGGCGGATGCCGCCGGTGGCGAGGGTCAGGATGTCGAGATTCGGATCCTGCCCATCGGGGACGAAGACGAAGTTTTCAAGAGTGGCGGCTTTTTTCAGCAGCTCGGCGGCTTCGGCGAAGGTCAGCGGGTCCTGTGGAGTGGCTTCCTGGACGAAGGAGAACTCGGCGGTCGACGCGGCGGCGGAAACGATCACGCGGTGGCCGGTGTATTTGCGGTAGAGGCCGGCAAGGGCATTGCCGCTGAGTTTGGGCTCGTTGATGTCGGTGGTGATTTTCGTTTCTCCGAGAGGCACCCCGGCCTGCGGGCCCGGTGGGTTGGCGGCGGGAGCTCCGGCAGGGGCGGGCTGGGCGACTCCGGGGACGGGAACACCCGGCGGCGTGACAGGAACGGTCGGTGGCGTGACGGGTTCCTGGCCGGATGCGGATGCGAGGCCGAGAATCAGAAGGGCGATGGAGCGTTGGAAGGACATGGAGAAAAACGGGTATTTCAGAGGGAAAGGTTAGTTGCCATTGCCGCGGCGCTGCGGGCGTTGGTTCTGGAGGTTGTTTTGAGGGGCCACCTGCTGCTGGCCTGGTTGGACCTGCGCTCCGGGCTGCGGGGTGGGCGGCGGCACGACGCGTGGCCGGGGCTGGCGCTGTGCGTTCGGTTGGCCGGGCTGCACGGGCTGGCCGGGGATTCCGGTGGGAAGTTGGCCGGGTTGGCCGATCTGCACGGGCTGGCCGGGTTGCTGCACCGGGGTTTTGGGGGCGACGGTCACCAAGGTGAGCAGCTTTTCATCGAAGCTGACGGTGCCGGTCATGGAGCCGGACTGCATGCGGACCACGGTGCCGAGCGGATCACCGTCTTTGCGGGTGACACCGAGGATCTTGAATTCGGATTTGGCGTTTCCGGAATCGACGATGATGCGGTCTTCCGGCTTCTTTTTGTTGATAAGGGTCACGCGGTAGCCCTCGGTGGTGCCGATCTTGCCGATGGGGGAAATGCCGATGAGGGCGTAGTCGTCGAGCGGATTGGCCACCGGGCCTCCTTGGTCCGGCGGTGGCTTGGCGGTGAACGGGGAATTCGTCCACAGGCTGGTGTAGCGGCTGATCGGGGCCTTCCTGGGAATATCCGCCGCCGCCAGGCCGGTGAGGGCGAGGAACAGGAGAACCGGGTTTGAGATCGGGGATTTCAAAATAAGGGAGGATTACGAGGTTTTCGGCACGAACCATTGCTCGATGGTGGCGGTGCAATCGATCTTGGTGTCGTCCTGCGTGTTGGGCGAGAGCCGGATCTGCGAGGCGATGCGGAATTGATCGGGCACGTTGAGCCGATCCAGCCAGCGGTAGAGTGATTCATCGGTGCCGCTGACAGTGATCTGGATTTTCGCGCGATGGTAGTAGGTGCCCGTCGTGTCAGTGGGAAGGGGCTTCTGACCGGGCTTGATGGTGAGGCCGACGGACTTGGCCTCGCGCTCGACGATTTGCTGGAGGCTGGTCTGGACGTCCTGATTGGCGGCCGGTTCCGGTTCGTGCTCGGTGAGCCACTCCATTTCGCCGGCTACCTTCTCGCTGTTGTCGCGGTAGCTCTCGGCGATGGTGAGCTTCTGCTCGGCCTGCTTGCGCTGATTGTCGACATCGGTCCGCGTGGATTTGGCGAAATTGAAGACGAGGAAATTGACGATGATGAATCCCGCGAGGGAGAAGAAGATCAGGAGTTTTTTTTCGCGGTCTGACATGGAGAGGAGAAAAGGAAAATGAGAGAAGCGGCAGCCGTGCGATTAAAGCCGCGGCGGGAGGGTTTTGTCGGTGATTCGGAAAATCAGGGCTGTGGTCCGGTGGCGGGGACTTCACCGCTGTAGACGAATTCCCAGCCGCGGGTCGATTGGTTGGGCTCGGGTGTCTGCCAGTCGAACTGGTCGAGAGCGGCGTTCTTGTCCAGGTTCAGGCTGAAGGTATTGACCGCCTGGAGTTGCGGGGCCTCCCCGATCAGCTTGAGTTCGCCAGCGCTGATTTCCGCGGTTTTCAGTCGAAGATTGCTGCTGGGCGGGATGCAGTCGGCGACGCGCTTGAGGATTTCGAGCGGTGAATTGTCGACGACAATGGCGTTTGAAAGCTCGTCCCATTTAGCGGTATGAAGCGCGTAGGCCTCGCCTTCCGGTGCGGCGGCTTGGGCCAGTTTGAGGAGTTTTTTGGTCTCCGAGCTGTCTTTCCACAGTCCGTAGCCGAACCAGCCGATGATGCCGAGATAGGCAAGTGCGACGGCGGCGGCGCCGAGCATGAGGTTCTGACGCTTCAGGGCGGCGCGCCTCGCGGCACGAACGTCGGCGGGAAGCAGCTTGCTGAGAGGATTTGGCAGGGTGGGGGCCGGACGGGGGGAGATCTCGATGGGAGCGCGGAACACCGAGGAGAGCGCGGCGGTGCTGAGGTCTTGCTGGCTGGTCCAGACGACGACCCGGCTCGGCTCGATTTCAAGGCCCTGCATCGAAAGCTGCATGAGCGCGAGGCGGATTTCCCGGGCCAGCGAATCGTCCGGGCTGGTGGCGGTGACGGACGTGGCTTGGCAGTAAACGAGATTTCCCTGATGAGAGAGGCTGAAAACCCAGCGTCCCAATTCCTTCCAGATCGCCAGCGTGTCACCGGCCAGCGGATAAGCGCGGGCGGAAATGTCGAAGCTCTTCGGCCCGCGAGGTGGCATGTCACCATCTCCGGGGACACGGAGGAGGATGGAAACGAGCGCGGTGTTCTCCGCCTCGCGGGCGATGACAAACACGTCGGTGAGCTGGCCGGCCATCGGGTCCGGGCGGAGTCCGAGGCGCTCGGCGTGAAGGGCGGCGAGGTCTGGGAAAAGCGCGTCATCATCGCTGGAGACGCGCATCGGCACGGCGGTGATCGCCTTGATGGGAAACAGCAGAAGCAGATCGCCGTTGGGGATGTCCGTCAGATCGCCCGCGCGTTCGGTGGCGGTGGCGGCGTGAAGGGTGAAGGCGGCGGTGGATTGGCCGGTCCAGATTTCCCAACCGGATTCGCCGGGGACGAGAAGCACGTTTTCGGTAGTTTTACTCACGGGATGATTTCTTCAGTGCGTTCGAGGAGGGAGGGCCGACCGGAGCGGTTGGCGACAATGACGGTGATTTTTCGTTTGGCGCCTTCCGCAGTGCCGATGCTTTCGATGCGCATGGTTTGGTCGCTTTCGTTGAAACGGTTGGTGATCTTGGTATCCGCCGTATCGACGCCAATAAGACCAAGAGCGGTCGCCTTGTCCAACACCACATCATCCGTAGTGTCGCGAATTCCGTCGTCGCCACGCACTTTTTCCGGGATGGCGTCGGCCTCTTCCACGGAAATATCCGCTGCGGCTGCGATCAATTCGGCCGAGGCCTCGTTCACATCCAAGCCACCGCTGCTCCAGATGGTGAACCAGTTCCGCCAGTCCGGACGGACGGCTTCCACCATGTCCATGCCGCGGACCAGTCTCATTTCATTGATGTCGTAAAACGGACGGTCGAAGGGCTGGTTGATGCGGCCTTCTTTCTCGTAGTAACTTTTTTCCGCTCCCTTGAGCTCTTCGTTGTTGTCGGCATCGACCCAGTCCTTGAGCGCATCGGCAATGGCTTGTGCCTCATCGAGTTCGATTCCCCAGCTGATGAAAATCGAGCGGAGCAGGTCCTTGTCGTCGTTGAGGAGAACGTAGTTGATATTGAAACGGCCGCCCTCGGAAGTCAGCTTGACCTCGTAGCCCTCGCCGGTGCTTTCGTCCATGTGGCGGAGAATGGGATCGGTGCGTTTGACGAGATTGTGGGAGCCGATGGCGATGCCCATTTCCGCCACCTGGCGGGCGCGTGAGCCGTGGACCTTGGCCGAGGCCAACTCCATATCGAAGGAAATCACCCGCAGCGTGGCCATGCAGGCCATGGCGAGAATCGCGATCAGCCAGATGACCGCCATGAGGGCGGCTCCGCGCGGATTCCGGGAATGGAAGGACGAGATCATTGGGTTTTTCGGCATGTTAGTTGCCACGGCCTCCTCCGCCACCACCGCCGTTACCACCACGGCCTTCGCCATTTCCGCCCCCATTTCCGCCGGTTCCACCACCACCACCACCACCGGCCTCGCCGCTGCTGTTGCCCGCGCTTTGCATGATGGTGCGGAGCCGGACTTCCGGATTCGCCTTCGGTGCGATCCAGAAAATCTGGCGGATTTCCTCGCCTTTGGCTCCGATGGCGAGGGTGAGTTCGACCTGCAGCGGCAGGCGGCCCTGCTGGTCCCAATCGTATTGCCATTCCATCGATCGGCCATCGAGGACGCGCCATTCGAAGAAGGCCACGTCGGTCAGCAGCACGATTTCGGCAAACGGTTCATTGCTGGTGGCCGTGCTTTTGAACGAGGTGGAGGAGTCTTCGAGCACCTCGTTTTCATAGTATTTCAGGACGATGTCGATGTAGCCGCTGCGGCGCTTCACGGTGCTGAGTTGCACGGCCTTGGCGACGCGCGCCTGACCGCCCCAGGTGAAGCTGAGGGGAACATTCTGAAGGGTGAGATCGGAAAGGTAATGGGAGCCGGAATCCTCAACCTTGAGGTCGAAGCGGGTGTTACCCGGCAGCGAGGAGAAGCGCTGGTTGAGGAGTTCGAAAAACGCCTGATGCAGCATTTCCTCATTCTGTGTCTCGACGATGGTGTTGCCCAGAGCCAGCGACGTCCGTGCGGTGCCGAAAACCATACCGACAAGCATCGCCAGCAAGCCGATCGCGATGACCAGCTCGAGCAGGGTGAATCCCGCGGTGCGGGGTCTGGTGGTGCGGACGATCATGGGGGTTGGTACATGCGGCCGTTGCGCCAGGTTTCGACGGCGCGCTCATGCCACTCGCCGCTGTCGTACCACCGCGCATTGATGGTGATGACATACATTTCATTCAGCGGCTGGCCTTCCTCGTTCACGAGGTCTTCGAGCAGCTTGATTTCGGTATCGAGTTCGATGCCGGTTTCTCCGACGCTGGAGTTAGTTTTTCCTTCTTCGAGCGTGGGCAGGGAAAGCGTTTCGTCTAGCGCGCTGTCGAGGATGCGGGTGATCCGGAGTTCGCTTTGGGCGAGCTGGGCGGCGTCCGCCATGCGCCGCAGCGCCACGGAGAAACCGGTGGCGGCGATGCCGAATACCGCCAGCGCGAGAACCATCTCAAGGAGAAGGAATCCGCGGCGGGCGGGATGGACGTGGTGGATCATCGGGCTTCGAGCTGGCTGTCGCGGATGGTGGCGGTGAGCGGGTGATAGGTATCCTCGGCCCAGCTGTTGCCGAGACTGAGACGGATGGAAAGTGGCTCGCAGAGGCCGTCGGGATCGAAGCGCCAGACGTGCACGGCGTTTTTCACCGTGGGCAGCCATTCTTCGGAGCTCCAACGGCGGATGGAAAGGGTCATGCCGTCTTCCAGCGCGAGCTGGCGGTTCTCGGGTTGGGCGGAGGCTTCCTGACCGGGTTCGACGGTGCGGTTTCTGGAGGGGGTCTTGTCGGCCAGGCCCGCTTGGGCGAGTGGCATCAGGCGCACGATGCCTTCGCTGAACTCAAGGACGTAGGGGGTTTGGTGGAGAATGGAAATGGTGCGGGCCTGCTTGGCCATCAGTTCGATTTCCCCGGAAGTCTTGCGCAAGGCCCGTTCATCCGAGGAATAAACCATCAGCCCTACAGCTCCGCCCATCACGACGGCCGCGATGGCGAGCACCATGACCAGCTCGATGAGGGTGAAGCCGGGCGACGGCTTATTCGTCCTGACTGCTGAGATCATCTGCGGTGTTGTCCATTCCATCCGGTCCCTTGCTGAACATTTCAAACTCGTTGGCGCGCTTCTTGCCCGGGAAGCGGTAGCCGTATTCCGTGCCCCACGGGTCGTTCGGAAGCTTGCTCATGACCTGCACCCAGCGGCGTGGGACCGGGGTGCTGGATGGCTTGTCCTGAAGCGCCTTGAGGCCTTGCTGGGTGGTGGGAAATGATCCGGCGTTCAGCTTGTACATGGCGAGCGCGCTTTCGAAGCTTTTGAAGTCGGCCTCCACCTGGCGGAGTTTCGCCGCATCACCGATGCCGCGCATGGCGAAGATCGCGCCGCCGAGGATCATCGCGATGATGCCGAGCACGATGACCATTTCAAGAAGGGTGAAACCGGAACTGCGGCGGAGGCGGGAGGATGGGTTGTTGATTTTCATTGAGAGCATTGATTTTTCGTCTGGCGCGAGCCTTTCAGGGATGAAAACGCCGTGCGACAGAAAAGTTGTCGGAAAATTCGTGCAAAGATGGCAGACGGTCATGGAGAATTTCTTGCCAGCGGGCCGGGATTTTCCCACCCCTTATATCTCATCAGATCATGAACAAAGTCCTTATCATCGGAGCCGGCGGGGTCGGCAGCGTCGTCGCCCACAAATGCGCCATGGTCCCCGAGGTTTTCGGGGAAATCACCCTTGCTTCTCGGACTCTCTCGAAGTGCGACGCCATTGCCGAAGAGGTGAAGACCCGCACCGGCCGCATCATTTCCACCGCGAAGGTGGATGCCGACAACGCGGAGGAAACCGCCGCGCTCATCCGCAAGACCGGCGCCAAACTACTGATCAACGTCGCGCTGCCCTATCAGGATCTCAATCTCATGGATGCCTGCCTTCTGGCCGGTTGCGATTACATGGACACGGCCAACTACGAGCCGCTCGACGTCGCGAAATTCGAGTACTCTTGGCAGTGGGCTTATCAGGAAAAATTTGAAAAAGCGGGACTCACCGCACTGCTCGGTTCGGGTTTCGATCCCGGCGTGACCAATGTTTACACCGCTTGGGCGCTGAAGCATCACTTTGATGAAATCCACACGCTCGACATCGTCGACGTAAATGGCGGCAACCACGGCAAGGCATTCGCGACGAATTTCAACCCGGAGATCAACATCCGCGAAGTGACGGCGGAGTGCCGGCATTGGGAAAATGGCGGATTCGTGGAAACCGCGCCCATGTCCCAACATCAGTCATTCACCTGCCCGGATGGCGTCGGCACCTATGAAATCTACCGGATGTATCACGAAGAACTCGAGTCGCTGGTGAAACACATCCCCACGATCAAGCGTGCGCAGTTTTGGATGTCATTCTCGCCCAACTATTTGAAACACCTCGAAGTGCTTCAGAATGTCGGGATGACCCGGATTGATCCCGTGGTTTATCAAGGCGTGGAAATCGTCCCGCTCCAGTTTCTCAAAGCGGTCCTGCCGAATCCTGGCGACCTTGGCCAAACGACCAAAGGGAAGACCTGCATCGGAAACATCATCACCGGCCTCAAGGACGGCAAGCCCAAGGCCATTTACATCTACAACATCTGTGACCACGAGGAGTGCTTCGCGGAAGTGGGTTCGCAGGCGATTTCCTACACTACCGGCGTTCCGGCCATGATTGGCGCGAAACAAATTCTGGCGCAACTTTGGAAGAAACCCGGAGTTTGGAACATCGAGCAGCTCGATCCTGATGCTTTCATGGCCGATCTGAACACCCATGGCTTGCCTTGGCAGGTGGTCGAACTGACCCCCGAACAAGCTGCCATATTGCAAGTTGCCTGATTTTTATGTGAATACATGGTATTTCAAAAAAATTGGTGATCTCGCGGAAATTCCACTTGTCAGCTCTAAATACCCAACTCATCTTCCAGCCATGATTCGGATCAAAACCCTCTCTTTGCCGCTCATCTCCGCGCTAGCTGCGTCCGCCGTCGTGCCCGCGAGCGCTCAAGTCGCCTTGGAGCTCAGCAGCAACAAAGTTTATCGTCAGAACAAGAACAACATAAACTTCAGAGGTGGTTCGTTCACGACCAGCATGAGCGACGGCAGTGTGACCAGCATCGGCGGTTGCGATTTCATCCAATATTACCCTCCCGGCTATTTCATCGGCTATTGCTCCGCTGGAACCACCGGCCTGATCACTTCGGGAACCATCAATGGTGCCACCAGAGCGAACCCTTACCTTTTGGTAAACACGCTTCAAAAAGCGATCGCGATCGCTCCCCGTGAGCCGGAGTATGCGATCCTGCGTGCCGCGCCTGCTTCCAAGCTCAAGCGGCCGTCGGGCGGTTTTAAAGACAATAGTGCTTCGGTCTATTTCAATCTCCACACCGAGACTGTCCAAGAATATCTTCTGACCAATTACACGAACACGAAGAACTATTCCAGAAATCAACGGAAGAAATTCGAAAGCGAAATTGTTCCCGGAGCATATTACTACTCATTTCCCCGCCTCATTGATCCCACCTTGCCGGCTCCGGTGAATGCGGTGATTTATCCAATGACGGAAGGCTTGGCGTCTAAAAACAAAGTTCAGGACGGATTCAAGTTCACCGATGTGAACGATACGAATTGGGTCAAAGGTGGCTTTGTCGAACTCAGTTACTTCAATCCGAATACCTTCACTTGGAGGCAGCTCAGTCCGAATTACGTCTATGCTGCTGTGGACTCGCTTTACTTCTCGGTGAGAGTGCTGCGTGATCCAAAGAATCCGAACTCCGCCTTGGATCTGGTGGATAACTACTCCGGCCAGCCGCAATCGATTTTCCCGAATTATACCAACACGGGTGACCCACGCGTCCTGTTGTCCAGCCCCTTCAATTCGAGGTTCACCCTTCCTCCCACGCTGGCCGGTGGAACTCGCGGAATGGCTGAGCTCCAGATGCAGCGTGCTTTCAAAACCGGTGGTGTCAGCTATGACTTCTCGTCCCGCAGGTTTCAGATTCCTGTGATCGTGGTGAACAAATACTCCGAGTATCGCGATGGGATCTTCCCGAACAACAAAAAGGACGACCTGTTGGCCGATGCCGATGGTGACGGTTTCAACAACCTGAACGAATGGATTCTCGACAGTAGCGCCGTGGATGCAGCCTCCATTCCGGAAGAGCCCAGAACAGTCGCAAACGACCCGGTTTACGATCTGGATTTCTTCGACTTTTACGGTTTTGCCCGACTGGTTCGTGATCAATATTTCGGATTCACTATCAACAAGAAATTGGAAACCAGGCCAGGGGTTGTTTACACTTTGCAGCGCAGTAAAGACAGAGGCCTAACATGGGAAAACTTCCCCAGCGGCTACTACTACGCTGATGGAACTTATAGCAAAATCGCGTTGACGGCGATCGTGGGTGATCAAATCGTACAATTGCCCTATGACTGGCATGTGAGCACGGTGAGATTGGCTCGGGGGGTCGGAGCTTTGAAAGAAAATGCTCCGGAGCGAGTCGAAATCCGAGTGGAAAGTGGAGAATATAGCGTAGACGAATTCGCTTATGTTCAGCCTCCCGGCACCGAAGGCGACCTCTATCGTACGAAGATCACTTTGAAGAAAACCAAATAGTGCCCTCAGGCGTTTCGGAATGGTGGCAGAGATTTCCCTATCGACTGGATTGCCAAGTCCGAAGACTGTGATTTGATGAGTTCGGATATGATCGATACAGCGGAGCGGCTTGTCAGCCATCTGGAGACAAGTCGCCAAGGTGCCGCCCAACCGGTGTGCGCAATCGACACGGAAGCCGACAGCCTGCATCGCTACCGGGAGTCGCTCTGTCTGATCCAGTTTGCGGATCGTAATCAATGTGTGCTGATCGATCCGCTGGCGATTGAGGATCTGTCGTCCTTGGGGGAATATCTTTCCACGGCGACGGTCTGGATGCACGGCGCCGATTACGACATGACGATGTTCAAGCGCCAGTTCGGAGCGCTTCCAGCGGTCGTGTACGATACCCAGATCGGCGCGAGGTTGCTGGGCGTGCGCCGATTCGGACTTGGTGATCTGGTAAATCAGTATTTTGGCATCGAACTTTCAAAGTCCTCGCAGAAGGCGGATTGGGGCAAGCGTCCGCTTTCTCCCAAAATGATCGAGTACGCGCTCAATGACGTTCATTACCTTTTGGAGATGGGCGATATGATTGTGGCCCAACTGAAGGAAAAAGGTCGTTACGAGTGGTTCGAGGAAAGCTGTCTCGCTGCTCGGCAAAGAGTGTTGGATAGGGACGACTCGAAGGAAGAGAGCTGGAGAGTCCAAGGATCGGGAAAGCTCGAACCCTACGGACTTGCCTGCCTCCGCGCGCTTTGGCGCTGGCGGGACGGAGAGGCGAAAGCTTGGGACCGTCCGTCGTTCATGGTTGCTCCGAATCGGCAGTTGCTCGAATGGAGCATCGATCTGGATGCGAAAAAAGCCATTTCACTGCCCCATCACTTCCGTCCTGATCGGGTGAAGCGCTTCCGATCGGCGCTGTCGGCAGTTGAGGATCTTTCCGAGTCAGAGTGGCCGGAGCGTCCTTCCGGCAAGCGCAGGAAACGGGATCGTGATTTCGAACGCAAGGTGGACGCCCTCATCCATGCACGCGAGCAGGCTGCCGCAAAGCTGGATATCGAAGGCTCTCTGATCGCGCCGCGGGCGGTTCTGGAGTCGTTGGCGGCCCAAGAGTCGCACCCTTCCGAGGTGCTGCTGAAATGGCAGCGTGAGTGCCTCGGGATGGAGGCTTGATCGAGCGGAGGTATTCCGCCTGACGGGCTTCTGCTGTTTGGGGAACCGGATGCTTTTTTCCATCGGTGGCGCTTGTCGTTTTCGGATGGCTCGCGGGCTCCGGAATGACTGGCACCGCGGCACCGGTCCCTCCCAAGTCGTAAGGACTGTCCATATGATCGGGTATGGATTCCGACCATCGGTTGCGGTCGCGCGACGACATGTTTTCTGACGGTTTGGCGTGATGGGTTTGGTGATTTCAACTCATTCATAAACAATGGTTTGGGTTAAATTGTTCAGAGGTGAAAAAAGATCGGTTTTACGACGAAGTTCCTTGTCTCCGAGGAGAGGATTTCGGACCCTCTGGCCGCACTATGTCCGAGACTCCTAACGAGCCACAACAAGCAGAAACCAAGGTTGCTGCCGCACAGGTTTACGATGCCGCACAGATCGACAAGCTGGAAGGGCTTGATGCGGTTAGAAAGCGGCCGGGCATGTACATCGGCGACCCCGACGAGCGAGGCCTGCATCACTGCGTGTTCGAGGTTCTGGACAACTCGATCGACGAGCATTTGGCGGGCTACTGCTCGAAGATCAAGGTCGCGATCCATGTGGATGGCTCGGTTTCGGTCGCCGACAACGGTCGCGGGATTCCGGTGGACATGCACCAGAAGTTCGGCATGCCCGCCGTCGAGCTGGTTCTGACGAACCTTCATGCCGGCGGCAAGTTCGGCCAGGGCGCCTACAAGTATTCCGGCGGTCTCCACGGCGTCGGAGCGAAGTGCGTCAACGCTCTATCCGATTGGTTCAAGGCGGAAATCATGCGGAACGGCAAGGTCCACATGATCGCCTTCGAACGCGGGAAGACGACCCAGCCGCTCCATGTCATCGGTGAGGTCGATCCGTCGAAAACCGGAACGATGATCACCTTCTTTCCCGATGCCACGATCTTCGTCGATACCATCGAGTTCAAATTCGACCGCCTTTCCACCCGTCTCCGCGAGCTGGCGTTCCTCAATCCGGGTCTCATCATCGATCTTGAGGACGAGCGTCCGGAATCCGCGAAAAAGGCCACCTTCTACTACGCCAAGGGCATCGAGGAGTTCGTCGTCCAGTTAGGCGAGAACAAGACCGTCATCCACGACGAACCGGTCGTCCTTCACGGCAGGCGTCAGATCGAACTCGACTACGACGGCAAGAAAACCACCGACGACGTGTTCGCAGACGTGGTTTTCCAATACAACGATTCCTACAACGACCAGATCCTCTGCTTCGCGAACTCGATTCCTAACGGCGACGGCGGCACCCACCTTACCGGCTTCCGCACCGCGCTCACCCGCGGGATCAACCAGTACGCCAAGGCGAACAAGATTCTGAAAGACAAGGACCCCGCGTTGTCCGGAGACGACGTCCGCGAAGGCCTCGTCTGCGTGATCTCGGTGAAAATGCCGAGCCCGCGCTTCAGCTCGCAGACCAAGGACAAGCTCGTCAACTCGGAGATCGAGGGCGTTGTTTCCTCCATCGTTTATGAGGGCATCATGCAGTATTTCGATGAGAACCCGGCGCTCGCCCGCAAGGTCATCGAAAAATCCGTCAACGCCGCCCGCGCCCGGGAGGCTGCCAGAAAAGCTCGCGAGACCGTCCGCAAGTCCGCTCTATCAGGTGGGGGCCTTCCCGGAAAACTCGCCGACTGCTCCGAGCGAGATCCCGCGAAGTCCGAGCTCTACATTGTCGAAGGAGACTCCGCCGGTGGTTCCGCCAAGCAGGGCCGCGACCGGCGGACACAGGCGATCCTCCCGCTGCGGGGCAAGATCCTCAACGTCGAGAAGGCCCGCCTCCACCGCGCGATGCAGAACCGGGAAATCCAGAATCTCATCACCGCCATCGGCGCGGGCATCGGCGATGGCGAGCAGGAAGGCTCGTTCAACATCGACAAGGTTCGCTATCACAAGATCGTCATCATGACGGATGCCGACGTCGACGGCTCCCACATCCGCACGCTGCTCCTCACATTCTTCTGCCGCCACATGCCCTTGCTGGTCAAACGCGGCTTCCTCTACATCGCCCAGCCGCCGCTCTATCTGGTCACCCGCAAGAAGCGCTCCGAGTATGTCCAGGACAACGACCAGCTCAACAAGATCCTCATCGAGCTCGGTGCCGGCGAAGTCATCCTCCGCACCTGCGACCAATCCCGCAGTTTCACTGCCGAGGAACTCAAGGTCATCCTCGACAACCTCTCGTCGCTCTCGCGCTTCACCAACTCCATCGAAGGCAATGGTGGAAATTTCAGAAACTATCTCGCCGCCCGTCAGAACGGAGCCCTGCCGGAATACATGGTGCGCATCCGCATCGGCAACGACGAGAGCGTGCTTTATTTCCCCACCGAGGTGGCGCTCCGTTCCTACGCCGCCGAAAACCGCGACCTGCGCCTGTTCGACGAGATTCTAACCGAGGAGGAATTCGCCGCGCACACCGGTCCGTCTCGCCGCGCGAATCTCCACGAACTCCACGAGTCCCATGCCATCACCAAGATCTTCGCGCGTCTCACCGAGTGCGGGGTCGATACCTCGGTTTTCTTCAACGACGACGCGCCCCTCTTCGAAGTCGTGGAAGGCGATGGAGACAAACAGAAAGTCACGCCGGTTTTCGCCATTCCGGAAATCCTCGCCAAAGTATTGGAAATCGCCAGCCGCGGCGTGCAGATCAAGCGCTTCAAGGGCCTTGGTGAAATGAACGCCAAACAGCTTTTCGAAACCACGATGGACCCGACGGTCCGTCAGTTCCTCCGCGTCCGCCTGGATGAAGACAACGCGGTCGAGGCCGACAAGATGTTCGATGTCCTCATGGGAGACATCGTCGAACCCCGCAAGCGGTTCATCGAAGACAACGCGCTCAACGTTCGCAACCTCGACGTCTGATCCTCCACTGATTTCCGACCCTTTTTACCGATTCGATGTCCGAAGAACATATCAAGCCGATCAACGTCGCCGAGGAACTTTCCCAGTCGTTCCTGGAATACTCGATGTCCGTCATCATCTCGCGCGCTCTGCCGGATGTTCGCGACGGCCTCAAGCCATCCCAACGCCGCGTCCTCTATGCCATGCGCCAGTTAGGCGTGGGCCCGGGGAAAGCCCACGTCAAGTGCGCCAAGATCGTTGGTGAAACGATGGGTAACTTCCACCCTCACGGCGACCAATCGATCTACTCGACCCTCGTCAACATGGGCCAGCCGTGGTCGATGCGTGACATGTTGGTGGACGGCCAGGGTAACTTCGGTTCCGTGGAAGGCGATGCCGCGGCCTCCATGCGTTATACCGAAGCGCGCCTGCATCATCTCGGCATGGCGATGATGGAGGATCTCGACAAGGACACCGTCGATTTCCAGCCGAACTACGACGGCTCGCAAACGGAGCCATCCGTTCTTCCCTCGGCATTCCCTAACTTCCTCGTCAACGGCGGCACGGGCATCGCCGTCGGCATGGCGACCAACCTCGCCCCGCACAACCTCGGCGAAGTCATCGACGGCATCTGTGCCCAGATCGACAATCCGGAAATCACCCTGCCCGAGCTGATGCAGCTCATCAAGGGACCTGATTTCCCCGTTGCCTGCGAAATCCGCGGCATCCGCGGCATCGAGGAATACTTCCGCACCGGCCGCGGCTCCATGCGCCTTCGCGGCAAGATGGAGATCGAGGAAAACGCCGCCGGCCGCTCGTTCATCATCATCCGCGGCGTGCCGTATGGCGTGAACCGCGCGACGCTCCAGGAACGCATCGCGGAACTGGTGAATGAAAAGTCCCTCACCGGCATCTCCGGCATGCGGGATCTGTCCGCCGAGGACACCTGCATCGAGATCGAGTTGAAACGCGACGCCCGCCCGCAGGTGGTCATGGCGCAGCTTTTCAAGCTCACCTCGATGGAGACCTCCTTCAGCGTGAACATGCTGGCGATCCACAAGAACCGCCCCAAGCAGCTCTCGCTCAAGGAAGCCATCGATGCCTACATCGAGCACCGCCGGGAAGTCATCATCCGCCGCACCCGTTATTTGTTAGGAAAGGCCGAGGAACGCGCCGAACTGCTCGAAGCCTTCCTGCTGGCCCTCGGCCACCTCGATGACTTCATCAAGATCATCCGGAATTCGAAAAACCGCGACGAAGCCCGCGAGCGCCTCGCCGCCTACAATTTCCCGATCGCCACCGCCGAAGGGCTTGGCATCCTGATCCGTTCGCAGCCTTCCGTATCCGGCGACACCTACACGTTCAGTGAGCGCCAGGTGAACGCCATCCTCGAACTCCGCCTCTATCAGCTCACCGGCCTCGAACAGGACAAGGTGAAGGGCGAATATGACGCCGTGCTCGCCGACATCACCGACCTGATGGACATCCTCGCCCGCGAGGAACGCGTTCTCGTCATCATCAAGGACGAGCTCCGTCTGATCAAAGACAAGCACGCCACCCCGCGCCAATGCACGATCGTCGCCGAAGCCGGTGAAGTTGCCATGGAAGACCTCATCGCGAACGACGCGATGATCGTCACGCTCTCGCACCGCGGTTACATCAAGCGCACTCTTTCCAGCGAATATCGCGTCCAAGGCCGCGGCGGCAAGGGGCTGAAAGGCATGGAAACGCGGGCCACGAAAAAAGACGAGGCCAACGATTTCATCGAGCACCTCTTCAGCGTCCAGGCCCACGACTATCTGTTATTCTTCACCAACACCGGCCGCATGTATGTCGAGCGGGTGTATGAACTTCCGGAAGGTTCGCGCACCGCGATGGGCCGCAGCATTCAGAACGTGCTCAACCTCAAGCCCGAGGAAAAAATTGCAGCACTCCTCCGCCTCGAACGCACCGTGGACGACAATGGCAACGACATCACCTTCCGCGAGGAAGCCGGTTACGTCTTCTTCGCCACCCGCAGCGGCAAGGTCAAGAAAACCGCCGTCAACGATTTCAGAAACTACCGCAAGGACGGCATCATCGCCATCAACCTTGAGGAGGACAATGAACTCATCGGCGTCCGTCTGACCTCCGGCTCGGACGAAATCGTGCTTGTCACCCACGAAGGCATGAGCCTCCGTTTCCACGAGGATGACACGCGCGCGCTCGGCCGCGGAACCGCCGGTGTCATGGGAATCCGTCCGGACGAAAGCGACTTCGTCATCGGCCTCGCTCTAGTGACCCAAGGCTCCACCTTGTTGGTTGCTTCTGAAAACGGCATCGGCAAGCGCACCAGTTTTGAAGAATACCGCAAGCAATCGCGCGGCGGCAAGGGCATCATCACCATGAAGGTCACCGACAAGACCGGCCCGGTCGTCGGTGCCGTCACCGTCACCGAGGAAGACGAACTCATGCTCATGACTTCCAGCGGCCAAAGCATCCGCATCCGCGCCGCCGAAGTGCGGGAAACAGGACGGAATGCCCAAGGGGTGAAACTCCTAACTCTCAAGGGTAACGAAAAGCTTCAGGACATCTCCCGGGTCATACCCGATGGCGATGATTCAACGAGCGACGTCGACGGCGCGGATCTGCCTGATTCGGAAGAAACCGGTGAAGCTTTGGAATGAGCCTGGCAAGGATGCCGAAGTTTCGAGAATTGATCGGACTCGGTATCCTGCTTGTTCTGGCCACTTCAATGTTCCTGTGGACTAACCGGGAAGAAGCGGCGTGGCGATCTGGTTCAAACTCAAATGCGCCCACATCGGGAGTTCGGAACGATGCTCCGCGGGGCGGAGGCGATGGCAGGTCGGGGGGGCGTGTGGCGAGGGAGTTGAACGTCGAATCCCGGGTGCGGTCCCTCCTTCAGGTCGCTCCCGGGGAAACGACCAAGATCCGGATTCCCGCGTCGGAATTCGGACGTCTGCTTCCGGAAGATTGGGAAAAGAAATGGGCAGGGATGGCATTGGTACCGATCTCGCGTGAGCTTGTGGTTCAAGGGTTGGAAGAAATTCTGAGGCAGGGGGGATCCCTTGGATCGAAGGTCGATTTCGAAAACGGGAAGATCGATTGGAAAGATGATGGAGTCTTCGTGAGTGGGACTATGGATGAACTCGGGGAAGGCCAGCGGCGGCTGAGCGTCGTGGTCGTGGATGAGATGTCGGCCAGCAAAAATTCTTACGAGAGTATCGTGAGAATCCAGGGTCATTCATTTTTTCTCGTGCATGTCCCGGGCTCGGATGCTGAAGGGGTATTGCTGGTATTCGGAGATGATCCCAAAGCCAAGGAGGCGGGAGAGCCTTCGAAATAGTGCTGGATCAAAAGTATGGGAATGGGAGTTCGTTGCCTGCTCCAAACGGGGGATGTTGGACTTTGACCGGATGCTGTCACCGTATGCAGGTGATCAATATCCCGCAGTTCATTCTCTTACCGCTGGTCTTCTCCGGCCTGTCACAAGGACAGATCGCGAAGGCGATGAAATTTGATTTCGGATCTGCGGCTACGAGCGGTGGGTTTGTCGCCGTCACTCCCTCGGATGTTTTTACCACCGAAAAGGGCTATGGCTTTGATCTCGGATTTACACCCAAGGCGGAAGAACGAGGGGCGGATCCGGTGAAGGGGGATTTTGTGACGGGAGAGGGGGGATTCTATTTCTCCGTGGTGCTGCCGCAGGGAAATTATGACGTGACGGTTCTGCTGGGCAATCCTTCCGGCACATCAGATACGACGGTGAAAGCGGAGTCGCGCCGCCTGATGTTGGAAAACGTGGTGACGGCGGAGAAGGAGCAGGTGAGCCGCAAATTCACGGTAAACATCCGCCAGCCGGAGTATCCGGGAGGACGCGTGGGATTGAAGGATCGTGAGAAGCCCTATCTGCATTGGGACAACAAGCTGACGCTTGAGTTCAATGGGCCGCATCCTTGCGTGGCGGCGGTTGAAATCGCTCCCGCACCGGCGGCGACGACCGTGTATCTCCTAGGCGATTCCACCGTGACAGACCAGCCGTTCGAGCCTTGGAACTCGTGGGGGCAGATGTTTCCCCGGTTTTTCAAAGACGGCGTCGCTGTCGCGAACCAGGCGGAGTCCGGCGAATCGTTGGGCAGTTCGCTTTCAGCCCGGCGGGTGGCGAAGGTATTGGCGGAGATGAAGAAGGGCGACCATGTCTTCATCCAGTTCGGTCACAACGACATGAAGAGCAAGAATCCGGATGCCCTGAAGCTTTATGAAGAAAACCTCGGGTCGCTCGTTAGGGAGATCCAGGGGAAAGGAGGAACACCGGTTCTGGTCACCTCGATGGAACGCAAGGGTGGGGTGGAAAAGGACACGCTTGCCGGTTATCCGGATGCGGTGAAGCGCGTGGCGGAAAAAGAGAAGGCCGCATTGATCGACCTCTACGCGATGAGCCGCCAGCTCTATGCCGGGCTTGGCAAAGATCTGAACGCTGCATTCCAGGACGGGACGCATCATAACAATTTCGGCAGCTACGAGATCGCGAAGTGTGTGGTCGAGGGCGTCCGGAAATCGAAGCTGCCGCTTGCGGCGCTGCTGGCGGATGACGTGAAACCGTTCGATCCGGGCAAGCCGGACGCGGTGGCGGATTTCAATTACGCCGCGAGTCCGCTGAAGGATCTGACCAAGCCGGATGGAAACTGAAGGGCTTTCGGATGATGTGAATTGTTAGTTCTCTGAAATCCAAGACGCGGACGGATGGAGCGCCCGCGCCTTTTCCTTTTCAAACCGGGTCGGGCTACTCCTCCAGGCGATAGAACGCCTTCGCCGACGTTTCTTGCGGCAGCGGACTCATATCAAAGAAGCTGGCGGTCGTTCCGGCGGGCTGGCGGGTGTCCACGGTGGTCGGGAAGGACGCCAGATCGGTGCCGCGGACGAGGCGATAGGTCTTGTTGACGTTCAGTCCGGTGAGGACCACTTCCACCTGGGTGATCTGACCGGTGCCATTCCGGCTGGTGATGATGTTGGTGACACGGATGTCGGATGAGGGTGAGCCGGGATCCAGCGGATCGGTGCCATTGGTCACCTCATCGTCATCGTCGATGCCGTCGCCATCCGTATCTGCCAGGGTGGGGTTGGTCCCGCGTTGGAATTCCTGAAGATTGCTCAAGCCGTCGGTGTCGAGGCTGGTGGCCGCGTCGCCGCTGTTTTCCGGATCGAGCCCGTAAAGAAGTTCCCAGTCGTCCGGCATGCCGTCGGCGTCGAAGTCGAAGTGGACCAGCCTGGCGCTGAAATTGTCAAAATGGATGTTCCTGACGGTGGTGGTGCCGGCGACAATCTTCGTGGCTGCCACCGTGACCCGGACCGTGCGCGTGCCGGCGGGAGGGTGTCCCGAGTGACTTGTCTGCTTCCATACCTGGCCGGAATCCACGGATCGGAAGACCGAGCCGCGTCCCAGGTTCGTGCCGGATCCGTTCAGGAATTCCAGGGTGACGACGGCTTGATCCGCGGTGTCGTTGTCCCGCAGGTCGAAATCCAACAGAAATGTCCTGGCACCTGCGTCGATCTGCCCGGCGAAGGACGACACATCGATGTCCTGCTTCATGCTCATGGCCGAGTCGATTCCCTGCGAATAGGCCGCCGCTTCCACGTCGGGCGAAGGGGCGCGGCGGTCCGCCGTGGCGAACTGGAGGCCGTCGCTTGCGGACGTGGGATTGTTCGCATCGGTGAAGTCGAATCCGGGAATCACGTGGAAATCGTTCTCCCCGAGCGACCAGCCAGTGACCGTTCCCTGCGAGACCGAGGCCGAAACGGTGGGGAATTCGATCAGAGGTTGCTCGAAGCTTCCGTTCACCACCGTCACCGGGTTGCCCGGTTCGATCTCCGGGTTGTTAGGGTCGGATCCGTAGCGGACTTCGGTGCCGTCGGTGAATCCGTCGGCATCGCTGTTTGGATTGTTGGGATCGGTCGGCCCGAAGCCGGTGGCGCCTCCCTGGTTGTTGTTGCCCGCGATTTCGGGGCCGTCTTTCAAGCCGTCGCCATCGGTGTCCGGGTTTGTCGGATCGGTCTGTTCGACCAGGACGCCGCCGGCGTATTCGCCGGTATCGGACCGGCCGTCGCCGTCGAAATCGGTGGCCGTGGGTGAGTTGTTCGGACCGGCGATGTCCTCGTAGCCGTCGATGTTGTCGGTCAGGCTGAAGCTGATGATCCGATCCTCATAAAAATCAGGCAGACCGTCGCCGTCGGTGTCCTTCTCGACGACGGTCAGGGTTCCGCCGCCGTCCACGAAATTCGGTCCGAGCAGGGCGATGTCGAATCCGGTGTAGGTTCCAGGGGCGACGACGGTGCCGTTCGCCACCAGATCGCCGAACTCGAAGGTCAGCGACTGGTCCACGTTGAGGGTGGCGCCGTTCTGTAGTGTTAGGGAATTGGTGAACGTGTAGCCGGCACCGAAGTCGAGACGCACCGGAGCCTGCACCGTCAGGGCGCCGGTGTATCCGCTGATGCCGGTGAAGGAAATCGTGCCGCCGGCGGCGAGTTCCGGTCTCAGCAGGAGGTCGCCGCTGCCGGTGAGCGTGCCATCGATGGTGAGGGTGGAGGTGCCGTTGATGTCGATGAACGAGCCGGTCCCGCCGACCACGAAGTTGGCCACGTCGAGTGTTCCGGCGTGAGGGCCGGTGTTAGGAGCGTGGGACAGGCGGCCGCCGTTGAGGGTCATGTCTCCGTTGATGGTCGAAACCGAACCGTTCTGGTTTTTCATCAGGGCGCGGGTGCCGGCTGCGACTGTCAGCGATCCGCCGCCGAAGGTGGACGCGGTGCCGGTGGCAGAGATGCGGAAGCGGTTGTTCGTCACGCCGGTGGCGGAGAGGTAGCTGTTTTCCGAGCTGGGAACGGCGGCCGGAGTGCCCCACATGGCGGTGTTCCAGTCGAGGTCGCCGACGGTCTGGGAGATGGTTTCGCCACGGGCGATGGTGAATGAGGCGCAGAGAAGCAGTCCGGCCGGTAGGGAAAGCCCCGGTCTTGGGTAGGTCGTCTTGATCACAGGTTTTGAATGGGTTGGGTTTTTGCGAAGGAATCCGCAGCGGAGAATCGTTCGGATTCTCCGGGACATTCCCTCAATCCTAGAGGCGATTCCGCGCCGCCAAACCCGACAGGAAAATTTGCCGGTTTCCGGAAATTTACGCCTCACCGGCCGGTGGCTCCGAAACTCCTGGCTACTCGGCGAGCGTGGCCTCCGCCTCACGCACCAGGATGCGGACGACCGACCAGGCGAACCAGTTGCCGATCGGGGGAAAGCCGGACTCGTTGATCTGCGATTCCACCCGCTGCATGTCGGTTTTCGCCTTCTCCAGATGGCGGCGCGCTTCCGCAGGCTCGCTTTTCTTGAAGCGGGACATGGCCAGGATGCATCGCGCGGCGGCGGCCCGGCTGCCGGTTTGGTCTTGGATGCGAAGGCATTCACCGGCCTCATGAATCGCTTTCTCGTAATCGCCGCATCGGTAGTGGAAAAGGGATAGAGAAAGCGCGTTCCACTCCGGCAGGCCGGGGAGACCGTATTTGGTGCGTGGGTTTTCCCGACAGACCCGCGTCGAGGGTTCCAGCAGCTCCAAGGTGCGCTTGTCCGCCGGCAGCAGCAGGCAGACTTTCAGGACGTGCTCGGCTTGCAATCCGTTCCGCGTGGGCAAGTACCGGTCGATGACCTCGGAGCGAAAATCCTCGTAGGCTTTCCTGTCACCCGCCTCCAGATACACCGGGGCGCTCATCAGCAGGTCGTGCCCCTCCGCGATTCTCGCGCGGTCGCCCAGCCGGTTCGCCTCGTTCATCAGGCGGAAACAATGGGCGGCTTGCTTCCAGCGACCGAAAATGGCGTTCCACCGGCCGAGCGAGCGGAATACCTCGGCCGCTTCCGGCGAGGCTTCGATCGATTCCAGCGGATCCTGCCGCAGGAGGCGGTCCGCTTCTTCGGCATTGCCCTCGCTGAGCAGGATGGCGGCTCGCGAGACATTTGCCCGTGCCTGGGCCTGCCCTTGGAGACGGGCCTGTTCGGCAAGCGCGTCCTTTTCGCGGAAATAGAGAAGCGTGGTGGTGCCGAGGCCGGCCACCAGTGAAAACAACATGGCCACGCCGAGCATGCAGGCGGCGCGGTTCCGTTGGAAAAACTTGCGCAGGAAATAGCGGCGGCTCGGCTTGCGCGCGATCACCGGCTCGTTCCGCAGGTAGCGGCGGATGTCCATGGCAAGGCTGTTAGCGGTCTGGTAGCGGCGGTTCCGTTCCTTCTCCATGGCCTTGAAGACGATCCAGTCGGGATCGCCGCGCAGGGTGTTCGCCCATTTCTCCCGTGCGCCGGGCAAGACGTTTCCCTTGCCTTCCACCATGGCGGTGCGCGCGGCATCGGAAGGAAGGGGCGGGTGATCCTCGATCAGGGCACGGCGCATTTCCGTGACGCCGCTCTCCAACAGTCTTTCCGTGTCGAAGGGCGGACGTCCGGCCAGCAGCTCGTAAAGCAGGGCTCCGAGGCCGTAGATGTCCGCACGGGTGTCGATGTCCATGCCGCCCATGTCGATCTGCTCGGGACTCATGTAGGCCGGCGTGCCGATGAACTGTCCGATCTGGGTGATGCCCGCTCGTCCGCGTGCCGGGCCCTGCATCGCCTTGGCGATGCCGAAGTCGATGACCTTCGGGACGAAGATTCCATCGACGTTTTCGACGAGAATGTTAGATGGCTTGATGTCGCGGTGGACGATGCCCTTCTGGTGAGCGTGCTGGATCGCCTGGCAGACTTTCAGGAACAGGTCGAGCCGGGCGCGGAGGTCGAGCTGTTCGGCCTCGCAGAACGTCGTGATCGTCTCTCCCCGGACGAGTTCCATCACGAAGTAAGGAAGACCGCGCGATGTCCTCCCGGCGTCCAGCACCCGCGCGATGTTCGGGTGCTCCATGATTTCCAGCGTCTGCCGCTCGGCTTCGAAGCGCGAGACCACCGACTCCGTGTCCATCCCGCTGCGGAGGATCTTGAGCGCGACGGTGCGCACCATGCCGTCCTGCACCGCTTCGAAAATCTCCCCGCCGCCGCCTTCGTCGATCTTCCGCAGCAGCGTGTACCGGCCGATCGTCGCCCCCGCCGTTTCGCCGCTGGAAGCGGGCTCTTCTCCGTTAGGAAGGGTTCCTTCGGGCAGTTCGTCGATGACTTCCTGAGCGAGTTCCGCGGCGCTCATCTGCACTTCGAGAAAGAAGGCGGACGAGGTGCCCGCCATTTTCAGCAGGTCCTCCATGTCCTTCCGCCCTTGCGCGTCTCCCTTGAAGGTCTTGTCGAGAAACTCGCGGCGCTGCTCCGGGTTGGAAATCTGCAGGGCCGTCTCGAAGATCGCGTTCTCGATCGCCAGCGAGTCGTTCAGGTCTCCGGTGGTGTCGGTCGGGTCATTCATGAAATTTTGGCGAACGCCGCGGTGAAACGGTCTTTAACTTGAATGCGACAACCACGCCCAATACCCGACAGAAATTTTCCAGTGACCCGCATCAGCGCTGGCCTTGGATCTCACGGAACAGCCAGGTTTTCGAGTAGGCCCAGTAGCGCTCGACGGTCCGCTCGGTGACGCCCATTTCCTCCGCGACCTGCTGATTCGTCAGTCCGCCGAAGAACTTCAGCAACACCACCTGCGCGCGCGGCGGATTCACTTTCTGCAGCTTCTCCAACGCTGCGTTGACGAGCAGCGTGGGTTCGTCACGGTCCTCCGATTTCTCGTCGGCCTCGGTCATCGGGACGCGTTCGAGATCTCCGGCGTGCTTCGGACGCCTCCGGCGGCGCGCGCGGTCGATCAGGATCCGCCGCATGGTTTCGGCGGCGGCGGTGAAGAAGTGGGCCGAGTTCTTCCAGTTCGGAAAACTGCTGGAGCGCATGCGCAGCCACGCCTCGTGGGCCAGCGCGGTGGGCTGCAGGGTGTTGCCCGCACGTTCGAAGGCCATCCGTTCGCCGGCCATCGCACGCAAGATCGGATAGAGCCGGCGGACTTCATCCTCCGAGTAATGCGAGAATTCCTCGTTCCCATCCATTACAAGGAGAGTAGGCATGGGATGATCGGCTTCAATCCCGAAGTTCCGCTCTCAAGCGGGCGAACAACTGCAGGCTACCCGCCACCGATTCATCCACCCGCAGGGTCACCCTCTCCAGGCTGCCGTCGCCGATGGCCACGGGCGGGCCGGCTAGGCTCGATGACCGGAAGGTCCAGGAATCCGCTTCCAAGGTTGCCGACGTCTGGATCTGGAAATCCAGACCTCGGTCGAGCGCGTCGGCGCGGCGGATGAAGGTGAATTCGAGGTAACGTTCTCCCGCCGCGTCCGTCACGGTCATCCGTGGTGTGCGCGATTCGCCGGTCGTGGTGAGAAGATCGGCGGACGCGGGATCGCCGCCGGTGGCATACTCCCACAGGTTTTTCATGCCGTCGCCGTCGGGGTCGGCCGTGGAGATTTGGTCGGAGCCTTCGAGTCCGCTTTCCCCGATCCACGATGCCCACTGCTCCCGCACGCTGACTTTCGGGACGACCCAGACATTCCGGAACCGGACCGGACCGCTTGCGCCGCTGGTGTGCGCTTGCAGCAGGAGCGGATGCAGCCCCGGACTTTCCGCCAGCGACGCGCCCGTCGGGCCGGTGATCGCGACATTGTCATGCACCAGCATCCCGTTCCAGCGGACGGAAATCCGGGCGTCGGCGGTCTTCACCGTGCCGTTCCAGCGTGCGGCGGTGAAATCGACGTCGTAGCTCTGCCACACGCCGGCACCGAGGCTGGCGCTCGCGTCCACCGGCTTCTGCAGATAGATCGCGCCCGCCGTGTTGTTCACCGGCACCTGGCCGGGTGGTGTGTTCAGGACCTGGAGTTCGTAGCTGCGTTGGAATTTGATGCCGGAATTCCCCGCTTCCTGACCGGCGCCACCGGGCGGCGAGAGCCATTCCAGATAGAGCCGGAAATCCTTGAAGCCCGTGATGGTCGAGATGTCGTTAGGAGATGGATTGATCGCCACCGCCATCGTGCCGGCGGAGACCGGCCATGACGGAGCACCGCCATCCGCATCGCGTTTCCAGTGATTCGTCAGCGAAGCGGCGGTGCCGTCGAAAAGCACCAATGCCCCCGGCGGCGGCGTGACCGGCGGACCACAGACATAGAGGTGGTCCACGTTCGGGCCGGTGGTGATCGTGCTGGTCAGGCGGATCGTGTTCATCCCTTCCACCAGATTCACGCTGAGTCCTTCGGTGTGAATCCACGTCGTCCATGCTCCGGATCCGCCGAAGGGAATGCCGGAATTCACCAGCACGCCGTTCACCCTCAGCGCCAGCGGCCGGGCGGTGGTGGTGCCGTTGGCATAGCGGAAGGAGATCCAATGCGGACCCGCCTGCTGCGCCGCGATGGTCCAGGTGATCGTCTCGCCGACGGTCGCGCCATAGTCCGCGAAGCCGGTGCCGGTGTAGCCGGTGTGTTCGGTATTGGCGACCGGTCCCACTCTCACCGCATCCTCCGCCTCGTAGGTCGACGAGCCTGCGGGTGCCACCGGCGAGTCCGGTTCTTCGGGCGGATCCATCGGCACGAAATCCGCTCCGGTTTCCACCGGCAGCAGGTTGAGCGTGTACCACGCCTCGGTCGCCCATGGTGCGACGGATGCGTCGTTCATGAAATCCTTGAGCCGCAGCGCGATCACGCGGTCCTCTTTCAGTCCGGGGATTTTCACAAACACCTTCCTCCGGTCCGGGGAAACGTCCACGCGGGTCGCGGTCAGCGTTTCCACATCGCTCTTCGGCCCGCCGTAGGTGGACGTGGGGATGTAGCGGTATTGCTGGAGGGCGTAGTTCGCGGGTTTCGACGCGACGGAGTAAGGCACCGGCTGGGTGAACTCGACGATGAATCCATCCGCCCGCGAGCGGACGCTTTTCATCTCGAAGGTCGTCTTCCCGTTAGGTCTCAGGCGTTGCAGGCCGGAGGTCGTGTTCTTCCAGTTCCAGTTGCCGCCGGCCCCGAGTCCGCCGACGTAGAGCGAGCCGTCCGGACCCCAGACGAGGCGGTTCATGCCGGACTCGAGGCCTTGGGTGAATTGGAACACCGCGCCTTGATACTCGCCGCGGATTTTTTCCATGAATACCCGGTTCACCCCGCCGTGGGTGAGTTCCGCGAACAGCATCTGTCCGGCGTAGATGCCGCTCGGAATCAGCGTCGGTTCGGCGGGCGAGTTGGAAATCTCACCGTGGGGCAGCCACAGCGCCGGACGTTTGTAGGGCCGCGGGTCGTCGGGGTTTTCACGATGCCCGTAGTAGCTCCCGGGAGTGAGGTGGTTGATCCGTGACGATGGCAGCCAGTCGCCCTGGTTGTCGGATTGGAAAAGCTCGCCATCCATGCCGACGCCCATGCCGTTCGGGGTGCGCAGGCCGGTGGCGACGGCTTCCCAGGTCCGCGCCGCGGGATCGATCTTCAACAGCGAGCCAGGACCGTTAGGAACGGGGAACGCGGAAGCCGTTCCCGGCAGATACGCCGTGCTGCCGCTTCTCAACGGCACCGAGGTGGTCACCCACAGGAAGCCGTCCTTGCGCACGAGGTTGAACGTGAACTCGTGATAGTTGAACGACATGGGCCAGCCGTGGGCGACGGCCTCGTATTCATCCGCCACGTCGTCGCCGTCGAGGTCGGTGAGCTTGGTGACTTCCTGCTTCTGGGTCACGTGGATCACGCCGTCGATGACCTTGAGCCCGAGCGGCTCGCCCAGTCCTTCCGCGAAGCGCCGCACCGTCAATGCGGCCGGATTGTCGAGATGATCGAGCAGATAGACCGCGCCGGTGGAGTCCCACGTGGCGACGGCCAGACGCCCGTCCGGAAGGAAATCCAATCCGCCGACCGCCGGGCGGAAGCTCGTGGGGCGGAAGTTCACGAGATCGAAACTCGGATGCACGCCTACCAGCGGGCGTCCGTCACCCGGCCCGCCGGCGCTGCCGCCCTCGCCATCCTGATAGTAATAGGTTTTCAATCCCGGCGAGGTCACGTGCGTCTGGCCGTCCTCGGTCTGGAGCACGCTGCCGGGAACCGTTTCGAAAGCGGTCGCACCGGGCGGCTTCCATTCCAACAGAAGTTTTGAAGAACCGGCGTTTTGATAGAAATCGACGTAGTAGCGGAGCGTCCCCGGCAGGAGGTTCAAGGTCGCGGTCGTGCTGTTCAGGCCCGGCTTGTCGTTGTCGATGGCCAGCGCCGCTTCATCGCCGAGGAACCACTTCGCCCCATCGTCGCTGGTGAGACGGAACTCGTAAGTCCCGCCGGTCGCGATCGTCAGACGTCCCCATGCGTGGCCGACGTAGTGCTCGGCGAGCGGAGCGCCGTAGGTGCTCGCCCACGGGCCGGTGAAATCGACCGTATTGAAATCCGCCGAGATCGAGGGCGTCTGGCCGTCCACGAGGACGGGCAGCTCGCGCATTTCCTCGCCGGTTTCATACAGCCACACCGTGACGCCCGGCTTGAGGGCGGGTGTCTGGGCCAGGGCCGACGCGCCGGCGAAGCAGCAGGTGATGATCGTGCCGATCCGAATCAAGGAGTCCATGTCGTTTCAAGAGTTGCCTCACCGCTCGCGGTGAAATCCAAAAAGGTCGCGCCGCTTTCCGTGCGCAGCACCGCACCGGTCGCCGTGTGCTGGGCCTGATAGCCCGTGCCATCGAGTTCGAGGGAAAGGCGCGTGTCGGCCGGTGCGCCGGTGATGGTGAAACGCCGTTGCAATTTCACGCCGGCCAGCGCCTCGGGTTGTTCCTCCACGCCGATGCGCGCACCGTCCGGAAGCACCACGTCGTAGCGGATCACGATGCCGCCGGTGTGGCCGATCAGCCGGTAGCCGCGCCAATCGACTTTCGCCGCCACCGGATTTCCTCCGGCTTGCACGCTCCACGCGCGGTAGTCGCCGAACAAGGTCACATCCGCGAGCGTCGCGGCCGCACCCATGGCATTGCGGCGGAAGCGGACCTTCACCGACTCGCCCGTCACTTCGATCCGTTTCTGATGCCCGTCCGAAACCGCGCCGTCCACCGACATCCATTGCTGTGCGGTCCACGTCGCGCCGTTGTCGGTGGAAACGTCCACCAGCAGCCGGTTGTTGGCGGCCGGTGTGTGATAGGCGAGCGTCACCTGATCGTGCTGCCGCAGATCGACCGCGGGAGAAACGAACATCGTGCCCGCCGCCGTCGAGAGGGTCCACGAACTCCCGGTCGTGATGCCGGGCGTGGTCCAGCCAGCGGGGAGGACGGCTTCGTTTGTCGCGGAAAGCAGGAACGCGTTCTTCTGCAAGTGATAGGCCGTCCCCGAGGTGACCGAGTTCTGCTGCCCGAAATCATAAACCTTGCCGCGGAACTGGATGCCGCCGCTCCACACCTTGTGCAGCGTGCCGTTCGCCGGATTGTAGGCCACCCACAGGTCCGGGCGCAGCGCCGCCACGAGCAGGCGCGTCTTGTTTTCCAAGGTCAGCCGGAAAGCCCACGGGTCACGCCCGCGCACCGGGCTTTCGTCCGCGAGCCCGTTTCCCGCAAGCAGCGGGAGGAGCATCAGCACGGCCCGCGATGTTTTGATAGAAGCAGTCATTGGCATGTTGGGGAAAATCGGCCGGGAGACGTCCGTCTGCAGAACGGAGCCCCCCGGCCATCCGGAAACCGAAGGCGGAGAAATGAACCCAACACTCCCGCCTTTCCTCGCCGGATGTTTTTTCAGCCGACCCTGCGACGGCGGCCGAAAAGACTCATGATGCCGATCCCGCCGAGCAGGGCGGCGGTCGGCTCCGGCACCGCCAGCGCGGCGACTTCCGTCGGAGTCAGCGCGGTGTTGAAGAGCTGCACGTCATCGATGATTCCCTGGAACTGCTCGCCGCCGCTGCCGTTCGAGCCGATCCGCATGATGAAAGACTGGTCGCTGGCCGAGACGCCGGTGCCCCACGAGGCGATCGTCCGGCTGGCGACGAGGTTACCGCCGAGATAGAGCGAGAGCAGGCCGGTCGAGTAGTCCGCGGTGGCGGCGACATGATAGAGCCCGCCGACCTGGATCGGGTCGTTGGTGGAGCCGTTGGTCGCGCCGATGTTCGTTCCCGCCACCAGCGCGGTGTTGAAATCCAGTTCAGTCCCGGTTCTCCGGCCGCCGGTGCGGAGGTCGCCGAAATCATTGAGCTGAAGGGTCATCCGCGCCGATCCGCCGGCGGTCCCCATCCAGAAGATGGAGCTGGCGGTGGTGGTGGCTCCGGAAAGCGCGCTGGGCTTGATCCAGGTGGAGACCGAGAAACCGCTGAGGCCGTGCCAGATCGTGCTGCCGGCGATTTCGACGCGGCTTCCCGCTCCGAAGTTGAGCGCGGAGACGGAGCCCGGTGCGATTCCCGCCACCCAGGTGGTGTTGGCGCCGACGAGGGTGCCGTTCGGCGCGCCACCGCCGGTCGATTGGGTCGCGGAGGTGCCGGTGCCTTCTTCAAAGGCATACTGGGAAATCGTGGCGGCGGTGGCCGTGGCGGACATCCAGCAGGCGAGGGCGGTCGAGATGGGAAGGATCAGGGGTTTCATGGATCAGGGTTTTCGGGTTTGGGATCGGGTTGTTTTCAGGGGCGGTTCGCGGAACCGTCCACCCACCGAGAGGCGAGTTCCCCGCGGCAAACCCGACAGGAAATTTTCAACGGGTGGTTTTTTTCCGGGAATGTCACTCCCTCCCGGCCGAACGAGGGGCTGGATTTGGTTCGCAGCGGCGGTCCCGGGTCGTTCGCGTGCGGCTACGGAAGCGCCGGGGTGATCTCGGGAAATTAGAAAACCCTCACGGCCGCTCAGCCGTTGCTCCGCCACAGCCCTTTGATGAGCACATCCTTCGGGTCGGCGGGGGATCCGAGGCGGTGGGTGTGGAGGCCGGCGACGACGAGGTCGAAGGCGGCGGCGCCCACGGCTTGCAGGTTCCCGTCGATGCCCGGCCAGGTTTTCATCTCGTCCTCGGTGCGGTAGAGATAGGCGAGGCCGAGGTCTTCGGGGACGCGCAGGCCGGATTTCGAGAGCCAGCTTTTCACGGGGAATTTGTAAACCAGCAAGGAGTCCGGCTTCTCGCGCTTGAGCCACGCCGCGAATTCCTTTTCCTCATTTCCGGCATGCGGGATGAAGGGCACGCAGCGGTCGGACTCCGCCTGGCGCGTCTGCCAGTCGAGCGCGCCGCCGGACCAGAGGTAGCCGGAGATGCGGTTGTTGAACTCGGGCACCACCAGGCCGGTGCGGCGGTAACCGGCGGCGCGCATTTCGGCGAGGGCGAGCTGGACATTGAAAAAGCCGTGGAAGTTCGCGCGGTCCACCGGCACCTCGCGGAAGTAGGTGCTCAGCCCGGCGACGGTGAATTTCCCGATGCCGAATCCCGCCCGCTCGGTGCGGTCGCGGGAAAATCCTAACAAGACGCCGCGGATCCCCCGGGTGAGCAGGGCCTTTTCCAATTTCGCGCCGTCGTAGCCGAAGTCGCTCATGGGGAATTCCTCCACGCGGTAGCCGAGTTCGTCAGCGCGGCGGCGGATGCCATCGTATTCCCACAGGCAGACATCCTTGGAGCGCCAGCCGCCTTCATCGTGGTAATCGGTGACGAGCGCGACGGTGCCCACCTCGCTGCCGCCGCGCTTCTTGCGCCCGGCCATGAGCGCGCTGACGAGCGGATTCGGCCGGTAGCCGAGATCTGCGGCGAGTTTTTCCACGCGCCCGCGGGTTTCCGGGCCGATGCGCGGATCGCCCTTCAAGGCGCGGGAAATCGTGGATTTGGAAAGCCCGAGCGCCTTCGCCAATGCCGACATCGTGACCCGCTCGTCCATGCCATGCCGCGTAGCAGGATCCGTGCGCAACGATGTGCATGAAATACGCCCCGCGATTTCCCCGCGCGGCGGCCGGCTGGCTCGGCGGGTGCTCTATCGATCCCCGGGTCCGGCGTCACGGACCCCCATTCCCTAACCAAACCACCACCATGCCAAAAGTTGAAAAAGAGATGCACAAGGACGGAGATTTTCTCGTCGATTACGAAGAGAAGGTGTTCGAGGACTTCAAGGCCGAGCCGGGCGAGAAGGCGCTCGTCACCTTCCACACCGTCGCGTTCGAGGGCTCGATCTCCATCGTGAACACGCTTTCCGCCACCCGCCTGCTGCGGAAGGGCTATGAAACGTCCATTCTGCTCTACGGTCCGGGCGTGACCATGGGCTTCCAGCGCGGGTTCCCGACGCTCGGCGACGAGGCGTTCCCGGGCCATTTGTTTGTGAACCAGCGGCTCGCGAAATTCATGGAAGAAGGCGGCAAGGTCTATGCCTGCCGGTTTTCCACCCAGGCGCTCTACGGCCAGACGGAGAAGGCGTTCATCCCCGGCATCATCCCGATCAATCCGCTCGACGTGCTCGACTGCATCCTCCTCCACAAGAAGTGCAATGCGGTGATCATGGATTCCTGGACGGTCTGATCCGGCGCGGCTCGTGGCTATGGCAGAGATTCTCAGACCTATGCCAGAAGTTCTCAAGGCTATGGCAAAGCTTCTCAAGGCTATGGCAAAGCTTCTCAAGGCTGTGGCAAAGCTTCTCAAGGCTCCGGCAGAAATTCCCGAGCCTTTGGCAAGAGTTCCCGAGCTATATGCAGAGATTCTCAAGCCTTTGGCAAAGATTCTCAATGCTCCGGCAAGTTGCCATAGCCCCGAGCATTCTTAATCAAGCCCCGTGAATTTCCAAACACACCACCATCCATGAAACCAATCCGAGCAGCGGCCATCCAGATCGCCCCCGACCTCAACGGCGCGGACGGCACCATCGACCGCATGGTCCGTGCGATCTCCAAAGCCGCGGACGCGGGCGTGAAGTTGGCCGTCTTCCCGGAAACGTTCGTGCCTTACTATCCCTACTTTTCCTTTGTCGAGCCACCGTTCGCCACGGGGAAAGCGCACCAGAAACTGTATCGCGAGGCAGTGGAGGTTCCCGGCCCGCTGGCCCAGCGCCTCTCCCGCGCCGCCGCGAGCCACCGCATGGTGCTCGTGGTCGGCGTGAACGAGCTGGACGGCGGTTCGCTTTATAACACGCAGCTCGTCTATGATTCGGACGGCGAGCTGTTGTTGAAGCGGCGGAAAATCACTCCGACGTTTCACGAGCGCATGGTCTGGGGCCAGGGCGATGGCTCCGGCCTGCGCGCCGTGGACTCCGCCGTCGGCCGCATCGGCGCGCTCGCTTGTTGGGAACACTACAATCCGCTCGCCCGCTACACGCTGATGGCGGATCGTGAGGAGATCCATTGCGCGCAATTTCCCGGCTCGATGGTCGGGCAGATTTTCGCCGATCAGATCGAAGTCACCATCCGCCATCACGCGCTGGAGGCGGGATGTTTCGTCGTGAATTCCACCGGCTGGCTCACCGATGAGCAGATCGCGGAAATCACGCCGGACCCGCAGAAACAGAAGGCCCTGCGTGGTGGTTGCTTCTCGGCGATCATCGCGCCGGACGGCTCGCACCTGTGCGAACCGGTCACCGAAGGCGAGGGCATGGCCATCGCCGACCTCGACTTCGACCTCATCACCAAGCGGAAACGCATGATGGATTCCGTCGGCCACTACAGCCGACCCGATCTCTTCGACCTCCGCGTGGACAAAACTCCGCGCCCCGCCCTTACGGAAATTTCCCCAGAAACCAACGGTCATGCAGACACTCGACTTCCCATCCGCCCTGTTCTCGAAGAAGCAATGGCTGCTCTCTGAGCTCCAGTCCGCCGGGCTTCGCATCGGTGACGCGCCTGCGACCGCTCCCTCGCGCAGCGGTGGCGCGGGGCCGACCGATCACAAGGCGGTCACCGTGTTAGGCACGACGATCATGGTGCCGATCCACACCCGTGGAGCCGCGTCGTCGCCGTTTTCCGTCGGACCGATCAATGCGGCGGGCGTGGCGATGTTGTTCCGTGAGGATGAGCAGGTCGCCAATGTGCAGTTTCCGCCCGAGCCGAAATTTTACGGAATGAGCACGGCGGAGGGCGTCCCGTATTGGAAGATCGCGCAGCTTCATTCGCAGCGGGTGCTGGCGACGACGCTTCTGCAGACGTGCATCCGCTACGGGAATTCCAGCACGCGCTGCCAGTTCTGCGCCATCGGCGAGTCGCTCAAGGCGGGCCGCACCATCAAGGAAAAATCCCCGGCACAGCTAGCTGAAGTCGCCGTCGCCGCGAAACGCTTGGACGGCATCGACAACGTGGTGATGACCACCGGCACCCCAGCGACTTCCGATCGCGGGGCCGCCGTGCTCGCCGCTGCCGCGTATGCCATCAAGCAGGCGACGAACCTGCCGATCCAGGCGCAGTGCGAGCCGCCGGATGATTTCCACTGGTTTGTGAAACTCCGTGCGAACGGCGTAGACACGCTCGGCATGCATCTCGAAGCGTGGGACGAAACCGTCCGCCAGCGGATCATGCCAGGAAAAGCCGAGGTGCCGATGAGTTACTACATGGAGGCGTTTTCCTCCGCGGTGAAAGTCTTCGGACGAGCCCAGGTCAGCACGTATCTGCTCGCCGGACTCGGCGACACGGTGGACGGATTGCTCGAAGGCTGCCGCCAGCTGATTTCGCTCGGGGTTTATCCGTTCGTCGTACCCTTCGTCCCGGTGACCGGCACGCCGCTCGCCGGCCACGCGCCGCCGACCGCGGATTTCATGAAGGCGGTGCTCTCGCCGCTCGGAGCAATGCTCACCGAAGCTGGCATGACATCTGATACGGTGAAGGCCGGATGTGCGAAGTGCGGAGCGTGCAGCTCGCTCTCGTCATTCGAGAAATCCACCGAAACCCCATGCAGCCATGCCTGAGACCACCTTCACCGCAGAACTCCCGGACGGCACCTTCCAGCCCTGTTATTCACCCTCGTCCGTGGTGAAAAAGTATTTCAAGCCCGGCCAGGTCGTTCCCGCGACCGAGTTCATCGAGCTTTCCCGCGCCGCCCTGAGCGAGGCTTCCGAACGCGTCCGCCAGAAATTCGGATTCTCCTGCACCGCCGCCTCCGCGTCGCTCGCCGACATCGAGCGCTGGGCCGGAGCACTCCCGCCGGACACTCCCTTAACCATTCTCCACATCAGCTAGGCCATGCCATTTTCAGCAACCGAATACATCTCCGTTATCATCATCGGTGGCGGACAAGCGGGACTTTCCGCCAGCTACTGTCTCCGCGAGCGGGGCGTGGATGATCACATCATTTTTGAAAAACACCGCATCGGCCATTCGTGGCGGTCGGAGCGCTGGGACACATTCTGCCTCGTCACGCCGAATCACCAATGCCGCCTGCCGGGCCATGCCTACGACGGCGAAGATCCGGAAGGCTTCATGGTGAAGGACGAGATCGTGGACTACATCGAGCGCTACGCGAAAAAATTCCGCCCGCCGATTCTCGAAGGCGTCACGGTGACTTCCGTTAGCAAGCGCGACGGGTATTTCTACGTCACGACGAACCAGGGCACATGGTATTGCGATGACGTCATCGTCGCCATCGGCGGTTTCCACATTCCCTTCGTCCCGTCCGGTGCCGAGCGGATTCCGGACTCGATCAAGCAGATCCACTCGGTCGATTACAAACGCCCGTCACAGATTCCCGAGGGCGAGACGCTCATCGTCGGCTCCGGGCAATCCGGCGTGCAGATCATGGAAGATCTCCATCTCGAAGGGAGAAAAGTCCACCTCTGTCTCGGCAATGCACCACGTTCGCCGCGCCGCTACCGGGGGAAGGACGCCGTCACGTGGCTGGAGGAAATGGGGTATTATAAAACCACCATCGCCGAGCATCCGGACAAGGCGAAGGCCATCAACGGCACCAACCATTATCTAACCGGACGCGACGGCGGCCACGAGATCGACCTCCGCAAGTTCGCGCTCGAAGGGGTGAAACTCTATGGCTTCGTGGAGGAGATCGATTTCGAAAAGTTTTCCATCCGCCAGGACCTCGCCGCCAAGCTCGACAGCGCGGACAAATCCTACAACGGCATCTGCCAGCGCATCGACGACTACATCGCAGAGGCTGGCATCGATGCTCCCGAGGAACCGCACTACACGCCGGTCTGGGTTCCCGAAACCGAGCCGACCGAACTCAATTTCGCGGAG
>JAZKCQ010000046.1:0-28151 GCA_040388015.1 Verrucomicrobiota bacterium | reverse complement strand
TGGGGAAGTACTGGACGTCCTGCCGCTCCATCTGGACGCGGAGCAGATAGACGAAGTCGGGCGACCAGGCCATGGCTTCCTTGTAGTCGGTGAAGCGGCGGATGTTTTCCGGGCCGTTCTTGGGAACGAGCGAACCGGGCCCGAGGTAGGCGACTTCCACGCCTAACTTTTTCAGGATGGTGCTGGTGGAGCGGGCGACGCGGGAGTGGAGGATGTCGCCGATGATGAGGACCTTTTTCCCGGTGGGATCGGGGAATTTCTCCTTGATAGTGAAAGCATCTAGCAGCGCCTGGGTGGGATGGGCGTGGGCGCCGTCGCCGGCGTTGATGACGGAGGCTTTCGTCTGCTTGGCGATCATGCCGGGCAGGCCGGAGCGGCCGTGGCGGACGATGATGTAGTCGGTGCGCATGGCCTGGAGCGTCTCGACGGTCTCCCTGACGGACTCGCCCTTGGTGATGGAGGAATGGGCGACGTCGAAGTTCGTGACATCCGCGGAGAGGCGCTTGGCGGCGACCTCGAAGGAGGAGTGGGTGCGGGTGCTGGCCTCGTAGAAGAGCATGAGGACGGACTTGCCTTTGAGCGCGGGGACTTTTTTCACCGAACGGGTGAAGAGCTCCTTGAAGGGAGTGGATTGCTCGAGGAGGTGTTCGATTTCCTCCCGTTCGAGGGCCGCGATGTCGAGTAGGTCTTTACGTGCCATGCTGGATGTTTGGGAAATAATGGAGCGCGCCGAAAACGATGACGAAGAGTGCGATGGCCGCGATGAAGGCGGCATGGTGTCGGGAGAATGGCTTCCTGACGAAGATGAAGGCGGCGATGAGCAGGCTGGTGAGGACGCAGGCCGCGGGGATGGTTTTGTCCAGATCGTAGAAATAGATGCAGATGGCAGCCGCGATGACGGCGAGGTAGCCGGGGATGATGAGGGCGCGATGGGCGGTGAGGGTCTGCGGGTGGGGCGGCAGGCCGGTCTGGGCGAGCGCTTCGCGGCGGCGGAGTTCATTGATCTCCTGATCGCTGCGGCGGTGGACCGGCAGCTTGGAGTCGGCCGGGGGTGGCGGGACGACGGGCAGCGGGCCTTGCTCGGACTTGCGCAGCGAGCGGACCATCTTGGGGCCGTGCGATGCGGGCGCAGGCGGCGGCGGAGCCGGAGGGGCGGGTGCCGGGACGGGGTGGTGCTCGGAGGGCGGCGGGCCGCTCTCCTCTACGGGTAGAACGGGAATCCTCTCGGAGCGCTTGAGCGAGCGCACCGGCTTCAACTCGGGAACTTCTTCCACCGCTTTTTCCTCAACGGGAAGCGGGGCAAGCGGCGGGCTGGGGACAATTTCCTCCTGCTTGGCGGGCGGCGGGGGTTCTTCTGCGGCAGGTGGTTCCGGTTTCGCGGGCGCGGCCACCGTTTCCGGGAGCGGGATTTCCGCAGGCGATGGTTCCTCGACGGGGGGCGGCCCGCCAATACCGAGTGACTCGCGGAGTTTCGCGATTTCCTCGGCGGATTTCTTGCGCTGCGGCAGGCTCATGGTGTTTCTTTTTCGACGATCCGGACCTGATCCGTCCCGTCCGCTCCTTCGAGGGAAACCAATACATGGTCGAGACGGCGGGTGTCGAGAGTGATGCCGACATAGTCCGGCTGGATCGGCATTTCGCGGTGGCCGCGGTCGATGAGGACGGCGAGCTCGACCTTGCCCGGACGACCGTAGTCGGAAAGGGCGTCGAGCGCGGCGCGGATGGTGCGGCCGGTGAAAAGCACGTCGTCCACGAGGATGATGTGCGCGCCCTCGACGGGGAAGCCGATGTCGCTTTCCTGGAGCAGCGGGTTTTCATGAAGGTGCTCGAAGTCGTCCCGATAGAGGGAAATGTCGAGCACACCGAAGGAGAGTTCCCAATCATCCTCCACGGAAAGCAGGGTCAGCACCCGCTCCGCCACTTCGTCGCCGCGGCTGCGGATGCCGACGAGGGCGACGGGATGGCCGAGGTGCTTGTCGCGGATCGCGGTGGCGAGGCGCTCGACTCCGGCGGCGATGTCTTCAGCGTTGAGGGTGTGTTCCATGGGGGATTTAAAAATTGAGAATGCCGATGTCGCGGCGGCGTTGCAAGCCATCGAATTCCACAAGGTCGGCGGCGGCGTGGGCTTGGGTGACGGCGTCGCCGCGGGTGGCTGCGCCGGAAACGATGGCGAGCACGCGGCCGCCGTTCGTTTCCCATGCGCCGCCGGCCGTGCGTTTGGTGCCGGAGTGATAGACGCGGGCGGTGGTGATGGTTTCGAGGCCGGAGATGCTGTCGCCATTCCGCGAGGTTTCCGGATAGCCGGCGGAGGCGAGGATGACGCAGACACTCCAGCCGTCGTTGAAGCTGACAAGATCGGCGCGCAACTCCCCTTTCGCTCCGGCAAGGCAGAACTCCGCGAGATCCCCCTCGACCAGCGGCATCACGGCCTGGCACTCGGGATCGCCGAAGCGGCAGTTATACTCGATGACCTGCGGGCCGGTCGGCGTGAGCATGAGGCCGAAGTAGAGGAAGCCGCGGTAGGGCAGGCCTTCGTTGCGCAGGCCATCGACGGTCGGCCGGACGATTTCCTTTTCGATCTGCGCGAGCAGCTCGGGCGGGACCAGCTGGCGGCTGGCGACGGCTCCCATGCCACCGGTGTTAGGACCGAGGTCGCCGTCGTTCGCGCGCTTGTAGTCGCGGGCCGGAGTGAAAATCAGATAGCGATCGTCGATGATCGCCGCGAAGATAGAGACTTCGGGACCCGTGAGGCATTGCTCGACCAGCACCCGTCCCGCACCGAAGCGGCGCTGGGTGAAAACCTCATCGAGGAAATCCATGGCGGAAGCCTCGTCCGGACAAACCGCCACGCCCTTTCCCGCAGCCAGACCGTCGAATTTCAAAACGGTGGGATACTCGCCCGCGATCGCCGCGACGGCTTCGTCGAGCGTGTCGGTGGCGGTCGCGCGGGCCGTGGGGATGCCGTTTCTCACGAGGAACTCTTTGGCAAATTCCTTGCTCGCCTCAAGTTGCGCGGACTCCTTCGGTGGTCCCCAGCAGGGGATGCCGTTCTTTTCGCAGAGATTCGCCAGCCCCTCGCCTTTCACCAGGTAGCTTTCTTCACCCGCCACGCAGAGGTCGATGGAGTTGGCCGCCATCCATGCGACCAGGGATTCCAGGCCATCCGCCTCCACCGGCTGCGCCAGCTCGAAAATCGCATCGCTGCCGGGGAAACAAAACAACTCGGGGTTGCCCGGAGATTCCGCCAGAGTCCTCACCAGCGCATGCTCGCGCCCACCTTTGCCAACGACCAAAATTCTCATCCGCGGGGGTTTTCGCGGAATCCGGCGGCAGACTCAACCCTGAATCTCATCCCCCGGAGCTAAGAACTTGCCGGGCCGCCCCTTTTCTTCAGAAACTCCCCGTCAGTCACCATGAAAACCTTCATCACCAGCGGTCTGGCCGCCGCCCTCGCCCTTTCCGCCATCACCCCTGCCCGCGCGGCCGAGAAGGCCCCGGCGGATGCCTTGGAAAAAATCACCGAGGCACTCCCGGACAAGGCCTTCGCCAAGCCGAAGAAGGCCCGCAAGGTGCTCCTCTTTTCCAAGACCAACGGCTTCCGCCACTCCTCCATCGCCACCGGCAAGATCGCCTTCACCGAGATGGGGAAGAAGACCGGAGCTTTTGAGACCGTCATCAGCGACGACCTCGCGAACTTCGAGATCGCCAGCCTCAAGACCTTCGACGCCGTCTGCTTCCTCAGCACCACGATGAACGTCTTCTCCCCCACCTCCGAGGAGCTGAAAAAAATGTCGGACGCGGAGAAGAAAACCGCGGAGGAGACCGAAGCCCGGCTCAAGACGAACCTCATGAATTTCGTGAAAGCCGGCCGTGGATTCGTCGGCATCCATGCCGCGACCGACACCTTTTACGAATGGGCCGAATATAACACCATGATCAACGGCTGCTTCGACGGCCACCCGTGGACCGCCGACGTCATGGTCAGCATCAAGGTCGAGCCCGGCCAGGAAAAGCATCCTCTGGTAGAGATGTTCAAGGGTGAGAACGTGGAGTTCCGCGAGGAGATCTATCAATTCAAGGAACCCTATGATTCCAAGGCCGTCCACATGCTGCTCCGCCTCGACACGACCAAGACCGACATGACCCGCAACGGCATCAAGCGGACCGATGGCGACTTCGGCGTCGCATGGGCGAGGCACTGGGAGAAAGGCCGTGTCTTCTACTGCTCGCTCGGCCATAACAACGAGATCTATTGGAACCCCAAGGTCCTCCGCCACTATCTCGCCGGCATGCAATGGGCGCTGGGAGACTATCAGGTCGAGATCAGCGGCACCACCCCGTCCGCACCGGCCGGCGGCGAGTGACCCCACCGTGTGTCATAAGACAACGCCTCCCGCGGAAACCGCACGATGGCAGGAAGGCTGCGTTGTCAAATGCCTAACATCAATGCATGTGATATCGCCCCATGCGGGCGGTTCATGAACGGCCGCGGCGGCACCATTATTTCCATGTCCGCGATACGGTTCGCGGGCCTGTTTCCCGCGGTTAAGTGATTGATTTGGAGCACCGCCTCCTTTCCGGCGGGCCATCTCAAGCGGATGTTTGGCGTGATCCGCAGTATCCGATACAGTATTCGCCTAATAGCCTAACGTTTCCATAGTGGGAATATCGGCTGCTCCGCTTCCATGAGTAATCAATCTTATGAAAGCTCATCCACGCATCAAAAACAAAGGCTTCGCCCTTGTTGTCACCTTGTCGCTGATGATTCTTCTGGTGGTGGTCGCCGTCGGCCTGCTGACGCTGTCCACCATCTCGCTGCGCTCCTCCTCGCATGTGGAAGGACGGTCCCGCGCCCAGGCCAACGCCCGACTGGCGCTGATGCTGGCGCTCGGAGAATTGCAGACCAACGCCGGTCCCGACACCCGCATCACCGCCACCGGAGCGATCACCGGCAGCGCCGACAAGTCCAAGGAAAACATCACCGGCGTCTGGGAAAGCTGGAAGATCGACCCGAAGACCCCTCCCGGCTCGGCCGAGTATGAGAAGAACGGCGGCAAGCAGGACCGGTTCAAGAAATGGCTGGTGTCCGATCCGGACCTGGACTCGACCCGCAGCATGGACTTCGCGGGCTCCCAGCCTCCGGATGAAAAGGAGCGCGTGACGCTCGTCCCGGGATTCACGTCCGGCACCGACACCATCAGCGCGGTCTATGGCGGCCTCGTGCCGGTGAATGCCAAGAGCAATCAAAAGGGCTCCTACGCCTTCGCCGTTCTGGATGAAGGGGTGAAGGCCCGTATCGACACCGGCTTCCAACCGGTGAAGGAAACCAAGCTGGGAGATCTGGCGACGACCCTGGGCTCCGGCTCACGCCCGGATGTGGCACGCATCCCGGGCTTGGAAAAGATCGACTGGACCGCGGCCGACCTTTCCCTTCCCGGCTACCAGCTGAACAAGGCCGTCTCCTTCCCCAGCGTTTCCCTGCTTCTGGACAACCTGGGCGGCGAGGGTGGAAAAACCACCGACGCCCTCGTGCATGACATCTCCACCTCTTCCCTCGGCGTCTTCTCGGACGTGGCGAACGGCGGCCTGAAACAGGACCTCAACAGCATCCTCAACGGATCCGCCCTGCCCACGGATCTCTCCGGCACCGCCACCGCCAAGATGTACACCAGCCAGCTCGGCCTCAACATCCCCACCACCATCGCGAACGGCCAGCTCGAGCCTTCATGGCTGCAGATGTTCCGCCTGGCATCCCTTTATAAAACCATGAAAAACGCGAATGGCGGCCCCACCCTGACCATGCCCGCGAACTCACCGTGGACCTCCACGCTGCTGCCGCCTCCGGCCGACAACTACAAGACCCTCTCCCTCATTCCTTCCGTCGTGAAGGTGCAGATGTACTACAGCATCATCGCAGTCCCGCTGGCATTGAACGGCAGCCTCACCACCAAGCCCCAGACCGCCGCGCAGTGGACCGAGAGCGAGGCCAGCCTCGTCGGCTGGGCATCCACCGCCTGGGACAAGGGCGCCCGCTATTTCATGATGGTCTGCATGTCGCCCGCCGTGACGCTGCACAACCCTTACAACTCGAATCTCGAAGTGGACAAACTCTCGGTGGAATGGACCAACGTCCCCATCGCCATCCAGCTCGAGCGCAAGATGGCCAGCGGCGGCACCAGCGGCTGGCTGCCGAAAGATGGCCAGGGCGCGGATAATATCGACACCGAATCACTCGCCCGCGCCAAGACCGTGGGACGCAAGTATTTCTTCGACCTCACCGACGGCACCAACACCAAGTTCACCATGGCTCCCGGAGAGGTGCGCATGTTCAGCCCCACCGCGCCCAGCAGCACCAGCTTCGCCGGGAATCCATACCGCAGTTGGAACAACTTCACCGAGCCCGCCACCGCCAAGCCGATGACGCTGCAGAGCGGATTCCGCGGTGTGACCATCGGCTTCTACGCCCCCCGCATCACTGCCAATGAAATGCAGGGTTATGAAAGCTATCCGAACGCCACCGCAGGCTCGCGGAATTCGGTCGAATATCTGGGACCCAACGACCAGATCCGCGCCCGCATCCGCCCCTGCCTCGACACCCGCATCTCGTCGAATCTGGTGGAAAGGGGCAAGACCAAGGTCGCCCTCGTCAAGACCGGCACCTCCGGCGCGCTGGTTTACGGCGTCACCAATATCAATGTCGGCACCTCCGCCGTTTCCAAGAATCTGCTTACCGGCTTGGAAACCTCCCTCAATCTGCCGGAGACCGGCCAGGAGTCTGCATGGGTCGGCGCGAGCGAGATCGCCATCGATTCCGGCAGCGCGCCACTGAATGCCGCGCAGGCCTACACCTTCGGCGTCGCCTCCATTTCCGCCAAGACCACTTACGGAAATTTCGATAACAAGAAACAGGACGGCTCGATGGCCGCCAAGCCGATGGCATTCCACTCCCCAGCCTCCTCCTACAGCGTGGTGGACATGGCCAAGAACGGCCTGGAGCCATCCCCGTATGAAGCGAGCGTGATCGCTCTGGACAGTTCGCAAGGCACCGGCTTCGAGGAATACCTGGAGGTCAACTCCTTCGGCCGCAGCTACGCCATTTCGGGCCTCCGCGCCAGCAAGGGCCAGCAGTTCGGCACGATCTATGAGGTGCCGCTCGGACCGCTGCAGAACTTCAGCCAGCTGAATTCCACCAACCCCACCGGGAACAGCCCGCTCGCACGCTTCACCTATCCGGTCGGAAATTCCTGGGCCCACCCGATGATCAAGCCGGAGGCCGTCAGCGGCACCGGCAACTCCTACGACCACTCGTTCCTGCTGAATTCCGTGCTCTACGACAAATTCTACTTCTCCGGCATCGCCGAGCGTCAGGAGACCCCGTTCCTCACCGGAGCCACCGCCAAGGAGATCTCCGCGAACTTCATCCAGCAGACGGACGCCGGAGCCACCCTCGACAAACGCATGGTTCCCTATCTGCCGGATGGCGAGACCCAGGAGGAAGGCATCGACGCCCTCTCGATGGCGAACGACTCGGATCCGGAAAAGCCCCAGGCCCGCTTCCGTGCCGCCGCCCACCAGCTCATGAAGGGAGCCTTCAATGTGAACTCCACCTCCAAGAAGGCATGGAAGGCCGTGCTCTCCTCGCTCCACGCCCCGGACGCGAAGATGTTCCAGATCAACCAAAGCACCGCCACCGGCTCCATCTCCAAGCTGAAAGCCGCCGATGACAAGGCCGTCCGCTTCTCCCGCTTCTCCATTCCTAACAACGACGCGCCATCCGACGGAGCGGACCCTCAGATGGTCTTCCAAGGCCCCCGCGACATCAATGCGGGCGAGCTGGACTCCCTCGCGGATGAAATCGTCAAGCAGGTGCGCGAGCGCGGCCCCTTCCTCAGCATGGCGGAGTTCGTGAACCGCCAGCTCGGTTCTTCCGATCTCGCCCAGAAAGGCGCGCTCCAGGCAGCCATCGATGCGACGAAGATCAACTCGGACGACTCCGTCCTGCAGAATACCGGCTATCAGCTCGCCTCGCCTTCCGCCAAATACCTGAACGCGAAGGCCATGGAAGGCCGCTCCGACCAAGGCGCGCCCGGCTACCTCACCCAGGCCGACCTGCTCGGCACCCTGGGGAATGCGGCCACCGTCCGCTCGGACACCTTCACCGTCCGCGCCTATGGCGACGCCCGCGATCCATCCGGGAAAATCATCGCCCGCTCCTGGTGCGAGGCCGTGGTCCAGCGCATGCCCGAGTATGTCTCCGGAGAAGACAAGAGCCACGTCGCCACCGCCGCCCTCACCTCCGTGACCAACCGCACCTTCGGCCGGAAGTTCGCCATCGTCTCCTTCCGCTGGCTCTCACCCACCGAGGTGACCGAGGAAACCACGGGTGCCTGAGCACCGGCCCATCCCATCCTAACACAAGAAAGAGGACCACATGATCTCCACATTTCTGAAGTGCGCCGCACTGGCCATGACCGTGTCCCTCGCCTCCGCCCAGAACGAAGGGCGCGGCGTCAGCGCCCGCCTCGTTTACTTCGAGCAGTCCTCCGGCGATCCTTCGGAACTCTTTTTCAACAGGAACGGTGAATTCGTGAAATGCTCGCCCTCAGGCAGCGTCGGCATCACTCCCGTCACCTGCCCCGTGGACGCCTCCGGCAAGGTCGTCTTCACCCGCACCGGCGGCCCGGATCAGGTCGTCGCCACGGCCACCGTGCCGGCGTCCGTCAGCGAGGCCGTGTTCTTCTTCCTCAGGAATCCCGCCTCCGCCAAGGGCGCGCCCTATCAGATACTCGTCGCCGACGAGTCGCTGAAGACCCTGCCGAAGGGCGGCAGCTTCGTCTGCAATCTCACCCCCAGGACCGCGCGGGTCAGTCTGGGCGAGGCCAGGTATGTCCTGCTCCCCGGCAAGCCCGTCTTCGTCAAGCGCCCCGAGCAGAAGGACGCCTACAACATGGCCCCCCTCCAGATGCAGATCCAGGCGGAGGGCGAGGAATGGAAGAACCTCAAGGACACCATGCTCCGCTTCTCGGACAACGAACGCTACTTCATCGTCACCCACATGGAAGGCGGCAAGCAGCCTACCGTGAAGATCTACAAACAGGTCGTTCAGGAAAAAGCGGCTCCGGCCGCTCCATGATCCGCCTGCCGCGTGGGGCCGGCTGACTCCCGCGAGAAACTCCCGGTGGCACGGTGATGTCCGCCGAGGACAACCCATCGCTCCGGCACGGACCGTTGTGCCGCCGGTGAATCAATCCTCTCCGGATCGGATGGAGTTGCCCATTCCCGATCGGATCAACGTTCCTGATAGAACGACGGATTCCCCCTCAACAGGATCGGCATTGCCCACCCGGACTCAGGAGCGCCCGCACTGCATTGGCAGAGCATCATGCCATAACTCTTTCTGCAGTGTTAGCTCAATGATCATCCATATGTCTCGCAATCATCCGGGACCACCCCTCAAGCGCCGATAAAACGTCACCATTTCCCGCACGAACGGCCTATTTGGCTTCGCTCCTGCTTCAAATATCAACGCGGTCCGGAGCAGATTTTTCAGATGATCCGAAGACATCTCACGGCGCAGATAGATCATACCCTTCGAAAACATGTTTGTCATCAATCAGCCTATTTTCGCCGGCGACATCCCGGCGAATGATCACTCCGGCGGCCGCCGGTTTTATCGCGGCCGGAACATGCTGGCCGGCGGACCACTGCAGTGGACCACCTCTCCCGAGATCCCGGCGGACACTCCGGACTGGGATGACATGCTCGGCAACAGCATCAGGGCCGGCTTCAAGGCGGCCAGGCAGACCCTCAAGCCCGCCATCGTCGTGTGGGGGCTGATGGCCTGCCTGGCCACCTTGTATTATGCGGTTCCCGCTTCACAGGGTTTCTTCGCCGCGATGGCGGCCATGCAGGAGCGCCTGGGCCTGCTTTTCCCGTTTCTCGGCATGGGTCTCTCGGTGGGGCTTCTGGCGGAGGCCGCCAAGGTCTGCATGTCCGAGGAAAAACGCTGGACCCGTGACAACAGCATCAACGCGGTTTTCAACCTGATGATCTTCGGCATCCTCGGCGTGCTGCAGAACTATCTCTACGCCTTCCAGGCGAAGCTGTTTGGCACAGGCACATCACTGGAAGTGCTGGTTCCGAAAGTGCTCTTCGATCAGTTCGTATGGACCGTACTGTTCGCCAATCCCTATCAGGCGGTGCTGTATCTTTGGAAAAACCGCGGGTTCTCCTGGCGCAAGGTCGCCGCACAGATGCGGCCCTTCAAGCCCTTCTGGGGGACGCAGGTGCTGCCGGTGCTCATCGCCAACTGGTTCTTTTGGATTCCCATGGTCTCCATCATCTACTGCTTTCCGAACGAGCTGCAGCTGCCCCTCGCCATCCTGGCGGTGACCATCTGGGTGCTGCTTCTTTCCATCCTCACCTCGGACAACCATGCTGAACAGTAAGCCGAAAACGGAATCAGACCTGCCCCTGCCCGCCTTCCTGGCCGTGGGCACCTTCGTGGTGGACTACCATAAGGTCGTGGACCACTACCCCGGCGAGAGGTCGGGCACCCGGGTCACGCGGGAGGTGGTCGGCAACGGCGGCGCGCCGCTCAACGTCCTCATCAACCTCGCGCGGCTCAAGGTGGATTTCCCCCTCTTTGCCGCCGCCAGGGTCGGCCGGGATCTGGATGGGAAGTTCATTCTGGAAATCTGTGAGGAGCACGGCATCAACACCTCGCAGGTCATCCCCATCGAAGGAAGCAGCACCGGCTACACGGATGTTTACACCGTGGAGAGCTCGGGCCGCCACACCTGCTTCCACTTCAACGGAACCGGCGACACGTTTTCGCGCAAGGATGTGAAGCTCCGGGCCATCGCACCGCGGATGCTTTTCCTCGGAGCGCTCGGAGCCCTCGGGAAAATGGATGAGTTCAATCCCGAATACGGACGGCGCGGATCCACCCAGCTCGTCCGTGACGCCCGCAAACAGAACATCACCACGGTGGTGGAAATCTCCCCCATCGACCGGGTGGCGAAACTGGACAGCTATGCGGAGACGCTCGCCGAGGCGGACTACCTCATCATCAACGACCGGGTGACCGAGGCACTGGTCGATCTCGAACTCTATTCGGAAAACCGCTTCGACCCCGAGCTGGTCCGCCGCGCCGGGCAGAAGCTGCTCGACTGCGGTTTGCGCAAGGCCGTCATCATCCAGTCCGGCGCGGGAGCGGCCTACGTCGGCGCGGATGGCAGCTTCAAGTATCAGGCGGGGTTCTTCCTTCCCTGGGACAAGCGCGCCGGCTCGGCGGGGGTGGATCACGCCTTCGGCGCGGGATTTCTCGAAGGGCTCTATCATAGCAAGCCCATCGACCGCTGCCTCCAGCAGGGACTCGCCGTCTCCACCGTCTGCCGCCGCGACCTTACCACCTCCGGCGGCATCACCTCCCTCTCCGAGTGCATGAAATTCTGCGATCAGCTCGGACTGGTCGTGGCCTAGCAGATCCGTCGGGCCACCTGGCCCGCGGAGTCGTGTCCGCCATGGACCTTCGTCAGACCGACGCCACGGGGCTGATCGGAAACCAGTAAGTCAGGCGCTCGCGTCGCTCTCACAGATCGAGCTGCGCGAGCATCTCCCGCAGCATCGCGGGGGCGGCGGGTTTGACGAGGTGATGGTTGAAGCCGGCTTCCTGGGTTTTCCTGCGGTCGTCCTCCTGGCCCCAGCCGGTGAGCGCGATGAGGATCGTGGACTCGCAGCCGGGAATTTCCCGCAGCCGGCGGGCGGTCTCATTGCCATCCATTTCCGGCATGCCGATGTCGATGAAGGCCACATCCGGGCGATGGTCGCGGGCGATCTCCAAACCGGACGCGCCATTGTAGGCGGTGCGGGTTTCGAAGCCCTCCAGATTGAAAAACATCGCAAGGATGTCAGCCGTGGACACCCCGTCGTCGACCACCAGGATCCTGCCGCGATTGGCTGACGCCGTTTTGTTAGCGGTGGCGGGGAGGATCTCCGTCTCAGCCTCGCGGGAAATCCGCGGCAGGGTGATGCGGAACTCGCTGCCCTTGCCATTGCCTTCGCTGCGGACCTCGACCGTGCCGCCATGCATCTCCGTGATGAGCCGCACCAGCGTCAGGCCGATGCCGAGTCCGCCGTCGGTGGGGCAGTACCCCGCGCGCTTGACCTGGGTGAACATTTCGAAAATGGAGTGCTGCATGTCCGGCTCGATGCCGTCGCCATTGTCCGCGATGCTGACCGTCACCGCATCCCCGGCGGTCTCGATGCCGAGGCGGATCTTTCCTCCCTCAGGAGTGTAGCGGGCGGCGTTGCTCAGGAGATTCGAGAATACCTGTGAGAGACGGCTCGCATCGCCGTGGACGAGAACGGCCGAATCCGGCAGGGAAACCGAGAGTTCGTGACCGCGTGTCGTGAGCAGAGGATGGACCGCTTCCGTCGCGGCGGCGAGGACCTCTCCCAGATCGATGTCCGAGCTGCGGAGTTCCAGCTTGCTGCGGGTAATGCGGGAAACGTCGATGAGGTCGTCGATCAGCCGGACCATCTGCGCCGTCTGCCGCTCGATCACGCCGATGATCGGGGCCGCCTTGTCCGGCTGGTCCATCACCTGTTTCAGCACCTCGACGCCCGTGCGGATCGGGGCGAGCGGGTTGCGGAGTTCATGGGCGAGGGTGGCGAGGAACTCGTCCTTCCGCCGGTCCGCCCGGCGGAGGCTGGCGAGCAGTTCCAGGCGGATTCTGGCGGCCGTGACGTAGTGGCTGATGGTTTCCAGAAACTCGAGTTCCTCCGGTGCGAAGGCTTCCCGCTTCCGGCTCGCGAACGCCAGGGTGCCGAAGACCCGGCCGTCCTTCAGCAACGGATAGCCCGCATACGCCTTCAAGCCGAACCGGTCGAGCGAGCGCCGGTGCTCGCCGAGGACGATCCCCGGAATGACCACGGGCTTCTGTAAGAGCGCCACCAGCCCGCAGGCATTCTCTCCCACCATCACGCGTGCGCATTCCGCCGCTTCCTCTTCCGAGATCCCGTGGTGCGAGCTCAGGCTCATGGCGGAGCCGTCCTCATCCATGATGAAATTGAAATAGCTGTCGGCCCCCAGGTGCCCGCTGATCCCGGCGAAAAGCCGCTGGAGCATCGTTTCCGGATCGTCGGTGGTGAGCAGGATGCTGGCGGACTCCCATAGCAGCCGCAGACGTTCGCCGCTCTCGCGCAGTGCTTTCTCCGCCCGCGCGCGTTCGACCAGCGGCCAGGTCCGCGCCATGACGCTTTCGATCAGGACCAGCTCCTCCGCGGTCCAGATTCTCGGCGTTTCGGACGTCACGCCGAGCACCACGGTTTTAGCGCCATCCGTTTTGTATGGCTGGACGGCGTAGGAAAGGATGCCGACCTGCTGATAGTTCCCGGCTTTCTCGCGGGTGAGCGGATCATCCCGCACATCGCGGACCACGAAGTTCCCGGACGAGTATTTCTCCCACCACTCCCGGCCACCGAAATCGAAGAGATTCAACTCTCCCTCGATATCCGCGGTTCCGGCATCGCGCAGCCAGTTGGGCCCTATCAGAATCCGGTTCTCCTCGGCCAGGCATTCCACGAAATAGCAGCGGTGGGCGTTCAGGAAGGAGCCGAGCTCGCCCACAGCCGCCTGCACCAGCTCGCGCTCGTTGGAGAGATAGGCCAGCCGGCGGGTGAGGCCGGCGAGGAAGACCGCGCGCTCCTCCTCGCACTTGCGGTCGGTGACGTCGCGGGTGGTGCCGGACACCGCGACCACGGCGCCACCCTCGCCAAGCACCGGGGAAAAGATGTATTCGTAAATCCTGCGGCCCAGCGGACCTTGGAAGGGAACTTCTCCTTTCACCGACTGCCGAGTGCGGACGACCTCCTCGATTTCCCGGTCGTGCATCTCCGCATGCCACGGCTCATAGCCCAGTTCCAGACACGATTTCCCCGCGGATTCCTCCCAGGTCTTCCCCCACATCTTCAACAGCGCCGGATTCGCGTAGGAGAAGCGGTGGTTCAGATCGAACACATAGACCAGGTCCGGCGTGTTCGCGACCGCCGCCTCATAGAGACTTTTCCGGTGGTTCGTTTCCTGAATGAGCTCCCGGTGCTTTTCCGTGGCCGCCATCTTCTCGATCACCAGCGCCGCGGTTTCCGCCATGATATTGGCGATCCGGATTTCCCGCTCCTCCGGCAGGCGGGCTTCCGGGAAATAGGTGCCGATGGTGCCCAGCACCCCGCCATCGCTGCCCCGGACCGGCGTGGACCACGCCGCCTTCAGTCCGAGATCGGCAGGCAGGTGCGCGAGGCCCTCCCAGCGCGGATCGGTTGCCAGATCCGGTGAGAAAACCGGCTGGTTCAGTGCGGCTGCGGCCGCGCAGGTCCCAGTGTCGGCATCGGCACGGATGCCATCGACGCTCTCCAGATAAGCGATCGGTAGCTGGCGCGAGGCCGCATTGCGCAGACACTGGTTCTCCCGGTCCAACAGCATGATCGCGGCGACGGAGCGGGTGCTGGACTGGTCCTCCACCACGCCGACGATCGCGAGCAGGATTTCATCCAGACTCTCGCCGCGGACGATCCGCTCCAGCAGATCCTTCTGCGCGATCAACAGTTTCTCAGCCTGGTTTTCATCCGTGGAATCGCGGGCGGTCCCTGCCAGACCGAGCGCCGAGCGGGTGCCGTCCCCATCGGAAAATTCCGTTTCCCCGAGCGCGGTCACCCAGCGGACCCGGCCATCCGGCAGGAAAACGCGGAAGGACCCCGAGCATCCGCCGGTGCCATCGGCCAGCAGCGCCGCCGTCAGCTGGCTCCGGACCGTTTCCCGGTCGTCGGGATGCACCGCCGCCATCGCGGTTTCGAAATCGAGAGCCGCTGCAGCCGGCGTTCCCTTAAGGATCTCCATCATCCGTTCATCCAAGCGGATTTCCAACGACTCCGGGCAGAGGCTCCACGTCCCCGGACGGTGGATTTCCATGGCCCGCAGCAACCGGCGGTCAGCGGGAGGTGAAGTGTGGTTCCTGAAGGCCTCGACAGGAACGGAGCTCATGGGCGGAGCTGGGAGTGAGATGGTTGCATGCGTCGAAGATTGAAACGGGAGACGCGCCGCGCAACAGGATTTTATGGATCATCCCACTGCGGCAAGCGGGGTCACACGGCGTGTCAACCATCTGCCGCCGCGACCTGACCGCCTCCGGCGGCATCACTTCGCTGTCCGAGTGCATGAAATTCCGCGATCCGCTCGGACCGGTCATGGCGTAGCGGAACGATGGGTGACTCCGCCCCACGCTATCCCTTTTCGACTCACGATCATCTGCAGTGACCGAGGCCGTCAGCGGAGCCTCGTCGCGCAGGGTGATACAGAAGCTCCAGACTTTGGAGATGATGGATTCGGTGGTCATGGTAAAAAATAAGATCTGTCTGATATTAGCCGGATCTGCCAAATCTGTCAGACTCTCTGCGTCCCCTTGCAGTCCGGGTAACCGGTGCAGCCCCAGAAATTTTGCCCGGTGTTCGGCCCGGCCTTGGCGGTGCGCAGTGCCATCTGTCCGCCGCACAGCGGGCAAGCCGGGATTTTCTTGAGATCTGACGGATCCGCCGAATCCGGCCGGGTTTTTTTCCTGCGCTCCGCCAGCCGCGCCGTCGCGAGCTGCTCACTGTATCCGCCCTCCTCCACGAACGCCCGCTCCAGCGACGCGATCTGGCGGTCCAGCAGGAAGTTCGCCTGGTGGATCAGGCAGATGAGCGCGTTCGCCCGGATGGCGGCGTCTTGCGCATCCAGCCATCGGGAATAGAGCGCCCAGCGCTGCGCATCCGAGAGATCCGTCTGATCTGTCAAATCAGCCGGATCCGCCCGATCTCTTTTGAAATCCTGCGGTACCCTCCGCACCGCACTTGCTTCAGCGCTGTCCATCGCCCACTGCGGCAGCCGCCGGTGGCGCAGATAGTCCTCATAGTCCAGCAACAGTTCTTTCAGGCTGGCCCGCGCCACGTTCACCAGCCGCAGTTCCGTCTGTGAGGAAGTGGCCGCGGCGCGGCTGCCTTCCGCGATGTTCTGCCTGCCGGAGCGCGCGGCCTGCACCATCTGGTCCACCGTGCGCGAGCGGGAATCCAGGAACTTCTCACAGAACCAGACCGTGGCGTCATAGATGAGCGTGGAGGTCTGGAAACTGGCAGTGTCCCGGTAGCCTCCGCTCGGCCGGAGTTTTTTGTGTGGGTGCCCGTCACTCATTTCTTTTTCTTCTTAACAGATCCGCCGGATTTGGAAAGAGATCTGTCTGATCCGGCTGATCCGGCTGATTTGACAGATCCGTCTGATCGAATAAGAGATCCGGCTGATTCGCCGGATCTGTCAGATTCTCCGGAAACCTCCCGCTCGTTCTGACCGATCACCATGAACTGCTCGTCGAGCAGCCCCACGATTTCCTATTGTTCGTCGAGGGAGGAAATGGGGCGGGAGATTTGCGCTTCCCAAGCTCGGGAGCGGATCCAGGGCAGGCGGAAACACGAGGAAGAAAAACCCCATATCTGCTAGACAGATCGCGCGGAGCCGGTGGGTGGTGCGCTCGTGGAGACCGCCGATCCCGGCCCTTCCCGCCCGCTGGTCTCGGGAGTGGGTCCGGAAGAAGTTTAGGAAATGATTTCGGGCAAACGGTCCGGATCAGTGCCTCAGGATTTTCTCCATCGCCTTTCCCTTCGCCAGTTCATCGACCAATTTATCCAGATAGCGGATTTCCCGCATCACCGGTTCCCGGACATCCTCCACGCGGACGCCGCAGACCACTCCCTTGATCAGAGCGCGTGAGGGATTGAGCTCCGGAGCTTGCCCGAAGAAGGTCTCGAAATCCACCTGCGCCTCCAGTTGGGTTTCCAGCCCGTGCCGGCTGTAGCCTGTGAGCCAGCAGATCACCGCATCCACTTCCGCCTTCTCACGGCCTTTTCGTTCCGCCTTGGCCACATAGAGCGGATAGACGCTCGCGAAGCTCGTGGTGTGGATCTTGTGTTTCGTGCTCATGGGCAGGGAAGGAATCACAGCTCGTTTTCCGGATCGGTCAACAGGCGGTTCGTTTCCGGGGTCATCCCGCTGCTTTGGCGGCAGCGGCTCCGATTGGGATTCTCCGTGGGAAGATGAGCCCGGCACCGGCACGCCGCGGGATCCAAAGCGGTGTGGCGCTCCGCTTCCCACCGCAGTCCAAGGTGCCCTTCTGATGACGGGGACCGGGATGGCCGGGGTCCCCTTCCGAAAACCCGGACAATAAAAAACCCAGCCGGAAGGCTGGGATTTTTTTCATACCAGTAATGGTGCTCGAAAGAGGACTCGAACCTCCACAGGGTTGCCCCTACTAGAACCTGAATCTAGCGCGTCTACCAATTCCGCCATCCGAGCAGATGACATTCCCGACGGGCTGCGTCGGGCGGGCAAAACATCATGTCGCCCGACGGATTGCAACCCCGTTTTCGGAAAGTTTCGCGAACCGCCTCCGGATGTCCCCGTCCCGCCGTTTTCGGCGTTGCCAAACCGACCCGCGCTCAACCACCCTCACCCCATGCAGAAGGCCACGCCGCTCGTTCTCGTCCTCGTCCTCGCCGCCACCGCGGCCTTCCTCTCGGTGCGACCGAAAAAGCCGATGCTGACCGACCCGCCGGCGCGGGTCCAGACGGCTCCCGAGCCCAAATCCGCCGCCACGGAGCAGGGCGCCCCCGCCACCGCGGGCGAGACAGCGCCGGTCGCCGTGACGCCCGCGCCGTGGCCGCAGGCGTCCTCGGACGTGGCTCCGGACAAGGGCGCCACCTTCGGCACGCTGCCGAACGGATTCCGCTACATCATCTATCCGAACGCGGAGCCGCCGAAGCGGGTCTCGCTCCGGCTCCACATCTCGTCCGGCTCGCTGATGGAGTCGGACAACCAGCAGGGCCTCGCCCATTTCCTCGAGCACATGGTCTTCAACGGCTCCAAGGACTACTCCGCGGCGGAGCTGATCCCGAAGATGCAGCGGCTCGGCATCTCCTTCGGCGCGCATGCGAATGCCTACACCTCCTTCGACGAGACGGTGTACATGCTCGACCTGCCGGACCTCAGCGAGGAGACGATGAAACTTGGCTTCACGGTGATGCGGGATTTCGGCGACGGCGCGCTCCTCTCCAGCGAGGAAATCGACAAGGAACGCGGCGTGATCCTTTCGGAAAAAGTCAGCCGCGATTCGGTGGGCACCCGTCTGATGGAGCAACAGTTCGGCCAGCTGCTGCCGCAGTCGCTGGTGACCAAGCGGTTTCCCATCGGCACCGAGGAGGTGATCAAGTCCGCGCCACGCGAACGTTTCCTGGACCTCTACTCCCGCTTCTACACGCCGCAGCGCATGACCTTCATCGTCGTGGGTGACATCGACGCCAAGGAAATGCAGGCCACCATCGAGAAGACGTTTTCCTCGATGGTGAATCCGCCGGAGCCCGGGAAGAATCCCGATCTGGGCCCGATCAAGCAGCCCGAAGGCGTGGAGACCGCGGTCTTCGCCGACAAGGAAGTCAGCTCCACCGACATCTCGCTCATGCTGGTGCGCCCGCATGTGGTGAAGCCGGACACCGCCGCCGTGCGCGCCGACAACATGACCCTCGAGATCGCCCACTCGATCATCAGCCGCCGGTTCGAGCGGCTTTCGAAAGTGGAGGGCTCGCCCATCGCCTCCGGCTCCGTTTCCAACAGCAATCTCTTCAACTACCTGGAGCTTGGCTCCATCGACGTCACCGCCGCCGACGACCGGTGGCAGGAAGTGGTGCCGGTCCTCGAACAGGAATACCGCCGCGCCATCAAATACGGCTTCACCGATGCGGAACTCGCCGAGGCGAAATCCAACATCCTGAACGCCTACGAACAGCAGGTGAAACAAAAGGCCACCCGCAAGTCGGAGGGCATCGCCACCGTCCTCGCGAGGTCCATCAATGACAACACCGTCTTCTCCGATCCGGAGACCGATCTGGAACTCGCCAGGCGCGCGCTCGACGCCATCGACCTCGCGTCCTGCCACGCCGCGTTCACGAAATTCTGGGATGCGCCGGGCTACCACCTGATTCTAACCACCAAGGAGAAGCCCGCGAACGCGGAGCAGGACCTCTCCTCGCTCTTCGAGGAATCCCGCGGCAAGCCGGTGGATCCTCCCGCCGCGCGGACCAGCGTGCCCTTCGGCTACACGGCGTTCGGCAAGCCCGGCACCGTCGCCTCGCGCAAGGAGGTCAAGGACATGGGCATCACCCAGCTCGTCCTTTCCAACCAGGTGCGCGTCAATCTCAAGGCCACCGATTTCGAAAAAGGAAAAATCCGCCTGCTCGCCCGCGTGGGCTCCGGCAAGCTCACCCAGCCCAAGGACATGCCGATGCTCGACGTCTTCGCCACCGCCATCTTCGAAGGCGGCGGCCTCGGCAAGCACTCGAACGACGATCTCCAGGAAATCCTGGCCGGCAAGAACGTCAGCTCCAGCCTCGCGATCGGTGAAGACGCCTTCAGCGTCAGCGGTGCCACGACGCCGGCGGATTTCACCACGCAGGTCCAGCTGATGTGCGCCTCGCTGACGGATCCCGGCTACCGCAACGAGGCGCTCTGGCAGTTCCAGAAAGCCATCCCGATGATGTATCAGCAGCTCAAGCACACGGCCGCCGGTCCCCAACAGGAAATGGAAGCCTGGCTCTACGGCGGGGATTCGCGGTTCGCCGTTGCTCCTGCGGAGAAGCTTTCCTCCTACACCATCGAGGACGTGAAAAAGTGGCTCACTCCCGAGCTCGCCAAGGGCTACCTGGAACTGACCATCGTCGGTGATTTCGAAACCGACAAGATCCTGCCGGACCTGCTCGCCACCTTCGGCGCGCTGCCCAACCGCACCGCCGCCGCTCCCGCCCTGCCGGAAGCCCGCAAGATCCAGTTTCCCAACGCCCCCGCCGCCAAGACCTTCACCTACGACTCGAAGATCCCGCAAGGCATCGCCGTCACCCTCTGGAAGACCAATGGCATCCGGGGAAATCAGAAGGAATTCCGCCGTCTCAACATCCTCGGTGACATCTACGGCGACCGCATCCGCGAGGAGATCCGCGAGAAGCTGGGCGCCTCCTACAGCCCGGACGCCGGAGCTTCCGGCTCGGATGCGTTTGAAGGCATCGGCTACGTCATCGCCCAGAGCATCGGCAAACCCGGCGACCTCGAACTGCTCCTCAAGACCATGCGCGAGCTCGCCGCCAGGTTTGCCGCGGAAGGGGCCACCGCCGACGAACTCGACCGCGCGCTCAAGCCCACGCTCGGCCAGCTCGAAAAATCCCTGCGCGACAATTCCTACTGGCTCGGCACCGTCATGAGCCAGTCGCAGTCCGATCCGAAGCGCCTCGACCTCGCCCGCGGCCGCGACGCCGACTACCGCTCCATCACCCTCGCCGAGATCAACGCCCTCGCGAAAAAGTATCTCGCCGGGGAAAACGCGCTGCTCGTCTCCATCAAGCCCGCGGAGTGATTCCCGCCTCCCCGCCATGGCATCCATCAGCATCCGGCCGCTAGAATCCGCCGACCTACCGGCCGCCGCCTCTCTGCTCGTCACGCTCAATCCGGAAACTCCGGAGCAGGTGATCCACGAACGGCTCGACGCCATCCTCACGGAACATCCGCACTACGAACTGTTCGGCGCGTTCGCCGGGGAAACGCTGGCGGGCGTGGCCGGGGCGTGGATCGCCACCAAGATCTGGTGCGGCCGCTATCTGGAAGTGGACAACCTCGTCGTCGATGAGAACCACCGCTCGTCCGGCATCGGCAGCCTGCTCATGACCCATCTGGAAGATCTCGCCCGCGAGCGGGATTGCAGGATCCTCGCTCTCGACAGCTACGTCTCCAACCCCGCCTCGCACCGCCTCTATCATCGCCTGGGATTCGAGATCTGGGGCTTCCATTTCGTCAAACCCATCGGCGACTGGAAAGGCATCGCCCGAGGCTGATGGCTCCCGTCATGCGCGTCGCCATCGTCCACTATCATCTCGATCCCGGCGGTGTCACCACGGTCATCCGCAGTGCTGCGGAAGCACTCACCGCCGCCGGAGCCCCGCATGTCATCCTGACGGGAGACGACGTCAGCGGCCTAGGCTACCTCGCCGGGCCGTCCCACCACACTGCGGAAGCAATTGTCTCCGCGCTCCGCACCGCCGCGGCGCAAGCCCTCGGAGCGCCCCCCGATGTCTGGCATTTTCACAACCACTCGCTCGGTAAGAACCGATTGCTGCCGGACGTCATCGCGCGGCTCGCGGATGCGGGCGAGCGGATGGTCCTGCAGATCCACGACCTCGCCGAACAAGGCCGCCCCGCGAACCTTCCGCTCATCGCGGACCAGGAGAGGCTCTATCCGTTTTCCCCGCGCATCCGCTACGCCTTTCTCAATTCCCGGGATCTCCGCGTTTTCACCTCCGCCGGACTTCCGCCGGAAAACGCCGCGCTTCTTCCCAACCCCATCCTGCCCGCGGCATCCCACCGCGAATCCGGCTATCCCCCGCTGCTCTTCGCCCCCATCCGCGGCATCCGCCGCAAGAATCTCGGCGAGCTGGCGCTGCTCGCCGCTCTCGCGCCCGAGGGCGGCCGGGTCGCCGTCAGCCGGGCACCCCGCAATCCCGATGCCCTGCCGGTCCACGAGCGGTGGGTGAAATTCGCCGCGAAACACCGGCTGCCCATCGGCTTCGACGTGGTGGGCCGCTTCACTCCCGCCGCCGGAGCGGGCAGTGATTTCGCCTCGTGGACCGCCCACGCCACCCACTTCGCCACCACCTCCGTCTGCGAGGGATTCGGCCTGCCGTTCCTCGAATCCGTCGCCCATGGCAAACCCTTGTTAGGACGGAATCTGCCACACCTCACGGCGGAACACGCCCGGCACGGCATCCGCTTCGGGAATCTCTATCAACGCATCCTCATCCCGCTGGACTGGGTCGAGCTCACCGTCCTCGAAAGCTACCTGAACACCACGCTCGAACGGAACCACCGCTGCTACCGCCGCCCGATCCCCAAATTCCTTGCGGCGGAAATCCTGGAGTCCCTCGTTCAGGACGAACAGGTGGATTTCGGAAACCTCCCCGAGCCGCTCCAGCAGGCCGTCATCGAACGGCTCGCGGAAACCGCCAACCGCCGCGTGCCGCGGGTCGAGACCAACACCGCCACCCTGCCGCTCGAAGACTGGCTCGCGGATACCATCGCCCACCGCACTCCGGACGCCACTCCGGAGCAGCTCGCTCCGTGGTCTCTGGAGAATTACCAGCAGTCCCTCACCTCCCTCTATCAGGACCTCGAGTCCCGGCCCGTTTCACCCGTCCGCCACGTATCTCCCGGAAACATCCTCGACGCCCATCTCTCTCCCGACTCCTTCCACTTCCTGCTCTCCGCGCCCGAGCCGAAACCCGTCGCCGCCAGGTTCCGCGCCGTCGTCTTCGACATCTACGGCACGCTGCTCATCGCTCCCGGCGGCGGTGTGAAACCGGATCCCCTCACCGATCCGGTGCTGCGCGACATCCTCCGGCAGTCCGGCCACGAACCGCCCGCCTCCCCCAGCGCGGACCTCCACGCCGCCGTGCTCCGCCATCACGCCGCCGCAGGCGTGCCCCATCCGGAGATCGACCTCCGCATCCTCTGGCGGGAGATTCTCAATCTTCCGCCCGACACGGACACCACCCTCCTGGTCCGGACTCTCGAAGACGCCTGGCACCCGGCCACACCGATGCCGGGTGCGGAGAAATTCATCCAGCGCCTCGCCGCCAAGGGCCTCTCGCTGGGGCTTCTCTCGAACGCGCAATCCAACACGCTTTCCACCCTCGGCCCCGTCTCGGACCTTTTCGCCCCCGAGCTCACGATCCTGTCCTATCAGCATGGCATCTCCAAGCCGGACGCATCGCTCTTCCTGACACTCGCCGACCGCCTCGCCGGCCGCGGCATCTCTCCCGCGGAAACCCTCTACATCGGGAACGATCCGCTTCACGACATCGTCCCCGCCGCGGCCGCCGGTTTCAGAACCGCCCTCTTCACCGGCCACCCCGCCTCGCTCCGCCCGGGAGAGTGCCGGCCGGACATCACCTTCCGAACATGGCAGGAGCTGTTGACATGGTTCTCCGGCATGCATTACCGGGATACGGTTGGATAGATTTCACACAAGAAAAGATCGCCGCAACACAGAACGTCAAAAAGCGGCGATCTCCGAAGCCTCCCCTTCCGGCAAGCAGCCTCCGTGAAATTCCCGTGAATCCTCTCTTCCGCATTGCCCTCCCACCGCATCCCCTGTGAGAAACAGCACCGCTGCTTTTTCCAACTCCCATCATGAAATTCCTCCGCAAACGCTGGCAACGACTGCTCGTCTCCACCGTTCTCTTCATCCTCCTCACCGCTGCGGGACTCATCTTCTGGGCCGGATCGGAAATCGCCGGTCCGACGCGACGGGGGCTTCAGGACTTTCACCGCGAGTATCTATCAAACCCCGCGTCGCACGGGCTCGTCATCGAGAGTTTCACCGCCAGCGACGGCACGCCCTGCCTGGTCTGCACGCCCGATCCCTCGGGAACTCTCGGCGACCGCGGAAACAAGATCCGCCAGCAGCTCACCGCACGCGGCCTCAACCTAACACCCTCCGGCGGAATCATCGGCACGCTGGTGCTCGTCCATGGCCGCAAGGGCCGGAAGGAGGATTACCTGCCCATCGCCGAACGGCTGTGCGCCGCGGGTTTCCGCTGTGTCATTCCGGACCTCCCCGCCCACGGCGATCATCCGGCGGCCGTCGCCACCTACGGCGTGCGGGAAGCGACCTTGCCGGCGCGGGTGCTCGATGAAGCCGCGCGGACATTCGCCTTCGATCCCCAACCCGCCGGATTGCTCGGGATGTCGATGGGTGGCTCGGTGTCCGTGCATGCGGCGGATCTGCCCGATGCGCCATGGAAGGCGCTGGCGGTCATTTGCAGCTTCGATTCCTTTCCCAAGGTGATCAAGGGCCAGGCCTCACACTACATCGGCCCGACGCTCGGCCCGTGGTGGGCGGGGGGAACGGACCTCGTCTATCACTGGAAATCCGGAATCCATCTCGCCGACATCCAACCGCAACGCCACGCCGCCTCGATCACCATCCCCACGCTGATCGCCCACGGCACGGCGGACCGCGTCTCCTCCATCACCTGCGGCAGGTGCCTCTACGATTCCCTCCCCGCCGCCACGCCGAAACGATGGATCGAAATCCCCGGGGCCGGTCACGACAACGTCCTGATCACCGCCTATCCGATCTACGCCGACATCGCCGAGTGGATGCTGCAAAATGTAGCGTCGGTCTGCGACCGTCGCTAACTGAAAAAGGATTCAGGACCACCGCCGAACCACCCCTTGGAACTCATAAAGCACCAGCAGAAGTCTTCTTGAAAGTTGAGTTCTCACCTGATTCCACCATCATCCCGCCGCCCTTTTCAACCAGCGACGGTCGCAGACCGACGCTACAGGCGATTAGAATCCCGCGTCCTTCAGAATCCGCCCCGCATACGGCCAATCCTCCGCCTGCTCCACCAATCCGGCCCTTACCGGATTCTCTCTCACGTATTCCCACTTCTCCGCATGCGACTCGTTGTTGCGGATCAGGTGATCGAAAAATCCCTTCTGCCAGTGCGGGGCCTCGATCCCCGCTCCGCGCCAATGCTTCGACAGGCTGTTCTTCAGCGACTTCATCCAAGCGGATAGCCCCATCTCCCCGGGCGGGATGCAGACGAAAAGATGCAGGTGATCCGGCATCAGCACGTATCTCCCTACCAACGCTCCTCTCTCACGGGCTCCCTCGCAAAATCCCCGGAACGCCTCATGCGCCCCCTCGTTGTCCAACAGCCGACGCCGCCGCTCCGTGCAGGTCGTGATGAAATACACCGGTGCCTCCGTGTAGATCGATTCCAAGCGGGTCAGCCGGTGCATGACCACCTTGTAGCGCCAGCCCGTGACCGCCGCAAGCCCACTCTAACCCCATGTAGCGTCGGTCTGCGACCGTCGCTAACTGAAAAAGGCAGCAGGACAACCTCCAATCCACCAGAGACACCCACTACCTCATCGCAGAGTCCAATTCCAAGCGATGCCGGATGCGCGGCACGGCCTGGAATGTCTGTTATTTGGGACTGACCCCGGCACCCATTCGGACGGCTGGGCTCCGGTGCTGGACTCCCGGGGAATGCTCGGCATCCAACCCACGTTGCCCGTGGAATACTTGAGGCGGCTCGACCTCCATAACGAGTTGTTCGGCGATCACTTGCGGGTGATCGGGATGACGCGAGCCGACCGGTTTGTCACCGTCCAACCCACGTTGCGCGGTGGAGAGCCAGGTGAAAATGAAATCCGTGATGTTCTCGAGGACGCCGGTTGGCACCGGGTCCCCATATCCATGCAGAATCTTCCCGCCCAACTCATGGGATCCGCATGGTGGCATGCCGAGGAAGCCCTGGTGCTTATCGACGCACGCAAACCCAACTTTAAAAAGACCGCCTTCGGTGTCCTTCCCATCGACCTCACTCTCGCCGACCTTACCCCGGACATGCGCCGACGCTTCTCCTGATCGGCTGTCCGAAGAAATGACAGGTAACTTCAATGTTGGGCGTTCGATGTTCACCGTTCCTCTCCCGCCCGCCTCTTCTACGTCGCGCTCACCCGAGCCAAGGACGAACTCTACCTCACCTATCCGATGATGAACCCCAAGTCCTACAGCGGCGACATCATCTGCCGCCCCTCAAGGTTCTTGGAAGACTTCCCCGTGGAACTGGTGGAAAAATGGAATGTCGGAAATAGCGATCCTTGGGCCGATGAAGAGCCGTTCTGACTTTCTTGGGCTTCAATCTTCGAAGTGGATTACCGTTTTAGTGTTTTCTTTGGGAGTGGTTTTTCAATTGCCCACCCGTGTGTCTGCTTTAGGGAATCGTAACCATAGTACAACTGAAAAAATGATTTCATTGCTGCGTCATATTGGGACAGCATGAGGACGACATCACTATATTGTGGTAGCGCTTCATCATCAATTAAATCGAGATACTTAAGGCCTGATTCGTTCGCCAAGACCAATCGAAGGTCTTCAAGGAGGCGATTTAATAGTTTGACCTTGGCAGAGCTCAAGGTGGCCTCTGGCTTCTTTTTCGATAGCTCTTGCATCTCTCGATACATTGCTTCTAGAAGCGGGTTTGTGGTCTCATAGAGGTCCACTTGATTTTGTGATGCTGTGCGATTTTTCATAATTAAAATTATTTGCGACTGGCTCCGTGCCGCGGCGGGAATGTTTGCATATTAAGATCATATTCTCCGTTTTCTGCGATCCAGTGCCATCGGCCACTTGAATCGCGATCGATATTTCTTATGCGGAGCACTTCCATCGCCTCCAAATATTGTGAAAGAAACATGCTAACATCACTGTTTGAAGGCAATTCGGAATCATTGAATTGTGCGAAATCCCGTATCGGTAGCAAATCATCTCCCAAGATTTCGTTGGCGTCGGCGATGGTTTGATTGACGATTCTGAGCTTGAAGGCATTCAAGGCGCTGTTCGCTGATTTTTTTGTTAGTCCCTCAAATTCCACATGAAAGGCTTGCAGTTGAGGGGAGATTCTTTGGAAATTCTCTATTTGTTCCTGGTTCATTTGTTATTTTGGGAGCTTTTGAGTGAATTCAAAGTATTTCTTTTTGAGGACATCTAAGGGGGAGCGCTGCTTTGTTTCAAAGACATCAACCATTTGCTCAATGTCCTGATCTGTGATGGCAATAATGGCTTTCCTTTGTGCTGACCATAAATCGATGGTGTTTTTGAACATTGGTGATGGAAGTGGATTTCGAGTAACAAAAACTCCAAACTTACCGAAGCTGTCGGACATATACCTATTTAGCTGATTAATGTGCTCCCGCTCTATCTTAGCTACATTCTTCATCTCAAAAACGAGTTGACGCGATTCATAAATATCGAAGACATCGCGCAAAAATGGGTGAGATCTGTTGTTGTAGAAAATAAGGTCGCGAATGCAAACGCCTGAGTCTGTCCTGGCCTGCGATTTGGCGAAATCGCAGTCGGGATAGAAGAAAGAGGCTAGCAATCCAACAATTAATTCTTCGTATCGCTTGTCCGCTTTGTCTGATATTCCTGTTTGGAGCTTTTTTAATTCGTTGAGCTTCGATTTGGCTGATGAGATTGGAATTTGGGAAAAGAGGGGATCGCTTTTGCAATCTTCGGCTGTCAGAACTCGCTGTTCTACATATCTTTCGATGGCATCATAATGGTGACGGTTAAAATCGAGAATTTCCACATGGCTAAGCTTTTCCGCCGGTTGCGCTTCGTCATCCTGTGGAACATGTTGCGAGAAGTAGTTCTCAAAATTGATCCAAGGAATAAAACGCAGCCATCGTTTTGGGACAAAAATAACTGCTTCATTAGTCACAGGTGAAACAGGCAAACGCACGGCCTGTTTCTGCTCAAATTGCTGAGATTTTGAGCTGTAGATAGAATCAAGTATGGTCTGTTCGCATGGTATTCCCATTTTGATGCATTGATCGGTTGTGTAGTCGATCAAGAAACTTTTAATGAAAGAGCACGCCAGATCGCTCACTCGGTCTCTGCCAATTCCCGGCACCAGAAGTTGAAGAACCTCAATTCGCTTTATTCCATGATCTCTTATTTGCGGAACTTGTTCAAATAGCCGAAGAATTGTTTCGGCTTCTTTGCGCCCAATTGGTTTCCCACGACGTGTTTTTGACTGCCCTAGCCCAACCTCAGAGCACTCCGAAGCAAGCACGAGCTGGTTTACAGCCTCTTCTTTGAGGCCATCTAGCCATTTTCGACCGAGCGAATTCAACGCGTCTACGATCACTACGTGCAGAGCGTTGTCTTGCTGTGATGGCGATTTCCAAAGCAAGAACGGATCAACGTAGAGCGGAAGATCCTCATCAAGGAAAGGGATGGCGAAACTTACCTCCATCTGGAGGGCGGAAATCCCATAGAAATCAGTGATGCGAGGTCTGATCATTCGTTGAAGTGGTAAATCGGGTTCAGTATCCGGTTGATGCTATCGATGTTTGTCTCAGCACTCATGCGGCGGGCAGTGCCGGTGCCTGAGGACGGTTCCGGATTTGCTGACGATCCAGCGGATGGTGGAGCGGGAGTCGCATTCCTCCG
>JAZKCQ010000045.1:0-77759 GCA_040388015.1 Verrucomicrobiota bacterium | reverse complement strand
TCATCGACGAACCCCAGCCGGTGTTTGATGAAAAACGTTGAGAGCGACCGTCCCCGCACATCGCACGTTGCTTTGATTGCAGGGTCGTGGAGTTTTCGAAGGCCTGCAATGACGGAGTGTTAGGCTGCCGATGATCCGAAGACCCATCGTTAGGAATCATGGTCATGGTGAGCGACAGTTGCGATTTGAACCAATGAGTCACCAAGGCAGCCATTCTCGTTCCGTCCCTTGTTCGGCGGCAGACCTTCGGAAGATGTTTTAATTCCGAAGATGAATGATCCTTACAATGAAGCTGGTATTTTTTCGGGACGTTGGCGTACCTTGCGGTCCGGAACCATGGCGGGAATCATTCGGCCTGAGTGGTTTCCCGTGCTTCCTTTGTGAAACGTTTCATCACCATGGAATTTGACCAGACTTGCAGACAATCCCCGTTCATCCTGTTAGCTCTTTTCGCATGGGTGTGCCTTTCATCGCCGGTTTCAGCGGAACCGGCGGAAACGGAAGCGCCACGCATGTCCCTCCTCCAACTGCGGGAAAAGGTGTTGGGAAGCGATTGGCCCACTCTCACTTTCCGCCTTGAAGGCATCGTTTGTGCTTTCAACAGCCGTCTCGGACTGGTCGTGCTGGATGATGGAACCTCCACCGATCTGCTCGAACTGCCCTCGCTCCCGCCGGATCTGCGTGCGGGAGACCCCGTCATCATCAAGGGGGACGGCTGCGTGGTGAGCCGCGGACCATTCGCAATTCGGTTAGGGACGGCACCCTTGCTGGATATCGACGGAACCCATGCCCGGTTGTCGGCCTCCGGTGACGTCTTCCTGCGGGAGGGAATGCATCCGCTTCGTGTCGAGTGGTTCAATGGAAATGCCGGAACCACCCTCAATCTCGAATATCAAGGGGAGGGGGTTCCGCGGCAGAAAGTGCCGGTGAAATCGCTCTGGCACGGCAATGGGGGCCCGGGCGAACTCAAGCCCGGATTGGAATACCAGGCGTATGAGGTCGACGGCATGTTGATGCTGCCTGATTTTTCCCTGCTGGAACCCAGGAAGCGTGGAGTGGTTCCGGAGCTCGATGTGAGTGTCAGGTCGCGTCCCGAAATGGCGGCGCTCGTTTTCAACGGTTTCCTGCAGATTCCCAAAACTGGCCGCTACACGTTTCACATGACTTCGGACGACGGAGCCCGCCTGTTCGTGGCTGACACGGCTGCGACATGCGACATCGAGCGGGATGGCAGAACCCGCTCGTTTGCGCCTGAATCCCTAGCGAGTGCGCTGGATGCCGCGGTGGTCAACCGCTGGGTGAGATTCGAAGGGTCGGTGAATTTCGCCGCGAAGGTTGGTGATTATCTCGAACTGGATGTGACGGGAAGTTCCAGGACATTCCATGTGATTGTGGCGGATGATACAGGACTCGATCCTGTCACCCTGCTGCACAAGAGAGTAAGCGTTGTGGGCCTGAAAAAGGAGTTGGGATTGGTGGCGCTCGACAAGTCGCAGCTGCGGATTCTGTCCGACGGGCGGGACAAGGAAAAGGTTCTGAGTCAGGTGGTGGAAATACGGCGGCTCCAGCGCGATGAAGCGGCGAAGCCATATCGTGCGGAGATTCAAGGGGTGGTGACAATGGTGACTCCAAACAGTCTGGTGCTGCAGGATGCTACAGGCGGGGTATTCGTTCACTATCGAACGCCCAAGGCGGGGAATTCCCCGCATCCGATGGAACTTTGGAAAATCGAAGGCCGGACTGGGGCTGGTGATTTCGCTCCGGTGATCCACTCGGAACGGGTGACCTGTATCGGTAACAGCCCGCTTCCGATGGCGGTGCAGCCTATTCGGCAGCAACTGGCAAGTGGCAGTCTCGATGCCGAGATGGTGGAGCTCGAAGGGGTGGTCATCACGGTTTCGAATTCCGAAATCAATCTGCTGACCCGCGGTGGCAAAGCAGTTGTAAGGCACAACTGGCTCTATCCATTGCCGACCGAAGACATGTCCTTGGAAAAACGCGCGTCTCTCGTTGGGAGCGTGGTGAAGCTGCGTGGTGTTTATCGAGCGATTTGGGATGAGCAGACAGGCAATGTTCAATCCGCAGTGCTAATGTTGGGAAACGCCAGCATGTCGGTCAGCGAACCCGCTTCAGGGGCACCATTTTCCGAGCCGCTGACCCGCGCTTCGGATTTGCTGCAGTTCACCTCACATCCCTCCGCGCTCAGGCGGGTGAGGATCAAGGGGCAATTGCTTCATGCGAGGCCTCCGGAACTTTTTCTTTTCGACGGAGTCAGTGGATTCCGTGGGATCGCGGGGGAGGACCAGACACTGGTGCCGGGTGATGAAGTGGAGATTTCGGGGTTTCCGCAGTTGGGTGGTCCGTCCCCGGAGCTGTTGGATGCGAAGGCCCGCAAGGTCGGACACGCGCCATTGCCCGCGCCAGCGAAAGTTCCTTACTGGAATTTGCCCGATGCCAAGTTGGATTCCACCCTGGTGGAGATTGAAGCCACATTGCTCAGCGATACCGTGCGTCAGGACGAGCGCTCGTTGGAAATGCGGGCGGGGTCCAACCGTTTCGTGGCGACCATCCGTTCTGACAAATCAATGCCGCAAAGCATCGAACTTGATAGTATCCTGAGGCTGACCGGAGTTTACATCAGCGGCACTGCAGACCGGGCGCTGGCGAATTCAGACCCTTTCGAAATGCGACTCTCGGGCACCGAGAGCATCGTGGTCGTCAAACGGGGGCCTTGGTGGACGAAACGACACACGATAGGGGTGATCACCATGCTTTCCATGGGGCTTGTTTTGGCGGCCTCCTGGGTCACACTCCTCCGGCGGACGGTTACCCGACGGACCAACGAACTGGCGGCGGAAATCGAAGAGCGGGAGATGATCGAGCGGCACCGCGCCATGGAGAAGGAGCGGAGCCGTATGGCGAAGGATTTGCACGATGAGTTGGGCTCAGGCATCACGGTCGCGGGACTGCTGAGTTCGCTGATGAAAAACCCGGAGGTTACGGAAGAGCAAAAGGAAGACTATCTGGATCAGCTCAGCGAATTGTGCTGCACACTGGTGACCGGGCTTGATGAGATTGTCTGGGCGGTGAATCCGCGCTACGACTCGGTGGCCGATCTGGCAGGATATTTTTCACTGTACGCCGAGCGTTTCCTGAAACTGGCCGGGTTGGAATGCCGTCTCACGATCGATGAGGCGATCACCAAGGATCCGCTTGATTCCCGGACGCGTCATGAGATCTTTCTTGCCTTCAAGGAGGCACTCAACAACATCGTCCGCCATTCAGGAGCACGAACCGTTCATCTCACCATCGAAGTCGCGACGGGGAATCTCAAGATTTCCCTTGCCGACGACGGAACCGGATTCGACCAGTCGGTTGATTTGCCGGGAAGCGACGGACTCCTGAACATGAAAGAGCGAATCAAAACCCTCGGCGGTACCTTTACCATCGAAAGCAAGCCGCAGGAGGGCACAACCGTCCAATTTGAAATTTCACTGAAGAGAACCCAGATATGATCAAGGTAGCCATTGTCGAAGATAGTAAGCCGACGCGCGAAGCGCTCAAGACGATCATTGAGCTTTCAAAGCAATGTGTGTGTCTGGCGGTTTGCGAAACGGCGGAAGACGCATTGCGCGTGCTGCCGGGCCACAAGCCGGAGGTGGTTCTCATGGACATCGAGCTTCCATCCATGTCCGGCATCGAATGCGTCGGCCGGTTGAAAAAACTGTTGCCGGAAGTGTTGGTGATCATGGTGACGGTTTATGAGGATCCGGACCGTATTTTCGCGGCATTGCGTGCCGGAGCCTCGGGTTACCTTCTGAAGCGCTCCGCTCCGGAGCTGGTGCTCAGCGCCATTCGCGACGTTGGAAACGGAGGCGTCCCGATGAGTAGTGAGATCGCCCGCAAGGTGATCCAGTATTTCAGGAACCAGACTTCCATGTCGGAGGAGGTCGAGAATCTCAGCTCGCGAGAGAAAAATGTGCTCGAGCTTGTGGCCTTCGGACTCAACAACAAGGATATCGCCGCGAGAATGCACGTTTCCGTTGATGCCGTCCGCTGGCATTTGCGGCACATCTATACAAAACTTCATGTTCATTCGAGAACCGAAGCTGCGCTGAAATTCCGAGGACCTACGGAATGAATCCACCGTCGACCGTGATTGTCGACTCGACCGAAGGCCTTTTTTGAAAACCCCACTCCCTCGCCTCTGCCTGATAGGTTGGAGGCTGCCTCACGAAGGTGTGGGGAGCGGCAGCGTTAATTCCCGCGCCGTCGTAACTTCGTCGCGAAACCGGATTCCGTAGCCGCTTTCACGGACGTTGCGGTGGCGGATGATCCGCTTGCGGACCAAGGCGACAGGGCAGACTTGGAATCAAACCTTCCCTTTTACCAAGGCCTGGATATCGTATTCCGCTGTTCTCGGCTTGCGGCTTCTCATCGCGTTCGCTTCGTCGTCGTTCACGAATGCTTCCTTCGCGACGTCCCAGACCAACGGGCGTCCAAGCTTCATGGCGATCCATGCGGCCGAGCAGGTCTGCTGGGTTTTCGCCGCCTGATCCACCGGAGCGATGGGGTCCTTGTTCGCGACGATCGACTCCAACCAGTTCTGATAGTGGTTCGCGCTCTTCGGCCAGCGCTTGTCCTCGCCGGCGGCGAGCGGTGCGAGGAGCGAGTCCTTGCTGGCGCGCAGGGAGTTGTCTTTTTTCTTTTCGCCGGAATCACCGTCGCTGGAGGTCACCTTGCCCGAGCCGCGCGCGCAGAAAATCCAGCCTTCCTCGCCTTCGAAACGGATGCCGTTCTCGAAGCTGTTGTCCAGGATCACCTCCACGCCTTCCGGGAATTCCAATTCGAGGTGGTAATTGCCGTGCACCGTCCACACGTCGTCCTTCATGAACTCCGCTTTCGCGTTGATCTTGGAAGGACCTCCGAGTTCCTGACCCATCGCCCATTGGGCGATGTCGAGATGGTGGGCGCCCCAGTTGGTGATCATTCCCAGGCCGAAGTCCTCGGTGGTGATCCAACCCGGCCGCGCACCGATCTCCTTCTGCGAGTGGCAGCGGGCCTCCATGTAATCCTGCTGTGGCGCGGGGCCGAGCCAGCGATCGAAGTCGAAAGTCGCGGGCACCGGCATCGCCGCAGGTGCCTGGCCCTTCTTCTTGTCCAGACCCACACCGATCTTCAACGTCCTGAGCCTGCCCAGCCTGCCGTTTCTAACTGCCTCGCTCGCGGTCCGGAAGGCCGGGAAAGGACCCTCTGAACGCTGCTGCGATCCCGTTTGAAGGATCACCTTCTTCGCCCGCACCGCCGCCCGCAGGGCGATGGACTCGGCGATGTCATACGTCAGCGGCTTCTGGCAATAGACATGCTTTCCGGCCATCGCCGCGGCCGTGGCGATGAGGCCGTGCCAGTGGTCCGGCGTGCTGACGACCACCGCGTCGATCTCGGGATCGGCGAGGATTTCCAGGTGGTTGGAGTAGGTCTTCACGACCACGTTCCGTTCGCCCTTCTTCGTGTAGAATTCCTCGACCTTCCTCTTCGCGATGCCGAGGCGCACGCTGTCGAGGTCGCATACGGCCACCACGCGGCCGATGCCGGCCTTCATCGTGCCCATCATGTCCTCCGTCCCCATCCGCCCGCAGCCGATCTGCGCGACCTGGATGCGTTTGTTAGGCGAGTCCGCGGCGAACAGCGAACCGGTGAAAATGCTCGGCATCGCGATCACGGCAGAGCTGCCGAGCGCGGTTTTCAGGAAATGACGGCGTTGGATCATGATGGAATCAGCGGTGAATTTTTTGAAAGGGCAGGGGATGATGTTTACTTGGCGAGGTCGCGGATTTTCACGTTGCGGAATGAGACGCGGTTGCCGTGGTCCTGCAACAGGATGTGACCTTCCGGAAGTTCGCCGAAGGCGGGCCACTTCTTGTATTTGCTCTTTTCCACCAGATCCTTCCACTCCTGCGATCCGCGCTTGATATCGAGCGTTTTGACGCCGTTCAGATAATAGGTGAGTTGCTTGTTATCGGAAATGATGCGCGCGTTGTTCCACTCGCCGACCGGATTCACCTTCTTTTCTTTGGGGGCGGTGATCATGTCATACAACGAGCCGATCGTCCGGTTCCCGTCCCGGCCCAGTTTCGCGTCCGGGTGACGCACGTCGTCGAGGATCTGGAACTCCGGTCCGATGGCGGATCCGTCGCCCTTGTTCAGTCCGGGATCCACGAAGGTCTTGATGCCGCTGTTCGCGCCAGGGGTGATCCGGAAATCCACGCTCAGCTCGAAGTTGGAAAACTTGTCCCGGGTGATGATGTCACCGGCCGAGGAGGACTCGCCACCGCCTGTTTCCGTGATGGTCAGAAGGCCGTCCCGGATCACCCAGCCGCTCTTCGGGAAATCCTCGCTCTTGATGCCGCGCCAGCCGTTGCTGGTCTTACCATCCCACAGCAAGCGCCAGCCGTCCGCCTTTTCCTTCGCGCTGATCACGTTCTGTTCCAGAGCCGGCAGCTCCTTGATTTTCAGGTTCCGCCACCGCACTTGCGTGCCTTCCTTTTCCTTGTCCTTGCCGATGACATGCACCTGCAACGCGATGAATCCGGAGGCCGTAGCGCTGTCCTTGATCGAGGCGCAGGGAGTGTCGTTCAGAGTGGTCTTGATCGTGTCGCCGATGGCTTCCACGCGCACCTTGTTCCAGTCTCCCTGCTTGAAGATCTTTTTCCCTTGTTCGCCGAACGCCTTGCCCTCGCCGCCGAGAATTCCCGGATAGAGCCACGCCCGCCGCGATTGATCGTAGACGCCCGCACTCCACCAACGGTTTTGCTTCGGGTTGGGGTCGATCTCGACCTGATAGCCGTAAACAAGGTTCGGCTCGATCTTGATCAGCTTCCCTTGCCACAGCATCTCAGCCCCTTCCGGCGAACTTTGGCTACGGATCTGGACTCCGGAGTTCAGCGATGGGTCGACTTTGAATTCATACTCCAGAACGAAATCGCCGTAATCCGTGGTGGTGCAGAGGTAGCTGCTCGGAGTTTCCACCATTGAGGTTCCCACGATCACGCCGCCGTCCTCGATCGAATACTTCGCCTTTCCGCCGCGTTGGACCCAGCCGTCCAGGTTTTTGCCGTTGAAGAGGTCGGTGAAGCCGTCGGCCGCCATGGTCAGGCCACAGGAGTAAATTAGCAGAATGGGAGCAAACAGATATTTCATGGATTGATGAGAGTGAGGCTTTTTCTTTGGAAGAGATGATGCAATCGCAGATTCAACGGGCCGGGCTGATCTTCATGACGAAGCCACCACCCGGGGCCATGCGGGCGCTGACCGCGGTGTCGCGGGTGACTGAGGATTTGTCCACGGTGAGCTTGGTTTTCTCACCGGACACGTCCGAGAACGAAACCGCGGCCCACTTGCCTGCGGCTAGAAAATCCGGTTTGATTTCGCGGGTCATGTCTTCATTCGTGCCATTGATCGCGGCGATGTACCAGGTGTCGCCGGAGCGGCGTGCCATCAGCGCGGTTTCACCGATCTTGCTGCCGGACAGTACTTTGGTTTCATCCCATACGGCGGGTTTGTTACGGATGAACTCGAGCACTTCGGGTGCCTGGGCGTTGTAGGACTTGGCGCTGTCCGCCCAATGATGGAGCGGGGAAGTGTAGGCGATGGAGGTCGCGAGCTGCGACCCGGCGGTGGTTTTCCCCATCGGACCGGAACGAAATACCGTGGGTGTGAAGTCCGCCGGACCGGTGACCAGCCGGGTGAAGGGAAGCGCGGCAAGGTGTTGGCGCTCGACGTTTCCGCCTTGTTCCATGCCGAAGATCGCCTCGCGGGTCATCCAGTGTGGCCAGGTGCGTTCCTCGCCGGCGGGCTTGTTAGCCCCGTGGAAATTGATCATGACCTTGTGACGGGCGGCGATCTCGAGGCTGGATTTGAAGAACTCCAGCATCTCCTGGCTCTCGCTGTCCATGAAGTCGATCTTCACTCCGACAGCCCCGGCTTCGGAGACATTGCGGAAGAATTCCTCGCGGGCCGCCAGGTCTCGGATGCGCTCCCAGTGTTCCCACACCATGATCTTCACGTTTTTCGCGGCGGCATAGGCGCAGACTTCCTTGAGGCTGGCCCACTCGTCCTTGCCGTTGCGATGCCAGCCCATTTTCTTTTCGCGCCATGGATCATCGATCACATAATATTGGCAGTTCAGCGAGGCGGCGTCGTCCACAAAGCCTTGGATGAGTTCCCACTTCGCGGTGTCCCACTGACCGAAGCCCCAGGTCCAGAACGAGCGGCCCGGCTTGATCCAATCCGTGTTCTTGCCTTCGGGGAAAAGCTTCGAATCGGGTGGGGGGGAGACGTTGTAAACGATGCTCTGGTTCACCAGCGCGTCAAGGCTGTCCACGGCGATGACGATGCGCCACGGCGTGGCGATATCACCCTTGATCGTCCAGCCTTTCGTGTTGTCCTCGAAGATGCCGGTGAGAATGCGGCCGCGAGGGCCGAGGGTCATTCCGCTGTAGCCGAGGGTGTTCGCCTCGGTGATGCAGGCGAATCCGCCGCCGGGCAGTTCGGCGGTTAGAGGCATGGTCACCGGACGGGTGGCGACATCGCCTTTCGCGGCGAAAGACAGGTAGTTGGCCTCGTAGTTGTTCGTGTTGTGATTGCTCCAATAGGTCACTCCATCCGGCAGAACGAATGAAGTGGACTCGCCACCGACCTTGCGAGAGCCCTGGCCTGGAACGAGGTAGCGCCACGCAACGCCATCATCGTAAGCGCGGACATCAAGGATCCAGGGGCTGGTGGCCCCCTTGGGGCGCACCGTCAGTTTCACTCCCTTGCTTTGGTCGCGCAGGGATCCCGGTCCGAGAGGATTGGGGTAGGTGCTGTCGGTGGTGTAGGTTTCGGAGGTTCCGAGTTCGACGCTTTCACCGAGATCCACCCCATCGACCGTGACGCCGAGTGGCGACGTTTCGAGAACGGGTTTGTTATCGCGCCGGACACCGAGGACCAGACGTCCGCCGGAAACGCCCACACTGGCCGCTATTTTTCCGTTAGGACTGGTGAATGTCGTGGGCTTGGCCGGAGCGGCGGGTGCCTGGCCTGAGAAATGAGGAAGGGTCAGCGACCAGCGCGGGACCAGTTGCGGCGCAGCACCGGTATGGACGAAGCGTGCATCGCACCAGTCCGCGTGATCGGAATTCATTCCGTCGCCACCGTCGGTGACGATCAGGTTGATCTGCTTGTGTCCTGTCAGATCCACGTCCACATCCTTCGCCGCATCACCTTTGCGGATCAGTCCGCTGTCGTAGAGTTTCCTGTCGTCTGCGAAAATCTGGAATGCCACACTGCCTGCTCCGGCGGCGGAGTCATCGGCTCCGACCCTGGCCTTGAAGCGCAGCGGGGATTTGCCATCGGTCATGAACGAGCCGGCGCTGGGCGCGTGGACTCCGGCCCCGCGTTTGAAAACCACTCCCCCCACGGAGAGAGGTTTTTCCGAAATCGACTTGTTGGCCTGTGAGTTCGAGAAGCCGCTGGCGATTTCCCTGATTTGGAACTCGTCGAGCCATGTCTCGGCGGCGGACGAAGTGGAAGGCGCGAGCGCCAGGAGCACGCCGCCGAGGATCGGGCCGTAGCGGGCGAGAGTGTGCGATTGAAATGGCATGGTTTTATTGATGTGAAATGAACGGGTGTTTTTTATCTAATGGAATGGGCCGATCTGTAGGTCTGGCGCGATTTTCTACAGTGATGAAAGACTGTCAAACGGGACCCTATGCCCGAATGGATAGTTTTAAGTAAGGTTTCGACCTTTGCCCTGCAGGTAAGTGGTAGATAAGAAAAATGTGGCGGTCCGGAAACCCACCGGACCGCCACTTTGTTTTCCTGGAAACCCATTCAGGAAATCTGAACCGGAAGGAGGAACTCCTTCTTCCGGATAGATCAGTTGTTGACCACCAGGCGTCCGAAGCGCTTCGATTGACCGGTCGGTGGCGTGTAGCTCAACGATCCGGCACCGATCACAACCGTGCCCAAAGCTCCGCTGCCCTCCGGCACGTTCGTCCAGGTGACAAGATCCGGCGAGGATTGGACGACGAAATCGGTGCCGTAGGTGCCGGAGTAGCTTGCCCCCTTGATCCAGGTCACGGTGCCTCCGGACAACGCCGGATTGGCGGTGAAACCACTACCGCTGAGGCCCATGAAGTATTCGATGCCGTTTTTCACGCCGTCGTTGTCATGATCCTGATCCTTCGTCTGCCCAGGGGCGTTGGCGGATGCCCAACCCGAATAGCCGGCGGGACCAATACCGGTGGTGGTGACGCTGACGACCCCGGCAGTGCCGAAGAAATGTAAGTCGTCAATGAACGTTGCCCCGGACCCGGTCGCGCCGTAAGTGCCCGCCGCCTGCGGGGCGGTTCCGAAGTAGAGCGTGTCCACGACTTCAGTGCCGGTGGGCTCCACGGTGCCTCCATTGATCACGAGTTTTCCGCTGTTGGCGATGGAAGTGCCATTCACGCGGAGGCGGCCCGCGTTGACGGTGGTGTCACCCGTGTAGGTGTTGACACCGTTGAGGGTGAGGGCCGCAGTGCTGAGACCACCGAGGGTGAAACTACCGGCGCCGCCGATCACACCATCGAAGGTGCCAGCGACGGTTTGGTTGACGGTGAAATTCCGTCCGCTGCCGCCGGTGTTGATCGTCGCGGTATTCGTGAGGCTGCTCGGAATGGCGATTGTGCCGCTCAGGGAGCCGACAGTCGTATCCACCGCAGTCGCGAGATTGAGAACCACGGCGGTTCCGGTATCGACGTTCGGGTTATTCACCGTCAGAGCGCCGGTCGTTGCGCCCAAAGTCCCCGCCGTGCCAAGCGTCAATGTGCCCTCCGTGACAGTCGTGCCGCCGGCATAGGTATTGAGGCCCGTCAGTAGCAGGATGCCGTTGCCGGTCTTGTTGAATCCATAGTTCCCGCCCAATTGCAGGATTTGAGAGCTGATTGTCAAATCCGCCGCCGGGGTTGCGACGCCGCGCGTGACGTTGAAATTCTGATTGGCCCCCTGCAAGGCCACTTTGGAGGCGTTGATGAGAGCAGTCGTGCCGCTGACGTCGGAAGTGGCGGACACCGCCGTATTTCCAGCCCCCGCGAAAAACGAATACAGGCCGCTCGCATCGCCCGCGCTCGTGCCGCCCAGGATGCCGCCTGTCATGGTCACCGTATTCGCCAGCGTGTTGCGTTGAGCCAGAGTCGAGTTGTTGAGAACTTGTCCGCCGCTGTTGATGACCAATGCCTCCTTGCCGACGGTATAGCCCAAAGTGTCTTGGTTCATGAGCACCAGGATGCCGCCGGAATTTACCGTAATGGTGGGCGTCCCCGAGAGAGCGCCACCGGGGTTATTGCCATTGGTCAAGGTGAGCGTGCCGCCATTGATGATCGTTTCGCCGGTATAGGTATTGTTGGCGGTAAATGTGGTCGTACCCGACCCGGCTTGGGTAAGGGATCCGAATCCGCCAATGGCTCCCGTGCCGAAGTCCGTGCCCTGTACCACCGCGTTGCTGCGATTGATCGTCAGATTTCCATTGTTGGTGATGTTGCTGGTGGCGGCGATCGATCCCGTCGCGCCGCCATTGCCGAGCTGAAGGGTGCCCGAGCTGATCGTCGTCGTCCCGGCATAGGTATTTGCCGCGGTGAACTTGGTCGTGCCGCCGAACCCGGCTTGGTTGAACGAACCTGTTCCGGTGATGGTACCGAAGTCCGTGCCCTGCACCACCTCGCTGAAGCGGTTGATCGTCAGGTTGCCGTTGTTGACGATGGTGCCGCTCGGGGAGAGCGATCCCGTCTCGCCGGCGTCGCCGAGCTGCAATATGCCGCTCCCGATCGTTGTCACACCGGTGTAGGTGTTGGCACCAGTCAGGATCAATTGGCCCGGGCCCGCTTTCAGCAGGGAAACGGCGTTGCTGCTATTGTTACCGATCGCAGCGCCGACCGTCAGCACGCCGGTGCTGACCTGATGGACTGTCAGCTCGTAGGCGCCGCTGCCGTTGCCTGCGGTCAGGCCTGGCGCACCCGCGCCCGAGATGATCGTCGAATTCGTCCCCGTGAACAACAACCCGCCGTTGGTGAGAGTCAGGAGATTGGCTCCCAGATCCAGAGTTTGATCGACATCGGGATTCTCAATCTTGAGGGAGTTGGTAACCCGTGGTCCGCTCAAGGTCTGACTGGCGGTGAATCTGGAGTTCAGGATGTCCGGCGACGCCCCCGTTTCCAAGGGTGAATAGGCCGTGTTGGCGGAGAGCGTGTAGGGAGTGCCGACGGAAGCCGTCGATGCCCAGTCGTAGCCGGTATTGGCAGTGCCGTTGAAGAAAAGGACACGCGCGCCATAGGTTCCGGTGGCGGCGGGGGGCGTCGTGGTATTGATCGCGATCGTGCCCGTGGCCGTATTGCCAGCAGGTCTGCCCACCACGAGGATGCCGCCGGGGGCGGTGGTGTCGAGCGCACCGAGGTTCACCGTGGTGCCCGCTGCGTTGTTGGGATTAACGAGGACCTGGTTGGTACCGGCGTTCACCTTGGTGCCGTTGAAAGTCTGGCTGGAGAAGACACCTGCACCAATCTTGCCTTGGACGGTAAGCGTGCTTCCTCCCATTTTGAGGGCGGACGCGCTGTTGATCAAGTCGGTCGGCGTGGCCAGATTGAACATGTTCAAAAACGTCGAGCCCGCATTCAGGGTGGTGTCCCCGGTGTAGGTATTCGCCGCAGCACCGCTGAACGTAAGGGTGCCAGCATTGATTTTTGTAACCGCGATAGGGCCGACACCACCACCAATCACCCCACTGGTCGTAATTTGCTTAAAGTTGTTAAACGTCACCGTTCGCGCGGGTGCCGAGCCGGAGGTCACGGAACCGGTGAGATTGAGTCCACCGCCGCCACCGGCGGTATTGGTGGCGGAAACAATCACATTCTGGTTCAGCGTGACCAGCCCGCTGATGGTAGCCGTACTGCCTGCATTGCCGGTGCCGATCGCGAAAGTGCCTGTCGTGGCGTCACTGTTCGCTCCCACCGTGATATTCCGCGCGAGGTTGTTACCTCCATTGACGGAATAAAACGGGTTCAGATTGTTGGTGATCGAGTTGACGTTGCCCACAGCAATCGGAGTGGTTGAATTGCCCAGCGCCGCGGCATTGCTTGCCACGATGACTCCATCCTCGATCGTGGTGGTCCCAGTGTAAGAATTTGCAGTCGAGACGGACAACGATCCGAGGCCTTTCTTGATGATACTGAAACTGCCGCTCACGGGGGCAGCCAGATTAAGGCCGTTAAGGGCGATGGCGTTATTGACCGTGAATACGCCGTCCGCGCCCAGAACGATGGGAGAGCTGATGGTGGCGTTAGTCGCATTGGCGTTTACGGTGATGAGACCGGTCGTGAGGGTTAACGGTGAGATGTTGGTCCCCACGTTGTAAGTGCCGGTAAAGCCATTGAACGTGAGGGAATTTACCGTCGTCGCGCTCGTGGGAACCACGCCACCTGCGCCCCCATTGCCGAAGACCGCATCGTCGCCGGGGGTCCACGTCACGTTGGCTACCCCATTCCACCACTGGTCGGGACTCTGCCAGCTTAAAAAGGCTCCTGGTGCCCCGTCGGTCTGGCCGGCGGCGGCGGCATTGGCGTCCCAAGTCAGAGTAGCCGCCCGTGCGGAGGGGGCGGAGGTGCCTGCGGCGATCAATCCTGCCACCAGGAAGGTGGAGATGTGATTGATGTGGTTGCGAAGAAACGGGTTGTTTTTGCGAGGATTCATTGTGGGTTTATGCTTTTGTATGATTTCAAAACACCGACGACCGGGCAACTTGCATGGTCCGTCGGAAATGGGTGGATAACAAAGCCCCAAAAACCTATCTGAAATCAAGCTGCCTCGTCTAACCTCTACAAATGGGGGGCTTCAAAGATCCGGGAGAAGTGGCTTCGTTTTCATCAACGATCATGCTTGGTTTCACGTTCCTGCCATGCCTGTCTGCGGGAATCCCAAGAGCTCGGTGGAGGTGGGGCGTGAGATCGCAAAATCCACTTCGATCACCGGATCTCGGAGGGGGGCATCGAATGTCGGACGCATGAAGAATGGAGCCATTCGGCTGCCGGCAATGACGCGTCGGCCCGAAGCCGGAGAGCGGACGATGTGGATCACCAGCAATCTTCGGGTTCGAACGACGCACTGCACAAATGTAGAGAAAATCGTCCGTCGAAAGTTCATTCTTGGATACCGGAAGAAGTTTCGGATAGCACCACGGACACGAGATGATCCGTCGAAAGGGCCAACTGCTTAGAAAGCCTGGGTCCCTCCATAACTTCAATACAACTATCCTGATGACTCCCAAAACATTTTTACGCAATCCGTTCCTGCATGCCGCAGGACTCAGCTTGATCACAATTGCCTCCAGTCAGGCGGCCATTGTCACTCAGACGATCAGTCAAGCTTCGGGTGCCAACTATAATGCAGTTATCTGGGGCACTCCTGCAGCCGCCCCAACGAGCGGCAACGACTATGTCAGTGGCACCGGGTTGACTGCCTCCGCGAGCACTGGTGTTGGTACCACCTTTACCGGGACCGTCAGAAACATTAACAATAATACGTTCGCTGGAGACTCCTTGAGAATCGTAACCGACTCACGATTTCAATTGAGCGCGGGGACGGCCACCGTGAACAATCTGATTCTCGATGGCGGAACAATCGGGATCAGTGCATCCGGCGTCGTAATTGCCGGGACAACGACCGTCAACTCCGTCTATTTGGGGACCGGAGGCACACAGTTGACCACCATCAATTCCAATCTCTTGGGAGCCGGGACATTCTTCCTCCGTGCTACCGATGGAACTCCTACCCTGACATTCGGCGGCACCGGCGTTGATTTCGATGGAACATTGAACATCGGTTGGGATGATAACGAGGGGGCCGTGGGTAGGCTTCTGGTGGATTTCAACAATGCTTACTCCATCGCTGGTATCGTGATGAATCCCGTCGGTAGCGACACCTTGGATATCCTCAATTTGGATGCTGATGTCACGGTGGGTTCGTTCACGTTCAACGGAAGCTCGCTGGCACCAGGCACCTACAACGAGGCACAACTTGACGCACAGTTTCTCACGACTGACCGATTCACCGGTGGTTTCAACCTGATCGTTATTCCCGAGCCGAGTGCCGCCTTGCTGGGCGCACTTGGATCGCTTGCTCTCCTCCGCCGCCGGCGGTCGATGTGAAGCCCTGATATAAGGGTTTCCAAGAGGCTGTCTGAAAGCCGCTGAAAGGCGGAACTCCTCAGGCAGCCTCTTTTGATTCACTCCACTTGCGCCTGGCTGGGCCGGGTGACGAGCCGGAACTGCACGAGGCAAAAAGCATTCGCCCGGCTCCTCGCGGGGGCGGAGCGTTTTCGGGCAGACGGTCGAGCTCGTCAAAATCCGGTTGCCGCCTGCGACCGCGGTCTCTTGGATTCCCGGGGTGAAAGGGTTGATGCTGAAGTCCCCGAGCTTTTGTTAAAAGAGCGGCCGCTAACGGGGTGAACCCGATGGGGCTGGAACCGCTGCCTGGGACGAACAAGCTTTTTATCTGGGAGCGCGGGGGCGTGACCTGGCTGATCGAAAACTCCGCCACCGCCACGACGAAAACGCCGGGCATCGATCCGAGCAACAAGTGCCGGGGCTGGTACGACAGCGGATGGTTCGCCGTGGTGCCACCCACCGCTTCGATCGATTGCGCGTGGCTCCATAACGAAGTTTGCAGGTTTGATTGCGGCTTTTCGCCCTCTGCAACAACAACCAGCCGGTACAAGAAGTTTCGCTTGGAGCGAGGGCCACGGCGTCGGATTCGGCCGACAGGAAGATGGATTGATGAAGTGTTCCTCCATGCTGGCGGTTGAAATCAAGTCCGCCGGGGCCTCAGGCTCTGGTCTTCGGAGGAGCCCGCTTGTTTTCTAATCAATTGAGTCGGTTCATGGGAAAATCATCCGGTGCCCGAAAACTCCCCATATGGCGAGGTTAGATAAGGTGGCTTGATTCTGGTCGGGCCGGGAGATGTCATCAGGTGTCTATCCATAGCCGGGCGATGTCTGCCATCGGCTTGTTTTTAAAAACCCAAACACAAAGACCCTCGATGAACCCACGTAAAGGAAACCCATTTCTTCGTATCCAAGTCAGGATGCTTCCTCTCAGCCTGGCGCTCGCGGTCGGGGGAATGTCCGCCCAATCCGCCCAAGCACTGACCTGGGACTCCAATAACACGGGTGCTGGCGTAACCGATGGTGCCGGAGCATGGCTGGGCGCCAGTCAATGGTGGGATGGGGCGGCCAATGTGCCTTGGAGTTCCGGCAGCGACGCCGTCTTCGGCAATGGAGGAGCGGGCGGGGCGGTCACGCTCGCCAGCCAGACCGCCGCAGGGTCCATCACGTTCAACGCCTTCACGGGGACCTACACGCTCGGCACTGCGGGCCAAGTGCTGACGGTTAATACCGGCATCACCATGAACCCGGGTGCTGGTATTGCCACTTTCATCTCGCCAATCATTCTTGGAGGCAATGTCGTTATCGCCAACAACAGCACAGCGGCTCTCAATTTGAACGCCACCATAGGCGAAAGCGTGGCCGGTTCAGGCATCACGAAAACCGGCGCCGGCTCGCTCTCCATTGGTAATTTTGCAGGGACCTTTACCGGGACGACCACGATCGAAAATGGAACAATTACGGCGAGCAACGCCACCGCGCTCGGCACCAGCTCTACGGCGATTGCCTTGGGCAACGCCAACTCGATCAGCAACAACCTGAGTCCGACGCTTCAGGTCAACGGGAATACCACCATGGCGCGAAACGTCACCGTGGGTTTGAACAATGGAATCACTTCGGGCATTTACACGATTGGCTCCGGGAATGGAGGCAGTGCCGCCCATCTCAACGGAACGGTCACGCTGAATCAGAATCTCTCGGTTACCACCACCAATGGAATCTATTATCTTGGTGACATCGGCACCGCCGGCAACGCCATCACCTCGGGCTCGTCGGGCACGCAAAGGGTGACTTTTAGCGGTGGCGGCGCCCAATACATTGGGGCTGTGATCGGCGGAGGCACGGGTACCATCAGCGTGACGAAAATGAACGCCGGGACGTCCACCGCGACGACCATCCTCGCCGCGGCCAACACCTACACCGGCACGACCACCGTCAACCAAGGCACCCTTCAACTCAGCGGCTCGCTGTCCAGTTCCTCCGCGCTGGCGGTTGGCGGCGGAACGTTCGCTTACAACCCGGGCACTTACACTAACACCGCGGGTCTGACCAACGCCAATGTTCCTACCTTTACGGCTGCCACCGGCAACTCTCAAACGTTGAATGGTCTCACCATCAATTCGGGCTTCTCTTCCGTCACCGTATCCGCGGGCAACACGTTGAATCTGGGTGCCATCACGCGCAACACGGGCGGCCTGATCACCTTTGGGACAACGGGAGCGATCACGACAAGCAGCCCGGGAACGGGCGGCATTCTGGGGACGTATGCCTACACGGGCACGGGGGCAAACCTGCGATATCTGACCCCTGGCACCATCGCCGCTTATAGTGGCGGCACGGCGGTTGCGGATGGGACAGGCGTGACCGACGCGACGGGCACCGTGAACTACGATGTGGCGGCCGGCGGTGCCGTGGGGGCGAGTGCGTCGGCCAACACCTTGCGCTACACTGGCGCGGTGGCAGGCACGATCACCGGGCCTGTTACTCTCAACGGCTTGATGAACGCCGGCACCGCTGCTCTCACGATCAACGGCGCAGTCACGAGCGGCTCGACCAACGAGCTGGTCGTGCTCTCCAACGGTCAGGGCATCACTCTCAACGGGGCATTGGGCAACAATGGTGCCAACGCGGTCGCACTGACCTACGGCGGGCCGACAGCGGGGGTTCTGACGCTGTCCGGCGCCAATACTTACACTGGTGCGACCAATATTTACGCGGGCACCCTCACGGCCGGGGTGGCTTCGGTTGCAAACACCAGCGGCGCTTTCGGAAATAACTCTGCTGTGACCCTGGCGAACGTGGCTGGCGCCGGCATCAATCTTAACAGCTTCGCCACCCAGATCGGCTCGCTGACCGGAGGCGGGACGGCGGGAGGCAACATTGCGCTCGGTTCGGCCACGCTCACCGTCGGTGCTGATAACAGCAGTCCGGCCGCATATGCTGGTATCATTAGCGGCACGGGAGGTCTTGCGAAGATCGGCACCGGAACGGAAATTTTCACCGCCACTAGCACCTATGCCGGCGCAACGGTCATCAATGGCGGCACGCTGACGTTGACCAATGGCAATAACGCCGGTGGCGCTCTCTCCGGAACACCCTCAATCACGGTGAATTCCGGCGGCACCCTGGTGCTCATGAACCAAGACACCTTGGGCTATACCGCCGGCAAGGAAGCCTTGGTCATCAACAGCGGGGGGCAGGTTCTCAACAACTCGATCGGAGCTCAACGCAACACCCTGGCGAACACCGTGACCATGACGGGCGGCATCCTGGGTGGCACGAGCACGGGCGATGCGAGCGGCCTGTATTCGTTTTTCGCGGGGGCTGGAAACAACGCGGTGTCCGCCACTTCCGACGCCAGCGGCACCGCGGCGCTCATCAACGCCTCCAAAGTGGCCTTGCAGGGGGCCAATCAGAATTTCAACGTCACGCGCGGGGTGGCAACTCCGGCGGCGGATTTGATCATCAGCTCTCAAATCGGACAATTGGGCGGGAATTATGGATTGAACAAGACCGGCAACGGCATTCTTTCCCTCACCGGCGCGAACACCTACACCGGCAGTACGACCATCACCCAAGGGACTCTGGCCTTGGGCGCATCAGGATCCATCGACACTACCAGTTCGGTCTCGCTTGGAACGGTTGGCACGTTTGACGTGAGCGCCAAGGGGGCCGGCGGCTACACGGTGGGAACTCTCGTCGGTTCCGGCAATGTGGTGGGCGCGCTTTCGGTTTCCACCCAGTTGGCGATCGGGAACTCTCCCGGCACCGCGAATTTCAGCGACAACCTGACGCTGCTGGCCGCGTCGACCTATTCCTACGAACTGACCGGGGGCGCCGCTCCCGCAACGGGTTCCGCCGACCTTGGTGATGTGGTGGGAAATCTGACGCTCACGGCCGGATCCACCTTGGACCTCATCCAGCTCGGGACCTACACGGCAGGAAACAAGTTCACCCTTTTTGCCTATGACGGAGTCCTTGCTGGAAACTTCAGGGACATCAATTCCAATATTTTGATGGAGGGTGCTACTTTCACCGATGGGGGAGGGGCATGGGAAATCCATTACGCGGATTCGTCCGCTGGAGCCAATGGAGGCTCCGGCACCAATTATGTCACCATTACCGCCATTCCCGAGCCCGGAGTGGCTGCCCTGTTGGGTGTCGTCGGCATGATCGGCCTGGTGCGCCGCCGGCGCTAACAAGTGTGGAGTATTCGAGAAGCCCGGTTGCCTGATGGCTGCCGGGCTTCTTCGTTTCCGAGATCCGATTGAAGCGCGGAATCGGAGTTGTCAGGCGGGATCGTAGGCGGTATCGCCAAACCTGCCATGGAATCTTGGGTTAGGAGAGATGGACCCGGAGGTGGGATTTGCGAACTTAAACTGTCTTCCCGACCGGTCCAGCTCCCAAGTCTTTATGAGATTGTCGGCCGGGGCATGATTCTTCCAAGGCATTCGAAGAGTTCTCCGCCTGTTACTGGTGACGCTCCGGTTCAAGGCTTCGCTTCGGTCAGCTTCATCAGCACGGCCCCATGGGATGCCACTTTGGCTTCGAATGTTCCCGTGAACGTCCCTTGGTCTTTCTGTCTCCAAAGATCGCGCACCAGCATCTTCTGGTTTTTGTCGAGTTTCAGGTCTTCCCAGCGGGCGGTGATGATCGCCTCTTCCGCTCCCAGGTTAAACAATCCCACCGCTGTCGATCCGTCTTCCAGCGTCTTGGCATAAACGGCGAGATCGCCCTTGCCGTTGACTCGGGTGGCAGATTTGCCCAGCACGTCCTGATTGACCGCCAGCACTTCGTCATTGGTCAGCAGGCTGAGGGTGAAATCATCCAACTGTGCGAGATCGCAGCCGATCAGCAAGGGGGCTGAAAGCAGGCTCCACAGCGACACATGGGTGTACTGCTCGTCGGGAGTGAGCCGGGTCGGATGCATCGCCTCGTCAATCCCGACCATGCCGAGAATCATCATGTCGGGATCATTCCAGTGTCCCGGTCCGCCATGGGGAGCCCACTTGTCCTGGGAGAAGCCGATCTTTTTCAGGCTCTCCCAGTTGTCATGGATGTCGCCGGTGGTCCGCCACAGATTCGACAGCCGCTGATAGTCTTTCGCGAACTTGTGGTCGGCCCCATTCGACAGGCTGTAGACGATGTCACGGTCGGTCTTGCGCAGGGCATTCGTCATCTCCTCCACATTCGGCACGTCGAGCGGATGCCAGTCGTATTTGAGATAATCCACGCCCCATTCCGCCCACTGGCGCACGTCCCGTTCGACGAACGAATGCTCGCCGAATTTCCGGATGCTGACCCTTTTTGGACGCGGCAATTCCGCCTCCTTGCCGATGCGATAAAATTCGGTGTGATCTCCCGACTCGATCCAATCATAGGTGCCGTTCTTGTTGTGAGCGGAGGAACCGATAAAGCCTGCGTAAGTTCCCGCCCAAGGAGAGGAATAGATGCCGAATTTGAGGCCCATCGAGTGGAGATCCTTGCCGAGTCCCCCCATGTCCGAGAACTTCGAATTCGGCTGGATGGAGTTGAGTTTGCCGCCACGCTTTCCTTGCCAACCATCGTCGATATTGACATAGCTCCAGCCATGGCCCTGCAGCCCTTTTTCCACCAGCGCCCGAGCCGAGCTCATCACCTTTTCCTGGCTCACGGAGGCGCCCCAGCAGTTCCAACTGCTCCAGCCCATCGGCGGTGTCAGGGCGATCTGGTCGCCAACGACGATCTTGAAGGACTTGGTCGAAGAACCCAGCGCGTTTCTCGCTCCCAAGGTGACCATATGCGTGCCTTTTTCTTTCAGGACGCCAGTGATGATGCCGGTCCGCGCATCCACCTTCAGCCCGGCCGGCAGCCCGGCCACGGCATACTCCAGCGGTGCCTTGCCGGTCGCGGGAATGGTGTATAAAAATGGCGATTCCGGACGTACGCCGAAGACATTCGGCCCGTTGACGCGCGGGGTATCGGGGGCGGGCGGCGTCAGGATCAGCGATCGATCGATCTCGGCGGCCCGGACGGTCGCAGTGAAGGGAAGTGGACTCAGCCCCGCCGTGCCCAAGGCGACAATGGCGAGGGTGGAAATCCGAAGGCGGAGGAAGGAATGGGTGGTGGGATGCGTCATCCGGATATAATTTTGGATTTGATCAGAGGTGGCCTCACAACGGCTGGCGAGGTTCCTCCGGATTCAAGGTCCATGCAACCGTGCACCACTGCACAGATGGAGAGTTTATTGCAGGATTGCTCTCCGACAACAATTGTGTGAATCCGTTTTCGCGGGCTCTAGCCCGGCCATTCGTGTTCACAAGCTTCAGCCGTCTTGCCCTTCCATCGATCAATCGATGGAAGGGCCCGATTATGGATGCTGTTAAAAACTCTACATTTGGGTGGCTAGGCAAATTCAATGGCATCTGAAACTATCACCAGATAGCCAATGCCAACCAAGCATCGGATATTGCTGTCAATGGCAGATTGGAACAAGTGATTGCTTTTCCATGTGCTTGATCAGTCAAGAAAACCCATAACCATGAATCGTCTATTGAAAAAACCACCAGGCCGGATCGCTTCGCGTGAACAGCCGACGCTGAAGGTTGGATCTGCGGTCCAAATGCCACGAGATCCGGCACCAGGCGACAGGCGGTGCGCTGGATAATTCGACTGGTTGCACCAATCGCTGGAAACTGATCCAGCCATGACGGAGAAGAAGTGCCTGGAACGGGCTGTCCCTCGACGGATTGCCCTGCAGGCGGGTTCTCGCCGTCGCAAGTTCGCGACGGCAGGAGACCGCCGTGCGATTTTCACGGGTCTGACATCCCGACAATCACTGTTATCAATCCCCGGAGAAGCAATGATTGTAACCAAAAATAAAAAACCAAAATAATGAAACTGGAATCGAAACACACCGGAAATTTTTCCGGATACCTCCGTCGCATCACTTGTGGCGTGTTAGCCATGACCTCGCTCGCCCTGGTCACCAACCGGGCCTCCGCGCAAAACGGAGCGAATGCCGACGCCGCCTATAACGGCTTTGTCAACGCGTACGTGCAGCGGACCAACGTCAACGGTCACAACTATCCCTTGCCGTATATCGCGCAGAGCCTGACCAACCGCGATTATGCCTTCATGTGGCAACAGAACTACATGATCCAGGGGCTGCAGGATGCCTACGACAAAAACTACACCTCAGCATCCCGCCGCCAGCTTGTCATCGACTTGATCAACACTTCCATGACACAGGATCACTCCGACTTGACCTGGGCCAACTGGAACGATGACGTTGAATGGGCAAGCATGACGCGGATCCGGGGCTATCATCAGTTCGGCGTCACCTCCTGGCGGGATTCCGCCGTGCAGAACCTGAATGCCGTGTGGAACCGTGGTTGGAGCAGCGATCTCGGCGGCGGCCTGTGGATCAGATCCGACATACACGATTCGAAATGCGTTCTCAGCAATGCCCCGTGGATCATCGCGGCGGGCATGGTTTATCGCGCGACGGGTGATGCCAGCTTCGTCACGAGAAGCGAGCAGATTTACGCTTGGATGCGCAGCAGATGCTTTAACGCCAGCACCGGCCAGCTTGTCGAGGGCATCGGTTCCAACAACAACGTGCTGGGTCAAAGCTCGCCTACCCCGACCTGGAGCGGCACCGGCAATTACTATAACAACGGCATCTTCCTCAACGCCGCGAACACGCTCTACAAGATCACGGGCAATGTGTCGTACTACAACGACGCGTTGAAGGCCGCCAGCTGGGTGGTGAACAATAACGCCATCTTGACCCAGAACCATCCGAACAATGGTCCCTTCGGATCGGAGAAGTTCTTCCGGGCCTTGAGCCTGTTTGCAGCCCAGAACGGCCTGTGGTCAACCTATGAGCCATGGTTGCAGGCCAATTGCACCGCGTCGTGGAACCGCAGGCGCACGGATTACAACATCACGTGGAACAATTATGGAGCAAACACTCCTACCAGCAACCTGTTGGCCATGGAAATGATCAGTTCGGTCGTCGTCCAGGCGGTGACCCAGATCAGCCCGATCGTGGGACCTCACTTCATCAGGAATAATGTGACAGGCCTGAGCCTCGACAATGCCAGCAGCACCGCGCAAGGAGCGCCCATCACGCAATGGGGTTGGAACGGGGGCAAACAGCAACTATGGGACTTCCGTCAGAACTCCGACTCCACCTGGACCATCAAGAGCCTCCAAAGTGGCCGGGTGTTGGAGAATCCAGCCTCTTCAACGGCCAACGGGACGCAGATGGTCCAATGGAACTCGAACGGTGGGGCAAACCAGAAATGGGTGATCACCCAGCAGGCGAACGGATCTTATCGGATTCAGAACCAGGCGAGCGGCAAGGTGCTGGACAACAACAATATGAACGTGAATGGAGCCCCGTTGGTCCAGTGGACCGCAAACGGCGGAAATAACCAGACTTGGAATCTTCGTTAAGAAGCCGTCGTGCATGTACGGTATTCCGTAACATAAATACAAACAGGGCGCCGCCGTTATTCGCGGCGGCGCTCATTGCGCATTATTCAGGACAACCGATCTCAGGGCGATCCGCACACTAAAAAACGATTTCCGACCGGCCATACGCCATGAATCAAAAATTGCTCGCCTTCGGATCCTGTTGGGTCCTCGGAATAGGTCTTTTTCTGGCCAATCGCGCGAACGAGGCACCTTACGACTCGTCCGCTGACAGCAGGTCATCTCCCGCCACACGGAATCATCCTCCGTCCGGGTCATTCTCTCCTTCTCTCAAGGCAAAATCGCCTGTCGAAGTCACCCGATTGCGTTTGCTTGAAGAGCTTGCGGCGATCATGAGATCCCATGAGCCCTTCGACCCCGGAACGTTTTGCTCACTGCTCACCGAGTTGGTTGAAATCGACCCCGGATCGGCTGCTACGTTTGCCAGCTCTCTCGATAGCGGGTCTTGGAGAAAGGAGGCTCTCCAGCGGGTTTCTCAAATCTGGACTTCGAAGGATGCGGCCAGCGCGGAATGTTGGGCTGCCTCGCTTGCCGATGAATCAGAGCGTCGGGCCGCTCTCACGAACGTCTGCGTGGAGCTGGCCCAAAGCCGCGCTGAGGCGGCCGTCCGGCTTGCGGAAAGCTACGGACTCGAAGCTCACTCCGGAACACTTATGGAGACACTGGCGCAGCAATGGGCGAATCAGGATTTTTCTGCGGCAGCGGCATGGGTCATTGCGAAGCCCGCGAGTGAGATGCGGGAGCAGATGGTCATGCGTCTGGCATATGTCCAAGCCGCAACCCGGCCGGAAGAGGCCGCACGGTTTGTCGTGCAGGAGATCCCCGACAGTCCGGTCCAGGGCGAAGCGGTCATTTCCGTGATCTATCAGTGGGCCAGGCGGGACTTGGCCGGCGCGAGCAAGTGGGTCGGACTTTTTCCCGAAGGTCCGCTGCGCGAGCGGGCGGAAAGCGAGTTGGCCAACCTCGCCGCGAACCAATCTCAGGAGCAACGATAGCTCGAAGCAATCAAATCGGACATGGTTTGTTGGTGCGAACCAATTGCGGAATGTGAAGTGGATTGGAGTGGATTGGAGTGGATTGGAGTGGATTGGAGTGGATGGCTGCTATTTCGTTCGATGGGGCAAAGATGATCTGAAGATCTGCGGTTTTCCGCCCCGTAATTTCTCCATGCGACCGTTGCCAACTACTCAGATGTAGAGGTTATCACAGAATTGCTCGCCACTGATAAATGCCGGAACAAACCTCGTATTTTTGCGCCTTGCTGCGGCCATTCAACAGCGTTGTGGATCACCACAACGCATATGATCCGTCAGATTTCACATCACATTGCCCGTCTCCTCAAAAAACCATGAAGTTCTCAATTTTCTACAACCGAAGTTTCGTCCTCCTGTTTGTTTGCTCCTGCCAGATGGTGGCTGCCGCCGAATTCCCCGGAAAAAATGGCTTCAACGTCCGTGATTTTGGCGCGACCGGCGACGGGAAAACCTTGGATAGCCCCGCCATCAACCAGGCCATCGAAGCCGCTGCGGAAGCCGGAGGTGGAACGGTTACGCTAACCGCCGGAACCTATCTGAGCGGCTCGATCCGCATGAAGAGCAACATCAACCTGCACATCGATACGGGCGCGACTCTTCTGGGCGCTCCGCAGAAGATGAATGCCTACGATGAGACCGAGCCTTATGACGGCGGCGGCTGGCAGGATGGGGGGCACACCTATTTCCGCAACAGCCTCATCTGGGGCGAGAATCTCAAGAACGTCTCGATCACCGGAAACGGCATGATCGATGGGAAAGGGCTGGAGCGGAACGACGACATACTGAACAAGATGATCGGTCACGACACGTGGGATACGCCCGAAAAAGCCAGCAAGGAAGTGTTCAAGCCACTGCGTCTTGGCAACAAGGCCATCGCCCTCAAGCTTTGCCGCAACGTGCTCATCCGCGACGTGACCATCGTCCGCGGCGGCCACTTCGCGATTCTGACGACCGGCTGTGACAACATGACGATGGACAACCTGACCATCGACACCAACCGCGACGGCATCGACATCGACTGCTGCCGCAACGTGACGGTCTCCAACTGCAGGGTCAATGCGCCCGGTGACGACGCGATCTGTCCGAAGAGCACCTACGCGCTGGGCCGGCCGGTCATCACCGAGAATCTCACGATCACCAACTGCCAGGTTTCCGGATTCAAGGAAGGCACCTTGCTGGATGGCACGATGGTGCCGGTGAAGAACGGCAACGGGCGCATCAAGTTCGGTACCGAGTCGAGCGGCGGCTTCCGCAACTGCACCGTTTCCAACAGCACCTTCCGCGGTTGCCGCGGACTCGCGCTCGAAATCGTCGATGGCGGCATCATGGAAAACATCACCATCAGCAATCTCGCGATGATGGACGCTCAGACCTACGCGATCTATATCGTGACCGGCAAACGCAACCGCACGCCCGACCTGAAGACCGTCAGCCGCATGAAGAACGTCCTGATTTCCAATGTGGTCGCCAGCGGAGCGGACCCCATCAGCGGCATCCAGATCATGGGCCTGCCCGAGCAACCCATCGAAGGTCTTCGTCTGGAAAATATCCGGGTGATCTGCAAGGGCGGCGGCACCAAGGAACTCGCTGGAAACGTTCCGATGGAGCTCGGCACCGGTTATCCCGAACCCCGTCAGCACAACATCATGCCCGCCTACGGATTGTTCGCGCGTCACGTCAAGGGGCTGGAACTCGCCAACATGAAGTTTACCTTCGAGAAGGAAGACTACCGCCACGCCATCCAATGTGTGAATGTCAAAGGTCTGGAGATCGACAACCTCAAGGCGGAACTGGCCGACGGGGTGGTCGGTTGGAAATTCGAAGAGGTGCCGGATGCCGTCATTCGCAATTCTCCCATTTTCCAGAAGTAACTCGATTTGATCTGAACTAATAAAACCCACTGAAACATGATCTCCAAATCGCGCCAATCATTGGTTGTATTTTCAGCCATCGGCCTGATCGCAACTTCGGCATGTGATCGAAGCTCCGCTGCCGAAACCGCCTCGGCGACCCCGTGCATGGACGTTCTGCCGCTTTTCACCGCGGCCAACGTGCCGGCCATGGGGCCGGATGAAACCGAAGCGCCCGTAGGCTCGTGGTCGAAGGGAATCACACCTCCCAATCTCCCGGGCAAGGGCTTGGCGCAGCACCCGATGCTGCTCGTAGGTGAAAACTATGACAAGATGTTCCTCATCAACGAGGGCAAAATCATCTGGACCTATCAGACCGGAACCAGCTTTGAATACGACGACGTATGGATGCTCTCCAACGGCAACATCCTTTTCTCCCGGATGGAATATGTAGCCATGATCACACCGGACAAAAAAGTATTGTGGCGTTACGATTGTCATGTCCCCGGCGGCGACAAGCACACGGAAATCCACGCCTGCCAGCCCATCGGCTTGGACAAAGTCATGTTCGTGGAAAGCGGACTGCCGCCGAAGTTGAAGGTGATCAACATCAAGACCGGAGCCGTTGAGGTGGACCAAGTGCTCCCCTACAACGCGGCCTTGGGGGCAGGCGGGATTCATCCGCATTGCCGCCGTGCCCGCGTTACGGCGGAAGGAACCTACCTGATTGCCTTTCTTAACCTCGGCTACGTGGCGGAGTTCGACAAGGACTTCAAGGAGATCTGGAGATACAAGAGCACCAAGCCGTGGGCGGCGCTGCGGCTGAAGAACGGCAATACGCTGATCACGGACGAAACGGAAAATCTCACGCGCGAGGTCAATCGCAAGGGCGAGACGCTCTGGGAGTTCAACGGTAAAACCGATCTGCCGCCGGAATATCAATTCACCTCCGCGCCGCAGTCGTGTACCCGGTTGGCCAATGGCAATACCATTTTTGCCTCGCGCGGCCAGAATGGCAAAGGTCCCCAACTCATTGAGGTTACTCCCGACAAGAAGGTCGTATGGGTGATGGAGGAGTGGAAACACATCAACGGAGTCACCGCCGTGCAGATCCTGGACGATCCGGGCATCCCTGAAATCCCCGGCCAATCGGAACACTGAGCGGACTACCTGAATTTCCTGACCATTGTCATAACTTGGCCTTTCCGTCACCTCCTTGAATCTATTTCGATGAAATTCTAATATGAAAAATATGATCACTTCTGGAATTCTAATTTTCCCTCTGTTTGCATGGGGCACATTCCTTTTGCAGGCGGCCGATAAAACCAAGCAGGCGCCAGCAGCAACCGCATCGGCTGCGACCGCTCTCCAGCAACCTCCGGCCTACCCAGGCTGCGTGAAAATTTTCGACGGGAAATCTTTTGAGGGTTGGGATGCCGATCCGTCAACATGGTCCATTGAAGACGGAGCCATGCGTGGCGTGGGCGGCTCTTCACGTCTCGCTTACACGAAGACGGATTATGGCAGTTTCCGTCTGATATTCACCTCACGGATGAATCCCGTGAAGGGCGACCACTTGGGGATTTTATTCTGGGGTAACCGCCCGACGAATTCCGCAAAGCCGATGATCGACAATGCAGGCTGGCTTCAGTTCATGCCGCCGTTCGGGGGTATGTGGGACTATCATCCGCCCCAGCACAAGAATCTGCCACACGAAACCTTGACGCCAGCACCGAAGGATTCCGCCGTTTGGCATACGACCGAAATGTTGTGCAACTTGGAAAAAGGCACTCTGCGTGCCGCCGTGGATGGCGTTGAAATTGTGCGCTACACGCACCCCCGACCCGGCGAGCGAACGGATCCCGAACAGCGTATTATTCCCGGCCCCATCGGCATGTTCCGCCACGGTGGCGGGACTTCCGAGTATAAGGACATTTACGTGGAAGCGAACCCGAAGGAAGACAAGTTGCTTACGGTCAAATAACGTGAACCGCGCCAGATTGCTGTGGATTTCGATTGTTCACCGGTTCTTCAACGATAATCCGAACTCTTCATCCAAACAGGCTTCCTTTGATTTAAACCAACCAAAAAAACGGGAATAACATGAATCTAAAACTCCGCTCCTCGCTGGCACTTTTCTCATCCATCGGCCTGCTCGCCTCGGGGGCCGGGACCGCTCGAAGCTCGGCGGCGACGCCCTGCATGGATGTGCTGCATCTCTTTACCGCACCAGAGGTGCCCGCCTTCGCGCCGGGCGAAATCGCGGTCCCTGACCGGCCGGCGGATGGATTTGTCCGTCCCGGCCTGCCCGGCGGGGGGCTGGAGCGCCACCCGATGCTCTATGTCGGGGAAAACTATAACAAGATGTTCCTCGTCAAGGATGGCAAGGTGATCTGGACCTACGCCACCGGACCCCGTCCTGAGTTTGACGACATCTGGATGATGTCCAACGGCAACATCCTCTTTTCCCGGATGGAATACGTCGCGGTGATCACTCCTGACAAGAAAGTGCTGTGGCGCTACGATGCCCATACGGCCAAGGACAGCAAGTTTACTGAAATCCACGCCTGCCAGCCCATCGGCCTGGACAAGGTCATGTTTGTGGAAAACGGGCTGCCGCCAAAGCTGAAGGTCGTCAACATCAAGACCGGCACCGTGGAGGTCGATCACGAACTTCCTCACGATCCGGCGCGCGGTGTTCACGGGCAATTCCGCCGGGCACGCGTCACCGCGCAGGGAACCTATCTGATTCCCTTCCTTGGTCTCGACCAGGTGGTGGAATATGACAAAGACTTCAAGGAGATCTGGAAATACGATATTGCCAAGCCATGGGCGGCCATCCGACTCAGGAACGGAAACACACTCATCACGAACGAAAAGGACAGCCTCACTCGCGAGGTCAACGCCAAGGGTGAAACGATCTGGGAGTTCAACTGTCTGACGGATCTGCCGGCGGAATACCAGTTCATCTCCGCGCCGCAGACCTGCACCCGCCTCGCCAACGGTAACACCATTTTCACTTCACGCGGTAAAGGTGGCGTGGGCCCTCAGCTCATTGAGGTAACGCCGGACAAGAAGGTCGTCTGGGTGTTGCAGGATTGGAAAACCCTCGGCGACGCCACCGCCGTGCAGATCCTGAACGATCCCGGCATCCCCGAGATTCCGGGTGAATCCGAACATTGACTCTCATCGTGAAGAACTATCTGTTATCGGCCTTTTGGGTTCCGTCGTCCTTGTGCATCGCCCAGCAGGATACCGCGAAGTTTGGTGCTTATCCGCTCGCGGTTCCTGAAGAGAACTCGCTGATGGCGAAGTGGGCGAAGAAGCCGTTGCTCGATTCGCGCGTGATCGACGACATGGAAGGGCAGGGGAAGTGGACCGTCACCAGCATCGGTGAAATGAGTTACACCCAGGAACGTGCGAAGGATGGCAAGCAGTCGCTGCGGGTTCGCACCTCGGTCCGCGATGAGGCGTATCTGGCCTTGCCCGAGAACCAGAGCAAATGGGGATCGCAGACGTTCTCGAAATCCGGCCAAGCGGGCGCTGCTTCCGTGCGATTGCAATTCGACCAGCCGCAGGATTGGTCGGCTTACAACCGGATTTCCTACTGGATTTACGTGCATCCGACGTCGCTGCCGCGCCACAACATCAATCTGGAAATCAAGAACGAGGGCAGCGTCGGCGGCACCCTGGTCTCGGCGCGGAGCCATTACTCGAACGATCTCAAGCCGGGCCAGTGGAACCAAGTGCTTTTCGAAATGCCCCATTTGCAACGCGACAAGGTGACGGGGTTCAGTCTCACCCGCGAGCTAACCGGAGTGAATCCGGGAGAAGATACCATCGTCACCTACGACATCGACCGGTTGGAAATCCAGAAGGTGGAGACCGATCCCTATGAAGGCTGGGCGGTATCCGCGGGAAAATTCGCGTTCAGCCACGTCGGCTATCGTCCCAAGGATACAAAGATCGCGATGGTGGGCATCGGCGGCGGCGAGCGGTTCGAACTGATCGATCCCCAGGACAAGGTGGTGTTTTCGGGGAAATCCGAACTGCTCAAAAACAAGAACGGCGAGTTTCTCCAACTCGCGTTCTCCGATTTTCGGACGGAAGGGATCTATCGAATCCGCTGCGGGCCGCTGGTGTCCGATCCGTTTCCGATCAACGAAGCCATCTGGCTGCAGCCGGTTTTCAAGGCGGTGAATTTCTACTACTGCGAGCGCTGCGGCCATGAGGTGGAGGGCATTCACAAGGAGTGCCATAAGGATTGGCAGGGATTCCGCGGTGAGGTGAAAAAGGTCATCAACGGCGGCTGGCACGATGCCGGGGATCTCTCGCAGGGCAGCCGCCGCAGCGCCATGGCCACCTGGGCCATGTTGCAGAACGTCGATGTGCTCCAAGAGCAAAAGCACGCTGCGGAAGTGGTGGTACGGATGCGGGATGAGATCGCGTGGGGGCTGAAATACCTGTTGAAAACCCAGTTCGGCGACGGCTATCGCATCAGTTGGTGCAGGATGCGCATGTTCACGGATAACCAGATCGGCACCGTGGATGATGTGGTGGTTCCCGCCCAGAACGTGCCGGCGGAAAATTTTCTGGCGGCGGCGGTGATGTGCAAGGCGGTGGGATTGTTCGAGAAATCCGATCCCACACTGGCCACGAAGTTGCGGGAGGCTGCCATCGACGACTGGAACGCGGCAGTGGCCTCGCGCCCGACATGGGATCAGGCATCCGTGGAAGAGGCTGCCTGGGGAGTGACCTCTTCGTTGCTGTTGGCCAACATGACCGGTGAGGAAAAGTATCGGAATCAGGCGGTGGCTCTATCCAAACTGCTGCTCCAGTGCCAGGAGCAGAGTTTTGTGAACGGGATTCCCATCACCGGTTATTTTTATAACAACTCCGAGCGCCAGCGGGTGATTCACAACAGTCACAGCGCATTCGAGGAGGCCCCGATGATCGCACTCGCCCTGCTTTGCGATGAGTTGCCGGAGCATGAAAGCTGGATGGAATGGTATGGCACGGCCGTGCTTTACAGCGAGTTTTTCATGAAGCGCGGCAGCCGGATTTCCACGCCTTACGAGCTGTTGCCCAACTCGGTGTGGGCGAAATCCGAGATCCTCGCGGATACGAACGAGGCCCGCCGCGCAACCAGCCTTCAGCAATTCAATGACGGCACGCGCCTCAACGATGAATACGTGCTGCGCACCTTCCCGATCTGGCAAGACTCCTTGTTTCACGGCAATACCAACGTCCAATTGTCCAACACCTGGGCGTTGGCGGAGGCCTCCAGGTTGCGAAATGATCCGGACGGCATGAAGCTGGTAGGAAAGCAACTGGAGTGGGTGCTCGGTGCGAACCCGTTCGGACAAAGCCTGATGTATGGCGAGGGCTACGATTTCACGCCCCAGTATGTTTACTGCCTGAAGGGAATCGTCGGCTCGGTGCCCGTGGGAATGGACAGCCGCTTAGGCGACCAGCCGTATTGGCCGGCCACCAACAGCGCCACCTACAAGGAAATCTGGATGGAGCCGGTGAGCCGCTTTCTGGGCGCGGTGTCCGCCTACACAGCGTCTGATAGGGCTGTCGCCAAGGACCTAGAGATCAAGGTCGAATCCATCCAATCGGACAAGGGTTTCGTTTATGTCACCTTGACCCTTACCGGGACAGGCAAACACCAGATCGATTTGAAGGTGTTCAATGCGAAGTCAGACTTTAGCGGCAAAGTGGTCGAACTCCCGGAGAGGAAAACGGAGGAGATTCGGTTGGAGCTCCAAATCCCTGACATGAACAAGCCGTATGTCGCGGTGGTTTCGGTGGATGGAAAGCCAGGATTTCGCACGGAGATCGTAGGGTCTTACAGCAACCCCTCGGTTCTATCAAAATAGCATCGGCCACCACTTCCTCTCATTTTCATCTCTATATAAATCCATGAAATACCAAACGATGTTTGCCCGAGTTTCCATCATTCTGCTTGCTGCGGCGAGCCAGATGCTGGTTGCCGCCGAATTGCCCGCAAGAATCCACTACAGCGTCCGTGACTACGGTGCGACCGGTGACGGGAAGACCCTCGACAGCCCGGCCATCAACAAGACGATCGAGGCCGCCGCCGCAGCCGGTGGCGGCACGGTGCTGGTGCCCGCGGGGACCTATCTGAGCGGTTCGATCCGGATGAAAAGCAACATCCATCTGAAGATCGACGTGGGAGCGACCATTCTCGGCGCGCCGCAGAGCATGAATGCCTATGATGAAACCGAGGAATTTCCCGGCATCGCCTATCAGGACGGTGGGCACACCTACTTTCGCAACAGCCTCATCTGGGGCGAGAATCTGACCAACGTCTTCATCACCGGCCTCGGCACGATCCATGGCGGCGGACTGACGAAGGATTCCGGCATTCTCGACGAGATGTGCGGCTACGATGATTTCCTGAAACCGAGAACCAAAACCTATCCGCCCGTGCGCCTTGGCAACAAGGCCATCGCGCTCAAGCTTTGCAGGAATGTCCTGATCCGCGATGTGACGTTGGTCCATGGCGGGCACTTCGCGATCCTCGCTACGGGTTGCGACAACATGACCTTGGACAACCTGACGATCGATACGAATCGCGACGGCATCGACATCGACTGCTGCCGTAACACAACCGTTTCCAACTGCCGCATCAACGCGCCGGGAGACGACGGGTTGTGCATCAAGAGCACCTGCGCGCTGGGGCGGCCGGTGATCACCGAAAATCTAACGATCACAAACTGCCAGGTGACCGGCTTCAAGGAAGGCACGTTGTTGGACGGCACGTTGCAGCCGGATCGCTGGGGACAGGGCCGCCTCAAGTTCGGCACCGAAGCGAGCGGCGGGTTCCGCAACTGCACCATCAGCAACTGCACGTTCCGCAATTGCTGGGGCCTCGCGCTGGAGGAAGTGGACGGCGGCATCATGGAGAACATCACGATCAACAACCTCACCATGATGGATATTGCGAGGTATCCGATCTACATCACGACCGGGAAACGCAACCGCACGCCGGATCGCGAGAGCGTCAGCCGGATGAGGAACATCCTGATTTCCGACGTGATCATCACCGGGGCGTCGCGCACGAGCGGCATTCACATTGCGGGTCTGGAGGAACAACCGCTGGAAGGCCTGCGGTTGCAGAACATCCGGATCGTTTACGAAGGTGGCGGCACCAAGGAGCAGGCGAACTTGATTCCCAAGGAACTGGGAAGGGGCTATCCGGAGCCGACCGAGGTGATGCCTGCCTACGGGTTGTTCGCGCGCCACGTCAAAGGCCTTGAGCTGGCGAACATCACCTTCAGTTCCTTGAAGGACGATTTCCGGCCCGCCATCCAATGCGTGAATGTGAAGGGACTGGAGATCGACAACCTGAAGGCGCAACTGGCCGATGGCGTGGCCGCTTCCAAATTTGAAAACGTGCCGGATCCCGTCATCCGGAATTCGCCCATTCTTCAGCGGTGATCCCTCGGGGGATTCGCCTTATTATCGAGTAGGAACGGCCAATCCTAGTTGAAGCGAATCCAATCCGCTAGGGCTGCTTGGCTTCCTTCAACTCTTCGTAGGTGTAGGGTGCCAAGCGGGTTTTTGACTCGGACCTCAACTTGGCCACGTCTTCCGGCTTGAGCGGGTCCTGCCATTTCCCCCAACGGAATCCGATGTAGTTGGCGATGGCGGCGATCTGGTCGTCCTTATACAGGCCTTCCAGCGGCGGCATGATTCCGGCGGAGTAGATTTCGCCATCTCCCAACGGGCCTTGGAGACCTTTCAACATTGCACGAACGAGGTATTCTCCGTTCTTCATCCGCTCGTTTTTGGCAAACAAGGGTGCCATCAGAGCTCCATCCGTTTTAAGTCCGTTTTCGCCGTCGCCGTGGCACTCGGTGCAAAGGCCGGCATAGAGCGTGTAGCCTTGCCGATATTTTTCCAAATGACCTGGCAGCTTTTGACCGGCTTTCTGGAGCAGGGCAATCGAGCCGTTTTGCGGGTTCTTCGCCACGAGATTCGTTAGCGTTTTCGCCGCCAGCGGGGTGTGGATTCTCTTCAACGTGACATGGAGTTGGCTGAGGACGGTGGATGAAGCGTCCTGCACCAACCCGGCCAGCAAGCTCTCTAACCGCGGTTCCTCCGCGAGCATCGTTTCCGCGACCGCGATGGCCGTGGTTCTCACTTTCTCATCCTTGTCCTTGAGGGCGATGCCGACTTCCGCCGGAGTCAGACTGCCGAACGCCTGCAAGGATCGCATCGCCAACATGCGAGCAAAGCCATTGCCCTCCTTGAGCGCCGTGCGCAGGGCGGGGACCACTGCCGCGTCCTCGCGACAGACGATGAGCTTGTGCGCGGTGTCCCGCCACCAGCCGTTGCGATGGCCGAGGTATTGAATCAGTTCGGCGCTCGATTTCTTGGAGAATTGCGGGCGAGGATCGAGCAAGTTTTTGTTCTCCGGGACGAGCCGATAGATGCGGCCGCGACGGTTCACACCGAGCATGTCCCATCCTTTCGTGCGGTAGTAGCGGGCGAGCCAGGCAGGCTTCGGGTTTTTCGTGCGCTCGGTGGGGAACCAACTGGCTTCCTGGACGATGCCCCGGGACATGTCCGCGATGTACAAGCCGCCATCCGGTCCCATGTCCGTCCACACCGGTCTGAAATAGGTGTCCGAGCTGCGGATGAATTCCGTGTCTTTGAAATCCGGGTGGGGGATGGATTTCGGTAAACCGTTCTTTTCCTCGAAGCTGAGGATTTTCACCATGCGGCGCACGGGATCGGGGATGACATAGGAACCATACCACGGGCCGAACTGGGTGCTGCGCAACATCGACTGGCCACCGGTGGCGGTCACTTCCCGACCCGGATCGGTGGCGTCATCGACTTCACAAATGAAATTCGCTTTCTTGACCGCACTGTCGGACGGAGGATCGACGGGTGGATAGCCGCCGAGGCAGAGCCAATCCTTGATCGGATGATTGTTATGGCTGGCGAAAATCCTGCCGACATCATCACGGGCGAGCCCCCATTGGCCGTAGCGCTGGATGTCGCGTTCGGCGTGGAGTTTGCCATCCTTGAATCGGAGCATGCGCCCGGTTTCGTAAATCCGATTGTCCGCATTCCACAGCAGGGCATTGTCCTGATGCTCGATGTTTCCGCCGACGCTGTTGCCTTTCACGGCAACTTCCTTGCGCTCCGCAATGCCGTCCTTGTCCTCGTCGTAGAATGCCCAGATCGTGCTGTCGTTAGACATTCTCACCAAAACGAGGTCATGCAGGGCGATGATGGACCGGGGCAGCATGAGGGAATTCGCGAACACCGTCCGCTTGTCCATTTTGCCATCGCCATCGGTGTCGACCAGTTTGACCACGCGGCTTTGCGGCTCGAATTGGTCCGTGCCGTATTGATCCTGCATGTAGGTCAGCCACTCGCAGACGAAGAGCGCGCCATCCGGATCGAAGGCGAAGCAAACGGGCTCCTGCACCATGGGCTCGGAAGCGACGAGCTCGATTTTGAAACCTTTAGGAACCTCGATCAGCTTCATGCTTTCCTCCACGCTGAGCGGTTTCAACGTGCCTTCGGGCGTGAGGTTCGGACTCTTGAATTCCTGCGCGGTGGCGGTTAGGCCGAGACATACGGCGATCAGTCCGGTGGCGATGCGAAGCGTCGATGGAGCTATCGTGAATCCCGGAATTTTGAAGCGCTGGTCTTCGGGTGAGGTGGGTGACATAAGCATGAATGAAAAGCAATCTAGCAAAATGATTTGAAATCAGGGGGGCGTATCGAGCCGCATGAAGCGCTTGGGCGAATTCGCCAAGGGCTCGTCTTCCCGGACACGCCAGGTCTGAATTCCTGCGGCGGAAGAAATCAGGATCGCTGCGTTGGCCAGCGGCTCCCACGTTTGCATGTCGCTGCTGCCCATGCACTGGAACGAGATTCCGCTGCCTTCCGCGATGCCATATTCGTAGGCGAGCCAGGTCTCTTCACCTTCCTCGACGGTGACCACGCGGATGGGCGGTTGCGCGTTGGCGGTCGAAGCATCGGTTCCGAGCAAAAGCTCGATCGCGTTCGAAATGCCATCGCCATCCGGATCGGCGTTGAAGCCCACGAGTGCCGGATTGCCATGGCCTTGATAGGGACCACCGGTGGCAGCCAGTTCGGTCGTCACTGCTTCCTCGTTAGACTCGATGATGTTCTGAATTGTGAGAGGAATGATCCGCGTCGTGGAGAACGCTGGGGACGCGTTGTCGGTGGCGATGATCTGAAGGTGATAGATCGCCTGGTTTTCGTAGTCGATCGCGTCCGCAACGCTGATTTGTCCGGTGAGCGAATCAATTGCGAAAGCATCGCCGATGTTTCCACTGCCGATGCTGAAAGTGATTGTCTGGCCGGCGTCCGGATCGCTCGCCGCGACGCTACCGACCTGCGTGCCGATGGCCGCATTTTCACCAACGGACAGCACCGGTTGGGATGTGGCGAAGACCGGCGGCTGATTGGCAATGAGGTTGATGGCGACAGTTTTCAGGCTGGTGTTGTTCGCGAAGGTTCCCTCCGCGACCGGATTTCCCCATGCAATCCCATCCACGCTTCCATAGACCTGATAGTCCTTGATGCGGCCGTTCGAGCTGTCCTGCCGTGGCAGGCAGGCCAGGCCGCTGAAGGCCTTGGGACTTCCAAGATCGATGATCAGTTCGTGAGGAAACGGCGGTCTTCCACCGCTGGCCTCGCTGTAGGCGCTGTGCCAGTAGGTGCTGTTCTGATTGTCAATCGCACGGATGGCCGCGCCGTTTTCCCCGATGAGTTCTTCGGTGGACGCGGTCGCCACCCACGCGCCGCGATTGAGCGGCTGCCCGACCGCATCGAGCATATTGAAATTCGCGAGCGTGGTGAGAACCTGGCCGTTGTGGGAGGAAAGCGAGACCAGTTTCACGTAGCGTCGCATCGAGGGATCCACAATCGTCCAGTCGATGTTGATCGAGGATGTGCGTCCCGCCGCATCACGCACGCCGCATTTTGCGACGAATTGGCCGATGCTCGAAGGCGAGCCGCTGATGACGCCGGTTGCGGCATCGATTTCCAACCCGTGAGGCAAACCGAGAGCGGACCAGGTGAACGGACCCTGGCCGCTAACCGATAGCAGGACCGAAAGATTGCGGTGGATCTGATGCGTCAGAGGTGACTGCACCGAAATGACCGGGGCGCTTCCTCCCAACGAAGGCGCTGACGGTTCGAGATCGTCGATGGAGTTCAGGTAGGCCACCAGTTGCGCGATCTCCACCGGGCTGCGATGGAAGAGTTTACCATGTTTTCCTGACAGATCCTTGTCCACGAGCACCTCGGTCAGAGTGGCGGCGGATCCGTCATGCAGATAGGGAGCGTTTTTCCAAAGCCCGCGGAGGGTGGGGGTGTCGAGCCCGTCGAGGTCGAGTCCCAGGCGCTTGCCGGATGCGGAAGTCAGCGTGCCGACATCATGGCGGGGATACGCCGCGCTGTCGGTGAAGGCGGATCCGCTGTGGCAGGAGGCGCAATTTTCCTGGCGGAAAATCTCACGGCCGAGGGTGGCATCGGGCGACAAGCCGCCACCCTTCGCGCGGTGCGGACTCACGCCCACGTTGGTGAGAGAGCCGAGGTAGGCCGAAAGCGCGTCGAGATCGGTGGAGAACCCGGTCTTGCTTTCGCCCAGCGGCAGGGAGCGCGTGCCGGAATGAAAGTCCTCGTAATCCATCAAGCCGATGCCTTGGGCGAACTCCCGGATCTGGCCTTCGAAGTCCTGTCCTTCGTCGAAATTTCCCGTCCAGTGGATCGCCCCGTGGCCGACGCCGCGGCCGTTCAGGTCGATGGTCCGGCGGAGGCCTTCTCCCAGATTGGTGAAATCCCAGACCCGCCCGTCGTGACCGCCGTCGAGGTGGCAGCTCGAGCAGCTCATGTAGCCTTCCTGCGCGATGCGGGGATCCGAGCTGTTATAGAAAATCTGTTTTCCTCGAAGTGCCGCAGGTGAGAGGGTTTCGGATGAGACCGTCGGGATTTTTGCGATCTGTGGCATGGTTCCGCACACCGAGCCGCAGGCGACCGTGGATTGGAAAACCGTCACGGAGCGGTCCATGAAGTTGTGCACGAAAATCCGCGAACCATCGGGATGGACGGCCAATCCGTCGGGTGCCTGGCCTCCGGATCCGAAGCTGTAACGGCTGCTCGGATTGTAGGCATCAACCGCCCAGATGGTGGCCGAGCCGCTGGTGATGAAGAACACCATGTTTCCTAACGGGCTGAAGACGGCGGCGTTCGCGAAGTCGCTGTTATCGAAATCGAGGGTGACCGCCGGGTTCTGGGTGCGAGTGTTGAGATTCAGATTGGCCGCCATCGAGCGGACGGTGTGCTCGAAGTTCAACGGCTTGCCGTCACGCAGCTGACCGCGGAAAATGTTGTCTTTCTTGGAGGGCACGAAGGCTTGGCTGAAATCCGGCGAGATGGTCACCGTTGCCAGATAGTTGGGAATTCCCCGACCGTTGTTCAGGCTGTCTTCCGCGGTCACCGGTGCCAGCGGCACTTCCGGCAGCGCGGTGAACGTGGTGAGGCTGACCGGCACCAGAACGCCCCCTTGATCCGGGGAAATGAAGCGCGACACCCACAGGATGCCGCGCACCGGATCGATCGACAGGCTCCTCGGCCACGGGCCCACTTGGATTCGTTCCAAAATCTGTCCCGTCGATTCGCTGATCTTTGCCACTTCGCCCAGCGCTTCCAACGATACGTAAACGAATCCGGTTTGGGGATCCACCACCAGTCCGTGAGGCTGCGATGCGGCGGGCATGGGATGCGTGGCGGTCACGGCTCCGGTGCTGCGATCAGCCACGCTGAGCGATGCCGAATTCTTGTTCGCCACCCACAGCCGGTTTTGTGAACCCAGGGCCAGCGCCACCGGTCTGTCCCCCACCTGGATTTCATGAATCCGATCTAGCAGGGCTGTGTCGATGCCCGAGATGGAATCGTGATCCGGGTTCACGTTCCAGACAACAGGGCGAGCGGGGTCCACAAGAATCGTCGACTGGGTGATCGGCTTGCTGGCGGGAACCGGGTTATGGACGACCTGCACTCCGTTGACCGACGGGGCGTAAGTGGTTCCCACGATGCGGGTCCGGACGGAGATGGAGAAATTTCCGTTGGTGTTGTAGGTGCGGGAAGCCGTGGTCGATGCCGAGTAGGCGGTGTAGCCGCTGCCATCGCCGAAATTCCACGAGTGCTGCAAGGACAGGCCGCTCGTATTCGTCACCGTCAGCGCGAACTGCGCCTGAGAACCGACCGTGATCGGGGTCGTCGGTTGGATGGCGACCTTGTAGTCATTGAGCTGGCTGCCGGTGGAGAAGCGGCTGACCTGCGTTTCGGTAGGAATCGCGTTGCCCGCGTGATCCTTCACGCCTCCGGCTTTGAGGATGACGTCGTAGGTGGAATTCAATTCCAGCGGAGCGGTTGGCACGAAGTTGACGATGCCCATCATCGCCGAGTAGCTGCCGGCCACCAATGCGCCGGTTCCGAGTTTCCGCACCTCCATCGTCGCGCTGGAGAGCGACTTCGGATCGATCCAATCGGAAAACGAAATCCCGACCCGCGACAGCACGTTCTGCCCGACCGCACCATTGGCGGGGGAGGTGAACATTGCCACCGGTGCTGCGGTATCGGCCTGGGTTCCCGGCACGCCGAGGATGATCTTTTTCGGGTTGTTATGATCGCTGCAAACAGCCAACAAATTTCCCAGCGGGTTGAGAAACGCGTGGTCATCGACCAACCCCGAGTCCACCCGAGACACGAACGTCGCGGCGTCTCCATTCAGCCGCCAGCGGGTCGCTCCGGGATAGTGGCCGATGAAAAGATCGCCATCCTTGCCGAAGCCATACTCAGGTCGATCAAAAACGGGATTGGCCAGCGTGGTCTCGACGATGTTGGCGGGATCCGAAAAGTCATACCGCATCAGAGGAGTGGCGGCATTATACATCGCCGAGCCATAAATAAATCCATGGTAGCCGACGGGACCATCGAAGGCCCCGATTTGCACGGGCGTGGTGGTCGGGTTGGAGATGTCGAACAAGCGGGCCTGAAACGAGCCCACCGACCCGGCTTCGCTCAGGATGAGCAGATTTCCGATCGGCCAGGCGGCGCGATGCGTGATATTTCCCAAGCCCGCACGACTGACGCGGGCCATTTGGACCGGGTTCGCGAGATCGGTGGTGTCGATGACATAAAGCCCCTGTGCACCGGTGGGAGCATAGACGTAGCGGCTCCCTTGCCACCCCGGAGCGAACGAATAGCCGTCGTAGTTGGTCGGGCTGCTCACGCCGCTGAAGGTGAAGCGCGAGACGATCTGCGCCTTGGTCGCCGGATCATTGTCATAAAGGGGCGCTGCGTCGAAAATGCTGAATCCCGCCGAGCTGTTGCGCCGCTCGGCCATCATGAAGAGATCGCCGGAAACCGGCAGATGGTGGATCTCCGCCCAATCGCCGACGTAATGCTGTCCCCCCGACGTGTGGAAGCGCGCGGTGTCGTCGCGCGAGTCATAGACACTCACCGGCTTGGTCGGATCGCTGATATCATAAAAAGCGAAAGCGCCTTCGCCCCGTCCGCCGCCGTTGTCCGCGCCCAGCGGCGCGAACAGGTAGCCCCGGTGCATGGTCACCGAGGAAACCGCCTTACCGGCATTGATGATCGAAAGCGTGCTGCCGACCTCATCCACGGGATAAGTCACGTTCGGCACACCGGGACCTTCCGCAGCGAGTGTGACGGAGGCACCGGCGATCCATTGCAGTTTTCCCAGCATGCCAAGGCACGAACGCAAGCTTCCCGCGAAAGAGCTTTTCAGGGTTATTGCAGATTGAGGTGGGTCGGTGATATTCTTCAAGAACGAAGGGTTTTTCGGATGATGGGTTTGGTTGTCGTCACGACAACGGTTCCGCGGTCTGATGTTGGAAAGGGGAGAAACTCAGAAAATTTCCATCGTTCGGGGTCCACGTGATTAATGCATAGTACCCGTCGGATTCCAGTAAGAAGGCCTCCCCAAATGTAGAGAAATGCCATGGTTCCGCTTGTCGCGTTGACCCATCCAAGCTCGCTTCGCAGCCTCCCGCCTGAAGTAACCCATTTTCTCATTCTGTTGCTTGGATTGGCAAGGGGTGAGTCATCCCGTATCAAATTCATTCATGAGAAGACCTATCTCCTTCCTGCAGACATTCGCGGTGGTCATTGGCGGACTGCTATTGCCTACGTTGAACGCTGAGAACCTGATTCCAACAAAACCCGGAAGCGCGCCCAACTACTTCTGCACCTGGAACATCCAAGGCTACGTGTTGAGCTACGCCAAAGGCAAACTCCGCGATGCGATGACGGAGGAGAATATGTTCGGCTCCAAGAAGTATCAGGGCTGGGTGGATCTGTATCCCCGCATCCGTGGCGACCTCTACTTCGTCATGGATGACTCCTGGGATGTGGATTTCAAAAACTATGACTACGGCACCGACCTGCTGAATCCGGTGCGTTTCCCGACCTATGCCACGACCGGGACCGAGCAGGAAAAATTCAAGAAACTCAACGACGCCGTGCAGGCGAAAGGCTGGCGCGCCGTAGGCGGCTGGATCGCTGCTAACAAATCAAAGGCCGCCAAGGATGTGAGTGATCACGACTTCTTCGCGGAACGTTTGAAATGGATGGAAGCCGCCGGCTGGGGTTACCTGAAAGTGGACTGGGGAACGAACTCGAAGAGTGCGAAATGGAGACGGCAGCTCACCGAATGGGGGCACCAGTATGCTCCGAACATCTGGGTGGAGCAGGCGATGATTTTGGACTGTGTTCCATTTTCCGATGTCTATCGAACTTACGACGTCGAGGTGATCACCGCCATTCCCGTGACGCTGAACCGGGTTTGCGACGGCATCAAACAAGTGGCCGAGCCGGGTGCAAAAGCCCTGATCAACTGTGAGGACGAGCCCGTCATCGGCGCGGCCCTGGGCTGTGCCATCGGCGTCATGCGCCATCCGTTCGCGGGGGATCTGCCCGATGGCAAACAGGACTTCGCCTTCCCGCCCGTCACCCGCGACGTGAAAAAATCCATCAATGAAATCGAGCGCGGTATCCTGTGGCACCGCGTGGCTCCGCCGTTTGCGGTGGATGGAAACGTCAAGATTGACGAGACGAAATTGAACGACAGCTGGTGCTTCCAGGAGCGTGAAGGCTGGGCAACCACGAAAGCTGGGAAATGGTCCAGAAATTCAGCGCCTGCCAGAATCACCCGCGGCCTGCCGCTGCCGACGGTGAAGGCGGATTCCACGGAAGCTCCATTCTTGATCGCATCCCGCAATCCCAACGGCGCACTCACCATCGCCACCCTCGGACGGACCATCTGCACAAGCCCCGAGGACCGGAAGTATGGCACGCCCTTGGCGGACATCACGCTGGATGCCGGCAAGCTCACCGGGCCCATCGGTGTCTTCGGTTATTACAAGTCCCTCACGCTCACCTTCGATTCGCCCATGACGGGGCGCAAGATCCTGGCTCAGGACATCCTGGACACCCAGGCAAAGGACATCACTTCGCAAGTCACCATCAAAGACAACAGCATCACCTTGCCGGGTGCTCTGATCAAACGCATCGGTCTGGAAAAAGCCGACAAGGGCGATAAGTCGGATCCAGGGATGGTGATCGCCATCTCCGGTGCCGAGCCACCCGCCGCAACCGAAAAGGCCGCTCAATAATCGGCTTGAGGCGATTCCACGTTGATTTAGTTAGAAAATGTCACCCGCCCCGTGTGTCAGGGGCATCCTTCCTTGCCATCCTTTTATGAAATCATCGATTCCTTCGGTTTGTCTGGCCGCATGTGTTTTCCTCGGATCCTTCGCCCACGGCGCGGTCGGATTCGACACCGCCCGCCTGGCGAAAAATCTCGAAACCATGGCGGAAAAACTGGAAGCCAGCCTCGCGAAGAAGCCGGACTCGCTTCCCGTGTTCGACGTGGTGAAGGACTTCGGCGCTGACCCGTCCGGACGCACCATCACCACCCAACAACTCCAGGCCGCCATCGACGCCTGCGCGGAAAAAGCTCCCGGAAAAGTCTATTTCCCCGCAGGAATCTACCTGACTGGAACTCTGCTGCTGAAATCCGGCGTGCATCTCGAACTCGGCGACAAATCGAAGATCCTCGCCAGCACCGAAGCCAAGGACTACCTAGTCATCAGCCCGCAGTACAAGAACAACACCGACCGCCAGGTGAACAAGTCGTTGTTCTACGCCGAGAAGGTGGATGGCGTTTCCATCACCGGGAAAGGCACAATCGATTTCCAAGGAGGCAGTCCGGCTTATTGGCCTTCACGCGACAACGACCCGCTGCGTCCTTTCGGGATTCGCATCGTCAGTTCGTCGAACATCTACGTCAGCGGAATCATGCTGATGAACTCGGCGCAGTGGATGCAGCACTATCTGGACTGCGACAACGTGATGTTGGAAAACCTCACGGTCTTCAATCACGCGCACCAGAACAACGACGGCATCGACATCGACGGATGCCGCAACGTCTATGTGCGGAACTGCCGCGTCGACAGTGACGACGATGCGATCTGTTTGAAAAGCAACGGACCGAGTGCCTGCGAAAACGTATTGATTGAAAACTGCATCGCCGCGAGCCACTGCAACGCCTTGAAGCTGGGCACCGAGACCACCGGCGGTTTCAAAAACATCCTGTATCGCAACTGCAAGGTGATCCAGTCCGCGACCGGCCGCCATCATGTGAATGGAGCCCCCACCACCCGCACGGCGATCACCCTGATCATCACCGACGGCGGAACCATGGAGAATGTCTGGTTCGACAATATCGAAGCCGCCGACTGCGTGACTCCCGTGTTCGTCACCCTCGGCAATCGCAGCCGGGTCCATACCGAAGGTGTTCCCAAGCCCGGCATCGGCAAGATCGAGAACATCAGGTTTTCCAACATCAAGGCCACAGGGGCCGGGCCGATGGCCTCCTCCATCACTGGTCTGGATCCGGAGCACAAGGTCAGGAACGTGAGCCTCGAAAACATCCACCTGACCCTCACCGAGCCGGGGAAGGAAAAGGATCGTGAGACCGACATGGTCAATGTTTTGAAAAAGGTGAAGCCGGGCTACCCTTCACCGCATTCGTGGGGAAATCTTCCAAGCTACGGCTTCTACTTCCGCTACATCGACGGCTTGCAACTGACGAATGTGAATCTGAAGCTGGATTGCAAAGATCCGCGCGAAGCGATCATCACCGAAGACTGCCTCAATGTAGTGAACCGCTGACGAACCGCAGTCCGGTGCGGAGGCAGGCCCGGCAGTGGATCATTCGGCGGATTGATAGAAATGAGCCAAAGCATAAAAATGGAATCGGTGAATGATGAAAATCGATGACTCCAAAAATATCGATAGAAAATTATTCTGTATGCATAGGATCACCAATTATTTAATCAGAATCAGCTTTTGTGCGTTGCTGCTTTCGTTGCCAATCGTAGCTGCGGCTGAGAGCGACTGGCAGCCGGTGCCCGGTAAGATGGTGACCCGTTGGGCGAAGGAAGTGACGCCCCAGAATGCGTGGGCGGAATATCCCCGTCCTCAACTTGAGCGTAAGGACTGGAAAAACCTGAATGGATTGTGGGATTACGCTGTTATGTCGAAGGCCTCCGCGAAACCGACCGATTGGCAAGGGAAGATTCTCGTTCCTTTTGCGATCGAATCCACCTTGTCCGGCGTGGGTAAGCCGTTTCTGCCAGATCAGGCGCTGTGGTATCGGCGCGTGGTGGCGTTGGAGCCGAAGAGTGACCGCCGCGTGCTGCTGAATTTCGAGGCGGTGGATTATCATGCCTCGGTCTGGGTCAACGGACAGTCGGTTGGCGAACACATCGGCGGAAACACGGCTTTCAGCTTTGACATCACGGGAGCATTGAAAAAGGGGGACAACGAAATCGTTGTGCGTGTCTTGGACGAAACCGGCGGAATTCAATTGTTCGGCAAACAAACGCTGAAGCCCGGAGGCATTTTCTATAATGCGGTTTCCGGCATCTGGCAGACCGTGTGGCTCGAAGAAGTCGCTCCCACGCGTATCGACGATGTGCGGATCACCACCACGGTCAGTCCGGCCACCATCATCGTGACGCCCAAGCTGGTGGTGGCGACCTCCGGTGAAACGGTGCGGATTACCGGCTTTATGAAGGGCAAGAAAATTTCGACCATCGAAGGTTCGGGTGAATTGAAACTCGCGATTGCGGACGCCAAACTCTGGTCGCCTGCGCATCCCCATCTTTACGACCTGAAAATCGAACTGCTGGACGCAAAGGGCAAACTCATTGACTCCGTGAGCTCCTATGCCGGCATCCGTGAGGTGGGAAAGAGGCGCGATGCAAACGGGCACTGGCGTTTCACTCTGAATGGTGAGGATATATTTCATTTTGGCCCGCTCGATCAAGGCTACTGGCCTGATGGTTTGCTTACGCCGCCATCGGATGCGGCCATGAGTGCGGACGTTGATTTCATCAAGTCGGCAGGCTTCAATATGATTCGCAAGCACATCAAGGTGGAGCCTCGTCGCTACTACGCCCACTGCGATCGTATCGGTGTCTTGGTGTGGCAGGATCATGTGGCGTGTTTGGGTAAGACATCCAACGGCAAACCCTTGAGTCCCAAGTGGACCCGCCTTGCGCCGAATCCCCCGGAAGCCGAATGGTCCGATGCCGATCACGCGCAATGGATGGCGGAGTTGAAAGCGATGGTGGATGAATTGCACAATCATCCATGCATCGTCGTCTGGGTGCCGTTCAACGAAGCATCGGGTCAACATCGCACCATCAAGGTGGGTGAGTGGATGACGGCCTACGACCCGACCCGGATCGTGAACATCGCCAGTGGAGGGAATTTCCTGCCTGTTGGCGACGTGGCGGATTTTCACAGTTATCCCAATCCTTCGTTTCCGTTCGAACAGGAACGATTCAACGATTACGTCAAAGTGGTTGGTGAATACGGTGGGCTCGGCTGGCTTGAGCCTGGGCATATATGGGACGAGAAGAGGCAGAATTGGGGGTATGGCAAGATCTCCAAAACCAAGGAGGAGCTTTTAAGCCGGTACGAAAAAACGATCGAATTGCTGGCAGGTCTCAAGGACAAGGGCGTTTGCGCCGGTGTTTACACTCAGATCACCGACGTGGAGGACGAGTGCAACGGTCTCATGACTTATGACCGTGCCGTCGTCAAAATACCGGCCGCCCAGCTGGCGGCATTGCACAAGCGGTTAGGGCCGGAAATCGAACGTTGATCGGGCTGCTGTTTTGATCCAAAATGCCATGAAACTCCATTGTTCAAACATTCGATTCCTGTCTTTGTGGAAACTCTTCATCGCGCTGGTGCTCGTCGGTCACTTGCTCCGGCCTTCGGAGTCGCGAGCTGCCGAAGTGGCAAGTTTCCCGGCGGTCAAGGATCTGCCGGTTCAGTCCGCGATGCCGGATCCGTTAGCCGCTGGTGATGGGAAACCGATCACACCGGCGCAATGGCCGGCCCGCCGGGCGGAGATGAAGCGCATCATCGAGCACTACGGTCTCGGCCACGCGCCGCCACCGCCGGGCGACGTGAAAGGCAAGGACGTGGAAACCAGCCTGCTCGCCGATGGCAAGGTGTCCTACCGCCGCGTCCGGATTTCGTTCGGGCCGGAGGAGAAACTCGGCTTCGATCTCTCCATTTTCCTGCCCGCCGAAGCTACCGGGATCAAGGGGCCGTTTCCGACCATCGTGATGCCGATGTTTTCCGCGATCGATCGTCAGGACGTCGTCGCCCATCCTAACAAACGCGCCAACAGCCCCGAATCCGTAGCGGGCAAATACGCGCCGGTTCTCGCCCGCGGCTATGCGGTCGCCACGTTATTCTATCAGGACTGTGGCGCGGACAACCGCGACTACCGCCAGAGCGGATTTTTCCCGGCCTACCCGGATCACGATTGGGCGGACCTCGCCGCATGGGCGTGGGGGATGTCGCGCTGCGTGGACTTTCTGGAAAAACAGAGCTTCGCGGATCCCTCGAAATTCATCGCCGCCGGTCACTCGCGCTTGGGCAAGGCCACCTTGGTCGCTGGGGCGTTCGACGAACGCTTCGCGCTGGTCGCGCCCGCTGGATCCGGTTGCGGCGGCACCGGTGCCTATCGCTTCAACGGGAAGGGCCGCGGCGGCAAGGAAGGGCTGGAGGATGTGGTGAAAAATTTCCCGCAATGGGTGATTCCCCGTGTGGCGGAGTTTTCCGGTCAGGTCGAAAAACTGCCGTTCGACCAACACTGGCTCATCAGCCTGGTCGCGCCCCGCTGCTTCATCGCGGCCGATGGCCTGAGCGACAACGCCACCAGCGTGAACGCGCTGGTCCAGTCTTATCAGGCCGCGAAACCGGTGTATGACTTGCTCGGCGTGCCGGATCATCTGGGCCTCCATTTCCGTCCGGGCGGACACCAATTCGCTCCGGAAGACTGGACCGCCATCCTCGACTTCGCCGATCAACGGTTGCGCGGCATGGAGGTGAAACGCCGCTTCGACGAACTGCCCGCACCAGAGCCTGGGAACTGAGAAATCGAAATTTTGTTCATGAAAATCCCACGCGTTGTTCGTTTCGGCCTGCTGCTCGCCACCACAGGTGCCGCCGCGGAGCCGCCCGCCTTCTGGAGCAAGCCGGCTGACACACCTAACGATTCGTTGGTTTCTCCCGAAGTGTCTGCCGAGGGTCGTGTGACGTTCCGAATCTATGCGCCGGAAGCGAAGAGCGTGTCTCTCCGGCTGAACAGCGACTTCGGCAAGGGGCCGCCCGATTTTGTGAAAGACGACAAGGGCGTCTGGTCCACCACCACCTCGGAGTTCCGCGAAGCCCGGGGCGGAGAACGCCCGGAAAATGTTCGCCCGCCATGGCATCAAATACCAATTGGAAGAAACTCTTGGCGGCCATGTCTGGTCGAACTGGCGGCACTATTTCAGCCGTTTCGCGCCGCAACTATTTCGCTGAAAAATCCTTTTGGGTGCCTGACACAATTTAATCTATCCGAAGTGCTGCATTCACCATCGTCCCCTGAAGCCTCATGATTCACAGAAAGTCCTTCGCTCCCGCCTTGTTCTTGCTAGCTGGTGCCGGGGCGACCTTCGCGCAAACCGTCACCCACCGCTGGTCGTTCAACCTGGCGGCCGGTGCTGCTGCGGCGGGCACCAGTTTCACCGATTCCGCGTCCGGTTCCGCGGCGGTCGTGCGCGGCAACCATGCGACGCTCACCGGCACCTCGCTCCAGCTCCCAAACAACACGACGACGGGCAATCAGACTTCCGCAGCCATCTCCGCCTATCTGGATCTTCCCAACGGCATCATTTCCTCCAAGACCGACCTCACGGTGGAAATGTGGGCGACGCCTGGCAGCTATCAGAGTTACCAGCGGCTCTTCGATTTCGGGCGCGTCGTCCAGTCGGGCGATGGCTTGGGAGCCGCCGGGGAACTCACGGGGCTGGCAAGCGCCGCACCCGGGGCGACGCAGGCGAGCGACGGCATCACCCTCACGCTCAACCGCAACACCACAGGTAGTCTCAATCAGCAGCGATTCGAGACCCGGCTCAACGGTGTGGGTGGGGGCGACACCACCGGACTCTATGGCATCTCGGACACGACCGCCACCACCACCGCGGGCACGGAGTATCACTACGTGCTGACCTTCCAACGCGGGGTCGGAAATTTCGCCGCCACCGGTGGCCGTGCGTCGTGGTTTCGCAATGGCGTGTTGATCACGAGTCTGGACACCAGCTTTCCGCTCAGCCAGATCGAGGATGTGAACAACTGGCTCGGCCGCTCGCTTTTCACCGGAGACCGCAACTCGCACGCCGCCTACAACGAGGTCCGCATCTACTCAGGGGCGATGAGCATTTCCCAGATCGCTGCCAGCCGGGCCGCCGGGCCAAATGCCGCGATCACCCCCGTCGCCCAAGCGGACTCGACCACCGTGCGCCGGGGGCAGAAGGTGCTCATTCCCGTGCTTGCCAATGATTCCGGGGAATTCAGTTCGTCCACCGTGGCCATTCTATCACCTCCCTCTGCGGGAACCGCCAGTGTGACGACGGATGGAAAAATCCTCTACACGCAAACCGCTCCGGCCGCCGCGTCGGATTCGTTCACCTATCGGGTCGGTGGCAACTCCGGTTTCTCCAATGCTGCGACCGTCAGTGTCGGCTATACGAACTCGCTGAGAATTCCTAACACCCAACTCAACGTCCCGCCCGAGCCGCCGTCCACCGCGATCAGCCTGGTGCCCGCGTTTCCCGGGCTGACGCTGACCGAGCCGGTTTGCCTGGTGACGCCGCCGGGTGAGAACCGGCGGTTGTTCGTCTGCCTTAAGGCCGGGTCCATCCAGGTCATCCCGGATGTGACCTCGCCAACGCCGACGGCCTCGACCTTTCTCACGCTGGCGAATGTCGCCACTTCCTCCGAGTGCGGTGTGCTCGGACTTGCTTTCCACCCGCAGTACGCCACCAACCGGCAGTTTTACGTTTTCTACTCGGTGACCATCAGCAGCCAGCTCTATCAGCGCGTGTCGAGGTTCACCACTTCGGCAGGAAATCCGAATTTCGCAGACGCGGCCACCGAGCTGGTCCTCATCGAGCAGCGGGATGAGCAGACCAATCACAACGGCGGCGACCTGCATTTCGGCGAGGATGGGTATTTGTACATCACCGTGGGTGACGAAGGCGCACAGAACGATGCCGAAAATAACAGCCAGCGCATCGATAAGGATTTTTTCTCCGGCATCCTCCGCATCGACGTGGACAAGAAGCCCGGCAACCTCGAACCCAACGCCCACCCGAATCCCGGTGCTTTCGTCACGGGCAAGCCAAACGTCAACGCCGTCCGACGTTATGCGAACAATCTCGCCGCCTACAGCATCCCGATCGACAACCCCTACGTCCACACCGACAACGGCGGCCCTTGGACTGGCAGCTACAACGGCAGCTCTATCAGCGCCGGGAACCGTCCCTACGTCCGCTCGGAATTCTGGGCCACCGGCCTGCGCAATCCCTGGCGCATCGCCTTCGACCGCGTCACCGGTGACTTGTGGATTGGCGACGTGGGCGGCAGCCAGCGCGAGGAAGTCAATCTCGTGGAAAAGGGGCAGAATAGCGTTCTGGAAAAAGGCAAAAACTTCGGCTGGGCCTTCCGCGAGGGCACGATCGATGGTCCGAAATCCGGCCAAGCTCCGACGAGTTTCGCCACGCTGTATGGCACCGAGCCTCTCCACGCCTACAACCACGGGACCGGCACGAACCAAGGGGACTCGGTGACCGGTGGCTTTGTCTATCATGGCACCCGCGTGCCAGCGCTGACCGGCAAATACGTTTACGCCGATTACGAGTCCGGCAACATCTGGTCGCTCCAGCGCAATGGGGCCGCGCCGCCCACCGTCACCCGCATCGCGGGCGAGGGCGGCATCTCGGCCTTCGGCACCGATCCTTCCAATGGCGATATTCTTCTCGCCGATGTGAACAGCCACCTCATCCTCCGGCTGGTCAGCACGACCGTGGACTCGACCTATCCGCCGACACTATCCGCCACCGGTCTGTTCGCCGATCTGACGGACCTCGCTCCCGCGCCCGGCATGGTTCCCTATCAGGTGAATCTGCCGTTCTGGAGCGATCACGCGGAGAAAAGCAGGTGGATGATCGTGCCGGACGGTGTTTCGGATTTCACCTGGTCGCGCGACGGGAAATGGACGCTGCCTAACGGGACGATCTGGGTGAAGCACTTCGACATGCGGATGCAGCGGGAAAATCCGGCGAGCCTAAAGCGTATCGAAACGCGGCTGCTCGTGAAAAACGCGGGCGGTGCTTATGGCGTGAGCTACCGTTGGAACGAGGCCGGCACCGAGGCAACGCTGGTCGCGGATGGCGGCGAGGATTTCCCGCTGGCCATCACCGACAACGGTTTGCCGGTGCCGCAGACCTGGCGCATTCCCAGCCGAGCCGACTGCATGATCTGCCACACGCCGCAAGCCGGCCACGCGTTGTCGTTCAACACCCGCCAGCTCAATCTGGAGGATAACATTCTCGGCATTTCCGGCAACCAACTGACGACGCTCCATCAGCACGGATTTTTCACCAACGATCCCGGTTCCCCGAATCTCCTGCCACGCCATCTCAAGCCCGGTGAGGATGATTTTTCCGAAGAAGCGCGGGTGCGTTCCTGGCTGGCGGTCAATTGCGCCTACTGCCACATGGCGGGCGGGACCGGTCTTGGAAATTGGGATGGCCGGGCGGAACTCACGCTGGCCCAGACCGGAATCATCCTCGGTGAGGCAGCGAACAACAATGGCGATCCGGCGAACAAGCTCATCGTTCCCGGCGATCCCACGCACTCCATCATCCTCAACCGCGCCGCCGCCACCAATGGCTTCACCCGCATGCCACCGCTAGGCAGCAACGTGATCGACACCGAGAGCGTGGATCTCCTAACAAGCTGGATCGACGGCGACCTCGACGCGCAGCTGACCTACGTCGAATGGCAGGCGCTCGAACTTCCCGGACATCCCGACGGTGATCCCGGCGACGACCCCGATGGCGACGGCGCCACGAACCAGGCGGAGTATCTCGCAGGAACGCTGCCGCTGGACGGAGCCAGCCAACTGCGTCCTCAAATGACGATGGCAGAGGGCGGCATGACTCTGAGTTTCGACCTGCCGGTGAACCGTTCCTTCCAGATCAAAACCTCGACCGACCTCGAAAACTGGACGCCATGGGACATCCCCGGCAATCAGGGGCTGCCTGTGAAGGGCGGCCTCATCGAAATCACCCGCCCGCTCGATCCTCCGCAGCGCTTTTTCAGCGTGGAAGTGCGCGGAAACTGAAGAGGGCGGTCATTGCCTGACGTAAACGAAAATTCACATTCATGAAACACATCACCATCCTCTCCATCCTCCTCTCAGCCGCCGCCAGCTTGCTGAATGCGGAAATCCCGATCAAATCCGGTTCAAAAGTCGCCTTTCTCGGCGACTCGATCACCCAAGGCGGCAATAACAGCCCGGGCGGTTACGTGCGCCTGGTAGGCAGCGGACTCGCGGCCAATTCCGTGAAAATCGAAATCATCGGGGCCGGCGTCAGCGGCCACAAATCCAACCAGATGCTCGAACGCCTGGAACGTGATGTATTGAGCAAGAAGCCCGATTGGATGACGCTGAGCTGCGGAGTCAACGACGTCTGGCACGGCGACAAGGGCGTGTCGCTGGAGGATTACAAAAAGAATATCACTGCCATCGTGGACCAGGCTCAGGCCGCGGGCATCAAGGTAATGATCCTGACCTCGACCATGATTCGCGAGGACCAGTCGAATGCCGAGAATCAGAAACTCGTCGCCTATAACGATTTTCTCCGGACTCTGGTGACGGAGAAAAAATGCCTGTTTGCCGATCTCAACGCCGAGATGCAGGCGGCGATCGCGGAAGCTGCGAAATCCACCCGCCCGCGGATCAAAGGCAACTATATGACCACCGATGGCGTCCACATGGCCCTGGCAGGCAACCTGATGATGGCCACCGGCGTGCTCAAAGGTCTCGGCCTCAGCGACACCGAGCTCGCCAAGGCGAAGGATGCCTGGCTCGATGTGCCCGGCGCGACGAGCGTCTCGGCGAAGCTGGACCTCTCCCTGCGCCAGGTGCAACAACTGGAGAAGCTCGCCGCCAAACGCAAAACCACCGTGGACGCGCTCCTCAACGAGGAGTTCTCCAAACTGGGGACGTCGCTCGTGAAATCGGCCGGTCGCTAGGTCAGGAAACGAAACCGGCGTTAGAAGTGCCACAAGCGCGGGGAATCCCGCTGCCATCGGCGGTCACCGCCTTGAAACCCATGATCACCCGACCTTCATGAAATCCTCCTGCTCGTGCCTAACGAAAATCATCAGGATGGGCGTTTCCATCTGCTTTTTTTCAATTGCCGCCCGATGCTGCGCTGCGGCAGGTGATGTCCGGCTTTCACCCGGCGTGCCGCTGCTGGTTCCGCCACAGACTCCTCCGGCGGTGAGAATGGCGGTGGCGGACTTGCAAAGGGATTTGGAGAAGGTTCTCGGCAAGCCGTCTCCGGTCGTGGAGGACGCGAAGGAATTGCAGGGGCGCCCGGCCATTGTGATTCTGACAGACGGAGCGTCCCAGCCGCCTTTGCACGAGGCTGAGGTCTCTGGGCGGGAGGCGCACGGGATCCATCTGCGGGCGATCGGCGGGCAGGATTGTGTGGTGCTGGAGGGTGCCGATGCGCGCGGGGCGATTTATGCGATCTATTCGTTTTCAGACGAGTTTCTCGACATTCCGCCGCTGTGGTATTGGGCGGACTGGGCTCCGACCCGGCGCGAGGTGATCGATGTCCCTGCCGGAACGAAGCGGGTCTTTCCGCCCGCGCATGTGCGCTGGCGTGCGTGGTTGAACAACGACACGGATTTTCTCGATCCCTGGCAGAAGCGATCTCCTGCTAACGACCACGCCATGCTCGAGACCGTGCTGCGGCTGAAATACAACACCTTCGAGCTGGGCAGCGTGGCGGATCTGCGGCCGGACTCCCCGAAATATTCGCTGCGCCCGGATGCCGCCAAGGCGCACGCCCGCGGGCTGGTCATCACGCACCATCACACGTCGCCGCTGGGATCCGGCCTGTCGAGCTGGGAGGGTTTCTGGCGGCACGAGGGCAGGGAAGTGCCGCCGCTTTCCTGCCGGAATACCGAAAATCTGAAAACCTTCTGGCGCTACCATGTGGAAACGGCCAAGCGTGCGGGGCTGGAAGTGGTGTGGACCATCGTCTTCCGCGGCCACAGGGACATCCCGTTCTGGGAGACCTTCAAGGACGCGCCGGAAGGCGATGAAGCGCGTGCGGACATGATCAATGAGATGTTGCAGACACAGGTCGATGTCCTGAAGGAGGTCACCGGCGATCCGGCACCGAACATCCGGACGACCTTTTACAACGAAGGCACCACGTTTCTCACGAACGGTCTTCTGCGGTTGCCCGATGAACCCGCGCTGATCTGGAATTTCGTTGCGGCGCGGCGCGACCATTTTCCGACCGAGGTCGTGCGCAACCTCAAGCCGGTGCCGGGCCGTCAGCTCGGCTACTATCTGAATTTCCAGTTCACCTCGACCGGCTCCCACCTCGCACCAGCGGAGGGTCCTTGGAAAATGGCCGCCAATTATCGGATGGTGGAAGCCGCCGGCACCGGGCCTCCCGCCTTCACGGTGGTGAACGCCGGAAACAACCGCGAGCATCTCGCCGAGCTGTCTGCCAACGCCGAGATGATGTGGTGGTTCAAGGATTTCGACGCCGATGTGTTTCTCCGGAATTTCTGCGCCCGCTATTACGGCGCGGCTCATGCCGCGGAACTTTCGGGATTGTATGGTGATTACTATCAATCTTTCTGGAAGCAGAAGCAGGCGGATATCCCCGGCTTCGACCGGCAATACATCTTTCAAGACATGCGTTACGCGCGGGCGGCGGAAATGCTGCTTCAGGATCTATCAAAAAGTGTCAGGCGTCCCAATCCGCTGGAAGGTCATCCGCTCGACAATCCGAACACGGGGAGCGTCGGTTATTTCCGTGTGGAACCGCAGCCGGGCGATGCCGACCAGATCGCCGCGCTGCTCCGGGGCACCGCGGAGTCCGGGAGACGATTTGCGGCCGTGGCCGCCCGAGCGAGCGCCGCCCTGCCCGCGACCGGACAAGGCCGCGTGTTCTTCAGCGACAACCTGCTGGCCAGGGCGAAGATCATGGCGGAGCTCAACACCCTTCTCCATGAAACCACGCTGGCCTATCAGGCGCAGGGCGACATCGGCAGGCTGAGAGATCACCTGAGGGCCGCCATCTGCGCCGCCGATGCGGTGAAGGGGGCGATCGACGGAACCAGGCATGGACCGTTCGCTGAATGGTATGACAGCGACGAAAAATTCGGGCTGGCATCCCTGCGGGCACGATTGAAAACAGAGCACGACCGCGAGCGATGAAGTGAGTTCGCCGCGGCGTGCGTTGCGAGATCCAGTGTGGCGATTCAATGTGATGCAGTGGTGGTGATCCAATGCTGGGATTTCGTCGTGAAATTCATGGTACGATGGCCGAAGACGCCAAAAGATATGACATGGAATCCGGGAGCGATTCTTGAAAATCTCTACACTTGGGTACCTAGCCAAGGTTGGCTCTGTCTGTAGTCTGACAGCTATCCCATTGATCTTTTCGCGGTGAGATCCGCCCGTTGCGCTATCTCAAGATTCACGAATCGCGGAAGTCACCACCTTGTGATCCAACCGCAAGGTGAGCGCGGATGCATCATTTTTCCGACCCAGGCATGGACCATCATATGAACCAAAAACTTCCGAATCTTGTGATGAGCCTGGCCGTGCCTATCGGATTAGCCGTTTTCGGGCCAAGCACGATGGCGCAGGGGCAGATCGCCATTCAGGACGGAAGTCCGCTGACCATGACGCACTCGACAGGGACCGCGTTGAGCCAGCCGTTCACGGTAACCGCCGGTGCCGATGCTTTGGTGGTCATTTTGGAAGACCGGGGTGCGAGCCTCCCGGAACCCGCCACCCTGACTTGGAACGGCCAAACGCTGACCCGGAGTGTCCAGACGGCTCACTCGGCCACACCCGCGCGAAGTCTGGCGATCTATCACCTCTACAACCCGCAGCCCGGAACCGCGAACATCACCGGCACCGTTGCGGGTGTCTCTGACAAATGGGTGACGGCCTACACGCTCAACGGGGTGGCGACCGACATCGTTCCCACCGCACGCGGCGTGAATACCGGAAACGGCGGCGGCGCGATGGGGCTGAGTGTGACAGTCAACGGCGTCGCGAACGGCGCGTGGGCGGCCGTCAGTTCGACCTTTTCCAACCTTGGGTCGGTCAGTATCACCGGGACCGGTGGGACAGGCGCCACCGTATCCGCGGCAGGTCCTGCCTCGACGACCGCGACCGCCGGTTATGTGGCGGGCCTGAGCGCCGGGACTGTCACCTTGTCGAGTTCATACGTTCCCAACCTGGGAGCCGATCCGCAGAAGTCGAATTTCGCCGCAGTGATTTTCACTCCTTCGTCTACCTACCCGCCGCAGCGGTTCGGCATCAAATTTCTGGGAAATACGACACACGCCGTCACCAGCACCGCCGGTGTGGTGCCGATGCCGAACTGGAACAACATCGCGAACGCATCCTTCACCACCGGCAGCATTCTTTCCAGTAACGGGGCGCATTCCGCCACGTTGACCATCAGCGGTTCCGGCGGCGACCGGGCTTGGAGAAGCGGAGTCTATCCTGATGGTGGGAATCTTTCACTGGTCTATGGCTATCAGGATGCCGGCATCAACAGGGATGGCATCAACGAACCCGCAATCAATGTCATCAGCGGTCTGACCGCGTCGGCCTATGATGTCTATTTATACACCGCCGGGGAAAGTATCCGGCCGGCCAGCGCGACGGAGTATTTGTCGAATTACACCATCAACGGGACCACCTTTTACACCTCCACCAAGGACGGCCGCAGCGTTCTGTGGAATATGGTCCGAGGAGTCACCATCCCGACCAATTCAAATCAGTATCCAAGTGCGTTGGTTCCCGGCCATTACCTCCGGATCAACAACGTCTCACCCGTGAATGGCGCGATCACCATCGCCGCCAACACCGACGGCCTGAGTTTCCGCTCCCCGCTCAACGGGATCCAGCTCATCCAGCGTGGCAATGCCCCGCAGATCCTGACCCATCCGCTCGACCACCGGCTCTACACCGGCGGCACGTTGCAGCTTGAGGTGGAAGCCCAGAGCGCCAACGCCATGTCCTATCGCTGGCGCAGAAATGGAGTGGATCTCGTCAACGGCGCGAGAATCAGCGGAGCGGATACCAACAGCCTGACGATCACCAATCTCGTCCTCTCAGACAGCGGGGACTACGACGTCGTGGTGACGAACAATTTCGGCTCGGCCGCCAGCGAAACGAAGCATACGGAAGTCGTGGTGATGACTCAGGCCGACGCAGCCTTCGAAGCGTGGCTCGCCACCTACAAGCGCGTCGACGAGCGCGGCGCCACTTTCATCACCGAGAGCATTGATGACCGTCAGTGGGTCTGGGCCTGGCAGCAGGCCTTCATCCACTGGTCCATCACCGATGCCTACAACCGCACCCGAAGCCCCGATCACAAGCGGTTGATCTATGACTTGCAGAACACCTTCCTGAAACAGGAGGGCAACACCCTGACCTGGCAGGATTGGAACGACGACATCCAATGGGAGGTGATCGCCTTGTCCAAGGGCTATCCGATCACCGGCAATCCCTTGGCCCGCGAGACGGCCATCTCCGCCTGGAACGCGGTCATGAACCGGGCTTGGGACGACACCTTCGGCGGCGGCATCTGGCAGAAGATGCCCGTGGGCAACTCCAAGACCGTGCTCAGCAACTGCCCGCAGATCATCGGCGGCCTCGAACTGTACAAAATCACCGGCGACAACGTCTACATCACCAAGAGCGAAACGATTTATAACTGGGTGCGCGCCAATCTGTTCATGTGTACCCCGCAACAGGCGGTCGGCGGACTTCAGCTCGGACAGCTCATCGAGGGCATCGCCTACCTCAACGACGCCGAAGAAAACGGCCAGACACGTTTGATCTCGAACAACGTCTATAACAGCGGCTTGTTCGTGCAATCCGCCTGCGGCCTTTATGAGGTCACCGGCAATCAACAGTATCTGGATGACGCCATCCTGGCGGCGAACTACATGGTCAACCGCCAACCCATCATGGACGCCAACAACATCAACAACGGCTATTTCGGTGCCGAACAATTGGTCCGCGCGGTGGCCAAACTTGGCAGCCTGAACAACAACAAGCTGTGGCCGACTTACTGGCCCTGGATGAGAGCCCAATGCGCGGCCGCCTGGGCCATGCGCCGCACCGATCGCGATATCACCCGTAACCGTTGGACCTCACCCACGCCATCAGACATTGATCTGAAGGCGCTGGAGACCCACAGCGCGTTTCTCGTCCAGCAGCTCACGCCCGTCACGCTGCCGACATTCGTCGATTGGACGACGAAACTCACCGGCGCCATCATCGGGACGACCGGCACATTCGGCAATGGAAACACCCGGGACAAGGCACTCGATGGCAATGTGGCTACTTATTTCGATGCTCCGACGGCGAACGGAGCATGGGTGGGTCTCGATCTGGGGACGGCGAAGAAGGTGTCGGCGATCCGCTACTATCCACGGACCAGCGAACCCGACCGGATGCTGGGAGGTGTTTTCCAAGGAGCGAACCAAGCGAACTTCAGCGATGCCGTGACTCTCTACCCGGTGGTGATCCAGCCGTCGTTGAGTGTTTACCACCTCATGCCCGTCACCTCCACCCAATCATTCCGCTATGTTCGCTACCTGTCGCCGAACGCAGGCTGGGGAAATGTGTCCGAAGTGGAGTTCTACGCCCCGGCGGCCCCACCCCCGGCGGGACCGGACGCACCGGGGAATCTGCAGGCACGTCGGAATGCGACGTCTGCCGTCATCAATTGGGCACCCGTGGCTGGAGCCGTCTCTTACAAGGTGAAACGGGCCACCGCGCTTGGAGGTCCGTATCTCGCGGTGTCCGGCAACGTGGCGACGACATCGTATGTGGATGCGATCAACGATGCGGCGGGTCGCTACTTTTATGTGGTGTCCGGCGTTTCAAACGTTCCGGTCGAGGGGACGGATTCAGCAGCGGTGGAAGCCGTGGACTCCTACCGTGCGTGGGTCATCGCCCGGGGTATTTCACCGGATTCCCCGCACTCGGCTTTCAATGCGGATGCGAATGGCGACGGCATCTCTAACGGAGTCGAGTATGCGGCACCGGGAGGCCTGAAAGCCACCGCCCCGGCTGGATCCAGCGTGCAACTCACTGCGGATGTTAGGGCGGACGAGCTGCTATCCGTCGTTCTGGTCAAGTCCGGGGATCTCGTCCAATGGACGGATTTGCCCGCGATGCAGGTGATCGAGCCGTCGGATGCCGCGGCGGGATTCCGGAGACTCTCGCTCACCGATCCGATGGCGGATGGGGAGAAGGTGAAGTTCTATCGACTTCAATTCAGGCGCTGAGGGAGGGCGGTGGGTTCCGAGAGGGCGGCATAAATTCCTCCGGTGTGGAGCCAGCGAAACCCGAGCTTGCCGAAAAAGTGATCCCGATCAACCTCGCCGAGCGAGATCTGGCAGAAGTTACATAAGGGTTTCTGTTTGATCGGCAGTGGTATGGACCGAGCGTTGAGGCTCACTCTGCTACCTTGAGTTCTGCGAGTTTCCACTTCTTCCTGCCGGCTTCAGCGGCGAGTTCGTTGAAGGCGATGATCTCGGCTTCGGAAAAAAGCAGGCCGCCGTTTTTCGCCGCGCGTGCGGCGGCTTGCGCCTCCATCTGGCCGGGCAGCATGCAGTTTTCATTACCGTGGCCGAGGATATCGTCGATCACCGCCTTGACGTTCTCCGACTGACTGCGGCCTTTGGCGAAATCTCCCGCGTTCATCGCGTCCGGATGCCAGACTTGGAAGAAGAAGCAGCAGGTGCCCTTGTCATCGCCCACCTTGTCCCAGCGGTTGCGGATGGTGGGCAGAGATCCGCCGATGAAGCCGCCCACAATCTCATTCATCAGGGCGAGGCCGTAGCCCTTGTGAGCGCCGAAAGGAACGAGGTATTTCGCCTGGTTCGGATCGGTGGTCATCTTTCCTTCGGCATCCACCGCCGCGCCGGGAGGAAGTTGTTTGCCCTCGCGCGCCAGCTGTTGGACACGACCCATGGCAACGACCGAGGTCGCCCAGTCGAGGACGATCGGATAGCCGACGGAACCGGTGGTGGGAAATCCCCACGAGTGGGGGTTGGTCCCCAAGGTGGGGAACTTGCCGCCGAAAGGAACCACTTCTGCGAGAGCGGCCGTGCAGTTCGTGTAGGCGATGTAGCCCCGGCGTGCGGCTTCCATCACGTAGCCACCGCCCCAGAGATAATGGAACGCATTGTCCACGGACACCATGCCGACGCCGTATCGGTCCGCGAGTTTGATGGCTGCCTCGATGGCCGCGTATCCGGTTGCCTGGCCGAGTTTCTTGTTGGCGTTCCACACCTCCGCACCACGGAAGCGTGTCTTGATTTTTTCGATCTTCGCCTTCGGCACACAACCACCGGACGCGGAGCCGAACAGGTGGTCGAGGTGCAATGCCTTGAGCGCATTGTGGGTGCGGATGCCGTGACGTGTGGCATCGGCACAGAAGCGTGCGCCATCGGCGGATTCGGAGGCCGTGTATCCACGTTTGCGGTATACGGCGGCAACGAGGGCGTTGTGTTGTTCCTCGGGAACGACGTAGAAGATTTCGGACATGATGGTGGGGTATTTGATCGCGATGCGCGGTTGCCGGCCGCAGGCAAACTCAGCAGATGGGCGGGCGTTTCCTGCGAAACATTGATCGCGAGGATGCTGTGGCCACAGCAGCCGCCCGCGTTGGATCCTACACGTGTAGGATCATGTCAATTATGAATAGCCATCACGAGGCGTAGGAACCCGGCGGTGCATCCTTCCTAATCCTTTGAGAACAAATGCTGCACCAATGGACGCTCGAATTGGGATTCGTTGAAACCTCTACATTTGGGGGGACTCATTCTCGCGGGAAGCCAAAACCTTGATTCCGGTAGTCTATCATCTCCTCGGCTCCTGTCCGTGAGGAGCGGAGAGAACGGAAAGTCTAATCCATGCACCTGCCGGTCGATTTCCGGATGATCAGCTTGGGTTGCACGGACAGTTCGCGAGGCGTGGATTGGATTTCACCGGAGTGGAGTCGCTCCAGCAGTCCTCGGACTGCCAGATCCATCAGGCGGTCGGTTTGGTGATCCACCGTCGTCAGAGCCGGGAAAAAATGCTCACCCGCGGCGATGTTGTCATAGCCGATCACCGAGACATCGTCAGGCACCCGGATGCCGTCTTCGCGGAGCCGGTTGATGGCACCGATCGCAACGCAGTCATTCAATGCGATGATGGCGGAGGGCCTTTTCCGGGCGGATTCATCCGCCAGTTCTCCGGCCAGTTCGTAGCCGTAGTCGAAAGTGTGGTTGGTTTCCCCGGGATGGAAGATGAAGTGGAAATCCCGCTCGAAATCCAAACCGAGTTTCACGGCATACCGCTTGAGGCCGGGGATGCGAAGCGCTCCGAAGCGGTTTTGCGGGTCGATCCCGAGCAGTGAAATCCTCTTGTGTCCGAGAGCCGCCAGATGCTCGAGGATCAGTTTCATCGACCGGCTGCGATCGAGGATCACCTTGTCTCCCGGCACCGGGTTTTCGGGGTCGATCCAAAAGCATGGTATGTTCTGCCGCTTCAGCAGGCCGATGGCGGGATCATCCGCTTTCAGGTGTGAGAAAATCAGCACAATTCCATCGACATGGTGCCCTGCAAAACGGCGGATGGCATTCCGCTCGAAATCCGCACTCGCGCCGGAGAGTTCGATCACCGTTTCGTAGCCTTCTTCTCGAAGTCGTTGTTGGAGCGCCGCGAGTCGCATTGCCATCACCGGAGAATCCACGTCTTGGAAACACACCCCTACCGTTGCCGTTTGCCCGCCCGAAGACCTCGGGCAAGCGCACTTGGCTGGAAACCCAGTTCCTCGATCGCCTGTTTGACCTTCCGCAGTGTCTCCGGTTTCACGCCGCTGTGCCCGTTGAGCACCCGCGACACCGTCCATCGGGAAATGCCGAGGTGCTTGGCCAGTGCCGCGGTGGTGTTTGGTTGGCCGGTGGGCATGCGGGTGGAGAAAGAATCTCGGTGGTTCTTACCAGACAAATCAGGAATACCAACACGAGTTTGGGACGATGGAATTTTTGATGGTTCCCATGCCGCTCCATGCGACGAGCGACAAGGGCCGGGAGGCGCGGACTCGATTCTATCTGAAAACCCGGTGTCCAGCGGATGACTGCCCCGTGGCGGCGTGAGCCACGGACTTGAACCCTTTTGGAATTACAAACCTTTTGGATTGCTTAATCTTCTTGAAAAAGATGATGTGACGGCGATGAAAGCAGCTCCCCTCGCCATTTCCTGTGTTGTCTTGTTTGCCATGTCGTCCGCCGTGACCTCGGCCGCGCCCATGACCGGCGTGCTGAATTGGCAGGGCAACGAGGGATATTCCGCCGTGATCCGCTTTGATTATGATTCGGCATTTCCTGTGGTTTCCGCCGGTTACGCCGGGCAGTATGAAATTGTCGGACTGTCAAACATCCGGGCCTCCGTTTATTCCCCGGATGAAATCCCCCTGATCGAAAACGCGTGGGTGATTCAGAACGGCTCGTCCGGCTATCAGGATATCAGATTTTACTTCGATACCATCACCCGGGACTTCGTGCCTGGCTCACTGTTCAATGTGGGGACCGTCCCGCAGGCGTGGCTTGCCGGCAGTCCTTCGGATTGGACGCTCTACTCGGCCTCGTCGGGCAACGGAATTTCCTCCGGTGTGCCGCTGGATCAGGGCGGAAAATACTATGTTGAAGTGATCTCCCGGGTGGACTCCGCCGTGCCCGAGGCCGGACAGACCGGCGCGATGTTGCTGGGAAGCCTTTCCCTCATCGGGCTGGCGGGCCGTTACCTGCGGCGCGCCTGACGCCTTCGTGCGGCGGAGTGGTTGGACCGGAAGCCGGAGATGCCTATGTCTTACGTTCCGGGATGACGTCCAGCAAGTCGGCGATGGATTCAATCCCGCGGTTCCTGGCGTGCATGTGAACGCCCTTTTCGCTGAGAATGAACATGCAGAACAGGCCGTTCCAATCGCTGTTCGGATCACCGACATCAACGGGAGACAACCAGACTTCGTCATTCGCGGCCTGCTCAGGATCGAAGTTGGCGATGCCGCCGTCCTTGTCGTCCTCTTCGTATTCCTCATCCCCGTCATCCGGAGAGGAGAAGAATTCGCTATCGGGATTCTCCTGCGGAGCGGGAAGGGGGGTGGGTTTGAATCCTTCGGTGTCTTCTCCCAGTTCCTGCAGCAGGCGCATCCGGTGCTGGTCCTTGAGGAAGATCTGTTTGCGCAGGCGCTTCTGTTCAAGCTGGTGTTCGAGTTCCACCATTTCCTGGGCGTAGCTTTTCGGCGGGATGTGTTTCCAGGATTCGTCCCATGTCTCCGCGTCAGCATCGGGCTGGACCGTGACGTGGAGCTGCCACGGGTGGCGGATCTGCGAGAGAGCCTTGCGGATGCATTCGAAAATCCCAGGGATGTGGCCGATGGCTTCGGACTTGAGAATCCTGAGAGACAGCCGGCGCGGCATCCACGGGGTGGGCGGGTTGCTGAAAAGGCTGTAGAGTTCGGGTGGGTTGCTGCCCATGCGCACGCCCTGAAGCTTCAGATAGCCCGCGTCACGCAGCGCGGTGTGCAGCTGGTTTTCCACCCACCAGGTTTCCGACTGCCGCATGCCCAGATTTCCGTCCCATCCCTCGGGACCTTCCGGGAAATCCGACGAGATGTCACAGTCGGCTCCGGTCATGTCGTCAAGGGAGCTGCGCACCATCACGCGGATCGGCTCAAGCGCCCGCGGCTCCGGAAGCGCGAAAAGATCGTCCCACGGAGGGATCAGCATCCGGAGTGTCTCCAGATCCGGTTGGTCGCCGTCGAAGCCGAGGTGGAACACCTCACGCAGCGTCTCGCTGGTCATCAGCACTCCCCAATCCTGCGGGCGCTCGCTGTGAACCGCCATGTGCCGGACCGATGGCATGGACGCGACCGTCGCCACCTCCTCCAACCGCGGGTTGGTGATCCGCAGGTGAGTGAGTTCGGTTAGCGCGGTCAACCCTGACAGGCTTTTGAAAAAACCGCGGATCGCGAGGAACCGCAGCTTGGGGAACCGCCCGATGCCGTCCAGCCGGTGGAACCAGCCGCCCCAGAAATGATCTAACATTGGCATGTCCGGCAGCTGGTGAAGATCCCGGATCGAGTTTTTCGGCTCGTTCTGGTAATACTGGCTCTGGATTTGAAGGCTCCTCAGCGCCGGCAGGCTGGGAATGTCCGCCAGAGCCAGACTGTTTCCGTGCCAATTCAGGATTTCAAGGTGGGGAAGCTCCGAGAGCGCGCGCAGCACCGGCCACGGGAAATGGGTGGTGATGTGGAGTTCCCGCAATTCGTGGCAGGCGGCGAGGGCGCTGTAGTCCTCCACTTCGTCGCTGCGGAGGTGCGCCACCCTCAGGTGTTTCAGGTGTTGGAAGCCATCCAGGTCCTCACGCTCGAAGGAATGGAGTCTGAGAGAGGTCACATTCGGGACAAAGGCGAGGAACGCGAGGTTACGCAACGGCCTGTCCTCGCCGATGGGGTCGAGATTGAGCTCCTCCACCCGGGGTAACAGTTCCGCGGTGATGCGGAGCTGCTTCTCATCGATGAACGGCTGATAAGCCGGATTGTAAAGCCGTTGTTCGTGAGCTTTCGAGGCCGTCGCCCAATCCAGTGGCGTCTTGTCCGCGCCTTGGTAATAGCGCATGTAGGTGAATTCAGCCAGACGGAGGATCCCATACCGCTCTTCCAGGGTGCGGGCCGGATCATTGGCCCATGACAGGAAATCGTGCTCGATCTTGTTCACGGAACAGTGGCTAACATGAAGTCCGCCCGGAATGCAAGCAGTCTGCTAGGTGGAGCGTCGATTTGTTCCGGGAGAGGAATCCGTGAGAAACCGCCGTCCGGCCGGCCCTTCGTCACGCTTCCTCCGCCACCTCGCGATGGCAGACGTGGCCCTTGCGCGTGCCGAGCCACCAGCACAGGATGCTCAGGGTCCAGCCGATGGCCACGCTCAGGGCCAGTTTCCGGATGTCCCCGAGCACCAACGGCGCGACGATGGCGGACATCAGGGCGAAGAGCAGCATCTGCACGAAGCCTTGCAGCGATGCCGCGAGGCCTTTCGCGGAGGGGAAAAGGTCCATCGTGCGGAGTGTCATCGCCGGGGAACCAAGCGCGAGGCCGAACATGTAGACCATGCCGGGAAGCACCGCCCATGGGATTGAAGGGGTGCAGAGATTCGCGTAGAGCAGGTTCGCCACCGTCGCCGCCGCCATCACGCCGTAAGCGATCCAGATCAGCCGCGTGGGAGGAAATTTCATCGCAAGCCGCGCGGACAGCGCCGAGCCGGCAGACATGCCGATGATGATCGGGATGAACAACCAGGCGAACGCCGTTTCCGGGAGATGGAGGACGTGCATCACGAAGTCCGAACCCGTGCTGATGTAGAGCGAGAATCCGGCGAACCCGAGCCCAATGCCAAGCGATTGGAGAAGGAAATCGCCGTGCGTGGCCACCTGCCAGTAGCGGCGGATCATCGATCCGAGATGAAGCGGCGTGCGGTCTTCGACAGCGAGGCTTTCCGGAAGAATCTTCCACGCGGCGATGCCCATCGCGAGGCTCGCAAGGGACAGGAAGGCGAAGACCGAACGCCAGCCATACCACACTTGCAGCCAGCCGCCGACGACCGGGGCTACCGCCGGGGCGAGGCTGAACACCATCGTCACATACGACATCACCTTCTGGCCCATCTGGCCGGGAAAAAGATCGCGGATGACGGCGCGCCCGACGACCGAGCCCGCCCCGGCCGAGAGTCCTTGGAGCGCGCGGAATCCGAGCAGCCAGTAAAACGAAGGCGCGAACGTCGCCCCGATCGATCCCACCACATAGCCGCCCACCGCCCACAGGATCACCCGCCGCCGCCCGAAGGTGTCCGACAGGGTGCCGTAGAACAGCATCATGAAGGCGAAGGTGAAAAGGTAGACGCTCAGCGTCTGCTGGACGTGCTCCCGGTCCACATGGAGGCTGGCTCCGATGTCGCCGAACGATGGCAGGTAGGCATCAATCGAGAAGGCCCCCAACATGGAGAGACCGCTCAGGATCCATACCAGCGCCCACTGCTTCTTCATCGCGGGCGGACGATAGGGGCTAGGAGCAGGAAGGCAACACCAGGCTCCCGGCCAATGCCAAACGCTCGAATCACGGATCGGAGGACTGATTTTCTGTCATGGAGACGGATGTTCCGGAAGTCTCACTCGAAATAGGGCGTCTAGCAATTCAAGGTCGCCGCGGCGTCTGACAGGCTATTCACCAACCAGCTTCAACCGCATGAATCCGTGGCCGATCGTTTCCACCGGCAGCGTATGGATCCACTCGCGCACTTCGAAGTCGCCCAATTCGCTGACCTGGAGGGAAACGATGTCGTTGCTGGTTCCCGGCTCGTCCAGCGCTTCCGGAGAAGCGGCGAACTGCGGAATCAAGGTCATGCCCGGGATGTTTTTGCGCACGGTGGCGGTGATGCTCAGATAGCGCTTGGAAGGATCGGCTCCGGGAAATTCGGTTCCGGTGACCGACCGCAGGATTCCTTGCGGCAGCCTTTGCGGATCGGATGCCAGCGGAGCGCTTCCGAACAACCATTCGAAGGCGTTGGCGATCCCGTCGAGGTCGGCATCCTGCGACGGGCCGTTGGTCCCCGGGGCGAATGCGAGACCCGCGACCCAGCTGGCATAGGCCGAAGGAGGCGGCCCGGCGACGACGCTGAGAACGCCGTCGCCGAGCGAACCGGTATTCCAGACAAGTCCTGTGGCGAGTGCCGGCAGGTCGAGGCTGGCGAAGTTGATCGAGGCGGTCGCGGCATCGAAGATGTCGAAGCTGTCTCCTGACACCGGAGCGGCCTGCGCCGGATCAAGCGATACCTTGAGCGTGCCGCTCGCATTGAAATTTCCGCCGACGGTCAGCTTGTCGTGAAGCGCGCCCCGCGAGGCGTCGAACTCGACGGTGGAGCCCGCGGCCAGGGTGAAATCGGTGGTCACTTTCAGCGTCGAGCCCTTCGCGATCCATGGCAGGTTGGGAGCGTTCACCGGATTTGATAGATCCGAGCCGCCGGAGAAATGGAGATCGTCAATTTGTCCGGCGACGTTGACCCGCTCGTGCATGCCGAACGTCACAATCGGATTCGTGCCCGCCATGGCACCCGTGCGGCGTCCGAAGCTGAAGGTCTGTGCCGCGAGCGTTCCGTTGCCCATGCCGGTGGAATAGGCGACACGGAACGTTTTCGCCGCATTGTCGACCACCAGCCAGACGTTGGTCCAGGCATTCGTGGTGACGGGCGTGAGGACGACGTCGCCCACCCCCTGATTGTAGGCCCGCAGATTTCCACCGCCGATGGAGAGCGTGACGGCATATTCGTTCCACGGATCGGTGACGTCGCTTCCGGGGACCGTGGTGGTGGTCGCGGCTTGGTCGGACAGTCCGAAGATGAAATCCGTGGTCGTCACGCCGGTGCTCCGGACGCGGAAGAAATACGTGCCGGTCTGGCCGTTGGGAAGCGGTGTCTTCAGCCTGGTGATCGCGCCTCGCCACGAGTCGGCGGCCGCGCCGATGCCATTCACGGCCATCGCCTTGTTGCCCGAGACGTCGACGATCCTGGCATTGCCCGTGCCGTTGAACACCCCGGTCCAGACGTCCCCGGTCGTGTTGGGAACGGTCCCGATGTTACCCGGCGGATAGGATTCGAAGTTGTCGATCAGTGAGAAAGCGGTGTCCGGGATCATGGTGAATCCCTGATTGCCGATGACCACCTTGGACCCGCTTTGCGCGATGAGATTCGAGTTGATCGTGCCGGCTCCGCCGAGTGTGGCACCGCCCGCGACGGTCGTGTTTCCGGTTCCGGTTTGGCCGTTCACGATCAGTTTTCCTTGAGAGACCGTCGTCGTGCCGGTGTAGGTGTTGGCGAAGTTGAGAGACCAGGTGCCGGCGCCGGATTTCGCCACGTTGACGAAATCGGAGGTGCCGTTGTTGATGTTGCCCGTCACGACGCCATCGCCGTCGCCCTGCAGGGTCACATTGCGGGTGGTGGTGACCAGCGACCGGATCGTCCCTCCGAGGGTCAGCATCCCGGTGTCGGATTGGAAGCGATAGTTGGAGCCGCCCGCGCCCATGGAAATGACTCCGGAGAGCGTGTTGTTGCCCGCGATGTTCCGCACCGCCGGCACGGTCACATTCCGGCCGCTCAGCGTGACGGGGGCGGGGACGGTGACGCTGCCCGCGGCACCTTCGAGTTCAAGTGTGGAAGAGCCCCCGTTGTTGGTCCGGATCCGGAGTTCCGTGGCGGAAGGAAGGCCGCCGGGGCCGACGAGCCGGACCGTTCCCTGGCTCGCGGTGGTGCCTGCGGTATCAATGTCGATGATTCCCGAAAGCGGGTGCGTGCCGGAGAGGACGAGCGTGCCGTTGCCGTTTTTCCAAAGTCCTTTCGTGCCGGCCAGCGGAGTGTTGATCGTCACGGTGTTTTGGCCCACATCGATTTTCGAGCCCGTGGTCGTGCTGCCGCTGTCGAGCGTGAGGGTGGCGCCGCCGCTGCCGGCCAAGGTCCAGTTTCCGCCGCTGCTCGCGCTGCCGAACACCAGATCGGCGATGGTCCTCGGACTGTCCACCGTGATGGTGGCGGGGGATGTGGTGGCGAGCGCGTTGAAATCCGCCGTGAAGCCGCTCCCGCTCGCGGGGAAATCTCCGGTCCACTTCGTCACGTCGCTCCATGTGCCGCCGCCCGGAGATGCCCATGCCCCGTGACCCAGAGTCTTGGGAAGGGTGACCGAAAACACCGTGTAACCGCTGTCGCCCGTGGGGTCGGTGGCGATGATCGTAAAGTCGTGCACGCCCTGGTCGGTGGCGGCCGGCGTGCCCGAGAGCGTTCCGTTAGCCGCGACCTGGAGCCAGGCCGGTCCCGTGCCTTTGCTGTAGGTGATCGCGTCACCGTCGGCATCGGTCGCCGATCCGGCGACGCTGCCGGTGTAGGCGACGCCGGGATTGCCAGCTCCGCCATTCATTGTCGGGCTGGAAAACTGCGGCGCGTTGTTCGTCATGAGCGCCGCGACCTGGGTGGCTGTCAGCGCTTTGTCGAACACACGGACGTCGTCGATTTTTCCTTTGAAGAGAGGGTCGGTCAGCCATTGGCTTCTGCCGATGTAATTGGTCTGCGTCCCGGAGAGGGCCGGTGTGGTGATGACGCCGGTGGTCTGCTGGACGCCGTTCAGATAGAGGGTTGCCGTCGTGCCGGACATGGTCACCGCCACGTGCTGCCAGGTATTGGTCGGGAGCGGCGTGGCGGTTTGAATGCCCTGGGTGCCGTCCGCGCCGTTTCGAAGGCCGAAACGGAAGCCTCCGCCGACATTCGGACTCAGGAACATGTAGCGGTAGTTGTTTGCCCTGGGGTCGATGTTGTCGCCGAAGTCGAAGATGCGCTGGTTGACCGCGCCGCCTTCCCAATAGACCCAGCTGGCGAAACTGAACGATGTGCTGGCCGCCAGATTGGCGGGGAGTTGGACATAACTGTTTGTCCCGTCGAGTTGGATGGCCTGGCCTCGCTGGCCGGGGACGAACGACGGCGTTCTCGCTGCCAGACCGTTGTGGAGGAAGCCCGAGGTGTCGAGGGTGTCTCCGTCAAAGGTGAGCCGGGCGATTCCTTTCTCACTGGTGGCCGGTACGACCTGCGAGTAGGACAACGGTGCCACGTGATCCCGATAGACCACGCCGGCCGGGGTGAGTTCGACCGGGTTGGTGCCGGAGACGACCATCTGACGGCTCGCTTCGACGGCGCTGTAAACGGAGTAGCGCTCGATCCACGGAGTCTCGTCCATCATCTTGATCATCGCGTCGATACAGTCGCGGTTCTGCGTGAGGGTCGGATCGGTGCCGCTGGTCCAGTTCGCGCCGTTGTTGAATTCCGTCACCCACATCGGGCGTTTGACGACGTCGTGGACGCTCTTGAGAAACGCATACATCGAGCTGGCCGCGCTGGCCGGATCATTCGTCGAGGCGCGATAGTAGTGAATCGGCACGAAATCCATCCGCATTCCGGCGGCGTCCGCCTTCGCCACGAAATTCGTGATCCAGCTGTAACCACCGTCGGTGACCGCCGGAGTGCCGGCCCGCAGCCCGGTGGCGAGCTGCACCGGCCAGAGTGCGACGGCGTGATCGACGGATCCCGGAGGAGTCAGGTTTTTATAGGCGTCCTGGTCGGATCCGTTGGGCTCGTTGAGACCCAGATGATGGGTGATGTTGGTGCGGTTGGTCGGTTGGCCGGGCCAGAAAGGCTGTTGCCACGTGGGGACATATTCCCGGTATGACAGGGAGTCGTTGCTGTTGTTCCAATTGTACCACCAGGTGGTGTTCAGGAGGTCGGGAGCCACATCGCAGGCGCCCTTCTTCTGGATCCAGCGCCAGGGGAAGACGCGGACGAATTGCACGGCATTGTCCAGATTCGCCGGAAGCAGGCCGACCTCGAGATCACCATCCTGTGCGACGTAGTTCTGGCTCGGGCCGGTGCCATCGGGCCTCGTGGAAATGGTGGCCATGTAGCCGCGCTTCAGTTTGAAGGAGCTGATGGTGCGGTCCATCGAATTGAGCGCGACCACGGGCAGCGTCACTCCTCCGGGACCCGAACCCGTGCTGGTGTAGTAGGTGTCGATGGCGAAAGACATCGCATCCCCGGTGAACGCGGCACCCGTGAACGCCACCAGCGGCTTGAAGGTCGCCGGTTGGGGGATGATCACGGTGCCGGAATCATATCCCACCACGCGGACATTCGTGCCGACCGCCGCAGGCTGGCCGTTCACCTGGATCAGGGGCAGATGGTTCGCCAGGGCCGCATCCGGCCGGACTCCGGTTAGGAACAGCCAGGAGTCGATCGATGTTAGGTTGATGGAGCCGCCGGTCAGCGGAGCGGGTGACGTCAGCCTCAGTTCCGACATGCCGGACATCAGGACCGTGGTGTTTTCCAAAGACGGAAGTGTCGTCACCCCTTGCGTGATCACCATGTCTTCCGCCATGGCCGACGAGGTGAAAGAAGCGCCGAGCGCCAGTGCCGACATTCGGGCGAAAATTTTTGAATTCATGAGATGGAGAATAATCGTGCTGGCTGGAGGTCGGAAATACCCTGTGGAGACAGATCCTTCGCGGTGGTTCGGAGCAATGGTGATACCATGATTCCGCGTTTCTACATGAGGCTCTGGAGATGTTATTGTTGGAATTGCCGGGATTGATTGATTGCGGAGTGTTGGCTCGTCATTGGGTCAAGTGGCCCGCGGATCACTGCTGTTTTCGGGTTCATGCGGCAATCGGCATCCCCATTTTTAGGTAGCGTTCTCATCTCAAATCAGGGGATTTGCGGTCAGAAAACAACAGCGTCTCCCGTTCGAATCGCAGGGCCGCCAGAAGATGTCATGCGGGTGACGGGCGGGTGTCCTCCGAACCTCTTCCGGCGCCCGCACCTGCCGCAGCCGCTTCAAATGCATGACATTGACAGCGGAGGACGATTTCTATCAAAGTTCAGGCGGAACACGAACCACGCGCTCATGAAAACACACTCATTTCTCCTCATCACTGCCGTCTCCATGATTTTTCCCGTCTCGCTTGAAGCGAGGACCTGGAAGGAAGCCGGTTCGGACCGGTCGCTGGAAGGCGAGTATTCGAAGACCGACGGAGATCTGGTCGTCATCCTCCGTCCGAACGGCACCACGGTGAAAATCCCTTTGGCAAAACTGACGGACGAGGACAAGAAGTTCGTGGCGGAACAGGCGGCTGCCAAGCCGGAAGCGGCTCCGGTGGATGTGTTCAAGTGGGAGACCGATCTGGAAGTTGCGAAGAAGCGGGCCAAGGAAGAGCACAAGGAAATCCTTGCCGACTTCACCGGCTCAGATTGGTGCGGCTGGTGCATCAAGCTCAAGAAGGAGGTGTTCGATCAGCCGGAGTTCCAAGAGTATGCGAAAAAGCATCTGATCATGCTCGAGCTTGATTTTCCGCGGAATAAAGAACTTCCCGCCAAGCTGAAAGAGCAGAATGACAAACTGAACGAGGAATTCCAGATCGAAGGTTTCCCCACCGTTCTATTGATGAACTCGCGTGGCAAGGAGATCAACCGCACCGGCTATCAGGAGGGAGGCCCCGCGAAATACGTCGAGCATTTGAAAGAGCTGCTCAAATGAGAAGCTGAGGCGGCTGCGACGGGGGAGTTGCTACCTTCCCCCCGTCAGACGGCTGCCCGGCCCAGTTCGCACACGCTGAGATTCCGCATGTGGACGAGTGCTTTTTTCAGGGTTCCCCACCATGTGTCCGTGCGGTAGTTCACGCCGTGGGCCTCGCACACGGCCCGGACCTCGGGAGCGATTTTCCGCAGGCGGTCCGGCGGGAGTTTGGGGAAAAGATGATGCTCGATCTGCCGGTCGAGCCCGCCGCAGAGGATCGAGAGGGGCAGGCACACTTCGAAGTTGTTCGTGGCGTCCACCTGCATCGCATACCACTCTCCCTTGCCCTTCGCGCGCGTGCCTTCGGGAAAAGCGGAGACTTCCTCGCCGGTGTGGCCGCAGTAGATCGTCGCGGCACAATAGAGGTCGCGCAGGGTTTCCGCCATCCAGTTTCCTAGCAGGACCTTCCAGAACATGGCCGCGTTCCAGAACATCAATCCGGCGAGCAGCGGAAAGAAGAGATAGTTCTTGAGATAATAAGGCGCGAACTTGCGCAGCGCGGTGAGATGCGCCGCCCTGACCGCCTTCCATGAGCGGTCCGTTTCCCCATGGTGCTCGGAGGCCCGTCCGTTTCCGAAATAGAGGTCGTTGAGGCCGGTGAAATGCAGGTTCATGAAGAACGTGAAATTCGGCGCGAGAACCGCTAGCAGAAACGGGAACTGCAGGTGGTGGAACCACCGGTGAGGCGATTGTCCGGTGAGGCGGGCCGGACCGAAGTTGATGTCGGGATCCTTGCCCGCCACGTTGGTGAAATGGTGGTGCTCGACATTGTGCCCGTGCCGCCACGCGCCCTCATGGATCGGCGTGTCCCAGGAGAATTTCTTCGAGCTGAAACGTCCGCCGTCTTCGAGATGGTCATACGTCCCGTGGAGTACCGTGTGGCCGATCTCGATCGCCTGCAACTGCTTGTGAACCCACAACGCGCCGACGCCTGATAGGAAACCGACGGGTTCGACACTGAAATGAATCAGCCCCCGGCCGACCACTTCCATCCCGCGTGAAAACCAATTCAACCGCCGGACGCGCGTCACATCCCGCGCCCCCAGCTCCGCCTCGGCCCGCTGGCGGATCGCATCGATCGCCTCACCGAAGCGTTTCATCCGTTCCGCGCGGGTGAGAGATGAAATCTCACTTGGAGCCTCGGCGACCGGGATGGATGGAGTCATTGCCCGTGGATCAACATCCATGAGAATTGGTGGGCAGGATGTGGGGCATGGAGGATGGAGTGAGGCGGATCGTCGGCTTTTTCGCAGCGTTTCAGGGTTCGATGGGGGAGGCAACCCGGAAAAGGGGGGATAAGGGGTGCTGATTGATCGGTGGCCGATGAAGGCACTCAATGACTCACCGCGTTTTCACGCTTTCCCGACGACCTCGCTATGGCGGACCGCCTGGCGCATGTCCAGCCACCCGCGCAGGAAGGCAGGCATCCAGCGAGAAGGCTCCCGACATTGACTGAGCGCTCCCAGATCCACTCTGACGCCCGGTGTTTCTTGATAGCGGGGGGACCAAAGGAGGTTTGCGGTGGGAAGCTATGGCAGGCTCCGGGTTTCGACCCGGAGCCTCATCGGAAGGGGAGGGGATTCGTCTAACATAGCTGCGTCCCGTCCGGTGGCGGGACCTCCGGGCGACCTTGAGCTGACAGGTGCTCCCGCCGTGGTGCTGATGTCAAACCTCTGCCTGCGGAGCCGGATGCTTCGGCAGCCTGGCGATGATCGTCTTCAGCACTCCGGTCTCGGTCAGCACCCGGTAGGCGGTGGCGGCGAAGTGGCTCAGACTTTCCAAGAACCGCCGGTCTTCCCGGTCGAACTGGCGGCCCGCCACATGGATCACCGCCCAGATCGTGCCCATGGCCTTGCCGTTCACATGGAAGGGGACCAGCAGCACTTCCTCCAGCGCGGGCTTGATCGGTTTCAAGTAGGTGAAATGCCGCTCGGGATGGGAAAACAAGACGGGCGCATTGCGGTCCAGAACCGTGCCGCAAGGACCGAAATCCGACGGCGTCCCCGCACCGATGTAAGGGTCCAGGCCTCCCGCCACCGCAGGCCAGATGAATGCCTTGCTCTCGTCGTCCAGCAGGCTGATGCCGGCGGAGTCCGCGTTTGAAAACTCAAGCACCGCCTCGACCAGCTTCGGGAAGAACTCTTCCGGAGCCTTCGCCAGCTCGCGGAGCAATTCCGCCGTGACCCGCGCCTCCAGCGCGCGATCCGCGACCCGGGACTGCCGCCCGTCCAGCTTGGGAGTGACGATGACGTCTTCCAGATCCCAAGGTGCTTCCATACTTCTCATGCCCGATGCTCTCTTCAGGAACGCCGGAAACAAGAACGGATTACTCCATGGAAAGACCTTCCGGACGGGAAACAGGAGCGGGTTCTCCCTCGCCGGCGGCATTTCCATCGCGATCCTCCGCTTCTCGCGCGGCACAGGCGGTTTTCTCCCGTTGTTTGGTCATTTCGTGTCGGGACGAAATCATTTTGGAACGTTGGGAAATCAAAAAACGTCGGGGGGAAATGATTCAGTCCCGGGAAGAAATGATTTCCTAACGAGAGGATGAACTCTTTCGTTTTTGGAAATCATTTTTCAACGGGAAGGAACAACGGATCGTGATCGATGGATGGCCGAATCCCGGGACAAAATCATTTCCTCCCGACGAACGGCGGCTGACAAGGATTGGGAAAAGGAAAAGTCCCGGGAAGGAGCTGAAAATCGTCGGGACAAAATGGTGAATCGACGAGAGTCAGCCGAGGAATTCCGGGACAAGCGGGCCCGGAGCTCGGGAGATGCTGTCGAGAGGCGGCTTTTTCCTCTCAAGGAATGGTGATCTCCGGATCGGCATGCCCATGAGAGACCAATGATCCGGGGGATTCACCCGTCATCATCCCTCTTTGAAACGGTGATTCGGAAGGAACGCGCAGCGGAGAAGGCGTGAGGCAAATCGCCACTCCTTGGGATCTGATCTGTGTCCGCCGTTCCTGATTCCCAACACCCGCGCCGGCCGATAGCGTGCGCGTCCACCGCATGCCCGCCGCCACCGCACTCCCCATCTGGAAGATCCATGCCGAGATCCTGCGCACGCTGGAATCCGGCAATCGCCTGGTGCTGGTCGCGCCCACCGGCTCGGGCAAGACCACGCAGGTGCCGCAGATGTTGCTCGATGCCGGGATCGCGGGCGACAAGATGATCGTGGTGCTGCAACCCCGCCGCGTCGCCGCCCGCACGGTGGCGACCCGGGTGGCTTGGGAGCGCGATGGGAAACTCGGCGCGGAGGTTGGCTATCAGATCCGCTTCGACGATCACACCAGCGTCGGCACCCGCATTTGTTTTGTCACCGAAGGCATCCTGCTGCGTTGGCTGCAGGATGACCGCACCTTGTCTAACATTGGTGCCGTGGTTTTCGATGAGTTCCACGAGCGCAACCTGCTCAGCGATGTCGCGCTCGCCTTGGTGAAAAACTTGCAGCAATCCCAGCGCCCGGATCTGGCCATGATGGTCATGTCCGCCACCCTCGACGCCGAGCCGGTGGCCGCCTATCTGGACGGCTGCCCCATCCTCATTTCCGAAGGGCGGAGTTTTCCCGTCGAGGTCGGCTATCTATCCCAGCCCGACACGCGATCCATCACCGCGCAAGCGGCGGAGGCCGTCGAGCGAATCCTCCAAGACGACGCCCCCGGTGACATCCTCGTCTTCATGCCGGGGCGCGGTGAAATCAACGGCACGCTCGACGCGTTGCGCGGTCTGAGATCGCAGGAACGCGTGGCCTGCATTCCCTTGCACGGCGAACTCGAACCGCAGGAACAGGACCGCGCCTTTGCCCCGAACTCCCTGCGGAAAATCATCGTCGCCACCAACGTCGCCGAGACCAGCATCACCATCGATGGCATCCGCCACGTCGTCGACAGCGGCGTCGCCCGCGTGGCGCGCTACGATGCCGAACGCGGTATCGGGACACTCTTGCTAGAACCGATCAGCCGCGCCAGCGCCGACCAACGCAAAGGCCGCGCCGGCCGCACCGCGCCCGGCACCTGTCATCGGTTGTGGACCGTGATCGGCCACAAGACCCGCGAGGAACGCAACACGCCGGAGATCCAGCGCAGCGACCTCGCCGAGGTCGTGCTGCTGCTGCACTCGCTCGGCATCCGCGAAGCCGCTACCTTTGACTGGCTGGACAAACCCGACACCCAGGCGGTCGAACGCGCCGAGCGCCTGCTCACGATGCTCGGTGCCCTGAACGATGCGGAGCTAACATCCATCGGCCGCCAAATGTTGCGACTGCCGATGCACCCGCGTTACTCACGCATGTTGATCGAGGCCAGCCTGCGCGGCTGCGTGCCGGATGCCGCCTTGTGCGCGGCGTTGGTCAGTGGCCGCGACTTGCTAACAAGGCTGGATCGGGATGATTCGCAGACCCAGACCACGCGTGAAACGTTCGAGGAAAATGGAGACTCGGACTTCATCACCCTGATGCGTGCTTACGACTTCGCCCAAGCGAACCGCTTCAGTTTTGATCTCTGCCGCAGCCACGGCATCAATGCCCAGGTTGCCCGCCAGGTGGAGCAGACTTACCAACAAATCCTGCAGGCAGCCCGCCAGCAACGCCTCTGCGATCGCGATACACCATCCGCCGGCCCGGCGAAAAACGACGAATCCCTGCTGCGTTGCCTCATGGCCGGTTTCATCGATCAACTCGCCAAACGCCGCGAACCCGGCAAGCCCGCGTGCGACCTCACCGAGCAACGCCAGGGCCAGCTCGTCCGCGAAAGCGTGGTGACCGACGCCCCATTCTTCGTCGCCGCCAACCTGCGGCAAGCGCCCTCGCGCGGCCCCATGCCGCTGACCCTGCTCAGTCTCGCCACCGCCGTGAAGCCCGAGTGGATCGCCGGGATGTTTCCCCAGCATCTAACCATCACCGTCGAGCACCTCTTCGATTCCAAAAACAAGCGCGTCTCCGCGATGACACTCACGCGCTATCACGATCTCGTCATCGAGCAGCAGGCGCAGCAACGCGACCTCGATCCCGTCGCCAGCGGCCGCTGCCTCGCCGCTGCCCACCGCGCCGGTGCCTTCGACCTGCCGCTGATGGATCATCGGCTGAAACAACTCATCGCCCGCGTGAACCTCATCCACGCCAACGTGCCCGA
>JAZKCQ010000044.1:0-24356 GCA_040388015.1 Verrucomicrobiota bacterium | reverse complement strand
AAGCGTTAGTTGGCCGGATTCCAAACTCACCACATCCGCCGCGCTATTGCCAAGCTGGCGGATGTCTGCCAAGGCTGCGGCATGCATTTCCACCGCCGTCTTCCACTTGCCGCGTGCGCGCTTCTCATCGGCTCGGCCGGACTCTCCACCGCGCAGGATTTCTCCTTCGAGACGCTGCGCGAAAAGGCCCGGAAACTGGCGGCTAAGCCGTATGAAGCGCCCAAGCAGGAGCTGGCGGATTTCTGGAAAAACCTGAACTACGACCAGCATCGCGACATCCGGTTCAAGATGGAATCCGGGCTATGGTGGGGCAAGGGCCCGTTTTCCATCGACTTCTTCCACCCCGGCTGGACGGCGAAAAAAATGGTGGCGATCCATGAGGTGGATGGCGGGAAATCGTCGCTCCTCACGGTGGATGAAGATCTCTTCGACCATGGAAAAAACAAAATCCCGGCCGGCACGCCGCCGCCTCCGGGATTCGCCGGCTGGCGCGCGCGGACGCACTTGAACTCGCCGGACTACATGGACGAGTTCCTCGTTTTTCTCGGCGCGAGTTATTTCCGGGCCATCCCGAAGGACGCGCCTTACGGCCTCTCCGCCCGCGGGCTCTCGATGAACAGCGGCCTGCCGGGCGTGCCGGAGGAATTCCCGGATTTCTCCGAGTTCCATCTGGAAAAACCAGCGAAGGATTCGAAATCGCTCAAGGCCTGGGCGCTGCTCACCGGCCCGAGCGTGGCGGGTGCCTATCAGTTCACGGTCACGCCGGGCGTGGAAACCGTGGTGGATATCGAGGCGGAAATCACGCTGCGCAAGCCGGTCCAGCAACTCGGGCTCGCGCCGTTTTCCTCGATGTTCTGGTTTGGCGAAGGCACGCATCCGAAACCCTATGATTTCCGGCCCGAAGTTCACGACAGCGACGGTCTGCTGATGGAGCTCGGCAGCGGAAATCTCCACTACCGTCCGCTGGAGACGACGAAGGATCAGTTCCGCCATTGCGTTTTCACCATGGAACAGCCGCGGTCATGGGCGCTGCTGCAGCGCGACCGGTCGTTTTCTTCCTATCAGGATCCGGAGGCGCTCTATCACAACCGCCCGAGCGTGAAGGTCGAGCCGGTCGAGGGATTCGATCAAGGGAAGCTGCACCTTATCGAGATGCCGACCAAGGACGAGACGGATGACAATGTGATCCTCGTCTGGGAGCCGACACCAGCGCCGGAAGTGGGCAAGCCGTTCAAGTTCCATTACCGCCTGCGCTGGATGCGCGATCCCGCGCCGTCCGGTGTTTTCTCCGTCCGCGCCACCCGCGTCGGCACGCCGGTGCAGAAGCCGGACGAGGTGCTCGTCGCCATCGATTTCGCGAAGCCGCTCAACCCGTCGCTCAAGGTCGGTGATCCGAAATGGGACGACATTTCCAAGCTCAAGCCGGTCGTCACGATCAACCAGCAGTCGGTGGAACTCATCCACGCCGGGATCAGCGACGTCAGCATGTCGAACGTGGACGACATCCCCGCCGGCCTCGGCCGCAGCGACCAGCTTCACATGCCGCAAGTGCTGCGCGCCTTCTTCGTGTGCAAGCCGCCGAAGGATCTGAACGACATGGATCTGACCTGCGAGCTTCAGGACGAGAAGGGCAAATGCGTCTCCGAGCGCTGGGTTTACCTATGGCGGCGCTGAGGAAAACTTCAGAAGTCTTAGGAATTATAATTAGAATAATTCTTGATATCGGTCGCGACGCTCCTACGTTGCCGCCGCGATGGTCACTCAAAACCCTGATTTTTCTGCGGAAACCGAGATTCCTGAGGAAATCTCCGGACTGCGCATGACGCGCCAGCGCCAAGAGGTTTACCGCATCCTGATGCAGGAGCGGAACCACCCGACCGCGAACGACGTCTTCATGCGGGTCAAGGACCGCCTGCCGAACATCTCGTTGGCGACCGTTTACAATTGCCTCGAAGCCCTCGTCCAGCACGGCATCATCCGGCAGGTGAATTTCGAACGCGAGTCCTCGCGCTACTGCTCGAATCTCCAGGAGCACGGCCATTTCCACGACCAGTCTACCGGCGTGATCCACGATGTCGGCTTCAAACCCGGCATCAACCTCGCCGACGTCCTCGAACTTCCTCCCGGCGCGCTGGTCGAGGACATCGAAATCACCCTGCGCGGCAAGATCGCCGCCTCTTAGTTTAGAATTTAAGACTTCAAATTTAGAATTTTTCCCCAACATGAGCCTGCAAATCACCAACCTCCACGCCACTCTCGAAGATGGCACCGAAATCCTCAAGGGCGTCAACCTCGACATCCCGAAGGGCGAAGTCCACGCGATCATGGGACCTAACGGCTCCGGCAAGTCCACTCTTTCGAAGGTGATCGCCGGTCACGAAAGCTACATCGTCACCGCCGGTTCGGTCATGCAGGACGGTGAGGAAATCCTCGGCAAGTCCATCGACGAGCGTTCCCGCGGCGGCATTTTCCTCGCGTTCCAATATCCATCCGAAGTTCCCGGCGTTTCGAACGCCAACTTCATCCGCGCCGCGCTGCAAGCCCGCCTGCCGAAGGGTCAGGAGATCGACGCGGTCGCTTATTACAAGAATCTCTACTCGAAGATGGACCACCTCGAAATGGACCGGAAATTCACCGCCCGCGCCGTGAACGAAGGTTTCTCCGGCGGTGAGAAAAAGCGCAACGAGATCCTCCAGATGATGATGCTCGAGCCCGAATACTGCATCCTCGACGAAACCGATTCCGGCCTCGACATCGACGCGCTCAAAATCGTCGCCAAAGGCGTCAACGCCATGCGCTCCGAAGGCCGCGGCATGCTCCTGATCACCCACTATCAGCGCCTGCTCGACTACATCAAGCCGGATTACGTCCACGTGATGGCCGAAGGAAAAATCGTCCGCTCCGGCGGCCCGGAACTTGCTCTGGAACTGGAAAAAGACGGCTACGAGTTCCTCAAGGAACCGGCTCTTGCTTGATTGCTAACATTTTATCACCATGTCATACGACACCACAGACGTTCTCGATACGGAAACCCGCGAGGCGATCGACATCGACCGCACCAAGGGCGACTTCACGTTCCCGGAACGCAACAAATTCGACGCAGGACGTGGTCTCACCTCCGCGACGGTCGATTACATTTCTGACGTGAAGAACGATCCCGATTGGGTTCGTGAGTTCCGTCACAAGGCGCTGAAGGTTTTCCAAGACAAGCCGATGCCCACCAACTGGGCGACGAAGGATCTGGAGAACATCGATTTCGACGTCATCCGTTATTATCTATCCGACGGTGAGAAACCGAAGCGCTCATGGGACGACGTGCCCGCCGACGTTTTGGAAACCTTCGAGCGCCTCGGCATTCCCCAACAGGAACGCGCGTTCCTCGCCGGCGTGGAAGCCCAGTTCGACTCGGAAGCCGCTTATTCAAACGTGAAGGAGGAGCTGACGAAACAAGGCGTCATCTTCGTGAACTCAACCGAAGGGCTGAAAGAGCACGAGGAGATTTTCCGCCCGTGGTTCGGCAAGGTCATCCCGACCGGCGACAACAAGTTCTCCGCACTGAACTCCGCGGTTTTCTCCGGTGGTTCGTTCATCTACATCCCGAAAGGCCTCAAGCTGAAGCAACCGCTGCAGGCTTATTTCCGCATCAACTCGGAAAACTTCGGCCAATTCGAGCGCACGCTCATCATCGCCGACGAAGGCTCCGAGCTGATGTACATGGAAGGCTGCACGGCGCCGAAATTCGAGACCGCCACGCTGCACTCCGCCGTCGTCGAGCTCGTCGCCCTCAAGGGCGCGAAGATCCAATACGTCACCGTACAAAACTGGTCGTCCAACGTCTTCAACCTCGTCACCAAGCGCGGCATCGCGATGGAAGACGCGGAAGTCCGCTGGATCGACTGCAACATCGGCTCGCGCCTGACGATGAAATATCCCGGCGTCATCATGAAGGGCAAGCGTGCCCGCGGTGAGGTCATTTCCATCGCTCTCGCCAACACCGGACAGCATCAGGACACCGGCGCGAAGATGATCCACGCGGCCGATGACACGACTTCGAACGTTGTTTCGAAATCCATTTCCGTCGGCGAAGGACGCTCCACCTATCGGGGCCAGGTCCACATCCCGAAGCATCTCAAGGGTTGCAAGAACAACACCGAGTGCGACGCCCTGCTGATCAACAGCCACAGCCGCACGGACACCTATCCGGCGATCACGGTCAAAGGCAACCGCCACGCCACGCAGCACGAAGCGTCCGTCAGCCAGGTTTCCGATGACATGTTGTTCTACATGCAGCAGCGCGGACTCAACGAAGGCCAGGCGATGTCGCTCGCCGTCAACGGCTTCATCAACGACCTCGTCCGCGAGTTTCCGATGGAATACTCCGTCGAACTCAAGCGCCTCATCGATCTGGAAATGGAAGGCAGCGTCGGCTGATGCCCGCGCCCGAATCGATCTAACATCCTCTTTGTATTTTTCCCATGCCCGCCGTGCTCGAACAAACCTCTTCCCTTCTCGAAACCGCTCCGGAAACACCGGCTTACCTTCCCGCCTGGTTCGCCGAACGCCAACAAGCCGCCTGGCAGCGTTTCCTCGCCACTCCCGCCCCGAAGCGCGGGGATGAAACCTGGCGCTTTTCCAGCATCAAGCAGCTCGATTTTTCCAGCTTTCAAAAGGCTACCGCATCCGGCGTGAACGAGCTGATCGAACGCTCCACCGGCCTCGAATCCCCTGCCGCGAAACTCATCTTCGTGAACGACGAACTCGTCCACGTGGAATCGCACCTGCCGGAAGGCGTGATCTGCCTGCCGCTCGCCGAAGCATTCGTTTCCCACAGCGATCTGGTTCAAGCGCACTTCATGAAACAGGAAACACGTCTCGGCTCCGCCAAGTTCGCAGCACTGCATGAGGCATCCCTAACCAACGGCCTGTTCGTCCACGTTTCCGACAACCTGGAAGTCGAAGGCACCATCGAGGTCCATCACTGGATCTCCGGTGAAAACACCGTCATCTTCCCGCACACGCTGATCGTCACTGGAAAAAGCTCGAAGGTCCGCGTCGTCGATATCTTCCGCTCGGCGGATGATTCACAACCCGGCCTTGCCATCGCGTTCAACGACCTCTGCGCCGGCCAGAATTCGAAGCTCGATTACGTCGCCATCCAGGCGTTCAACGAAGCCACCCGCGTCATCCAGATCAACGAGACCGCCACTTTCCGCGATGCGTCCGCCATCGGATTCATCCTCAATACCGGCGCATCCTGGGCCCGCAACGAATCACTCTCCCGCCTCGAAGGCCCCGGATCGCGTTCGGACATGCTTTCCGTCAGCATCCCCGCTCACGAGCAGGAATACGACCAGCGCACTTTCCAGCACCACGTTTCCGAAGGCGCCTACTCGGATCTGTTGTACAAGAACTCCCTTTACGACGATTCCCGCACCATCTTCTCCGGACTCATCTTCGTTGACGAGGGAGCGCACCACACCGACGCCTATCAGACCTGCCGCAATCTCCTGATGAGCGACACCTGCGAGGCGAACTCGATGCCCGGCCTCGAGATCAACGCCGACCAAGTGAAGTGCTCCCACGGCAGCACGTCCTCCCAGATCAGCGACGAGGAAATCTTCTACCTCTGCGCCCGCGGCATCGCTCCCGGCCAAGCCCGCCAGCTGATCGCCCGCGGCTTCTCGGTGGATGTCCTCGAACGTCTGAAGAATGATGAAGTCGAAGCCCTCGTCCTGAAATTCATCGACGACAAATTCGACCACATCGCCTCCCGCGGAGCTTGATCCAACTGGGGCGTCGACATCGGAGCCACGGACCTCTATGAGGATCCAAGTGAAATTCGTGGTGGGATTCCTAAGCCTGTTGAGCGTTCCGCTGCCTGCGGCGGGAAACGCACGGACGGAATTCGCCATCGGCGTGTTGGAGGAGATGCGGAATGTGAACACTGCGCCGGAACATTTTGAGAAAGCCCGGCTGGCGGATCCGTTTGCGTTGCCTCTGGTCCAACGGGCCGTATCGCAGCGGCTCGGATCCGGTGACCGGGCGGGTGCCGTGAAGCTTTTCCGCGATCTGGCCACCGCGCGACCGGATGATCTGCGGGTCCAGTTGCTCTATGCGGATTTCCTGGAGCAACAGGGAGGCGGCGATTCGATGGCCACCAAACTCGCAACGGACGCCTTGGAAAATTCGCTGAAAAATCATCCCGGCCATCCCCAGATCATCCGGCGGCTTCATCAGCTCTATCAAACCAGTGATCGTAAATCCCAAGCAGCCTCGCTGCTCGATCAACTGGCACCGGACGATCCCGAATCCGCTCTGCTTTACACCGCGTTGACACGCAGCACCACGGAGGCCGACGAGGCGGCCAGACGAGACAGGCTTGATCAGCACTACCTGCTCGCATTCACCGCTCATCCCGAAATTTCCACACTGGCGCGTGAGGCTTCGGATTATTTTCACGACACGGATCGACCGGACAAGGCCATCGAAATCTTGGAACAACACGTCGCCGCCGCGCCTTCGTCGCTGGATTTGAGGACACGGTTGGGGATCCTTCTCTTCGCCGCGAAGCAGGATGAAAAAGGTGAGGGGGTGTTGAAGGAAGTGCTGGAGATCAATCCGAATCAAACGCTCGCGCACCAGGCTCTCGCCAAATTCTACCGCTCGCACGACAAGCCGGGGTTCGCCCGTTTCCATTCCGGCGAACTGCTGAAAATCCGCGGTGGTTCGGCGGACGAGTTTCTCAAGCTCGCCGACGAATGGCTGGCCGCCGATGATCCGCGTTCCGCAAGGCTTCTGTTGGAGCGTGCGGCTTTCAGCCATCCCGACAAGTTCGAGCTGCTGCAGAAACTCGCCATCGCCACCCGCCGCGATCCGGAGACGCGGGACAATGCCGCGCGGCTTTTCCGTGAGGCGGAAGCGGCGAAACCGGAAGCGGTGAAAAACGAACCCGCGTTCCTCATCGAGTCCGCGGAAACGCTCATCGCCCAAGGCCAGAGCAAAGCCGCGGAAGAACGCCTGCGCACCGCCATCCGCTCCTACCCTCCGGATGCCAAAAAGGAAACCGCGGCCGCGCTCCGGCGGCTGGCGCTTCTGTGGGAATCCGAAAACCGGAATGCGGACGCCGCCAAGGCCCTGCGCCAGCGCGCGGACGGACTTGATCGTTAAGGTTTCCTAGCGAATCCGTCGCTGCAAAAGACTTGCACATCGGGAGACCCGGCACTAACTCCACCCGCATGAGTTCCGAAACCTCCCTCATCCTTTTCAAGCCCGACGCGATTCAAAAAAATCTCACCGGCACCGTCCTCGCCCGTTTCGAAGAGCAGGGCTTCAAGATCCGCGGCATCAAGATGATGCTCCTCAGCGACGAAATCCTCGCCGAGCACTACTCGCACATCGCCGACAAGCCGTTCTTCCCATCCGTCCGCGGTTTCATGCAGGAAGCTCCGGTCATCGCCCTCGCCCTCGAAGGTGAAGACGTCATCGCCCGCGTCCGCGATCTTCTCGGACCGACGGACTCGATGGTCGCTCCGGAAGGCACAATCCGCGGCGACTTCGGCTTCAAGGATGCCGATGCCAAGATGCGCAACGTCTGCCACGCCTCCGACTCCGTCGAAGCCGCTCAGGACGAACTGAAGCGCTTCTTCAAGGACGGGGAACTGTTCTCCTACTGACCCGATGCTCGTCGAACGCGTCAAGTATGTCATCTGGGCAGCGGACCTGGCGCGGGCGACGGCTTTCTATCAAAAAACGTTCGGCGCGGAGGTGGTCCGCGCGAACAGCCATATTTCCGAACTGGAAATCGCCGGTGCGGTCATCGGCATCCACGGTGGCGGCGAAGGCAGGAAAACCTGGACCGGCATCAGCCTCCAGGTCGCGGATGTGGTGGCCGGCGCCGCCGAAGTGGTGGCGAACGGCGGCGGTCTGACCCGCGAACCGCAGGAAGAAGACGGTGAGGCACCGCATCTCGCGATGTGCTTCGATACGGATGGCAACGAGTTCATGCTGATCCGAAAGCGTTAGAAACGCGCCTTGCCGCAGGTAGCTTAACCATTTAGGGTGTCTTCATCACGCGCAGAAGACACCCTGAAGGGTCAAACTACATACAGCTTCCATGTTATTCCCCGACTTCGAATACAATACCTGGATCGGCCTGGCGACGTTGATCGCCTTCTACGTGGTGGGGATCCTGCACGTGCTCCATGCGCTGATGCATGTGAGAACCTCGCAGGGGACGATCGCCTGGGTGATTTCCCTGCTGACGGTTCCGTTCATCGCGCTGCCGATGTATTGGCTGTTAGGGAGAACCCGCTTCTCCGGCACCATCGGCGGCCGGCGGGAAAAAGACAGCCGGCTCGGCAAACTGGCGGCGACGATGCACAAGCGGCTGCGCCATTGCGAGGTGGAGATTCCCGATGACGACGCCTTCGAGCGGGCGGCGCAGGTCCTGGGTGGTTTGCCGTTCACCCGGGGGAACAAGCTGGAACTGCTGATCGACGGCGACGAGACCTTCGAACGGATTTTCGAAACCATCCGCGAGGCGAAGCGCTACCTGTGCGTGAACTTTTTCATCGTCAAGAACGACACGCTCGGCACCCAGTTCCAACAGGCATTGATCGAGCGCGCGAAGTCCGGGGTGAAGGTTTACTTTTTGTTCGACGAGATCGGCTCGCACAAGCTGCCGAGACGCTACCTGAGGGAGATGAAGGATGCCGGCATCGAATGTTGCACGTTCGGAATCAACCGGTTCTGGTGGTCGCGCCTGCAGTTGAATTTCAGAAACCACCGCAAGATCGTGGTGAGTGACGGGACCACGGCCTTCATCGGCGGACTGAATGTGGGCGACGAATATCTCGGCCGAGACCAGCGCTTCGGTGGCTGGCGGGATACCCATTTGAAAATGTCGGGCCCCGTGGTGCAGGCGGTGCAGCTCGTGTTTCTCGAAGACTGGTTCTGGGCGACGAACCAGGTGCCGGACTTGCATTGGGACACCCGTGCGGAAGAGGCGGATCAGATCGCCGCGATCATTCCCACCGGGCCGGCCGATCCGGTGGACTCGTGGCAACTGGTCGTCGCGGAGGCTGCCAACACCTCACGCAGGAAACTGTGGATCGCCTCACCCTATTTCGTCCCGGACGAGGGAGTGCTCACCGCGTTGCAGGCGGCGGCGATCCGAGGAGTGGACGTGCGGATCCTGATTCCGGAGCGGGCGGATCATCTGCTGGTCTGGCTGTCGGCGTTTTCCTATTACGAGCAATCGATCCCGTTCGGAGTGAAACTGTTCTGCTATCAGAAAGGGTTTCTGCATCAGAAGGTCATGCTGATCGACGAGCGGCTGGCGGCGGTCGGCACGGCGAATCTGGACAACCGTTCGTTCCGGCTGAACTTCGAGATCACGGCGTTTTCCACCGATCGGAAGTTCGTCAGTGAGGTGGAATCGATGCTGGTCACGGATTTCAGCAATGCCCGCGAGGCGAAGGTGGACGACATCACGGGCAAGCCCTTCCTTTTCCGCGCCGCGTGCCGGGCGGCGAGGTTGCTGGCACCGATCCAGTGATCTGATCTGCTTCGCGCGGAATAACTTCCTCGCTCCAATTGCGCAAAAAGGCCCGGCCGAATGAACGGACGGGCCTTTTTGAAAAGCGGAGGAAATTTACAGCTTGGCAACGCTGACCAGATCCGGACGCTGGCGGACGATGTTCGCGAGCATCTTCTTGCAGTGGTCGTAGCTGGTGCGTTTGCTGAGAAGCTCGGCGCTGCGGGTCATCGAGCCCCATTGAACGACGGTCAGTTCCACGGTGCGGGTGCCCCACTGGTTCATGATCTCCTTGGATGGCTTGTAGATATCGACGGTGCCGGTGCCGAGAAGGGCGGATCCGTAGTCGTCGACGACATAGAGATAAGGCAGGCCCTTGATGCGGAAGGTGGTGCCAACCGGATAAAACGACCAATCGGCGGCAGCGCTGCGGACCCGGTCATTGTAACGGAGGGTGGTTCCCGTGGCGTTCTTGCTGCCGTAGATCAGGTGATCGTCCTCACTGCAGGTGTAGGCGGTGGTGCGGACGACACGGGTGCGGTCGGCGAATGCGTAAACGGGCATCGAGTGCTTGTCGCGGGGCTTGCCAGCGGCCGCGGCCACAGCCGTCGACGAAGCGGGAGGCAACGCGAAGCTTTCTTTTTTAGCATAAATCCCCGAGCCGGATTGGATCGAGGATTTTGAGATGACACTGGGACCAGAACTTCCGCAGCTGGTGAAGAGCGCCGCCGTGAGGGCGAGCGCGGTTAGGGAAAGGGATCGATAAAACATGCTTAGGGATAGGGAATAAGGCTTGGCCTGCGCTAAACAACGCGTGCATCCCATACCCGTCATCGCGTACCGGGGCAAACGGAAAAAGCCCGCATCAGCCGATTTACATTGTAATATCGTTTATTATCAATGACTTGATTCGTTGAAAATGAGATAAAATTGATGAAGTTTCTCAAAACATCTCACTCTCAGCGGGTCGCAGCCGGCAGCCAGACCTTGGCTCCCACGCTCCGTCCGGACGGTGATCGGAAGAATCCCTGCAGCCCGCGACGACCATGGAGATCCGCGACGGCGTCCACCGTACGACTCCAGCGCCAGCGGAATCCCGCATCGCGCAAGCGCACCGGTTCGGCCCAGCGGCTTTTCAAAACCAGCTCGGTCTCGGTGCCCATCAGGCAGGCTCCGATTTTCAACATCCACTCCGCCGCCGGCAGGCCGATCGGCATGCCCACCGCCTCGCGGAAGGTTTTCATCCACTCGCGGTTGGTCGGAAATTCAGGCGCGGTGACATTGATCGTGCCGTCGAGAAACGGATCGTTGATCGCGAAATCGACCGCCCGCAGGAAATCCTCCATGTGGATCCAACTGATCCGCTGGTTTCCGCTGCCCATCGCTCCGCCCAAGCCGCGGCCGGTGAGTTTTCGCAGGACATCGTAAACGGTCGCTTCCTCATTCGCGAGCACCATGCCGATCCGCAGGGCGAGCTTGCGGGTGGCGGCCGGAATGATCGCGCCGAAAAACGCATCTTCCCACGCCTGGGCCACCTCGCAGGAGAATCCTTCGCCCGGTTCGCCGAGCCAATCGTTCTGCGGTTTGTCCTCCGCATGGCGGTACCAGGTGGCGGTGCTCGCATTGAGCCAGGTCTTCGGCGGCGTTTTGCAGGCATTGATCGCTTCGCCGATCACGCGCGTCGCATCGACCCGCGTTTGCTTGATCAGGTGGCGGTTCTTTCCGTTGTAGCGGCAGTTCACGCTGCGGCCGGCCAGATTGATGACGGCCTCGGCCCCTTCCAGCGCGAGCGCCCACGGACCGAGGGTTTTGCCATCCCATTCGAGGAACATCCCATCACCACTCCAGCCCTCGCGGCTGCGGGCGATGGCGACCACCTCCTTGCCATTTCTGGCAAAGTGGCGGGTCAGGTAGCGGCCAAGGAATCCATTGGCGCCGAAAATCACGATCACGGGGTTCATGGGGAAAAGTCTTTCTATTGTCGGTTGGATCAAATGGGGCAGGCGTCGTTGGCGCAGGCCGTTTCAGGAGTCGAGCGGAGCGCGGCCGCCAGTGCGGTGTCGGTCCGGAGTTTCATCAGGCGGGAAAGCGTCAGGCGATTTTCCGAGAGGAGATGCACGGCTTTTTTTACAAAGGGTTGGAAAATCGGAGCCGCCAGCCGGAACGACCAGTCGCGGAAATGAACCGTCGTCCAAAGGCAGGTCAGCCAGGCGGCGCTGCCCTGCCACCAGCGGCCGTCATCGGCGAGCACCACCACATCTCGGTCGGCACCCAGCTCCAGCAGTCCGGGAAAACGTTGCGTCGCCTCGTTGGAATCAAAGCCGAGGAATTCGACGCCCACCCGCTTCGGCTGCGCTTCGAGCCAGACGCGGAATTTCGCGCACAGCCCGCAGCGGGGGTCGTAGAAGATGGTGAGCGTTTTCATCGGTGTGGAGCGATTCAGGCTTTCTTCAACAGATGGCCGGTCGGTGGCAGCGGAGGCGGGGCTTGGTCCCAAGTGGCGCGCTTCCGCATTTTCGTAAAGACGAGCAGATTGAAGAAGTGCATGCCTCCGAGGACCAGCAGGACGACACCCAGTTTTCCGCTCAGCGCTTCGAAGATGCCGCGGACTTCCTGGACCTCGTTCGCCAATTTCAGATAGAGCGCGACGAAGCCGAAGTTGATCAGGTAGAAACCCATCACCAGCAGTTGGTTCACGCTGTCGGCGAGGGATTCGTTGCCGTGGAAGCAATCGACCAGGAAGATCCGCCCGTTGCGGAACAGGTTGCGCGCGACCCAAACGGTCAGCGGCAGTGCGATGAGGAGGTAGAGGCCGTAGGTGGTGACGGTGGCGTTCATTTTGCTTTCCTTTCTTTGTTCTTTGTTTTCGTTTATTCCGATTTTTCAGGAAATTCTGAAAATATCGGTGAAATTTTTTTAGCTCAGCAGCTTCGTCGCAAGTTGCACGGCGAACCCGTGTTTCATGGAGGAAATGCGGTCGGACATTTTCGAGGCGAATCCGACGAATTCTTCAAGCGCCCTCATTTGCTCATGGAATGCCTTGCCGTCCGGCGTTTCGATTTCCCGGCTTTCGTCGGCACATTTGTTGAGAATCGCCAACGCGGGCTCGATCTCCCGGCGTTTCCGCTCGCGGGCGACGATGGTGAAAATGCTCCAGACGTCTTTCTCCGCCTCGAAATATTCGCGCCGCTCGCCTTTTTTCACGACCACCCGGATCAACCCCCAGGCGACGAGCTCCTTCAAATTCGTGTGAGCGTTGCCCCGGCTGATCTCCAGATCCTCCATCACCTCGTCCGTCGTCATGGCCTGAGGAGCGGTCATCAGCAACGCATGGATCTGTGCCATCGTCCGGTTGATCCCCCATTGGGTGCCGAGCGCGCCCCACTGCGAGACGAATTCGTCCCGGGCTTGTTTGAGCTTTTCAGCTTCCGCGTTCACGGTTTTCAATAAATACTGAAAACTCGAAAAGCACAAGCTGAAATTACACTAGAAATCAATGTGGCTCACCAATTGCTCACCCGCAGTGACGAATGAGACACATCTCGTTGGGTGAATGCCCTTGCCGATGTGCTAATCCATAACCCGCCAATCCCACCTATTCCCAAAAAAACCATGAGAAACCCGTCTCAATCCCCACCCTCAAGCCAGCTGTCGCAGCCAGCCGCCGGGACGCGAAGCCACACCACGAAATCCATCTTCAACAGTGCCAATTCCGTAATCACCTCCCGCTTTAAAAAGGGAGCGTTGTTATTTACGGGCATGATGATCCTCATTGGAACGTCCAACGCCCAATCAAGCATCGCAGGTTGGGATTTTTCCACGCTAACAGGTGGCACGAACAATTTCGGCCCTTCCCCTCTTGCTCCGTCCGCTTCAAGTCCCAACCTTACCATCGTAGGCCTCACTCGTGGTTCTGGAGTAGGAACGACGAATACAGGCGCAGCCGGTGCTTGGGGAGGCAATTCTTGGGATGAAGGCACAGATTACACCACCGCTCTTTCCAGCAACAATTTTGTTACGTTCTCCGTTACCCCTAACATTGGATCCAAACTTTCTTTAGCATCTGTTTCCGCCTACAACGTCAGGAAAAGCGGGTCGGGCCCAACTACCGGGCAGTGGCAATACAGTGTGGATGGCACGACCTTTACTGACATTGGAACCGCGATCACATGGGGTGCGGTTACCAACAATGTGGGCAATACCCAAACTCTGATCGATCTGAGCGCCGTCAGCGCGCTGCAAGATCTTGCGGCAGGAACAACTGTGACTTTCAGGGTGGTGAATTGGAATTCAGGAAACTCACCTACATCAGGAGGAACCTGGTATCTCAATAACTTCCAAACGGGAAATGATTTGGACATCACAGGAACCATCACACCGGTAGGCACCGACCTACCCCCTTCCTTCACAAGCTTGTCTCCGACGGATGATTCCACCGCTGTCCTGGCTGGCTCCAATCTTGTAGTCGCCTTCTCCGAAAACGTCGTGACCATTCCGGCTTCCACCGGGAAGATCGAACTGCGCAAGAAGTCGGACAACTCATTGATCCAAGACTTCGCAATCGGATCGACCTCGATGACTCTCAATGGAAACATTCTGACTCTCAATCCCTCCGCCGACCTGGCCTATTTGACGGAATTCTATGTCACAATCCCGGCTGGATTCCTGGAAGATGCCACAGGCAACGATTTCCCAGGAATTCTCACCAACACAGCTTGGACCTTCACGACGGAAGCGACTCCGCCTCCTCCTGTCGTTGTCGTAAACAAGATTTATAACAGCGGTGTGGGCAGTGGAGTTGGCGACGCCGTCGAGCTTCTGGTTACCGGCAACGGCACCACTGGCACATTCGCAGATCTCAGTGGCATGTTCGTCAAGGACTTCAGCACTAGCGTGACCGGGGACAACGGTGCCCAATATCAATTTGCCACCGGATCCATCTGGTCATCAGTCCCAGTAGGAACGCTCATCGTTCTCACGCGTTCCGCCGAGTCCCCTGACGTGACTTCCGCTGACTTTTCCATCTCGGTAGGTCTTGATGATCCAACGTATTTTGCCAAGACCGGAGGCACTTTCGACATCGCTGCACAGGAGATGATCATGATCAAGACCGCGGCTTCCGGTGCATCTGGAATTGCTGGAAATATCCACGCCATCGCCGGCACCGATGGAATTTCCGCAGCGACACTGTTTGAGGGAACCATTGCCCCCAAGCTCATTTCCACAACGACTATCGGCCCCAGCGCCGGCGTCATCGCCACCAACCCGACTTCGTCCATCGCCGACTTCAACGGCACCAATGCCAGCACCGTGGCTCTGACCGTGAGCGCCCTTGGCAACGCGAACAACACCGAGAACCTCGTTTACATCAACGCGCTCCGGGGAATCATTCCAGGCGACGGGTCGGGTCAATCGACCATTCTCAATGCCACCGCGGGATCGTTCTCAGGTCTCAATATCTTTGATGATGCCCAGACGGACAACCAGTCGGTGAAGCTCTCCCTCACGGCCCAAGTTCCATCGGTCACGCTCACGACAGTTGAAATCACCGTTCCCGCCGGCATGGGTGTCCCTTCCGGAGCTTCCGTGACCGGCGCTGGTTCGGGCACTCCGGTGATCGGCATCAGCTCGCAGGTTGTCACGATCTCGGGACTCGCGATCACCAACACCAACCTGATCGACATCACCCTCACCGGGCTCGACACCCCGACGACGACGGTCTCCGACACCGGCCGCCAATCGTTCATCGTCAAGACCGCCATCGCCTCCGGCACGTTGAAAAACATCCTCACCCAACCCGTCGCCAATGTGATCATTCCGATCGAAGCGATCCGGGATGTGAATCCCGCCACCGGGGTGGCCTTGGATTTGAATGCGGTGGTGGCGGTCGAAGGAGTCTGCACCGAGGCCCAGGTCTACACCACCAACACCCTCGCCTATCTTCAGGACGGAAACTTCGGGGTCGCTGTTTTCAACTCGAACCCGAATGGCAACCCGTTCATCGCCGGGCAACGTTTCGCCGTCGTAGGCACGGTCGCCCAGTTCAGCGGGGTCACTCAGGTGGCGGTCACGTCTTTCGCCAACGTGGTGAATCTCGGGGCGGGGACCAGCCCGACACCGCTGGTCATCACCATTCCCCAACTTCTTCTCACCCCGGAAGCCTACGAAGGCCGCTTGGTGACCGTCGAGAACCTCTCCCCGGCCGTCTGGAGCGCACCGGTTTCTCCCGCCACTTCCGTCACCGTCAGCATGCAGGACACGGCGTCGCCTGTTCCCAACCCACTGACCATCCTGATCACCAACGGCTCGGGGGCGCTGACGGGTCCCGGGGGCTCCGCCAACATCACCGGCATCTTCTCACAAAACGACGGTAGCTCGCCATTCGACACGGGCTACCAGCTTCTGCCTCGCGAGGCGGATGACGTCGATCCTCTCGTCTCCGGCTACGGGGCCTGGATCGCCACCTATTACCCCGGGGTCACGGATGTGAACATCGTCGGATTCGGGGCGGATCCTGACAAAGACGGCATCGCCAACGGCGTGGAATCCCTCATCGGCGGAGATCCGACCGCTCCGGGAGTTTTCGCAACCTCCGAGTTGGAGAAAAACGACAACGTCTTCACCTTCCTGTATCCGCAGGACAGCGTGGTGCCGGTCGGCATCGACGCCGCTTACCAATGGTCCACCGACATGGTGACCTGGCACACCACCGGGCAGTCCGCCGGAGGAGTCACCGTCAGCATCACCGATCAGCTGTGGGACAACAGCGACCCGGAGATCACCATCTATCAGGTAACCGCCACGGTCACGGCCGGAACCGCCGCGAAATTGTTCGTTCGCGTGGGTGCCACCGACTGAACCACCGGTTCCTGATTCCCCCACCGCCGGACGGGACCTTCGTGTCCCGCCCGGTTTTTTTTATCGAGTGGACCGGGGTTTTCACTTCAGATTCCGCCCATGAAACCGCGTTTCTCCGCGCCTCACGGCGGAAACAACAAACAAGCCCGCGAAAACCGCCACGTCCAGACCGTGGAAACCATCGTCCCTTCGCTGGATGAGGACGACCTCATGGCGATCGTCGCCGGGCAGGCGGTGCCGTTCATTCTGATCCTCGATTGCGTCCAGGATCCCCACAACCTCGGAGCGATCCTGCGCACGGCCGATGCCGCGGGCGTGCATGCCGTGGTCGCGCCGAAGGACAAGGCCGTCGGCATCACGGAAACCGTGCGGCGGGTTTCCGTCGGCGCGGCGGATCATGTACCGTTCGCCCAAGTGACCAATCTCGCCCGGACGATGGAAAAATTGAAAGCCGCCGGACTGTGGCTCGTGGGCACCTCGGATCACGCGACCGCCAAATCCATCTACGACCTGGATCTCAAGGGCCCGCTCGCCATCGTCCTCGGCGCCGAGGAAAAAGGCATGCGCCGCCTGACCGAGGAAAACTGCGACTTCCTCGCGTCCATCCCGATGGCCGGCAAGGTGGAGTGCCTGAACGTGTCCGTCGCCACCGGTGTCTGCGTGTTCGAGGCGGTGCGCCAGCGCCGGATCATCAATGAATGAACCCGTCAGGGTGTTGTCCGATCTCCATCTCGGCCACAAGGTCTCAAGGATCACGCGGGTCTCCGCACTGCGGCCGCTCATCGCCGGAGCGGGCACGGTGGTTTTCAACGGCGATACCTGGCAGGAACTCGCCCGCCAGTTTTACCAGCGCTCGTCGGAAATGTTAGACGAGCTCAAGGCGCTCTGCCGGGAGGAAGGCGCGGATGCGGTTTTTCTATCAGGAAATCACGATCCCGGCTGGCCCGGCCCCGGCTGGGTGGAGCTGGCCGGTGGCAGGATCATCGTGGCCCATGGCGACGCGCTGCTCTTCGACGGCTCGCCGTGGAAGCGCGAGATCCTCGTCAGCGGAGACCGCGTGATGCAGCTCTGGAACGAGCATCCGGGCGCGGAACACGACGTCGAGCAACGGCTGCGCCTGGCCCGTGAGATCGCGAGAGAGCTTCGCAGCGTCGAGCATCCGACCGGCCGGAGCTTCATCCAGCGGGCATGGGACGCCATCGTCCCACCGAAACGCGCGGTGAAAATGATCGAAGCCTGGCTCACCCAAGCTTCGGAGGGAGCGAAGTTCTGCGAAAATTATTTCCCTGAGGCGGAAGTGCTCGTCATCGGCCATTTCCACCGCGAGGGAAGCTGGCTGCGGAATGGACGACGGGTGATCAATACCGGATCGTTCATGGCTCCGGGAAAAGCGCACTGGATCGAATGGAACGACGGCTGGCTCAGCCGCGGCTGGATCGATGAAACCTCTGAAATCTGCCGCAAGGGGAAGACGCTGGACGTCTGGCGGTTCTGAGGTTTCCCCCGACGCGGGGGAAAACTGGTACACGAGGACGGGATCGAACCGCCGACCAATCCGGTGTAAGCGGACCGCTCTACCGCTGAGCTACTCGTGCAGGGCAGGGCGGGAAACTGCCGGGAGTTATCGCGAAGATCAAGCTCCGAGTGTTGCAAGCTTGCGGCGATGGCGCGGCGGTGGTTTGTTCGCGGCACGAATGCATTTGCGTCTCTCAGATCAAGAACTCGCCACCCTCGTGGAAATGGTCAGCCTTGCGGCCAACGTCGCGTCCTGGAACCAAAAGGAATCCGCCAACGACCAGGTCTCCGCATTCGAGAACCTGGAAAGCAAGATTCTCGAAAAAGCCGGTCACTCCGGCCTCGGTGACTGGATCGAGTTCGACGAGGAAAGCCAGCGCTTCCGCGTGAAGGCGGAGAAGGAGGAAAACCTCTTCTATCACGAATGCTATGAGGAGTTCCGCAACGAAAGTTTTTGGGACGAACTCGCCGTCCGGCTCGCCGACCGGGATCTCGCCCGCGCCATCGGTTTCGGCGAATGGGAAAAACTCACCGAAGAAGACCGCCGCGCCCGCACGGTCGCTTGGGAAAAGCGCTACTGGGAGGAATTCTCCAAACGCGGCGTGGAACGCGTCGTGGTGGTGACGCCACCGGGCGAAGGATGACCCAGGCAGGCACAAGGAATCGTGCCTCGGGCCCTTTTCACTGCGGCATCATGTAAGCCAACAGGCTGCCCAGCCGTTCCCGCAGCTTGGTCCGCGGGACGATCGCGTCGATCAGGCCGTGCTCGAGCATGAACTCCGCGGTTTGGAATCCGGGAGGCAGATTCTGGTGGGTCGTTTCCTTGACCACCCGCGGGCCGGCGAAGCCGATCATGCACTTGGGTTCGGCCAGATTGATGTCACCGATGGTCGCAAATGACGCGGTGACGCCACCGGTGGTCGGATGCGTGAGAAGCGAGATATAAGGAAGTTTCGCTTCGGACAGTCTGGCGAGCGCGCCGCACGTTTTCGCCATTTGCATCAGGGAAAGCATGCCCTCCTGCATGCGAGCACCGGAAGAAGCGGAGACAATGATGACGCCGCGCTTCTCGGCGATGGCGGTCTCGATGGCACGGGTGATTTTTTCACCGACTACGGATCCCATCGAGCCGGCGAAGAATTTGAAGTCCATCACGGCGATCATCGCTTTCTGGCCTTCGATGCTGAGCCTGCCGGAGATCACCGCGTCATCAAGGCCGGTTTTTTCGCGAAGCGCTGCGGTCTTCTGCTCATAGCCCGCGAACCCGAGCGGGTTTGCGGAGATCAGGCCGGTCTCGGTCTCTTCGAACGTGTCCGGATCGGCCAGCATTGCGATGCGCTCGCGGGAATCCACCAGGAAATGGTGGCTGCAATGAACGCAGACGTGAAGGTTCTGCTTGAGTTCAAGGGTGTGGATCAGTGCGCCACAATCCGGGCACTTCACCCAGAGGCCTTCCGGCATGTCTTCACGTCGATCAAGGCTGCGCAGGCGGGGTTTGCTGAAAATGCCCATGGGATTGGAAAGTTGCGATAAAACAAGGAGGCCGCGGCGGGCATCTCGTGACCGCGAAGCTAGCGACGGGGATGCATGACGACAATCCCCTTTTGAAAGATCTGTCCTGATATCCGCATCTTTGGGATTGCTATTTCTCCGGCAAGGAATCAAGAACTGCGGGCGGAAATAATGAGCATTTCCGCATCATTTGATGAATACCAGCCGTTTTGTAAGTGGTTCGTCGATCATCCTCGCAGGATGGCTCGGGGCAACGTTTCTCAATGAAGTGCCCTCGCAACGGTATCCGAAGCTGGATAAAAAACCGGCGACAGCATCCGTGGAGGAAGCGAATCCGGGCGTCATTCTGGCAGCGCGGGTGAATCCGGCGGCTTCACCTGTTTCTTTCTCCCGCTGAGTCGCGGAAACTTTTCCCGGACCGCGGCATGGCTGCCGAACCCATCGTTTGCGACACCAAGCCGATGGCGCTCCACATGGAGGCCGGTGTCCACTGGTGGTGTTCCTGCGGGCGTTCCGGACACCCTCCATTCTGCGATGGCTCGCACAAAGGCACCGGCCTTCAACCGGTGAAATATGTGGTGACGGAGGAAAAAACCGTGTGGTGGTGCCAGTGCAAACACACCGGAAATCCGCCACTCTGCGACGGCTCACACAAGTGCCTGCCGAAGCCGGAATGACGGGAAACCTCTGCGGGGCTCAATAGGTTTTCAACCACTCGACGATATCCGCCACGTCCTGCGCGGTCAGACCGAGCTGGTCGGCACTTAACATGAGCGAGCGGTCCATCTCCTTACGCCCGGCGATCTGGCTCTTCGGAACCCGTTGGGTCATCCCTCCCGAGGAACGGATGACGACGGGATCACCATCCGCGACAATGTGCCCGTCGATCCATTTTCCGTCCTTGAGATTGATGGCCGAGCCTTCGAAGCCGTGGGAAATATCAAATGACGGATCAATGATCGAACGGGCCACGATTTCCGGAGCCTGACGGCTTCCGAAGCCTTTGAGATCCGGACCGAAGTCAGGTCCGGCCTCCTCGATTTTGTGGCACATGACACATCTTCCGGCAGTGGCGTGACCCCGTGTGGCATCACCCTTGAGCGCCATCACATCGGCCACGCCGAACTTCGTGGACTCCGGCTTCGCGGGGACGATGACCTCCACCAGGGGAACCGCTTTTTCAATGAGCTTCCGCTTCTCCAGCTCATCCTTGATTCCAAACGAAGACCATTCGCCTTCGCTGCGGTTCACCAGCCACCACAAGGCCTGTTCCCTCACAGAAGAACCCGGTGCGGCCAGCTCCATCAATGCCTCGGCGGACTTTTTCGACTTGATGAAGGCGAGTGAGTCGACCGCGAGCTTGCGCTGCCCGTCATTCAGACCGGCCGCGGCGGCACGGGTTTTCAAAGCCGGAATGGCCGCTTCCGGCATGAGCCGCCAAGTGATGCGGGCGAAAATGTCGGACCACTCGGCAACCACTCCGGGTTTCATCTTCTGACCGACCGCCTTCCAAAGCGCTTCGGCATTGTGACCTGCCCCGATACCCAGAGACTCCAAATAGGCCCTGTCCTTGCCATCGTATTGAGATGCGACAGCGACCAAGACTTCGCGCGCCTGATCAAAACTGCGATACCTTACCGCCAGGGCGGCCTCGGCTCTGATTTCCGCAGCGGGATCGTTGGCCAGCTTGCTGGCGTACGGCAGATCGTCGATCATCCCATCGGTGCGGCGGATCGCGCGGAAGGCGGTCAGGCGGTTTGAGGCATTGTCTCCCGCGAGCAATTCATTGAGTTTCGCACGACCTTTTTCACCGAGATACGGCATCAGCCAGATCGCACGGGATGAAACATACGGATTCGGATCCTCAAGAACCTTCGCGACCACGTCGTAGGCGGAGGCGCCGGCAGCCTTGAGTTTCTGGAAACCAAGAGAACGGACGTTCACGGCCGGGGATTTCAGAGCCAGAATCGCTCCCTCGATTTTGCCGAGGTCGATCTTCGGAACGGAGGTCTTGAAGCCCTTCGGCGCGATCCGATAGATAATGCCGGAAGCGGCTTCATCCTGCGTGTCATGGCCACCCACGCGCGGGTCGGTCCAATCGCTGACGTAGAGCGCGCCATCCGGGCCGACGCAGACATCAGACGGGCGGAAATTGAATTTCAGCTTGTCCTTCTCGGGGGAGCCGGACTGCTTTTTGACACCGCCGGTGAAGTCAGCTCCGTCGAACTGTTTCTCGGGATTCGTCGTCAGGAAATCGGTGCGGTCGAGCTTGAATCCGGCACCGTCCGCGACAGGCTGATAGCCGAAAATCACATTTCTAGCCGCTTCGCAGGACAGCAGGGTGCCGTTGAACTTGTCACCCAAAGCGCCGTTTTCATAAAATGCGATGCCGGTCGGCGATCCGCCTCCATAGACATCACCAGCGGGCATGCTGCCCGGATTTTCCTGCCTCCAATGAGCCGTAGGAGTATCCTGGCCGGGCCGCTGGTCCGCATTCCAGAAGCGGGTGCCGTCGTTGGAGAAATAGCCGGCGTTCCCGTGCTCGAGCACATGGCTGGTGCGGCAGGCCGGCGGGTCATCGTTGTCGTTTTGGAAAACAAAGCCCTGAGAGTTGATGGTCTGTTCGAAGGAATTCCGGTAGTTGTAGCCGATGATCTCCGCGTGGGTCGCATCCGGGTTCATCCGGACCGTAAAACCGCCGACGTAGACGAATCCATCGTCGCTCTTCTCACCCGCAATGGCTTTGGTATCCGTAGGCCATTCCCCGCCGCCGCTCTTGTAATAGTAACTGCCGACGCGGAAGGTCTTGCCGGACTTGTCGGTGAAAACGCCGCAGGTGTTTCCTTGGTTGAAATACCACTTCCCGTCCGGCCCGGCGGTGAGCGAGTGGAGCGAGTGATCGTGATTTTTCCCGTTGAAACCGGTGAGAAGAACTTCTCGCTTGTCCCCGGACTTGGGATCGAATTTCCCGTCGCGGTCGGCGTCGGTCAGCTTGAGCAGATTCGGCGGTTGGGAAACGATGACCACGTTGTCAAAAACCGCGATGCCGAGCGGGGAAACGAGTTCAGGATCCTGCCAGAAAACCTTGGAGCTGTCGCATTTTCCATCTCCATCCGTGTCTTCCAGAATGACGATACGGTCACCAGCCGGCTGGCGTCCTGATTTCCCCCGGTAGTCCACTCCTTCCGCGACCCAGATCCGACCAAGGTGGTCGATGTCGATATTGGTCGGATTAAACAGCGCGGGGGAGGCGGCCCAAGGAGTGATTTCCAAGCCATCTGGCAATTTGAAGGAATCCAGTGGCATCGCCGGCGGCTCCTGGCCGGGAGTCCAGGCATGAGCAGCGGGCATTGTCGCGAGAATCAGGAACCGGTGGAGAAATTTCATGGGTTGGAGCGATCTATGGAGGGAACGCTATTACAGGCGGTTTTCAGGTCAACTATCAACAATTCCCGGGACCTGCTTTGACAAGCCCTGTCGCTCTGGCTAATCCAAGCCCATGCGATCGCTGATCAAACACGTTCTCAAGCGCACCGAACCCCGCGACGATCTCCATGTCGCCGGCTGGATCCGCACCCGACGGGATTCCAAAACGTTCTCCTTCATCGAGCTGAACGACGGCAGCTGCCTCGGGAACCTCCAGATCGTTGCCGACTCCGGGATCCCCGGTTACGGAGAGATCGCGAAAATGAGCACCGGAGCGTCCATCGAGGTGCGCGGAAAACTGATCCCGTCCCCTGCTTCCGGACAGGACTGGGAAATGAGGGCGGACTCACTCAAATTGTTAGGTGGGGTTCCCGAAGACTACCCGCTCCAGAAAAAGGGGCACAGCACGGAGTTCCTGCGCAGCATCGCGCACCTCCGTCCGCGCACGAATCTCTACGGCGCGGTGTTCCGCATGCGCAGCCGCATGGCCTACGCCGTGCACAAGTTTTTCCAAGAGCGCGATTTCATCTACGTCCACACCCCCATCATCACCGCCAGCGACTGTGAGGGAGCCGGGGAAATGTTCCGCGTCACCACCCTCCCTGATGAGAAGGCATCGAGGACCGAGGAGGACTTTTTCGGCAAGCGCGCCTTTCTAACCGTCAGCGGCCAGCTTGAGGGCGAGACCTTCGCCTGCGCCCTTTCCAACATCTACACGTTCGGCCCCACTTTCCGCGCGGAAAACTCCAACACCTCGCGCCACGCCGCCGAATTCTGGATGATCGAGCCCGAGGTCGCCTTTTGTGATCTGGAGGGGGACATGGACCTTGCCGAAGCCCTGGTGAAGCATCTTGTCACGGAAGCCCTGACGAACAGCGAGGGTGATCTCGCCATTTTCGAGAAATTTGTCGACAAGGGCCTGCGCGGCCGGCTCGAGTTCGTCGCCAGCCGTCCGTTCGAACGCATCACCTACACCGATGCCGTGGTGCTCCTCAAGGCCAGTGGAAAAGTTTTCGAGTATCCTGTCGAATACGGCCTGAACCTGCAATCCGAACACGAGCGCTGGCTCACTGAGGAATATTTCAAAAAGCCGGTCACCGTCTTCAACTACCCGAAGGAGATCAAACCGTTCTACATGCGCCTCAACGACGACGGAAAAACCGTCACCGCGATGGACGTGCTGGTCCCCGGCATCGGCGAAATCATCGGGGGAAGCCAACGTGAAGAGCGCCTCGACGTTCTGTTGGAAAATTTCAGGAAACACGATCTCGATCCCGAGGCCTACGGTTGGTACTCCGACCTGCGGAAATACGGAAGTGTCCCGCACGCCGGCTTCGGGCTCGGCTTCGAACGCATGCTCATGTTTGTCACCGGCATGGCAAACATCCGTGATGTGATTCCGTTCGCAAGAACTCCCGGGAACTGCGAGTTTTAAAGCAACCTCCAAACTGCTTCTCCCGATGTCGAATCTGCATTTACGGATGTTGGAGGAATTCGGAGTGAAGGAAAA
>JAZKCQ010000043.1:0-26798 GCA_040388015.1 Verrucomicrobiota bacterium | reverse complement strand
CCACCGCATCGGCGGCTTCCTGGATTTTCGGATACTTGAGGAACCACTGCATCGAGATGCGCGGCTCGATCGGCACGCCACCACGCTCGGAGTAACCGACGTTGTTCTCGTATTCCTCGATCTTGATGAGCAGGCCCATCTCTTCTAACTTGGCCGCCGCTTTCCGACGGGCGACGAAGCGATCCAGCCCGTGGAAATCCGGCAGCTCGGGGCAGTTGATGTGAGCGTCCGGCGTGAGCACGTCGATGATTTCCAACCCATGACGCATGCCGATTTCAAAGTCCGCCTTGTCGTGAGCCGGAGTGATCTTCAGCGCGCCGGTGCCGAACTCGATGTCCACATGATCGTCCGCGATGATCGGGATCTCCGCATGCGGAAACGGCCGGTTCACCTTGCGTCCGATGTATTTCGTGAAGCGCGGGTCCTTCGGGTTCACCGCCACCGCCACGTCGCCCATCAACGTTTCCGGACGGGTGGTGGAAATTTCCAGGAACTCGCCGGGTGCGTCGGAGAGCTCGTATTTCATGAAATACAGCTTCGACCGCTGCGGCGTCGAGATCACCTCTTCGTCGGACAGGGCGGTGAGCGAAACCGGGCACCAGTTCACCATCCGCTTGCCCCGATAGATCAGGCCTTTTTTGAAAAGCTCCACAAACACATGGCTCACCCACTCGGTGTAGGGCTCGTCCATCGTGAACCGCTCGCGGCTCCAATCGCACGAGCAGCCGAGGCGCTTGAGCTGGTTGATGATGATGTCACCGTGCTTGTTCTTGAAATCCCAGACACGCTTGAGGAACTCGTCGCGCCCGAGATCGCGGCGGCCGACGCCTTCCTTTTCACGCACCTCGCGCTCGACCTTCGCCTGCGTGGCGATGCCCGCGTGGTCCGTGCCTGGGAGCCACAGCACTTCCTTGCCATTCTGCCGCGCGCGGCGGGCGAGGATGTCTTGCAGGGCGTTGTTCAGGACGTGGCCGAGGTGCAGGATGCCGGTGACATTCGGTGGAGGAATGACGATCGAATACCCGTCCTTCTCGGAGGAAGGATCGGCTTCGAAGCATTTTCCGTCGATCCAAGCCGCGTACCATTTGGCTTCGACGGCTTGGGGTTCATAGGCTTTCGCTAACTCGGACAACATGGGGGCGGATGGATGCCAGAGGGCGCGGGGTTTGTCCAGCATCGGAAAATGTCGCCTTCCTCAAGGGAATGAGCTGGAAAATGAAGGCCCACGCCAGACCGGCCGTGACCAGATGGTCCTTGAATCAGACATCCGAAAGGGTAGCCTGCCACCATGAATCTGATCGAATCGAAACCCAGCGTCATGATGGGGAAACCGGTGATTGCCGGAACCCGGATTACCGTCGAATGCGTTCTCGAACGGCTTTCCGCAGGTGAGACCATCGAGCAAATCATCGAGGAGCATCCCCGGCTGACCCGGGAAGCGATCCTGGCGGCGATCGAGTTCGCGGCACGTGCACTTCGGGCGGATGTGGTCTATCCGGTTTCCGGCCACGCCGCATGAAACTGCTCGCCGATGAGAACATCGACCTCTCGGTCGTGGCTCGGTTGCGCGAAGCAGGCCATCAGGTGCTCGCCGTGGCGGAAATGGAACCGGGAATTCCGGATGATGTGGTCCTGAATCTGGCCAATGCGGAAGGAGCCATCCTGGTCACCGGCGACAAGGATTTTGGCGAGCTGGCATTCCGCCAGTCTCTGGTGCATCACGGTGTGATCCTCGTCCGCCTTGCCGGACTGCCCGCTGCGGCCAAAGCCGCCACAGTCATCCAATTTCTTGAAGAACATCCGCTGGAGATTCCCGCATCCTTCAGCGTCCTCTCTCCTGGCATGGCACGGATCCGCAAGCGGGATTTGCCGGAACTCTGACAACTCCTTCTCACCCCATGACCTCCCAAGAACAGGACGACCAATTCTACCGCGACACCGAGAGCATCGCCTTCCCGAAATTGGACGATCACCAGCTCTCCCTGCTCGATCCCTTGGGCGTCCGCCGGATCGTCCGCGCGGACGAGGTCATCGTCACCGCCGGCCAGCGGAATTTCCCCATGATCGTCGTCATCCGTGGCGAGCTGGAGGTTTTCGAATCCATGGAAGGCGTGGAACAAATCCTCGCGAATCCCGGCGAACGCGATTTCGTCGGCGAGGTCTCCATGCTCAACGGCACCTCCGCGATCGCCGGGTTACGGGGCAAGGCCGGGGAAACCGAGATACTCGAAATCCCTGCGGAAAAACTCCGGCGCGCCCTTGCCGATCTCCCCGGCGTCGGCGAACCGATCGTCCAAGCCTTCATGATGCGCCGCCAACGGCTGCTGCGCGACGGCGAATTCGCAGGCCTCCGGCTGGTCGCCACCGCCGGTTGCCAGGGTGCCCGCCGGATCGATGACTTTCTCGATAAAAACCACATCCCGCACCGCCTGATCGTCTCCACCGGCGACGACTACCGCGACCTGTGCGACCGGCTCGCCCTCACCGACGCCGACCTGCCCGCCCTGATCGCCGCGGACGGATCCATCGCGCGGAAACCCTCCGTCTTCGAAGTCGCACGCATCGCCGGACTGCTCCGTCCCCTCTCGGACGAGGGCGAAGCGGAAATTTTCTGCGATCTCGCGATCGTCGGTGCCGGACCCGCCGGTCTGGCAGCAGCGGTGAATGCCGCGTCCGAGGGACTCTCCACCGTCGTTCTCGAAAGCTTCGCGCCCGGCGGCCAGGCGGGTTCCTCCTCGCTCATCGAGAATTTCTTCGGCTTCCCCACCGGCATCAGCGGCGGCGAGCTGACCAACCGCGCCCAGCTCCAGGCCCATCGCTTCGGCGCGAAATTCTCCACTCCCTCGCGGGTCCTTTCCATGGCCTTTCCGGAAGGCGAACACGGTGCGGCGATCTGCATCGAAGGCAGCGACACCGTCCTGCGCGCGAAATGCGTCATCATTTCCAGCGGTGCCCAGTACAACCGGATCGATGCCGAGGGCCTTGAGGATTTCGAAGGACTCGGCGTCTTCTATGCCGCCACCGCCATGGAAGCGCACTTCTGCCGCGGCGCGAATGTGTTCGTCGCCGGGGCGGGAAACTCGGCCGGCCAGGCGGCGATGTTTCTATCGGGCTTCGCCGCGAAAGTCTTCCTCGTCATCCGTGGCGGCGATCTCACCAAGAGCATGTCCAGCTACCTCTCCACCCGCGTCGAGGCGAAGGACAACATCGAGATCCTCTATCAAACCGAGATCCGGAAAATGTCAGGCGACGGCCGCCTCGAAGCCGTGGAAATCGAAAACACCCGCACCGGCGAGCGCAGCACCATCGAAGCCGCCGCCGTATTCTCCATGATCGGAGCCAAGCCCTGCACCCACTGGCTGCCCCCCGAGATCCTCACCGACGAAAAACAATTCATCCAAACCGGTGCCGTCGTCGCAAACGCCCCCGCATGGAAAGACGCCGGCCGCTCCCCCTACCCCTTCGAAACCAGCCGCCCCGGCATCTTCGCCGCCGGCGATGTCCGCTCCGGCTCCGTCAAACGCTGCAGCGCCGCCGTGGGAGAAGGCAGCATGGCCATCGAGAATGTCCATCAGGTGCTCGGGACTTACAGCTAACCAAGGAGCCACGACACTCTTGTCGTGGAGCCATTGAGAGGAGAAGGAGAAGCGCTCCGAGCCCGGCCCTTTCACTCCCCATGATCCTGGCGGACAAGAGTGTCCGCCCTCCTTGGGAGGCGGATGTCTGCCAGAAATTATTTCTGTTGGGATTGCAGCGCGGCAACCAGTGTCTGCTGCTTGGCCAAATTTCCCTTCGCGATGCCTGTCGCCGTGCGGCCGCGCTTGTCGGGGATATCCGCCCTCGCACCCGCCTTGAGAAGCATCGACGCGATTTCCACATGCCCGTTCTCCACCGCCGCCATGAGCGCGGTCTGACCGTCGATGTCCGTTTGGTCGAGTTTGATGCCCGGCTGTGTTAGCAGAAGTTCGACGCACTCTTTGTTCCCTTTGAAACTCGCCCAGAACAGCGCGGTGAAGGTGCCCCTACTTCCATTCACATCGGCACCCGCCTCGAGCAAGGCCTTCGTCATCACAAGAGATGTCGTCCCGTTGCCGGCAAACACGGCCCTCGCCAGTTCACCGCCGTGAAGCTTCGCGCCCTTGGCAAGGAGAAAACTGACCATCTCCACTTGGGCTTGCTCGATGGCGATGTCGAGCGGCCAGGCGGTGGGTTTGAGAGTCCCGGCCGCCACCGATGCCGCGGCGTCCTCTCCTTCGTAGAGCATCCGGTGATAGCCGAACGGCGCATTCACATCCACGCCCTTGCTGACGAGTTCCTTCAGCTGGTCCAGCCGCTTGTAGTTCGCCGAGCCATACAACACGTCAAACAAGGTGGGCGCCGCGTCGCCCGCCCGGGCAAAGGCCGCTAACGTCAACAGAATGGCGATCGATGACAGGGTGTTCCGCATGCCACTGTTTACAAAAGATTCCGGCGGCCTGCTGTAAATGGTTTGTAAAATCCCGCGCGTGCCTGGCAATCAGAAGCTCCCCGATCACGCAGCTTAGAACGAGAGCGATGAGCCAACGGATGCGATGCCGGTTGCGGGGAGCGGGCTGCGAGTTGACAACAAAACCGACGGGACCTGTTATTCATACCTGCCTCATCCTCCGCGCGGAAATACGGGACTCGCGGATGGTTCCATGCCAGCAGGAACACCTCGTTGGAAACAAGATGGCAGCGCGGAGTCTAATGACCATCTGGGCATTATTCACCCGGTTTCCGGCGGATTACTGGAACTCCTGCGGGGGGGCGGCGGGAGGCGGGTTGCCGTTGTTGTACTCGAGGCCGAGGTAGGAGCCGCCGTTGACGCGGACGGTGGGGGAGCCGGGGAAGCCGAGGCTGACGGAGCCGCCGCCGGTGCAGTCGATGATGAATGCGAGCCAGATGGGATCGGCGGCTTCGAGGATGTCGACGAGGGCGGTGCTTTCCACGCCGTTGCCGGACATGAGGGAGAGGGAGGAGGATTGCAGGTTCCCGATCTGGATGGCGAGGCCGGAGCCGTCCTGCGGCGGGCTGAGGTGGACGGCGGCGATGGTGCCGCGGCTGAAGTTGAAGTGGGCGGGGCCGCTGCCGCTGACGCGGATTTCGAGGGTGATCATGTTTTCAGGGGGGCTGACGTCCCGGGACAAAGCAGTCGAGATGCCAGCATGTCCCCCACCCCGTATATGACCGCCGGATAACGGTGGAAACGGGCATGGCCGGGGCGCTTGAAAATCCGCTTGAAGGGCGCGGGAAAATCGGAAAAATCCCTTCCCGCAGCCCGCTTGGAGCGGGAGACGCCAATGCAGTCGGGGCGTGGCGCAGTCTGGTAGCGCGCCTCGTTCGGGACAAGAGAAGGTCAGTTTTCCCGAATTATCCCAACTTCTCCCAAGTCTTCAACATACTGAAAACAGATGAGTTGGAGAAATCATAAATCATCTCAGTTGCCCCTGAATCGACTTGTTTCTACACCCACCCCGGATAACGGAGGCGGATAACGGGCCGTTTCGTCGTTAACGAAACGCGACACAAATTTACCCGAAAAGGACATGATTTCGATCACGTTTCAACCGATCCAAACCTAACATTTTTTAAATCTTAAATTTTTCTTCCGGCAAGAAACCCGCGCAAGTGATCCATCACCCACTTCCAACCATGAGAACAGGTTTTCCTGCCGTCTGGGTGCCGGAGAATCACCCGGTCCACACGATCACCCCGAAGAATGGCCCATCGCATTACCTTCCCGGTGCGAAAGTCCGTCCACTCCAGAGAACCAATTGGATCCCCTTGGTAAAGTGGTGGATTGGAAAGCACATCCGCAAGAACCTCCGGATCAAGAGGCTTCTCCCGGTGCCTTTTCCACCTCGCGAGGGCCATTTTCCTTCCATGTTCGCTGGAGTCCACCTAAAACGACCCATGAAGCATCCTTGCCGCCCTTGGCAAGGGTGAACTAACTACACAGTTGGGCAAAAATCTACATATGAAACTCACCTTCCCAATATGTTCGATAGTTTGTGCATTAGCCTTTCCCAGTGCTGCCGAACCAGAAGCGAAGGAGAAGGCGGCTGATGCTGCACCACTTGTGTTTTTGTCAAAAGCAGAAGTGTCGAGGTTGATTGCTGACAGGTCAACCGCCGGTAAGACTTGCGTGTTTGGATCACGGGATGGCAAGTCTTACGGTATGGATTCAGATTCGGAAGTCAGTCTGCAACTAGAAGGAAGGGCGATCATCGGAGAGCACGGTTATACCTACCAAGGCTATCGGGGTAGCTATGAGTTGGAAGGGGATGGGACGATCGTGGTCACCTTGAAGGGATATCGGGGCAAATGGCCCGAGATGAAGCTGGCGAAAACAGGGGATGTCTTGAGGCTATTCGCCAAGGACGGTGACAATGGTTTTGTGGTTGGAGGACGAGGCGGTTCCGTCGAGACCGACGACATGAAGCCTTTCTGGCCGTTCCGCCTAGTAGAGACGAGTTCTATTCCCGAAGTCACGCCCATTCCGAGCGGTGGCGGCGTCAAATCCTTCACGAGCCCCACACTTCCAGAGAATTTTGAATGGCAAGGCGATCGCTTTGAATTCGGAGTCCGATTCACCACGCTAAAGGACGGAAGAGTTTTGGTGAAGAATCATTTGTCCGATGAGAACGATTGGCGACTTCCTGCTGTGAAAGCGGCGATCGGTGCGATGCAAAGCTGGTTATTTTATCCTCATCGGGAGGACGGCGAGCCGACAGAGATGGGGCACGGCTGGAATATTAAAGTTAGCAGAGAGGACGATCAGGTTCGATGGGTTGTCACAGACGAAATGCTGAACACCGTCTTTGACAGCATGCCGACAAAAAATAGATGAATAATGCCCAACAAGGCGTCGCTCCTAACGCCTGCCCCACCGCCAGTTTCAGCCCTCATGACCGCTACAACTTCAACCCGCAGTCGAAGCCTCGCCACCGGTCAGGCGTAGGAGGACTTTAACGTTCGTCGATTAAGTCCCGACCCGTAAGGTGAAGAAAAGTTTTCTGCTGGCGCATCCGACCAAAGGCCATCGGATGCGGCAGCAAAAGCCGAGGCTTAACGCTACGCCTTTGGGGGGCTTCGCTTGCCTCTCTCTGAAGGATTTTTCAAAAGGTAAACGGGTTGGTCTGACTTTTCCCGCTGCCGCGATCCTAGCAGCTCCATCGGAGAGCAAAGATGGTATTCCTGATCGCCCGGCCCCAGACCCGGCGTCCATCCGTTAAGGATCGTATTCATCACAACGTCCTCGATAATCTTCTTTCGTTCCCGAAAATCCCGATTCCCCTTCCATCCAAGAGCATCGCGAAGAGCTCGCGCAACGGTGGCGTGGAGTGATTCAACTTGGATATTCGCCACCTTGGTCCAATCCCAGCATTTCCCGAAACCCGCCCACAGGCGCCAGCGTTTGAAAGCTCAGGAGGTGGACGTGAAGCCCGTGTTCCTTGTGAAGCTCGAAGATCCGCAGGCCGCAGGCCTCAGGCCATCGACGGCGCAGTAGGGTCAGAAGGTGGTTCCATCTCTTTCGAGTATCCACCAGGTCGAGAACCTCCGCGAAAGTGAAGGTCCAGAAATAGAGCCGCCCCTGTTTGGCGAGTCGGTCACAGGATAGGAGGAAGGCTGCTTCGCTCTTGGTCATGGCTGGAATGGGCGTGTTGAGTTGTTCTAAGTAATGACAAGGTTAAGGGGCGGGACGGTGCGGGCTATCGCCCGCATCCGTCTCCGCCCCTTTTCCTCGCTTTTTACAGGGGAATCACCTCGCGGTTCCCATCCAGAAAGCCCGACGTTTTGCCCCCATCTCGACCATATTTGGAGATCGGGAATGCGTAGCGCTTGCCCTTCTCCCACTCGATTTTGACAGAAGCCGGATCAGTGACCGTGTCAGGAAGGAATTGCAGCAAGAGGATGGAATCGACGCCGAAAAAACCGATCGTTTCCACCATATGCCGGATCATCACCTTTCCTGTTTTCGCCTTTCCGTCGGTCGTGTCGGCGAACTTCTTCCCCGTTGCAGCGCCTCCTCGGTATTCGCCCACCAGATAAAGCTGCCCGTCGAGGACTGCCACTAGCAGTTTTTGCTCGTTGGGTTTCATGCCACGCTCCTTTCCGATGTCCCCGTCGTTTCCGCGAGGAAGCGCCGGAGTTCATCGACCGCGTAGAGCGGGCGTCGTGTGGCTCTAGAGGGCCGTAGCAACCCACGGAGGGCCAGACGGTCAACAGTGATAGGACTCACCCCCAGAGCTTGCGCTGCTTCCGTTCTGGAGAGCGCAAGCTTGGGGCCGTTTTCGTTTTTAGTTTGTGTCAACATGACACCGCCAGAGCTATCGTGAGTGCTCTGAAAGAAATAAGACACCGGCCATCAATTTTTGTCCTATTTCTTCGAACGTCTTTTTGCGTGGGTAGCGGGTTTTGCTCTTGGCCGCCCTTTGCGTCTGAGGGAGGCCTTACGTCGTTGCAGACGTTTGGTGAAACTCTCTGCTGTCCCGGTAGTTTGCTGCCCTCCAATGAATTCAAGCGCTTCTTGAAAATCAGATGCGGCAAGACCGGCCCGAACTGCAAACGGACGGCAAAAGACAAGCAACTGAGCCAGTTTATCAGGCGAGCACACAGCACCGTTACAATCGATTGCCACGCAAGCAAAAGCTTGATCGAAGCCTTTCATGAAGCCCTCACGCTCATTGGCGGGCTGCCGATAACTCATTTCCCTAATGTTAAAAGCCAACGACTGAAATTGAACGTCTTTTGCCCGAATAGCTTCGATTAATGTTGGGTCGTTTGTGGAGGACAAAAGATGAAATATTCCTGCATCGACTCCGGTCGAAGCATCGGGGAAATGTTTCGCACAAAACGTGTCGATTTTATTGCGAATTTCTACGGCCATTTGATGAGTTTCGCTCATTTTAGCCATGATCGATTCCGAAACAGTGATCACTATCCAAAGTGAACGCCAATGACCATACAAGCGCCCCAACTCGATAGCTGTTAGCTCATCACCCGTCCGAAAACGACAAGTTGGAAAGAGCGGCTTCAGCGCATCCCAAGCCAAATTCACCTGACCTTCGTCTTCCAACAGTAGCTGCCTCGCCTCATTTCCGGCAGTATCCACCTCATCCAAAAAGGCGATGATCATATCAACAACCTCCCATTTCCAATCCTGTCCCTTTTCCACTATCATAATTTCTACTATTCCGAGAGTTTTTCAGCCATCCTGTCAAGATGCTCGTTGCGCAGGTGCGAATACGTCTTGGCGATCAAGACCCCACCGTCTTTGTGTCCCTGCATGCCAGCAATCGCTTTGAAATCAATTCCCAGCTCGACGGCCCGGGTGATGAAGCTGCGGCGCAGGGACCGCTGTGTGAAGTGAGGAAACCCAAGCCGCTTGCAAGCGTTGCCAAGAGCCTTTCGAATGTCGGTGACAACAAACAGCTTCCCGCCGGGATTTTTCTCCGCAGCTTTGTAGAGGCGCTCCAACAACGGGCGAAGCTGCGGATAGATTGGAATGGAAAATCCAGTGTCCGTTTTGTGCCGGTAAATCCTGACACGGTTTGCTGCCAGGTCGATATCGTCTCTGGACAATCCTCCCGCCTCAGCATTGCCGAGACCCGATAGACCCATGAATTCGCAGAAGTCGCCCGACTCCTGAGAATCTGCGTTTCTGCGCTGGGATCGGATATCGGCCACGATGGCGCGGAACTGTTCCCATGTTGGCGTGTCCCGAATCGGAGTTTCCCGCTTGGCTTGCACTACGTCACCAGCGGGCGAATCCGGGATGATGCGATCCTTCACAGCGGCCAAGAAGAGCCTGCGGATGAATTGCACGTATTCGTTGTAGGTGGACGAGGCGAACCGCACCCGCTGCTTCTGAAGCCATTGGAGGACATCCGAGGGCTTCACATCGCGCAGCTTCTGCTTCGTTCCGGCTGGCCATTCTGTATCAATCCGTTTTGAAATCATTTCGAATTTCTCGCGGGTGGAGTCGCTCTTGTGTTGGGAACTGGCAAGGAACGTCTTGAGGTAATCGGCCAGCGTGATGTTCGCGGCGTCGTTGTCGAGTTTCTGCAAATCACGCCGCAATTCGGCCAAACGTCGCTTGGCCAGTGGGTAGTCTCTCGTCTTCAAACTGCGACGGATTTCCTTACCACTTACCACGATTCTCGAGTAGTAGCCGCCCGTTGTTGGGAGCTTGTAAAGGCCCTCGGCGATTTTCTCGAAAGCTGTCTGAATCCTCTTGGGTGCGCTCACATGCACTTGATACCCCGGATAACATTGGCGGACAACGGGAAAAATCAACCTCTACAAACTCTTCATAAAACGTTGATCAACAATCAGCAATGGCGCTATTAATTCTGGTAGCGCGCCTCGTTCGGGACGAGGAGGCCGTGGGTTCGAATCCCGCCGCCCCGACCAATTTGGACTCGCGGGGTGCGGAGGGGTGGGTCCGCGGGGAAGCGGACGGGCGGCTATTGCGAGCCTCGGAATTTCAGCGCGGCCTCGGTGCGGGAGTGGACGTGGAGCTTGACGTAGATGTGCTTGAGGTGCCAGCGGACGGCGTCGACGGAGACGAAGAGTCTGCCGGCGATTTCCTTGTTGGTGAAGCCGTGGGCGACGAGGTCGAGGACGCTTTTCTCACGGGTGGTGAGGGTCTCGACGTGGTCTTCGGTCTGGGCCTGGCTGTTGAAGTACTGGATGACCTTGCGGGCGATCTCGCCACTCATGGGGGCGCCTCCCCTGCTGGCTTCGCGGACGGCGGAGAGGACTTCTTCGGGGAGCGAGCGCTTGAGGATGTAGCCGGAGGCTCCGGCGCGGAGGGCGCTGAAGATGCGGTCCGGGTCTTCGTAGACGGTGATCATGATGACGAGGATCTCCGGGTGGAGGCGCTTGAGCTGGCCGACGCACTCGATGCCGGAGATGCCGGGGAGCTGGATGTCCATGAGGACGATGGATGGCATGTGGCGGGGCAGCTGTTTGAGGGCGTCCTCGCCGGTTTCACACACGCAGCAGCACTCGAACTCACCGGATAGATCGATGATGGTCTTGAGGCCCTCGCGGGTGGTTCTGCTGTCTTCGACGATGGCTACCTTGATCATAAAATTTCAGAGTGGGATTTCGAAGGTGACGGTGGTCCCTTCGTTGGTGCGGGAATGGAGGTGGAACTTGCCGCCGAACTGCTTGGCGCGGTTTTCCATGCCACCGAGTCCGTCGCCCTCGGCCTCGAAGTCGAAGCCCCTGCCATCGTCCTCGAGGATGATGAAGAGTGACTTGTTTTTGATTTCGATGGTGAGGTGGACGACGTTGGCGTGGGAGTGCTTGACGATGTTATTCAAGGCTTCCTTGAAGGCGAGAAAGATCCCGTGGCGTTCCTCGGAGCCGAGGCGGTGCGGGGGGATGACTTCGGGGATATTGAGCCGGCAGCCGATGTCGGCGAGGTGGAGGAATTTCTGGGCGAAGAGGGAGAAGTAGCCGGCGAGGTCGGCGACGGCGTCGTAGTTGGGATTGACGGCCCAGACGATTTCGTCGAGGCCGGTGACGAGGGTGCGGCAGACGCCGCCGAGCTGCTGGAGGTAATCCTGTTTCTGCTCGCGGGCGATGGAGGGGTTGTTGGCGAGGGAGGCGAGGATGCCGGCCTCGGTCAGGCCGGCGCCGAGCTCGTCGTGGAGATCCTGGGCGACGCGGCTTCGTTCCTGATCGAGCATCTGCTGTCTCTCGATGATCTCGCGCTCGTGGATGTGGACCTCGATCTCCCGGGTGCGCTTGACGACGGTGCGGCGCAGCAGGGTGACGCCGATGGAGGTGAGCAAGAGCAGTCCGCAGAGGATGAAGATGAGGAGGTAGGTGTGCTTGGGGGTCCACCAGGGGCCGATCCACAAGATACGGATGCCGTCGGGCTCGCCCACTTCGATTTCAAAGGGCTCGACCGGGGTGGAGGTGTGGCGCTCGCCGGCGCGGACATAGACGCCGGTGAGGTGGAGGAGGCTGCCTTTGCGATAGAGAATGCCGGAGTTGCTCTCGATGGGGACGTGGGCAAGGAAGGTGACGGAGCCTTTCTCGAGCTCCAGGGTGCGGGAGCTTTCCATTTTCGTGTCGCTGACGAGCGTGCCGCGGATCGAGACGCGGGTGGAGTCGAGCTGGGGATTGGAAATGAAGTCGCCGCCGAGGGCGATGGGCTTGGGCAAGGGGCCGGCACCGGTTTTTCGGGTCTGGGACTGGAGAAGGATGGGCGAGGAGCCTTCGAGGCGGGGGAATCCCACGGCCTCGATCCGGTCGCCGCTGCGGAGGTCGCCGGCGTTGCGGCTGATGACGCGGAAGCCGCTTTTCCCATCGTTCACGAACAGCTCGTTTCCTTTGCGGCAGAGGATCATGCCCGCGACCTTGACGCGCTGGAAGGCCCGGGTTTCCGAGTTGAACATCAGCAGGTCCGAGGGCTTGATGAGATCCGTGCCGAAGGGGTCCTGCGGAGCGGGGCTGGTGACGGAGAGGATGGCATTCCCCAGTCTGAGATGGGAAGGATTGACCCGGCGGGTGGCATCATCCCAGGTGGCGGTGTAGACGCCGCGGAGATTGACCACGCTGCCGACGAGGGTGGCATGTTCCTCCTCGGTCATGACATTGGTCGGCAAGGGGTAGAAGACGTCATCTTTCACGAAGATGGAGCCTTCCTGGGTGAGCAGCTCCAATTGCAACGGGGAGGAGGAGGCCACGATGCCGTCGATCTCCACCTGCTCGGCATCCAGACTGCCATCGGCGAACTGGCCGCGGGTGGGCTTGACGCCTTTCGGAAGTTCCGCGCTCTGGCGAAAGCTGAGGCGGGCGGTGTGGACCATGGGGGAGAAATCCCCGTCATCGGTGATGCCCTCGACCTCCCAGATTTCCTTGGGCTTCGGGAGGATGCCCGAGAGGGTGCTGATGAACCGCACATAGACGCCGCCGGAAGAGTCCTGGAGCACGATGTTCTGAGGCGAGACCATGGTCACCACCCCGACGAGCCTGACCGGGAGTTCCTTGGCAGCCTCCTCCGGCCGCAGGCGGTGGATCTCGTCCGCGGTGGTGATCACGCCCTTGGAGTGCTCCGTGTTCGGCGCGATTTCGACCGACTCCGCCTTCAGCACGAGGATGCCGGCCGCGGATTTCAATCCCGTCACCCTGACCGTCTTCCCGAGAAAATCCTGCGGCCGGACTCCCTGCGGATCGATCAGGGTCACACGGGTGGAAACCACGGTGCCGGACAACTCCAGCTCCATCCGGTCTCCGCTGCGGCCGGCGAAGACGACCCTTCCCTCCCCGGTCCCCCAGAACTGCTCCTTGCCGGGAGCCGGTGCTTCCATGGTGGGGACCGCCATGGCGGAGGTGCCGCCCGGGGACGTGACCCGGCAGGTCACATTGGGAGTGCCCAGATAGGCCCTGCCGCCGTCATCCGTGGTTAGATAAAAATCATATCGGCCGGCCTTGGGCATCCGGATGAATCCGTCGAACACCACGGCGCTGTTGTTCCGAGGAATCATCGCGCTCATTTCCAAGCCGCCGGCCGTACCGCTTTTCACCGGCTTGAGAGTGTGGAACGGAGGAAGCGAATACCAGCGGTCTCCGGTGTAGTTGCGGTAGTCCAGCCCCGGCAGCATGGCACCGCCTTCGCTGCGTCTGAACCATTCGACGGGGATCTTGGCTCGCGGCAGATTTTCCCCCTCCACTTCCATGTTCAGGAAAAAATCACCGTCGCCATTGAACCATTCCAGCCGGAACGGCTGATCCCCGTGGTTCAGCGTCACCGTGGCCTTCTGGGTCATCTGTCCGTGGATCCCGTCGATCTCCAACAAGGGCGCCGTGCCCAGCCGGATGGAATCGACGCCACGGTTGGCCCAACAGTCGCGGCCCTCCACCTTGACCACCATGCCCGCCCGCAGGTTCGCGGGGATCTCCGGCAGTTCCAGCAGCACGGTGGCGCTCGCGTCCTGGATCACCAGATTCGAGAGGCGTCCATTCGCATCGCACACCATGCCCTGGAGGTCGAATGACAGGCTCGCCGAGCCCTGCTTGGCCACCGCCGCCCGCAAGGCCGCCAAGGAGGTCAGCACCTCAGGCTGCTGCGCAGCCGCACCGATGATCGGAAGCAACAATCCCGCCAGGATCCATCCTGCGAGAAAGCGGCCCCGACAGGAAAAGCATGAGAAAAATCCGTACATGGGAACGTGAACCCGATTTTTAATCCGGCGCGAATCGCATACGAGCTAAAATCTCGTCAGCGGCGCTCCGGCGGATTCCGCGGGCGGCAGGTTCGGAATATCGTGTCAGCATTCGTTTTCCCATCGTGGTCGCCGTCCCCCGCCCCGGCCCGCCGCATGGATTACCAAGCGGTGGCGCGGGGATCGGGAGCGGATTTCAATGCGTCAGGGCTTGGTCACCTTGAGATGCACGAAGAATTTGGGAGAACCCGCCGTGGGGATGGTCACCGTGACGGTGTCCAGGTCCGCGGTCGGGACATTCTCGCTGATAGAGACCATGCCGGCGCCCGGCGAGGCTCCGATCGCGATGTCCGTCCATCCGGCGAGGTCGTCTCCATACTGAAGCACCTGGGTGGTATCCGCCTCGGACAGGTCGCTGCGCCTGAAGGTGACGACGAAATTGGAACCACTGCGGCCTCCGACCGGAGTGATGGATGCCGCGTCGGAAGCCAGCGGACTGCCTCCGAGCGTGTACTCCAGCAGGTTGCTGAGTCCGTCCGCATCGTAGTCCGAACCGGCGGCGCGCTGGTCAAGCGGCAGGGCGGCATAGTTCGCGATCCATGAATCGAACCCGCCGGACGAGACCGCCAGCGAGAGCACGCCGGTGGATTCGATGAAGGTCCAGGTCTGGGAGCCGGCCACTCGGGTGTGAACGTCGCCGTTTTCCGTGAAGCCGACGAGGCTGAAGGTCGCGCCGAAGGATTTGACGGTGGTATCGACCAGAGTCCAGCTGTTGCCGTTGGCGACAGCGGCCCCGGACAGGTCCAGGGTGAAATCGCCATCAATGGTGGCGGTCCCCGCACCGGTGATCTTGTTGTTCACCCCGTTGGAACCGATGACGAACCTGAGTCCGGCATTGTCGGCGAGAGCGACCGTGCCGGTGTTCACCGTGGTATTGCCGGTGTAGGTGTTCACCGCGGTGAGAGTGACCGTGCTGGCCTCTCTCTTGGTCAGGCCTTGCGGGCCTCCGGTTTGCGAGATGACTCCGGAAATGGTGAAGTTCTGGCCGGAGGTTTCCGCGCCCAAGAAGCTGTCCGCAGCGAGGGTGACCGGACCGGACCATGTCACGCCGGCATAGTCCGCACCCAGGGTGCCGCCGGTCAGGGTGACCGGGTTGTTCTGGGTGGTGGCGATGGTGCCACCGGCATCCCCCCAGGCGGATAGAGTCCCGCCGGTGTTGACCGTGACCGGCACGCCGCTGAGACCGTTGTCATTGCTTTCGATGCCGAATACGCCGCCATTCACCACCAGTGCGGCGAGTGAATTCCCCACACCGTTGGCCGGAGCTCGGTACCACAGCTGGCTGGTCCCGGCCTTGGTCAGCGTGTGGGCTCCCGTGAGGGTCACCGGTGTGGATCCCACACCGAGGGTCGTGGTGTTGGTGGTGTTGTCTCCGATGGTCGCATTCGCCGTCAGGACGAGATTGGACAGGATGCCGCCACCGCCGCTGGTCACGGCGAATCCATCGCCCTCCGGCACTCCGGTGCCGGCGAGAGTGATCGTCTCCCCCTCGGGGATGGTGGTGCCGTTGGTATTGAGGGTCGCGTTGTTCTCGACGGTGACGCCGCTCGCGTTGGAGCCGAGCGCGGTGATGTTTCCGACCACCAGAGTTCCTTCTTTCACCACCACAGGGCCGGAGAAAGTGGACACACCGCTGATCGTGGTCTGACCGCTGCCACGCTTGACCAGTTGGCCGGTCCCGGAAATGGAATCGGTGAAGGTGGCCGCGTCGGTCCGGTTGTAGGCGAAGGTCGCGTTGTTGGTGATGGCGGTGGCGCCGAGGTTGCCAAGGTCGCCGATCTCAAGCGTGCCGGCATTGACCGTGGTGGGCCCGGTGTAGGTGTTGAAGTTCGTGAGGGTCGCCGTGCCGGTGTTGTTTTTCACGAGACTGGCGACCCCCGCGATGCCTTCGCCCTCCAGGGTGTAGTTGATCGAGGCATCGAACTCGACGGTGTTGGGGATGATCTCGCCGGTCAGATAGACCACCGGTTGCGCGGATCCGGCGTCGGTGAATTTGACCTTGTCGTAATCATAGAACTTGCTGGTGGAATTGTTCGAGGAGGTCTGCCAGTTCGAGGTGCCCACTCCGGGAGAGGTGATGTCGGCCTCATCCCAGATGTTGTCGACATTGCCCTTCCAAACCAGCGTGTCGGCGGCGGTGACCTTGGCATCCACGCGGGTGTCGGTGGTATTGTTCACCAGGGAGAATGAAAGGTGCGGATTTCCGGAGGCGACCAAGGACAGCTTGCCGAAGGGACCGACCCCGCCGATGCTTCCGCTGTAGTCGATCAGCGGGATGACGTCGTTCACCTGCAGATTCCCCGAAGGCGTCAGCGAGATGGAGGACGGCGCGTCCACGCTGAAACCGTTGGTCGCGGTGACGGTGATCATGTCCGACGAGGCGGCATTCACCCGGAATGCCGCGGTGCCGCCGTTGATGGAGAGTCCTGCGACCGTGCCAGCGCTGTTCGTCCCCGTGACACTGGTGCCCAGGGTGCCGCCGGCGTTCAAGCGGAAGGTCGATGCGGTGAATGGCGCCGTGCCGATGTTGATCCGGCCGGCGGCGATGACGGTGTCGCCCGAGCGGGTGCCGCCGGTGGGGAGATTCAGAGTGCCGGTGCCCTGTTGGACGAGCGCGCCGGTGCCGGTGATGGCATTGGCGAGAGCGAGATCATTCGAGCGGTTGAAGATGAGGGTTCCGTTGTCGATGATGGCACCGGTGCCGATGATGCCATCCGAACCGCCGGTGCCGATCATGAGAGTGCCGGCATTGATGGTGGTGGTGCCGGAATAGATGGCAGTGCCTCCGATGTCGGTGGTGGTGTTATTGAGGCAGAGCGTTCCCGGCCCGTCCTTGACGAGATTCGGATTGGCCCAGCCCACGGAGGAGTTATTGATGCTTCCGTTGATCTGCAGGTCGATGCCGGAGAGGGTCGTCCCGGCGGCGGTGGTGATGGTGGTGCTGGGCTGGCGCAGGCCGAGATTCACTCCGGACTCGATGATCGAGGTGGTGGCCGACCCCAGGGTGGTGATGGAGGTGCCGCCGTTGTAAAGGTCGATGTTTCCGTTGTAAGCCGCCGCCCCGTCACCCTTGATGATGCTGGAGCCGGTCAGTGTGATCGCGACGTTCGAAAAGGTTTCATTGCCACTGGCATTGTTGATCTCAAGCGTGCCGCCGTTGCCGAGGTTCATCACGCTGATGCGGTTGGTGCCGGTTCCCCAGCCGGTGGCGTCGGCGGTGGAGAGGCGAAGGATGCCGCCATTCACATTCACCGTTCCGCGGATGATACCGGCCTCCCCGCCCCCGGCGGTGAGATCCAGCACGGCGCCGTTGCCGATGGTGGTGCCGCCGGTGTAGCTCTGAACGGCGGAAATCGTGGTGACGCCACCGCCGAGGGAGACGGCTCCGAGGAACGAGTTGGCGCTGTTCAGCGTGAGGGCTCCCTCTCCGGTCTTGCTGATGCCGGTCGTGCCGCTGATGGCGTTGCCCGCAGTGCCGGTGAAGGTGTAGTCGTTTCCGGCCGAGTTGTTGATGGCGATGGAGCGCGGGGCGATGGCACCGACGAGGGTGACCGTCCCGGCACCGGTGTCGCCGAAGGTGACGATGTCGGACTGGAAGTATTTGTCGGGGTTTCCATCATTGGTCCAATTCTGGGTGGTGACGTCCCAGTTTCGATCAACCGCGGCGGTCCAGGTGACCGGCACGCCGACGACATCCAGAGTGATGATTCCCGCGGTGCCGGTGTTGAACTGGGTTCCCGGACGGAAGCTGGCTGCGTTTTCGAGCGCCAGGTTGGAGGCATTTCCGGCGAGGGTTCCGCCATAGGTCAGGACCGGGACCGTGCCACCCAGGCCGCTCGCGCGGACGGTGGTGGTGCCGGACAAACTGACATTCCCGGTGACATGCAGCGCTCCGGGGACCACATTCACAATGTCCGCCGCGGTGGTGCCGTTGAGCGAAAGGTCACCGCTGAAGGTGCCGGTTCCCTGAAGCGTGCCGGTGGTGTGGGAGTGGCCGCTGGCGATGGTGCCGTTGTTGGTGAGCGTGGTGCCGGAGGCCTTGACCACCGAGCCGCCGAACGCCCCGCCGATCGTCAGCGATCCCTGGGTCACGGTGGCCGTCCCGGTGTATCCCGCCGCATTTCCCGAGAGAATCACCGCGCCGTTGGCCCCGGCGGCGGCGCTGTTGATTTCCAAGGCCGAGCTGCCGGTCAGTGCTCCGGTGAGCGTTCCGCTGGCTCCGGTGCCGCCGATGCGGGCGCCTCCGGCTCCGATGGCGACGCTGCCGGCGATGGTGTTGTTATTGAAACGGAGCGCGCCGAAGTTCCCCGTGGCTTCGTTAGGCCCGGTGCCGGCGATGGTGAAATTGTTCGGATAGACCCCGCCTCCCGCGTTCAGATGGGCCTGGCCGCCGGCGACGACGGTGACCGCGCCGGTTCCATAGCCCGCGGCATTGTTCGCGCGCACCAATCCGGCATTGATGGTGGTGCCGCCGGTGTAGGTGTTGGCCGTGGTGAACTGGACCTGGTTCACGCCGCTTTTCGTCAGCGCCAGCGGAGTGCTGCCGTTGAAGTCGACGATCGGAGTCTGGATCTGGTGGTCGGCGGTGCCGAGCGCGCCGGTGGTGGTCACCCACGTCTCGTCCACCGAGGACAGGTTGAGCGTGCCCGAACTCGATGTCAGGCGGCCGACGGTGCCGGTGCCCGAGGCCTTGATCCAGAAGCCGTTGGTCTGGCGCTGCAGCAAGGTGCCGGAGGTGATGTTGAAAAGCACGTTGTTCCCCAGCTGCACGTCGTTGCGGGTGCGGAGCGACGAAACGACGGAGGTCTCTCCCACGGTCGCCGGATTGACGGTGAGCGCGCCACCATTCTGGGTGACAAGCCCCGTACCGAGTCCCTGGCCGCTGGACACCACCACGGTCCCGGCGGTGATCGTGGTGCCACCGGTGTAGGTGTTGGAACCCCTGACGTTGATGGTGTTGTTATTGAAAGTCACGCTGCCGGAAACGCCGCCGTCGACGATGTTTCCGCCGAGGGTCACGGGCTTGTCGCCCCAGCGCGCCTGGATGGTGTTGGCCCCTTCGAGCGTGATGGCACCGGCATAGGTCTGAAGGGAATCGTCGCTGATCAGGGTGCCGCCGACCAGTTTGAGGTTGTTGTTGTGCGTGATGGCATTTCCGGTTCCGCCCGCTCTTGGCTGCAGCGTCACTCCGGTCACGGTGATATCGCCCGTGCCCATCACATTGGTGCGCACACCCGCGGCGGTGCCGAGATTGTTGAGCACGAACACGTGGCCGGCGGATTGCGTTTTTTCCAAGGTGAGATTGCCGGTTCCGGTGACCGCCCCCGTCAGCGTGAGGGTGCGCGCCGCGGCACCGGCATTCTGGGCGCTCAGTTTGGAAGTGGTGGAAGCGCCGAGGGTGATCGGCTGTCCCCAGACGTAGTCACCTTCGGTTCCGGTGATGCCGCCGACCGCGAGCGTGCCGCCCTTCAAGGTGATGGTGTCGGCTGCGGTGCTGGTGCCCCAAGCGAGGGCGGTGGCTCCGGAACCCCGCAGGGTCGTTCCGCTTTCCACGATCCACTTGCCGCTGAAACCCGCGAAACCCGCGCCGCCCGCGGTGCCTTGGTTGGCGTCGACGACGCCGCCGCCGCTGACCGTGATGGTTGCCGAGCCATCGACATCCGAATTGGCGGCCCCGGCGGCGGATTTGGCGAGTCGCAGGTTGCGCCCGGTGGCCACGTTCCAACTCTGGTTGGAAGTGAGGTTCAGCAAGGAGGGCGCGAGCACGACGTTCTGCGTGGCGGCGGACATGTCGATGCCCGAGGTCGAGAGTGAAAGGCTGTTCAGCCCGGCTCCGATGGTGACCAGGCCTCCCGGATTGGCAACCTTGAGGCCTAGCCAGACGCTGTCCGCGCCGAGAAGTGGATTGCCGGCCGTGGTGACCGTGCTGTTCCAAACGGCGACGTCCGAAGCCGTTGGAACCACACCCCCCACCCAACTGGAGGTGAGATTCAGGGTATCCGCGTTATTATCCTTGATCACCTCCGCAGCGGGAGCGGCTCCGGATAGAACGATGAGCGAGGTGAGGCCGGCGTGGGAAAAACGGGAGAACAGCGGATTCGAACGAGTGGGTTTCATGAAGATAAAATATGGGGTATGAGAGGGTTTTTCTGCGGGTGAAGAATCGTTTGGGGCGGATTCAAACCACGCTGATACTCTGCCGGAGCCAAGGGTCTGCCTAGCTCTCCAAGTGGGTAGGAATTATCCAAATGGGTAGCATTTCCTAACCCGGCAAGCACCGGCCAGGATCGGGTCACTTCTTGGATAGAGACTCCAGGTAGTCCAGCAGACTGGCGAAGCCGCGGAGGGTCATGTCATTGGCAAGACCGGGCGGCATCAGGGAGTTCGGCTGCTTCTCACGCTTCACGATGTCCGATGCCTGCCAGGTGAATTCCTGCGCGGCGATGTTGCGGACCTTCACCTGTCCGGCGCTTTCCTCGGTCACAAATCCCATCTGAACCGTGCCATCCTTCAGCGTGAAAATCTCGGTGGCGAATCCCTGCGCGATGGTCTTGCCCGGATCGAGGATGTTGGAGGCAAGTTCCTCCCGGCTGTAGGTCTGTGCGATGTTTCCCAGGTAGGGTCCCTTCTGCGGCTCGTCCGCGCTCACGGCATGGCAGGCGGTGCACCGGGCGAACATCTGCTGGCCGGTGGCGATGTCACCTTTCGTTTTCATCACCTCCGCCACCACCTCTTCCGGCTTCATCGAGCCGACCAAGGGAGTCTTGTCCTCCACCTTCTTTTCAAGCTTCAAGCTCGCCGCGGTGTCGCGGGCGGCGGCGGAGACGGCCGCCTCACCATCCTCCATCGCGGCGCGGACCTTGTCGTCGTAGTTGTGGAAACCGATGATCTGGATCGCCTTGAGGAGCTGCACGCGGCGTTTCGGATCCTCCCATCCGTGATCGGTGGCTTTTTTCGAGAGCTCGCGAGCTTCGGGGCTGCCTTCCTTGCGCTCGCCGAGACTCAGCAGCGCGGCGTCCGCCCACACCGAGAGCGGTCCGTCGAGCTTGGCCGCGAGGTCTTCCAACATCTGATGGTGATTCTCCAGCTTGGGCGACATGAGAAACGCCTTCCTCGCGGATTCGTAAAATTTCCCGCCGTCCTTGAGCCCCGAAAGCCGGAGCAACGCATCCAGAGAAGCGCTGCAGCCGTCCTTGGAATCCATCCTGGCCAGAACCATGACGGCTTGCGAGAGCGTCTCCGCAGGCCAGTCGCCGCGAGCGGCGGTTAGCAAAAACGAGAGTGTGTCGGGATTGACGGTTTCCGTCGCGGCTAGCTCGCTGATCAATCCGGGCAGGGCCGATGGGTCCTTTTTCACCAGCTCGAACATGCGGTCCGGCTTGTCGTTGAATTCGATGCGGTTGCGCCGCAGTTCGCGCATCAGGCCGGATGCTTCGACAGGAGAAGCCTTGTCCAGCGCGGACTTCAGCGCGGCCGTGATCTTCGGCGTCTCGCTCCAGTTCTCCGGCTGATAGTAGGGACCGCGGGTGTCCGGACGAGTTCCCCAGGAATCCCCCTTCCACTCGCCTTCCTCGAAATTCAGCCGGGCCAGCGCTCCGAGAATTCCCAACCGGGATGCGGCGGGCGCGGTGGCGAGACGGGAAATCAATCCCTGCACCACGGCCGGGTCGTGCATCCGCATCAGCGCGCGGAACGCTCCGGTTTTCTGCTCCGGAGGAGAGGCCGGCTTGTCGATGACGGCGAAACAGGCGTCGGACGCCTTCAGTTTGGCCAGAGCCTGGAACGCCGTGTGGGCGATGACGGGATCCCCGTCACCTAACAATCCGGCGATGTCCGGCGCGACAGCCACCATGTTCTGACGCGCGGCCCCGATGATCGCTTCGAGCCGGGTCCGGGGATCGGCGCTTTTCAGGCCGGCGGCATAGATGGCGGCAGGCGCGAACGGCCTGCCTTCGGAAATGCGGCTGAGCCCTGCATCCCCCAAGGCCCGCAGGACGAATCGCTGCAGCTGCGGATCGGCAGCGAGCGGCGCCACCGAGCTGATGACCGCCGTGGCGGTTTCGGCTTTGACGGCACGCTGCGTCAGCGCGTAAAGCGCGGCAACGCGTGCAGGCAGCGGCCTTGCGGGATCTTTCGCCATGGCGACCAGACCGTCCCTCATCGCCGCCGTTCCCGGGCGGCGGAGCAGCGCGCGCTGGGCCTCCAGCGTGCGGACCTGGCTGGGCGAATCCAGCAGGCGGATCAGATCCACATCGCCGAGCTTGTTGAAATTCGGCAGCGGCTCGGGTTTGTAGCCCTTGGGCGAAATGCGGACGATGTAGCCGACATCCGGTCCTTCCCACTTGAAGGTGGCGCCCTTCCAACTCGCCTGATAGAGCCGGCTCATGCCGTCCACATCCGCATCGGTCGGCCGGGTCATCTTGATGAGCTGTTCCGGTTTGGCTGTTTCCTTGAAGGTCGCGCCGGAGGGCTCGACGGTGTGGCGCCAGAGGGCGTTGGTCCCCCAGTCGCAGGTCAGCGGGGCGTTGTTCCAGCGAGTGGGGAATCCGGGTTCCGATAGATAAACGGAACCGCAGCCGGAACCGCCGCCATAGTCCGCGAGCGGCCTGACGATCTCATCCTCGAAGTTCATGTACATCCGCGGGTAACCGTGGTCTTCGAGACCGGTGAAATGGTGGAAACGCACGTTCCAGCCTCCGCCGTCGTTCGTGTTGTCGCGCGCGAACAGATCGAGCAGCGGGCTGATCGGCGTGCCCAGAATGTTGCGCGTTCCGGTGCTGAAGATTTCCAACCCCGATCCATCCGGACGGAATCGGATCACCCCACCGGCACGGTGTTGAAGGTGCCTGCCATCGGTGCCGACCGCGTCCTTGAAACCGAAGTCTCCGCCGGAAATGTAGAGCCAGCCGTCGATGCCCAGGCTGAGTCCGTTCGTCGTGTGATCCGCAGGCCGGTCCTTGTATCCGAAGGCGATTCCCGTGATGAGCGTCTTTTCCTCGTCAGACTCGCCGTCGCCGTTCTTGTCGATATAACAGCTCACGTCCGGCGGATGGATCACGTAAAGCCGGTCGTGGTCCCAGACGATGCCGCGGGGGGCGTCGATGTTTTTCACGAACTCCGTCACCTGATCCGCCCGGCCGTCGTTATCCGTATCACGCAGCCGGAGAATCCTGCCGCGGTTCCCGTCCACGCCCAGCGATCCGTTCCCGTCCGAAGACACATACAAATCCCCGTTAGGCGCGGCGGAGACATAGACCGGATAGTTCGCGGAAGCGGAGGTGGCGAAGACACTGACGTCGAATCCGTCCGCCACGGTGACGTCCTTCAGAATTTCCTTCTCCTGTTCGGCACTGGTCTTGGAGACGGACGATGGGCCGCCGGCCGGCTTGTTCTTCACGTCTTTGGTCACCTTCGCAGACAGAGGGCCGATGCCCGCTCCGGTCGCGGAAATTTCGCGGATGCTCGCCCAGCCTCCTTGGTCGATGCCGAGGCAGCTGATCTTGATCCGCTTCAATGCCGCCCTGGGGAACGTCACTTCCGTATCCCCCGCCGCGGTGTTGTCACTTCCGTTTGCCAGCATCACCCACTGCTTGCCATCCCGAGAGCCTTCGATCTGATAGCGGCAGGCGTTGTTGTTTTCCCAGGTGATTTTCAGGCCGGTGAGCGTTGTCTCCTTCTCAAACTCCAGCTGGCACCACTGGGGAAACGAATCTCCGTCGGCACACCAGCGGGTGTCGGCGGAACCATCGGCCACATGCCATGCCTCATTGTCCGCCTGGGTGCTGGAAGCCGTCACCAAGACGGGCGTTGCATTGGCCGGAGCCGTCCCGCCGGACGTTGCGGATTTCTTGGAAACCTTCTCGAAACTTCCCGCCGGACCGGAATAAGGCGTCAGATAGGCGGCCGTCAGCTTGTTGCAGCTCCAGAGCGCGCCCTTGACCACCAGGTCCAGATAGCGGTCGTCTCCCACGGTTTCGTTGTTGTGGCCGAGGGTCGTGTTGAAAACACGCGTGCCGTGGAAATCATTCGTCCACACGACAACCGACGTGTCGGTCTTGCCGTTTCCGGAATCCTGGTTTCCCAGGGCGAGAGGCTTGGCCGACGGGAAAACCTTGATGTTGTTGTACAGTTCCTCGTTGTTGGTGGTCCAGTTTGCCATGCCCTTGGTGACGGGATGGCTGTCATCGGTGAAATCGACGGCGATCGGCTTCTGCGGCCCATGCCCGCTCGACTGGATCCCGAGGTAATCGAACCACAGGTCCGTGCCCGTGCGGTAGCTGTGCATGGCGCAATGAAGGTTCACTCCAGGCAGGCCGTTCTTGTGGGCGTTCACGATGTTCCGGACATAGGTCATGTCCTTCACATCCGCCGCGCACTCGTCGTGGATGACGACATCATAGCCCTTGGCCCAATCCTTGTTCTCATACATCGGGAACCACGGCTTGGTGCCGGAGTCATCGCTGAGCACCACATCCACCTGAATGTTCGCCTTGGACTGGATGCCGTCCCGGAGGATGACCGATTGTTTCACGTAGTCATGGCAGCATCCCCCGCAAACCAGCAAGGCCTTGAGAGGAGCTTCCTTGGCGGACAACGGAGCGATGCCGAGAATGCAAAATGCGAGAATGGAGCGAATGGTCATTTCCTGGAGTGGCGTGGTCTGTGGAGGATCGGAATGTCGGAAGACGTCGGGAGATTCGGGTGGGCGGACAAGTATTGCTGGAATCCCAGCGGCTCGGACGGATGCCATCCATGCCCGGAGATTCGTTCAATGGACCGCTTGGAGCGGTTGCCACCTGAGGATCGATGATGCTGGAAACGCGGCAGAAAGAACTGAAGCGTGATGGGATTTTTCAAAACGGTGATTCATCATCCGGGCCGCCTGAGAGCCTAGGTTTACGGCGCATAGCGGCTAGCTACATAACTGAGTAGTTTTCCTCAACCTTCCGGAAAATCACGGATTTTCACGCAGCAGCCGTCTGCCCTCCGCGGTGAATTTCCACCACGGGACTCGCTCTCCGGACTTCAGGAAATGCTCCACGGAGAGGAAGGTGTGGAGCACACAGGGATCGTGGCGTTTTCCCATGACCGGGTTGAGCCGGTCATAGACTTCGAGCGGGGTGAATCTCGCGAACTCCTCCGCCGTGCGGATCCCGAGCGAGCGCAGGTCGCTGGCGATGCTTTTGCCGACGTTCGGGAGGTCTTCAAGGCGCGCGACCTGGGCATCCGGATGGATTTTCATGGGTTGAAAATGACTTTCATTGTTTCTCACATCCAATTCCTGATCTCAAGCGGTAAGAAGCCCGTCACATTTCCGGCACCCCCTAATATGGGGGTTGCCAGCAACGCCAGCAATTGGCATTTGAGGGCCGCACCCGGTCGTTCGAGATCCGTGGTCCTTCCTTGCCTCCCCATGAAACCGACACTCCTTGTTCTCGCAGCCGGAATGGGCAGCCGATACGGCGGCCTCAAGCAAATGGACCCGATGGGCCCGAATGGTGAAACCGTGCTCGATTACTCGGTCTATGATGCGATCCGCGCCGGTTTCGGACGGGTCGTGTTCATCATCCGCGAGGATTTCGCAGAAGCTTTCAAACAAGGAGTCGGCGGTCGATTCGCCGACACGATCCGTGTGGATTACGCGTTTCAGAAACTCGACGACCTGCCGGAAGGCTTCGAAATCCCCGAAGGCCGGGTGAAGCCGTGGGGCACCGCCCACGCCGTCCGCGCGGCGCGCCACCTGGTGAAGGAATCCTTCGCGGTGATCAATGCGGATGATTTCTATGGTCGCGACGCCTATGTCCGTGCCGCGGAATTTCTGGCGAACGCCAATTCGGAATGCGAGAAGGCGCACTACGCCATGGTGGGTTATCCGCTCATCAACACGCTTTCGGACCACGGCGACGTGAACCGCGGCATCTGCACCCGCGACGAGGCCGGCCTCCTCCACAGCGTCGAGGAGTATGTGAAGATCGAGCGCGATGCGGACGGCGTGGTCCGTGGAAACTCCCTCGACGGCAGCCGCCGCGAGGTTTGCGAGAAGTCGCCGGTTTCGATGAATTTCTGGGCCTTCACCGGCTGCTTCATGGAACAACTGGAAAACGAGTTCGCCCATTTCATCCGCGAGTTCGGGCACATGGAAAAGTCCGAGTGCTACATCCCGACCGTGGTGGACGCGCTGATCCGCGCCGGCAATGCGGATTGCTCGGTGCTCGACACGACCAGCCACTGGTTCGGCGTCACCTACCCGGATGACAAGCCGCACGTCGTGGCCTCCATCCGCGGGTTGATCACGGCAGGCGAGTATCCTGCGGACCTTTCCCAAGCCGCGGTCCATGCATGACCTGCGCGCGATCTCGCTCCTTTTCGAAATGCGGGCCGACTTCGTCGGAGCACAGCCGTTCGGCTCGGGGCACATCAACGACACCTACTGCGCCTGGTACAACCAGGCCGGCTGTCGTGTCCGTTACATCCATCAGCGGATCAACCACAACGTTTTCAAGGACCCGGTCAAGGTCATGGAAAACGTCG
>JAZKCQ010000042.1:58210-117833 GCA_040388015.1 Verrucomicrobiota bacterium | reverse complement strand
CCGACAACGCGAAAAACTTCGAGCTCGCCGGCCTCCAGCACGTCCTCGAAGCCACGCTGAAAGCGGACCAGGCCCTCGTCACCACCGGTCTCGACCACCGCCTCGTCCTCCACCGTCTCATCGTGGAAATCGCCTCCGCGAGAAAGGCTCCCGCCCGCCGCCGATGAAATTCCTCCTTCCCGCCATCCTCATCGGCCTGGTCGCCGGGCTGCTCGGCGCGCTCTGCGGCGTGGGCGGCGGGCTCGTCATGGTGCCCGCCTTCACCACCTTGTTAGGCACCGAGCACAAGCAGGCGGTGGCCACCTCCATGGCGGTCATCATCGTCACCGCGCTCGCCGCCACGGCGAACAATTCGCGGGTCGTCGGCCTCATCGACTGGAAGATCGTCGCCGCCGTCGGCCTGGCCTCCGCACTCGCGGCGTGGTTCGGCAGCGACCTGATGCGCTCGCTGAGCAATCACACGCTGACCCGCATCTTCGGCTGCGTGCTCGTGCTGTTCGGCGTGCGGATGCTCTGGAAAGGATAGTTGCGGAATCCCTCCGGCCCCTTTTATCTGGAAGCAGGTGATGGCACCCATCTGCTCATGAAACGAGACCTGCTCCTTCCCGCCCTCGCGCTTTTGCTCTGTTTCCCGCTTTGCCGGGCGGACGATGCGGACAAGGAACGGATCAAGGAGCTCGAGCGGAAGATGGCCGAGCTGGAACGCGAGAAGGCCAGGCTGAGCGGAGAGCTCCCCGCGCCCGGCGCTACTTCCGCAAACGGTCTCTTCGGCGCGGATGGCAAGGTCAACCCGCGGTTGTCGAATGCCGTGCTCATCATCGAGGGCGACCAATCCGTCGGCACCGGCTTCATCGTCTCCGCCGACGGGAAAAAATATGTCTACACCGCGGCGCACGTTTTCTCCGGCAACAGCAAGCTCACGATCCGCAATGCCAGCGGCACCGGTTTCAAGAAATTCGGCGATCTGGAAGCCGCCGAGGGCGCGGATCTGGTGAGGCTGGAAATCCTGGAAGAGGTGAAGGACTCGCTGGAAATCTATCCGGAGACCTCACTCCTGCATCTCAACACCCGCATCGCCGCGCTCGGCAACGGCGGCGGAAACGGCGTGGTCTCCGTGGAGCAAGGCAGGATCCTCGGCACCAGCGGCGACTCGCTGGAGGTCGATGCCGGCATCATCCAGGGCAACAGCGGCGGCCCGGTCATCGAGCAATCCTCCGGGAAAGCCGTGGGGCTCGTCACCCATCTCACCAGCGGGCGCAAGGATCTGTGGTCTGAAGGCACGCGGCAGGGCGAGGTCCGCCGCTTCGCCTGCCGGCTGAACAAGGAGTGGAAGTGGAAGGTGATGAAGATCGGCACGTTCCTCGCGGAAGGGAAATCCGCCGCCGAGTTCGACGCCTTCACCAAGCTCTGCTATGCCATGGTCCAGCTCAAGCCGCTGGAATCCGGCATGCGGCTGGACACCCGGGGCGACGGTGACACCACCGCCATGCAGATCATCCAGGAAAACCAGGACAACGCGCTGGTGAAATCGCTTATCTCCATGAACACGGAGCTTGCCTCCCGCAAGACCTCCCTCAGCGATTCGGATCTGAAGAAAAAGTTCCGCAGTCTGCTAGGCCAGGTCCAGGCCCAGGCCGCGCGCACGAACGAGACTTTCAAGCCACAGGGTTTCGCATGGTTCCACCGGACCCGCGGCGTGGCCTCCGCCAAGGCGCGCGAGGAGTGCATCGCGGCGCTGAATCAGGCGCTGGACCAGTTGAAGTAGCGCGGGGTGCCGGATGAATTGACTCGTCAGGGGCGATTCTCTGCCTGATTAAATCCGGCTCCCATGAGTCACGCGCCGAACACGCTTTCCTCCAAAGAGATCCGCCACCTGCGTGATCTGTCCCCCCAGCAGCGGCGCTCCGGCCTGGCAGCCTGGCTGGGGTGGCTCTTCGACGGGCTGGACATGCACCTCTACACGCTGGTGGCCACGGCGTTCGTGGCGCAGCTGCTGATGACGGGTGAATCCGACCCGGAGGTGGGGAAAAAGGCGTCGATCATCCAAGCGGCGTTCCTCATCGGCTGGGCGCTGGGCGGCGGATTCTTCGGCCGGGTGGCGGATCTGATCGGGCGCAGCCGGGCGCTGGTGCTGACGATCCTGACCTACGCGCTTTTCACCGGCCTGTCGTATTTCTCCCAGGAGTGGTGGCATCTGCTGGTGTTCCGGTTTCTCGCGGCGCTGGGGATCGGCGGCGAGTGGGCGGTGGGCGCCTCGCTGCTCTCGGAAACGTGGCCGAAGAAGTGGCGGCCCTGGATCGCGGCGACGCTGCAAAGCGCGGTGAATTGCGGGATTTTGTTAGCTTGTCTGGCGGGAGCGCTGCTCAAGGGTCATCCGCCGCAGTGGATTTTCCTGGTGGGGGTGCTGCCGGCATTCATCACGCTGTGGATCCGCCGGGCGGTGCCGGAGACGGAGGAATGGACGGAAGCGAGGAAAGGCCAGCCCGCGCCGCGGATCCGCGAGCTGTTCGGCCCGGAGGTGCGGAGCATCACGTGGCGGGTGATGCTGATCTGCGCGGTGTCCCTCACGGCGCATTGGACCTTCATGTTCTGGCAGCAGAGCTACATCCGCAGCCTGGCGGAGGTGGGCGGCACCAAGGCGGCGAAGGATGGCGCGACGGTGATGGCGCTGCTGTGGATCATGGTGGGCTCGCTGATCGGCAACTTCGTGGCGGGAGGGCTGGCGAAACTGATGGGCTACGGCCGGGCGATCGCGCTGATGCTGGGCGGCTATTTCGTGGTGATGTGGTTCACGTTTTCCAGCGTGCACAGCCTGCAGGCGACCTACGCGCTGTTCGCGGTGATCGGCCTGATGCAGGGCTGTTTCGGGCTGTTCACGATGTGTCTGCCGCCGTTGTTCCCGGTGCTGCTGCGGAGCACGGGGGCGGGATTCTGCTACAACATCGGCCGCATCCTGTCGGCGGCGGGGGTGGTGTTTTTCGGGATTTTCAACAAGGTGCAGGGCGACTTCGCCGGGGTGCTGCTGATGGCGTCGTGGTTGTTCATCCCGGCGGCGGTTTTCGCGCTGTTGCTGCCGGAGCAGCGGGAAAACTGAGATTTTCGCGGATTTTCGCCCATTTCAGACCGGTAAGGGGCATTCCGGCCGGGCGGGAGGGGGTCTGCGGACCTGTATGGGGCATTCCTGTCGGGAGAAATGCCCCATACAGGTCTGAAAAGGGCATCCTGGCCGGCCGGAATGCCCTGTACAGGATGGAAGAGTGCATCCCGAGCGGGAGGAACGCCCTCTGCGGGAAGGCTAGGCCAGCTTTTCCAAGACCGCCTGCCAGACACGGTCGGTGTCCAGTTCCTTCTGGCAGCGCAGGTCGAGCGGGCACTTGGGCAGGAGGCAGGGGGCGCACTCGACATGGCGGCGGACCACCGCATGACGGCGGCCGAGCGGGCGCTTCCATGCGGGGTCGTTCGGGCCGAAGAGGGTGATGCAGGTGGCTCCGGCGTGGGCGGCGAGGTGGGGCAGCGACCCATCGGCCGCGATGACGAGGCGGTGCACCGCCAGCAGCGGCAGGGCTCCGGCGAGCGGGGCGGCGTGAAAAAATTCGGCGCTGTGGCCGAGATGGTCAGCGAGGGTTTTCCCCAATCCGCGGCCGCCGTCGACACTGGTGACGGTGATGCGCCGGCCGCCGGCGATGAGGGATTTGGCGATTTCCACCCAGCGGTCGATGGGCCATTCGTGACTGGGGCCGAAATCCGAGCCGGGACACAGCAGGACTGCCTCGGAAGCCGGCTCGATCCCCATTTCCGCCGGGGCGAAAAACTCCGGCTTCGCGGTTTGGATGCCCAGTTCCTCGACGGCCGCGAGGTAGTGGCGGACGCGGTGCTCCTGCGGTCCGGTGGCGAATCCCAGCGGATGGGTGAGTTGTTTGTTCAATTTCCGCTCACCCGGGCCGAGCCGCCGCGGGATGGCCGCGATCTGGAAGGCATCGGCCGCGAAACCGGTTTCCCAAGCAAGCGACGCCTGCCAGTTTCCTGAAAGCTCGCGGGCGACGAGCTTCGCCTTCGTTTTCACCGGGAAGTCCACCACCGCCACGCCTTCGACGGTTTTCCAGAAGTCGCGCTGTGATTCCGGGCAGAGAACGCCCGTCTCCAGTCCGGATGCCGCCATCGCCCGCACCGCCGGCACGGCGAAGCACGCCTCATCCCACCGCTCGGGCGCGGCCACCAGCATTCCTCCGGAATTCATCGTCACCCGCCGAACCTAACGAGGGCGGCGCGGGTCGGAAACAGTAAAGTCAGCCTGAATTTTCCCGCTCCGGTACCCCCCGATTTGCGGATTGCCAAGGCGGCCATCCCGGCGTAGCTTCGCGGCCCGGCAAGACGCTCCACCATGGAGATTCTGCCCGATGAACCGATTTTTACACCGCCGTGGGATTTTTGGATGCCATCAAACGCTGGCGGTTGGCCCGACAGGGACTCTCGTCGGGAAAAAAACGTCGCGTGCATAGCGAGAATCCGGTCGTCCAGGCGCTGGAAGACAGCTTCTGGGTGAAGCTCGCGCTCTACGCCACCTTCGCGGTGAGCACCGCGGTGCTCGTCCTCAAGTCGGCGGAAGGGACCGCCTTCGCCGATGATCCTCTGAAAGGCGCGCGGTATTCCTTCGTCATTGCGATCACGGCGATCGTGATGTTTCAGATCAATCTCCAGGGATCCTGCCGACGGAACAGCCGGGTGGTGCTGGTGCTCGGCGGTCTCATCGGGCATCTGCTGATGGTCCGGGCGGTGATGGGACTGGTGGACACCGGGACGATCCCGGAAGTGTTCCGTTTTTTCGCCGTTCCCTTCGCCTTGGCGCCCATGCTGCATGGCGTGCTGCTCGGCCGGGCGGTGGCGTCGTTTTCCGCCGTCTATGTCACCTTGATCGGCTGTCTGCTGGTGCCGAAGGCCGACGTGCTGGGCTACATGATTCTCAGCCTCGTTTCCGGAATGACGAGCGTGCTGCTCGCCTATCAGGTGCGGAAACGCCTCCAGCTCCTCCAGGCCGGGATCTACATCGGCGCGGTGACGCTGGTGATCGGCCTGATCCTCGGACGCCTGGACATCGCTTCGGTGTTCGGCCCTCAGTCGATGGATCACCTGCAGCTTCTCGGCAGCGGCAGCGCCGCCGCATTCGGCACGGCGGTGGTCACTGCGCTCCTGATCAGCGGACTGCTGCCGCTTTTCGAAGGGACCTTCCACCTCACCACGGACATCAGCTGGCTGGAACTCAGCGACCTGAATCACAAGCTTCTCCGCCAGATGCAGCTCGAAGCGCCCGGCACCTTCCACCACAGCCTCGTGGTCGCCGCACTCTCGGAAGCCGCCGCGGAAAAAATCGGTGCCAATGCTCCGATGTGCCGCGTCTGCTCCTATTTCCACGACGTGGGAAAACTCAAGAAGCCCGGCTATTTCATCGAAAACCAGCACGACGGCGCGGAGAATCCCCACAACACTCTCACGCCCACGATGAGTTCGCTGATCATCATCGCCCACGTGAAGGACGGCATCGATCTGGCCGTGAAAAACAAGCTCAACCCCCGGATCATCGACGTGATTCAGGAACATCATGGAGATTCCCTCGTCTACTATTTCTACCGCCGGGCGCAGGAACAGAAGAAGGCCGACATGGAAAAAGTCGACCGGCGTTTGGAAAATCCCGAAGACCTGCCGATCGTCGAAGAGAAGAATTTCCGCTACCCCGGTCCCCGCCCCAGCACCCGTGAAAGCGGCGTCATTTCCCTGGCCGACAGCGTGGAAAGCGCCTCCCGCTCGCTCCAAAAACCCACCCCGGCCAAGATCCGGACCCTCGTCGAGGACATCGTCCGGGCGAAGATCAACGACGGCCAGCTCGACGATTGCCCGCTCACCCTGCGCGAACTCGCCCTGGTGAAAGACAGTTTCTCCAGCACCCTGCGCAGCATGCTCCACAGCCGGATCGACTATCCGAAGGACGACGCCTCCTCAACCGCCACCAAACGGCTCGCAAACGACGCCACGCAAGGCGGCCGCGTCATTCCGATGCCGAAGCGCGCCTGATTTCCCCGCTTTATAAACCGATCCTCCATGTCTCTCGAAGTCATCATCGGCAACAATCAGCAAGCCACGGAAATCCCGGAAAGCTGGCTCACCGCCCTCGAAAGCGTGGCCCACGAGGCCGCGCGCCTCGCCTTGGAAAACGCCGCCGAGGACGACTCGCCGCTTTCCCACCTCGCCACTCTGGAAGTCGCCCTCGTGGACGACGCCACCAGCGACCAGGTCCACCGCGACTTCATGGACATTGAAGGGCCGACCGATGTGATCACCTTCCACCATGGAGAAATCGTCATCGGCGCCGAAGTCGCCGAGCGCCAGGCCGCCGAATACGACGAACCGCTGGCGCGGGAAATCCTCCGTTATTTCGTCCACGGCCTCCTCCACCTGGCGGGCCACGAAGACGCCGATCCCGAAGAACGCTCCACCATGGAAGCCGCGCAGGAGGAGATCGTCGCCGCCCTCTGGACCGCCGATCTGCGTGAGCGCCTCAGTGCCTACTGAGAGCGATCCGGGCATTTCCGCCACCTGCTCCCTTTCCCCAATCATGTCCCGGATCAACCACTCCGTCTGCCGCTGGTGTTATTCCAACACCCCATTGCAAGATCTCTGCCTCGCCGCGAAAGACATCGGCATTTCCTCCATCGAGCTCGTCATGCCCGAGGACATGCCGCTCTTGAAAACGCACGGCCTCACCTGCGCGATGATGAGCTTCCCCGTCGGAAAAACGCCCGATGGCATCGAAGTCGGTCTCATCGAGAAAGCCTTCAACCGCATCGAGCACCACGATAAGTTGGTCGAAATTTACGAACCCCACCTCCGCGCCTCCGCAGCCGCCGGGGTGAAAAACGTCATCTGCTTCTCCGGCAACCGCGAAGGACTCTCCGACGATGAAGGCCTGCAAAACTGTGCCACCGGGCTCCGCCGCCTGCTGCCGCTCGCGGAGGAACTCGGCCTCACCCTCGTGATGGAGCTGCTCAACAGCAAGGTCGACCACCCCGACTATCAGTGCGACCGCAGCGCCTGGGGCGTGAAACTCTGCGAAACCCTCGGCAGCAGGAATTTCGGCCTGCTCTACGACATCTATCACATGCAGATCATGGAAGGTGACGTCATCCGCACGATCCGTGAAAACCACCGCTGGTTCACCCACTACCACACCGGCGGCTGCCCCGGCCGCAACGAGATCGACGACACCCAGGAGCTTTTCTATCCGGCCATCATGCGCGCCATCGCGGACACCGGATACACCGGCCATGTCGGGCAGGAGTTCATCCCGTTGAGCAAAGATCCGCTCGCCAGCCTGCGCCAAGGCGTGGAGATCTGCAGTGTCTGAGCAAAGTCGTCCCGGTCGAAACAGCCGCGACACATTCTCCTCACTCGATCCCATGCTCCTTCGCGAAGGCTTCTTTCCGCTCCGGATCTTCCGCGGGTAAATTTTGATAGATTTTTCCCAATGCTTTCTCGCGATCCTCGCCAATGGGCAAGGTCATCGCCCATTGCGCGGCTAATTCAGGTTCATAACGGGATCTGGTTTCAGCCCAAGCGAGGATGGCCTTCGTCTTGACAGGACCGGCTGCGGTGTTAGCGAACCACTTGTCAGCAGACACAGTCTTCCATCTTCCGCAGATGTTCAGAATCTGGTCGGAAACCAGGTTCTCCGGGAAGTTTTCCGCCAACCACTCGATCCATTTGCCCGTCTCCTCGGGATTCACATAGTAGCTGAAATCCAACAGATCCCGGCGTGTGAAAATCGCCATCTCCGCCTCGGTCAACTCCGCATCGACAACCCACCGGGTAACGGAATCGAAACCTGCAGAGCCATCGCCGCTTCCTAAAACGAGCCGGCAGAGGCTATCGTACATCACCTGATTCCGCAGCCCGTCGTCCGCAACCGTCGTCAGCCACTCGCGTAAAGCACCGAGCGACGCCCGCTTTTCGAGAGGCGTCTGTCCGTCACGACCGATGAGCGATGGCACGGTGGCCGCCGGGTCTTTTCCAAATTCTCCGGTGAGCTGGAGAGCGAGCCGGAGATCGGTGGCGGCGGTTCCCGAAATCAGAGCGGACCGGGCTGAATCGGCGGCATCTGCGGAGAGCGTTCTGTGGTTTTCGCGATACCACGCGAGTGCCGCTGCCGGATCCTCCCGCGCCCACCCGCCGATGGCTGCAGAAATATGATTCTCCACCAAGCCATTGGAGTGACCCAGAAGTTTCAGCATTTCCGGGGTGAGTAATTGCAGCGTGTCTCGCGGATGATTCTTCACCAGCTGCCCCAACAAGAAGCTGAGCATGTCGAGCCGCACGGGTTTGTCGATGCCCGGGGCTGTCCGGATTTCCTCAATGACGACTTTCAACTGGTCCGAATCGAGTGACATGACCTCGTCCATCTGTTCTATCATGCGGTGGCGGGTTGCCTTGTCGGGCGAGCTTGGGTTTTTTCCGGATGATTTCATTTCCATGGAATAGGCGATGAAATCGACCGCCACTCGCTTGGCCTCCGCAGTGCCGTCCTTGCGTGAAAGTTTGGTGATTCTGACATTCCCAGCGGAGTCGGAAAAAATTCCCCTCGCCGTCGCCAGTCCGGTGAGCTTCCGATGCTCGGCACGAAGCGAGGCAAGTGCCTGTCGGTTGTGCCAGCCAAGCCCTGCGGCAGAGACAATGATAAGGGCCGTGATGGCGATGGGAATTCTCATGGCTGACCTCCCAACTGTTTCAAAATTTCCGCACGCTTGTGAACATCGGTCAGTTTCCCGGCGATCTCGCGAGCCAGATCCTTGTGGTCTCTGGCCTGATAGCCAAACAGCGGCAGCAGTATCTCATCGCCCGCACCTGCGGATTTATAGTTGAGGGCAAGCTCCGCGATCGCTGGATATGACATCACACGTAAGAGACCTTCCATCGCCTTGGCGGTGGCGCCGTCCTGTAAGCCCGGCGAACGCTCGCCGACCCAAGTCCGCCAGGCATCCATATCTTCCGCCGTGACATCGGAAAACCTTCCGGACTTTCTCATAAATCGAGATCTGCCCGCCACCGCCAGGATGCAGGCGTCGCGCTCTGCGGGCGTGGCCTGATTTTCGTCCAAATATTTCCCGAGCTCCTGATAGGTGACGGTCCCGCCTTCTCCCAACTCCGATACCGGCCAAGTGATGGCATTGAGGCAATCGGCCTCAGGCAGTTGCCCGCGGATCACTTTCACGAAGGCACCGTGGTCGCTTTGCTTCAAACGGATTCGTTCTTCTTGAAACATCTTGATGCGCTGGTCCGGCGGCAAAGCCGCGAGCCGCTTTCCTGCGATGTCGGGATCTTTGGAAATCAGCAAGTTGAACAAGCGATTCTCAAATCGCAGGCGATAGGATTCGATGCCATTGGCGTTCTTACGACCGAAGGTTCCTTTGGCGGTCTGCTCGTCAAACCACTCCAGTCCACGCTTTTGATCCTGTTCCACCCAAGTGCAAACAGCAGAAAGCAACAGGCCGCTCATCACTCCACTGTCATCATCGTACAGTTGAACGATGAAGCGCTTCGCCCCGTATTCAGGATCCTTTGCCGCCAGCAACTTACCAAGCCGGTCTCGTAGAATTTTCAGAGCTTGCCGCGACAAATCGGACGTTTCGATCTCATCCAGCGCGTTAATCAACTCCTCACGGCTCATGGTGAGAAATCCCTCTTGCAGTCGCAAAGTCGTCCCAAGGTATCCACTTGAGGCGCTGGCGAGCTGCCTGGCCACTTCCTCCCAATCCACCGGCCTGCCATCCAGAGCGGTCTTCATTTCCCTCTCCCGTTTCGCAGAAACCGGTGTGATACGGGAAACGGCAAGTGATTTCTGATAGGACTGGTTCTGCCGCTCCAGCGTGGCGATAGATTGGAACTGGCCGGCGATCCAGACGCCTGCGGCCACAAGGAGGAAGAAAGGAACGATGGCGGAAGTGGTTTTCATGGAAGCTGCGTAAATGATGGAAAAAGGAGCCACGCCGCAGCTCGCCGTGCCCGCCGCAACGGCCTTGGAAACGAGCAGGGAAACCGCAGGTCCGGCCGCTTGGGCGTCGGCGGCGAAACCGGTGACCATCGCCGCGCCGAGCGAACCACCCGCCTGAACACCCCGGCGGGCGAGTTTTCCGCGCAGCCGCTCCGTCGCGCGGTCGATGCGCTTTTGCGCGGCATCGGTGGCGATGCCCAGGGTGGCGGCGATCTCGCGGATCGTTAGGGATCGGTAAAAACGCAGCAGCAGCGCCTCACGGTCCTTTTCCGATAGGGCGGCAAGGGCGTCATCGAGGACCGGTTGCATCTCCTTCCATGTGTCGCCGCACGAGGCGGACGAATTGGTTTCCATGGCGGCGCTGAGACGCTGGCGTTTGCGGGATTCGCGCCGGGCCTTGTCGATCAGATCCCGGGTTTTCATGACGGCGGTGACATGGAGCCAGCCGGCGAGCGTCGGGTGAGTGATGAGAGATTTTGCTTTTTGGGCGAGCAGGATGAAAACGAGTTGCGAGGCATCCGCGGCGAGCGAGTCATCGCCACAGGTCCGTTTCGCCGCCATGTGGACAAGCGTGGCGTAGCGCGCGACGAGAGCATGAAACGCCGGTTCCCGACGGTGCTCGACCCAAGCGGCGAGCAGTTCGGAGTCGGAGGCGGCGGACGTTTCCATGGTCTGCCCAATCATGGGAAGATCGCGGGAAAACCGGACAAAAATCTTTGGGTTTTTTCGAAATCCTGTGACCGCACGCAGCCGGTGTCCGCAGTCCAGAGCCTACTCGATTCCGTGCTCCTTCGCAAAAACCTCCCTAGCGGCGGCAGCATCCTTCGGCCAGTTTTGATAGACTTGTCTCAGGGTCGAATCACGGTCTTTCCCGGCGGGTAAGATCATCGCCCACTGGGCGGCGGTTTCGGGCTCGTATTTCGAAACGGCGGCGGCATAGGCTTGGATGGAAAAAGTTCTGACGGGTCCTTCGGGAACGGCGGCGAGCCATCTTCCGGCGTCCTGATAGTCGAGTTCGGTCCATTTCCCCATGATCCTGCCGATCGGTTCCCCCACCTTGCCGGCAGGCATGTTTTTGCCGAGCCAGTCGAGCCATTGATCGGTCTCCTTGTAGGTGTGGTGGAACTCGAGCGCGGAGCCGACGGCCACCATTTCTGAAGGATCGAGTTTGGCGGTTTCAAGCCATTTGCTGGCAGGACCGTAGCCTCCGTCGAAGGCGCCGAGTGCGAGTTCACGGACCGCAGCATGGATCACCTGGCGTTTCGAATCTTCGCCGGGAAAGCGCGAGAAGTGGGACCGCAGTGCTGCGAGCGTGGCGGTTCTGCCTTCCGTCGTCCGGGCCGCCCGGGTGATGAGAATGACCGCCTGGTCTTGGTCGCCGATTCCCATTTCATCGATCAGGCTCAGGGCGAGCGCGGGATCGCGTGTGGCGGCACCTGACAGAACACCGCATTTGATGCTGTCATTGATCGCCCCCGGAAACCTCACTGCGTTTTCCCGTATCCATTTCCCCACCGCCCGCGGATCTTTTTTACCCCAATTGGTGAGAGAGGTCGTGAGCAGAATGTCACCGATCCTCTGGTCCTCATCCTTGTCACCCGAAATCCCGGACAGATCGGACAACAGCCGGAGAACCGCCTGCGGGTTTTCACCGGATAGCTTCATCAGCAGCATGCTGAGGATTCCGCCGCGGTTTCCCGCCTTGAGTTCCTTGTCAGCCAGCAACTCTTTGATCAGGAGTTCGGTTGTTTCCGGACCCAGCGAGACCAACCGTCCCAAGATCTTCTCAAACTCCGCGTCGGTTTCATCCTGATCTTCGGTGGCATCCGCTTTCTTCAGCAGGGCGAACAATTCCGCGGCCTCACGCTTGCTGTCCCCATCGCGCGGCCCCCTTTCGCGCTTGGTGATCCTGACGGCGTCTTTCTTCTCCGGCGAGCCGGGAGAAATGCCGAGTGCGGCGGCCTGCGAGATCGCCCGGGCATTCCGTTCACGCGACAACTCAATGCGCTGGCGGTCCCGCCAGCCGACCGCCACGGCAATGGCCAGAATGAGGACGCAGGCCGCGAGCGAAATTTCCCGTGAACGGTTCATGTCACCTGAGGGAGTTCATTACTTCAGCGCGCAGGGTTTGGTCCGCGATCTTTGCCGCGAGAACAAGGGCTTGTTTCCGGTCGGATCGGCCGCCTTCGCTTTTGAGGAACGACACCAGCACCTCGTCACTCCCACTCGACTCTCTGATCTCCACGGCGAAAGCAGCCGCTTCCTGATAGCCCAGCTTGCGGTAATGTGTGACGGCGATCCCCTGATGCGCGGCGGCATCTCCCAAGGCTTCTCCCGTCTGGCGGTCAGCCTCCTGCGGCGTCTGCGTCCGCAACCAGTCACGCAGGGCAACAACGTCCTCGCGGCGGACGGTCCCGTTGAGAGCGATGCCGGTGATATTGGAGACCGCCACCGCCCGCACGCAACGGAGGCGCTCGTCCGGGGTCGCTTCGATGGTTGTCAGAAATTTGTCCACTGCGGGAAAACCTCCCGACTCGACCTGATCGGCACGGATGGTGAACAGCTCCGCCTGCTCCTCGACGGACAGATGCTTCCTCACCAACTTGCAGAACGCTTCCTCCTCCCCCGGTTCAAATGCTCCCATGGGTTTCCATGCCGTCCCCAGGCCATGCAGGATATCCTTGTGACATCCGGCTGGCAGCTGACCGAGACGCGTCGTGAGAGCGTCACCCTCATCTAGCAGCAACGAACGGAGCAGCCCGGCCTCATACTTGATCCACAGCCGGTTTTTCCCATCCAATGTCTTTGTCTCAAATGTCCCGGCGGCAACCTGCGCATCCAGCCAGGCCTGTGCGGTTCCGGAATCTTTTTTCGCCCATGCCTCGAACGCGCCTTCCAGATACATGCCGGAAGTCCCTCCCAACTCGCGGCCCGTCAGGCTCCTGACCGCGAATTCGGGAAACCTCTTGCTGAACGGAAAGACCACCATGTATTCCAGCCTGTCCCGAATTTTTTCCGTAACCGAAAGGCGTGCGATCTGGTCCATCGCGGCCAGCATTTCCTCCTGCGTCAGCGATTTCATCAGCAAGTCGAACTTGATCTGGTCGATATCGGTGAAACCCGAATTCGCCAATCGTTCCGCGAGGTCGCTCCAGTCCAGCCGGGCCTCGCCCTTCGCCGGATCTGCCGATGCTTGATTGCTCACCGGAATGTCATCCCGCGTGACACCGGCGGTGGACGAGCGTCCGGCAATGGCCGTTTCTAACGAAACACTCCGGCGGTCGAGCGCGTGGATCGTCTGCCGTTGGGAGGCGACCCACGCGCCGGCAATCACCAGCACAACGGCGGGAGGAACGAATGTGGTCGTTTTCAAGGCGAGCAGTGTCAGGAGGGTTGATTTGATGGTCAGGGCACCGGGAGCGGACAGGGACTTGGACGTGATGAGCGAAACCGACGGCACCGCGGCTTGCATGTCGGAGGCAAATCCCCCGAGCATCGCAGCACCCAGCGAACCACCGGCCTGGCAGCCGCGGCGGGCGAGCTTGCCGCGCAGCCGCCCGGTGGCGCGGTCGATGCGTTTTTGCGCGGCGTCGGTGGCGATGCCGAGGGTGGCGGCGATCTCGCGGATCGTTAGGGATCGATAGAAACGCAGCAGCAGCGCCTCGCGATCCTTTGCGGAAAGCGCGGCGAGGGCTTCATCGAGGATCGGCTGCATTTCCTTCCAGACGTCGTTGGATGCGTGAGACGGCTCGGTGTCCATGGCGGATTGCAGGAGTTGGCGTTTGCGGTTTTCGCGCCGGGATTTGCGGAGCAGGTTCTTCGCCTGCATCATGGCGGTGGTGTGCAACCAGCCGCCGAGCGACGCACACGACGTCAGCGATTTCGCCTTTCGGGCGAGGGTGATGAAGGTGAGTTGGGACGCTTCCGCCGCTATCGAATCATCACCGCAGGTGCGTCTCGCGGTCGCTTTGACCAATCCGGCGTAGCGGGCGACGAGCGCATGGAACGCTGTTTCCCGCTGCTGGCCCAGCCATTCGGCAAGCAGTTCGGGATCGGATGGCGCAGGCGTTTCCATGTTCTGAAAAAGAGTGTCATGACCGCCTGACGGGCGGACAAAAATCTTCAGGATTTTAAAATCCATGGGCCCGCAGGCCGGGATGCTTCAAAAGGGCCCACACTTTTGAGGTCCGTCTCGCCAAATCATTACCAAATTACCCAGTATGATATTTTAAACTTGCCACGATCCGAAAGTTGCGGAAGATTCGGGCGTCACAGCGTTCCACGGTAAGTGCCGAGTATGAGTTCCGACAAACCCCATCCGCTCATCATGAAATCCAAGGCATCCCATTTCCCGTTCGGAACCGAACTCGCGGCCGACCGTCTTTGTTGACTCGGATTTTTCCCCTGCGCGGAGCAGACAGCCCGTCACCCACGCCGGTCGACGCCTGCCCGCCGCTCGCTTTTCTGGATCGCCGTGGTTGGCTGGTAGAAAAAGGTCCGCTCCGGATTCAGTGCCGGAGCGGACCGTGCCCCAACTCTCCCGATCCCGATTTCACACCCAACCTTCCTAGCGCCATGCACCTGCCCACCCCACAATTCTCCCGTCTTGTCACCGTTCTCGCCTTCGATCTGAACAACCCTTCTCTCGACTCGATGATCCTCGCCTGGGACCACATCGCCACCCGCTACCTGAACCGCCTCATCACCCACCGCGAAGTGGCGGGCAAGGTGGAGTCCATCCGGCTGCTGGCGATCCACGATGCGATCCACTCGGTCATCGGATCGGGGAATGGCTACATTTTCCACGGATTTTCGCCCGGAACCTCGATCACCGCCGCGCTGGCGGCGACCGCCCAGGCATCGCACGACATTCTCGCCGCGGTCTTCGACAGTCCGGAAGATCTCGCCAATCTGGCCGACGATCTTGAGGAAAGCCTGTCTCTCATTTCGGATCCTCTGGAAGCGGCGGCCGGTGTCATCGTGGGAGCTGCGAGCGCGGGTGCCTACGAGCGTGGTTTCGCTCCGCTGGCCCTGAGCCGCCAACTCGCGGAAGCCGATTCTCCCTTCAACCGCAAGAAGCGCCCGAACCCGTCATCCCAAGTGGTTCGGCTTCCGGAAAACCGGCATGCCCGCTCCGGCTGGCTGAGGTCCGCCTGATCCTTTTCCCGCTAGCAGGTGGATCTGCGAAAAACCCTGCATCGGGGCCGGCCATGGCATGGTGTGGCCCGGATGCAGGGTTGATCCGCGTGGTTTGCTCCGCCAGTTCGTGCGGCGAATCACGACGGTTCAAAGCTTGCTCAGCTTCGTCACCCGCCCGGTCTTGTTCCAATCCTGGACGTAGAGGTTTCCGGCTTTGTCGAAGCTCAGACCGTGCGGCGCGGTGAAAATTCCGGGCCTCATATCCTTCGGCTCCACGCCGAAGTTCGCCCACTGCGCCTTGTCCGGATTATCGCCGAGGAAAGCGACGGGAGCTCCCGATTTCTCCAAAACCGTGACCCGGGATTCGAGTTCCGCGACGGCCAGCGTGTCGCCGTGGAAGCTCACCGCGCACGGACGGCGCAGGTGGCTGGCATGCACGCCGATCCAGTTTCCTTCGAGATCGAGATGGACGAGGCGGCGCTTCTCGCGGTCCACCACCAGCAGGCGCGGGTCGCCGAAACGGGTGTCGATGGCGAGGCCGTGCGGCGTGTTGAACTGTTTTTCCTCCGCTCCCTTGCTGCCGAAGGATTTGATCAGTTTTCCAGCAGGATCGAACTTGTGAATGATGTTGGACCCGTAGCCCATGGAGGCGAAAATCGAGCCATCCGGCCCGACCGTGACACCGGTCACCCCCTTCCAGCCGCCGGGAACGTCGCCCGTGGCGGCATTCGGGATTTCCAACAGCAGCTTGCCGTCGGTGTCGATCTTGCAGACCCGCAGCGGCGGCTGGTTGCTGTTGAGCTGCGCGCCGTAGAGCACCGTTTTCCCCTCCTCCTTGCGGATGGCCATGGCGTGGAATCCCTGGCACTCCGGAGCGATGGTTTTCACCAGCCTTCCATCCGGCTGATAGACGAGGACCGAGAGCGGCGAGTCCGTGGAAACATAAATCAGTCCGCTGTCTTCATCCACCACCACGCCACCGTGGGTCGGGCCGATGATTTTACCGTCCGGCAGCTCGCCCCAGTGTGGGACGGCCTCGAAGGACCATGCGCCGTTGCCGGTTCTGACAGCGGCTTGCGGACCGTCGCCGGGCGCGGTGCCGTGGTCGGGATGGGCGAATGCGAGCGGGGCGAGAAGGAGCGGGATGAGAAAGCGCATGGGTTTGATTGATGAAGAATTCGCAGCCTCCGATTACCTGCGCTTGCGGCGTTTTTCTTTCGCCGCCTTGCCGGGTTTTCCGGGATTCGCATAGCGCGATTCCTGTGGCTTCACAGCCGGGCCGACCTTGCCTGCGGGCTTGGTGTGCGGCTTGCCGTGCTTCTTCGCAATCTTCACGGCCGGACGGTGCGTGCCCTCGCTGGTGGGTCTGCCGGCCACGGCGAAGTCGACGAAGCGCTTGTCGAAATCGATGTTCGTGACCCGCAGCGGGATGCGCATGCCGAGTTGCACAACCTTGCCATCGGTGGAGACCCAGGCCTTGCGGTGCGCTTCGAAAAACCATCGGCCCGGCGGCAGATCCTCGCGTTTCACCACGCCGCGGACGCCCATGTCGGGGATCTCCACCATCAGGCCCATCGGCCGCACGTCGGTGATCAAACCGTCGAACAAGGGCGGGTCTTCCGACTTCGACACACGGTCGAGATACTCCATCAGCTTGATCTGCTTGGTCTCGCTTTCCGCATCGGACGACTTGCGCTCGGTGTCGGAAATATGACGGGAGATTTCCTGCAGCTCGGCGAACGCCGGCGTGCGGTCGTGCGGCTTCGGCGCGTTTTCCAACAACGGCTGCAACGCGCGGTGCACGATGAGGTCCGCGTAACGGCGGATGGGGCTGGTGAAGTGGCAGTAGTCGCCCTTTGCCAGACCGTAATGACCGACCGGCTCGGCGGAGTAGGCGGCGCGCTTGAGGCTTTTCAACAGGCCCAGCTTGATCACGTGCTCCTCCGGGCTTCCCTTGGACGCATCCAACAGTTTCTGGATGTGCTCGCGGTTGGTGAGATCTCCCGGACGATAGCCATGCGCCTTCGCGGTCTCAGTGTAGTCCATCAGACGCGACGGATCCGGATCATCGTGGATCCGATAGATCGCCGGCTTCATCCGGTCCTTGAGAATCTTCGCCACCGCCTCGTTCGCGGCGAGCATGCACTCCTCGACGAGCTGGTGGCTCTCGGTATGTACGACCGGCTCGGCCGTGGCGGCGCGGCCCTGGTCATCCAGCCGCACCTTGATTTCCGGCATTTCCAGATCGAGCGCGCCGTTGTCGAAGCGGCGCTTGCGCATGGCGGACGCGAGCGCCCAGCCTTCCTTCACCATGCCGACGAGCGTGGGATCCGAGCCTTCCGGCGCCGGCTTGCCATCGAGAATCGCCTGCGCCTGTTCGTAGGAAAGTTTCGCCCGGCTGTGGATCACCGCGTCGATGAATTTCGCCCGCCGGATCTCGCCTTCATGGGAAATTTCCAACAGCGCGCACTTCGTCAGCCGGTCCACGTCCGGCTTGAGCGAGCAGATGCCGTTGGACAGCTCCGTCGGCAGCATCGGCAGCACGCGATCTACCAGATAGGTCGAATTCCCGCGCTCGATGGCTTCCTGGTCCATCGGGCTGCCCGGCTTGATGTAGTGGGAAACGTCCGCGATGTGCACGGCCAGCGTCCAGCCGGTCTTCGTTTTCTCACACCAGATCGCGTCGTCATGATCTTTCGCGTCGGCAGGGTCGATGGTGATGACGAGCTTGTCCCGCCAGTCCTTGCGGCGCTTGATTTCCGATGCCTCGGGCTCTTCCGGCACCGCGCGCGCTTCCGCCAGAACGGCCTCCGGAAACGAGGTCCTCAGGCCATGCCGGTGGATCACGGAAATGATGTCCACGCCCGGATCGCCCGGCCAGCCTAACACCTCGATGATTCGTCCGCGCGGATCGCTGTTGCGGTCCTTCCATTCCTCCAGATCCACCACGACCAGCTGCCCCGGCATCGCCGTGGTGTCGCCCACCACATCCACCCGGCCTTCGATCGCCTTGTCGTCGCAGTCGATCCAGCCGAAGCTGCCTTTTTTCCGATAGATCCCGACCAGTTTGCCGGAACGCCGGTCGAGGATCTCGTCCACCTTGCCCTTCATTTCATCCGCCACATCCGGCGTGAACTCGCTGCGCGTGCGGAACGGCCGCGGCACCGACTTGATGATGGACACGGCCACCCGGTCGCCGTCGAGCGAGGTCCCGGTGTTGCGGCGGTCGATGAAAATGCGCGAGTGCAGTGTGAAATCGATGCCGCTGGCGAGGTTGTGCTCGTCCGTGAGGTCCGGGAAGAAGAACGCGTGGCCCTTGGGGTGGAACTTGAGCGAGCCGGTGAGCTGGTTCTTCGGCGCGGCGGGGAGCTGATAGGTGTTCTTTTTCCCCTCCGCGAGCACGCCCTCTTTCACGAGTTGATCGAGCGCGTTGCGCAGTTCCGTGACACGCGGGCCGGGAATCTTGAGGCCGCGGGCGAGTTGGGATTTGGAAAGCGGATTGCCGTTTGCGGTGCGGAGGGCGTCGAGGATGAGATCTCGCAGATTTTTGCCGGGCATGGTGGGAGCTTGCCGCCTGCCTCCCTCCACCGCAACGGCAAAGGCAGACGGGCAAGAAAAGGATTGCGGAACATCAAATGCACGAATAGGTGTTTACCATGTGAATGCGGGTGAGATTGAGGCATTGTCATCCCCAGAAAACTCGTATTTGCTCCGCAATCGTGAAATTCAACTCCCATTCCGTCATGAAAACCCATTCATCCCGCCGCAAAGGTGGCTTCACTCTGGTCGAGCTTCTCGTCGTCATCACCATCATAGCGGTCCTCGCCGGAGCCGGATTCGCCGCAGGCAATGCCGCGGTTCAGAGGGCCAAGAAAATGACGACCCTCGCCACCTGCACCAGCATGGAGTCGGCCGTGAACAACTTCTTCACCGAGTACGGCAGCATGCCGAAGGAAATCTCAACGGACACCGAGGTGGACACCATTCTGGACAAGGATCTGCTCAACGTCCTGCTGGCCTATGAGCAATCCAGCGGCACCGTCCTGAACTCCCGCGGCATCCGCTTCCTTTCGGTCAAGGAAGGCAAGAGCAACAAAAACGGCCTCATCATTTCCGGCGGCTCGACCACTCCGACCGCCGACGGTCTCTACGATCCATGGGGCGGTTCCTACAAGGTGATGCTCGACGGCGATTACAACGAAGTCATCGAGCCCAAGCCCAAAGGCACCGGAGCCACCAAGGCCACCCTCAACGGCAAGCGTTCCGCCGTCTGGAGCGATGGAGCTGACGGCGTGGACACCACCGGCAAGATCAGCGACGACGTGAAAACCTGGTAAAATCCAGCCACGCAAATTCTCCCAAAACCCAAAACCAAACCCCGCCCGGCTCCGGCTGCGGCGGGGTTTCTTGTTTCTTCACCGGACCACTTCCGTCCCCACACCGCCGTCGGTGAAGATTTCCAACAGCAACGCGTGAGGCAGGCGGCCGTCGACGAAGTGAACCTTGCGGACCCCCGCATTGAGGGCATCCACGGCGCTGCGGATTTTCGGGATCATCCCTCCGGAAATGGTGCCGTCCGCGATCATCGCCTCGGCCTCCTTGCGCGTGACGGATTTGATCAGGGTGGAAGGGTCCTTGGGATCGGAAAGAAGACCGGGAACGTCGGAGAGATAGACCAGTTTCGCGACGCGAAGCTCCTTGGCCAGCGCGGCGGCGGCGAGATCGGCGTTGATGTTCAATGGTTTCCCGGTAGCGAGCTCGGCGGCGAGCGGGGAAATGACGGGAACAATCCCGGCTTTGTGGGCGGCATCCATGTATTCCATGTGACAGCCGACCACTTCACCGACGCGGCCGATGTCGATGCGTTGGCCATCCGTGTCGGTGCCTTTGATTTTCTCTCCCAGGAACACATCATTCCCCGGAATGCCGACCGCCTTGCCACCGAAGTCGCGGATCATGCGGACGAGGCCGGGGTTGATTTCCTCCGACAAAACGCGGGCGACGATTTCAATCGCCTCATCCGTCGTCACGCGGAAACCACCGACAAATTTCGCCTCGAGCCCGGCAGCTTCCATCGCAGCGGAAATCGCCTTGCCCCCGCCGTGGACGACGATCGGGTTGATGCCGGCGACTTCGAGAAAAACGATGTCGCGCATGACCTTCGCGACGAGATCTGGATCCTCCATCGCGGAACCGCCCATCTTGATGAGGAAGGTTTTTCCGCGGAAGGCTTGCAGGTACGGCAGGGCTTCGATGAGGGAATTGGCTTTTTCGATGGGGTCCATGAGGGTGCGGATTAGGATTTCGAGGGAGGCTTTTTGGTGCGCGGCGCTTTTGAAGGAGTCTTCTTGGGAGTCGCTTTTTTCGCCGCTTTCTTGGCCGGGGCTGGCTTTGGTTTCACCGCCTCGATGACAGGTTCCGGCACGGGCGGGAGGACGATGTCCGGAATCGCCACCGGCACCAGAAACGGTGCGGCGGCGGAGAGCTTTTTGCCGATCACTTGGGAAACCACCACCATCACGAGAATGGCGGCGAACAGCGGCAGCCCGGGCAACCAGACCGAGGCCATGCCCAGGCCGATCCATTGACCGGCGAGGCAGGCGCCCGCCAGCACCAGCGCGCCGAGATTCCGGACGAACTCCGATGCGCCGCACAGCAGCGTGAGCACGATGACGATGCCTGCCAGAATCCCGATTTCCCAATTCCGCACCAAGCGGGGAAATTCGCGGGACTTCGCCAGCCCTTCGTCCGAGGCGATGCCCGCGACGGCGGCGGACAAGATGCGGGAAAACGCCCGCGTCGCAGGTTCGGCGGCGGTGCGGTCGTCACGCAGTATGACCGGGTCAGGTGCCTGCTTCGGGAAAAGATCGTCGCCACCGTCGATCAGCGCTTCGGCGGAAATCTCCGCATACGCGGATAGCGGCTTCAGCGGCACGGTGAGCCGGCCGTAGGCATCGACGGGGACGATGGGGCCGTCCGCTCCGAGCTTCAGGTATTCGCCCAGCCGGATCTCCATCGCCTCCGGTGGCAGGCCCAGCCGTTGCAGCACCGTGAGCAGCGGAAACGCGAAAACAACCCGGTCTTCCCACCGCGCCATCAGCGGGAAAAGTCCCGCCGCCGGCTGCGCGTCGAGCACGGAGAAGCCCGCCGCCGTGGTTTCTCCGCCGAGGATCACGCCGGGCAGTGGCAGGCGGTTCACCACCGGCAGGTTCGAAGTGTCGCCATGGAGGGAGGCCAGCGGGACCGACGCGCGGCGGAATGCGGGCGGCATCGCCGAGGCGACCGGCCCGCGCGAAACCGGTGCCGCCATCACCAGCGATTCGAATCCATTCAAGGATCGCTCCAGCGCGGCCAGCCCGATGGGATCCGGTGTCTCCCACGCCAGCACCGCCGCCGACGCCGCCTTTTTCGCGCCGAGCCGTTGGAAATTTTTCAACACCACCGCGAGGTCGATCGGCGCGGGCGGGGAGGATTGGAAAAACCCTTCCAGATCATCGCCCAGCGAAACGATCACCGGTGCCTCCCGCTTGTCCGGCTTCGTCTCCGAAGAAAACGACTTCAGCTTCCAGGGAGCCGCGTGGCTTCCCTTCCCTTCCACAAACAGCGGCGGATTCGCAAATCCGGCGGCCACCGTGGTGAAGGCCGTGCGGTCCACGGCCGTGCCAGGCACCCATTTCCAAACGCCGAAGGCCACCGCCGCCGAGGCGAGGAGCACCCAGAAGCGGCGTTTGAAATTGTGGGTTTCTTGCTGCCTGATCCCGGCAGTTTCCACCGCGTTGGGCTGTTCTTTGGCAACCTCAACAACGTTGGCCACGACTTCGGGTGCTGCGAACTCCGCCGTGGAGCTTTTCAACCTGGCGTCCTCTTCAGATTCGGACATCAAGACGACTTCTGACGCCGCTTCCCGGGCGGCCTTCTCCATCAGCGCCTTCGACTCTTCGCGAGCGCCGGCACGAAGCCTCTTCAATTGCTCTTCCGAATCGAGGCGTGCTTGTTCGCGAGCGGCGGCTTGAGCCTGTTCCTCGGCGCGGGCCAGAATTTCTGCGGCCGCTTTGGCCCGGACGGCGGCGTCCAGTCGTGCTTGCTCGGCAGCGGCGGCTGCTCTTTTCGCATCCTCCTCGGCTTTCGCACGGATTGCCGTCAATTCCCGTTCGGTATTTTGGCGTGCTTGTTCGATGGAGGCTTCGAGTTCCTCCCGGGCTTTCGCGCGCAGGGCGGAAACTTCGGCTTCCGCCTCCTGGCGGATCTTTTCGGCGGCGGCTCTGGCCTGTTCTTCAGCCAGCCGTTTGGCCGCGGCGGTGGAACGTTCTTCCTCGTCGGCCCGCTGTTTGGCCAAAGCAAGTGCCCGGGCATCTTCTTCGGCTCGTAGTTTGGCGGCAGCTTCGGCTTGGGCTCTCGCCTCCAGACGGACCTTTTCGGCCGCCCGGGCATCCTCCTCGGCCTTGGTACGAATCAGAGCAGCCTCGTGTTCCGCCTCTTCTTTCGCCTTTGCCCGGATGACTGCCAATTCCTGTTCCGAATTCTGACGCGCTTGTTCGAGGGTGGCCTTGAGCTCCTCCTCGGCTTTCACGCGCATGGCGGCAACTTCGGAAGCCGCCTCCTGACGTGCCTTCTCGGCTGCGACCCGCACTGCGGCAGCTTGTTCAGCAGCGGCCTTGGCTTGTTCCTCGGCGAGCCGTTTCGCCGCAGCGATGGAACGTTCTTCCTCCTCGGTCCGCTGTTTGGCCAAAGCGAGCGCCCGGGTATTCTCCTCGGCGCGCAATCTGGCGGCAGCTTCGGCTTCGGCCGCGGCCTCCTCCGCTTTGGCGCGGACCAGAGCGGCTTGGAACTCCGCATCCTTACGGGCGGCATCCGCCGCAGCCGCAGCCTCCTCGCGGGCCTTGGCCCGGATCGCTGCCATTTCCTGTTCGGTTTCCCGGCGTGCTTGTTCGAGATCCGCCTGGAGTTCCTCCTCCGCTTTCGCACGGATGGCGGCGACCTCGGTCGTCGCTTCCTGGCGTGCCCGTTCGATCAATGTCCTGGCGCTTTCCTCGGCCTCGGCGAATAGGGAAGCCGCCTTGGCTTGTGCGGCCGCCTCATGGTCGTCAGGTCCACCGGAGTCGAAGTCCTGGTGGAGTTCATTCGGCGCCTCCCTTTCCGCACGGAAAGTGACGGCGGGTGGCGGAGTGATCCTGGCGTTCTTGCCCGCCAATTGCTGATAGAGACGGTTCGTGAGATTCTCGCCTCGGACCTGCCTGAGCCCGGACAGCAACAGGGGCGGGGTCGAAAAAGGGGCTCCGAAGTCGAAGGTGGGGGTGCTCCGGGCCCATGGAAAGATCCCAAGCGGAGGGCGGATTTTCAGGAAGTTTTCCCAGAGAGATTTCGAGTCGTCAGTCCAGAGGAGGAAGTGTTCGAGGTCCGGGTTGACCAGATTCGGATCGGCATCCAGGGCCGCGCCGTAAAAGCGTGCCGATTCAAGAACCATGCCGTGGTGCAGGAGGGCGTTGGCCATCCCCATGTTTTGCCCGGCCTTTCCGCGGTTTTGTTCAAAGACCGCCGTGAGCAGGCGGATGGCTTTCCGGGGTTGCTCCCTGGCAAGGACACGGGCGGCAAATGCGATGTCGAGGTCGATGCTCGGGATGGGATCGGAATCCCAGATCAGGACGGCGGCTTCACCGCAGGCCCCCTGATCGTGAAGCAATTGGGCCAATGTCCGTCGGGTCTCCCAGTCACCCGGGTTTTCTATCAGCTTCTCACGCAGTGCTTCGGTGGCGGAGGGTTCGACTTCGACTGGATCGAGCCTGGGGACTGCGATGGGAGTGGTATGTCCGCTGAAATCGCGGATGAGCCCGGAGGCTTCCGTCCCATCGCGCGTCATCCATGGCAGCTCATGGAGTTGCGGGCGGCGATCTTGGAGATCTCTCCATAACAATTGTTCGTCGTCAGCCCAGATGAAGAAGTGTTCGAACTCCAGATTCACGAGCTCCGGATTGATCTCAAAGGCCGCGCCGTAGAAGCGTGCCGCTTGAAAAACCATGCCGTGGTGCAGGAGGGCGTTGGCCATGCCCATGTTCTGCACCGCCTCGCCACGATTGTTTTCGAGAACCGCGGTGAGCAGGCGGATGGCCTTGCCGGGCTGGTCCTTGGCAAGAATGCAGGCAGCCAGTGCGAGGTCCGGGGCAGTGCACGGAATCCGGTCAGCCTCCCAGACGAGCACGGAGGCATCGTGAAGAACGCCCTGATCGTAAAACAGGCTGGCGAGTTGCAGGCGTGTATTCCAATCCGCAGGATTTGCCTCCAATCTCTCGCGCAGAGATTCTTCCGGGGGGAGGTTAGATTCGGGAATCACGGTGGAAGTGGGCGCTTGAAGGTTACTTGAAACAACCCGCCGGGCCGGGCAGCACCGGGAAACGGCGATGGAGCGAGCCGGTCACGGATTCTTTTTGCCGATCGCTGCGAGAATTGGGGCCAGCGGTGCCTCCAGCGCCGTGCCGGACGTCACCTCGCCTAACAAACGGGCGGCCGTCGCGATGTGCGGGCGGTACCACTCGTCACCACGGTTTTTCACGATGTTTCCGTATGCGCCGAGAGCCTGCATCAGACGCTGGGCGGCACACTCGTGGAACAGCGTTTCCAGCGGACGCTCGTCGGCGATGTCCTCCCACAGCGTGAGCAGCTGCTCGCGCTCGTCGGCGGAGTGGTCGAGATACGGGTCGAAGATCAGCGAGGCGAGATCATACTCCTGACGGCCGCGGCGCAGGCCCTGGAAATCGATCAGATAGACCTTGTCGTCCTTGATCATCAGATTCTGCGATTGGAAATCCCGGTGCACCAGGTGGCGAGCCACCGTGCCGAGGCGCTCCGCCAGCTCGGTGAACACCGGATTCTTCCGCAGCTTGTCCGCCTCGCCGTAGAGATCGAGATACTCCTCGACCATGTATTCGAAGAAATACTCCTGCTCCCAGCGGTAGAGCGCCGCATCGAACGGCGGCATCAGATGGAAATCCTTCGCCGGCTTCGCGTAAAACAACTTGTCCACCTGCTCGAAGGCCGAGCGGTAGTACGGCAGCCGCTCCTCGAACGGCCGGTCTTTGAGTGAAAGCAGATCCTGGCTGCCCAAATCCTCGACCAACGCCACCCGATATCTCGCCCGTTCGTGGATGATTTCCGGCACCCGCAGCTTCGCCTGCTTCAGAAACTGAGCCACCGGGATGAACTGGGAATTGTCCTCCCGCTCCTCCGTCCAATGGATCCCGATGAACGGCTCGCGCACCGGCGTCTTCACCCGCACGATGGTCCGGCCGGAAGCCCCGCGCTTGATCGGCTCCAGGGTGATGGGAACGGTCGGGTCCACTCCGAGAAACTGGCGGGTGGTCGAAAGGATCGCTTCGGTTGGCATGGGCGGGGGCAAACTAGCGTGAAAAAAGGCTATTTTGCCAAGGGAAATCCCGCGTTTCACTCGTGGTGGTAGAACCAGAGCAGCCCCAGCAGACCGACCCCGATTCCCCAGAGCAGCAGCAAATTGCTGATCAGATACGGATAGACCATCAGCGCCACCCCGATGGCCCGGGGCTGCCACAGGTCGAGTTTCTTGCCATAGCTGAACGCCCCCATCCCGATGGTCCCGAAAATGAATCCCGCAAGCAGGGTGTAGGCGAAATCACTCATGCGCTTAAGCCATCTTAAAGGATCGCGAGGAAATACCCAGCCCAAGTTTTTCCGATCCTCCACTCCTTGCGCGTCTTCTCCCCACCCCGCAGCGCCCCGGGCTACCTGCGGGATTCTCCCAAGACTTGGGCATGTAAATATGAAAAAGATCACCTTGTTCACGAAAACACCAGATCACAACCCGCCCTCTCTCCCAATATCCAAGGCCATGGTCTGTGATTGGGGACTGAACCCGACACACGATTGATCCCATCCAGGCAAACCGTGATGGAGCCCGCCGCCACCTCCGCCCTCGGCAGAGCCGTCCATGAGGTTTACACCGATATTTCATAAATTTTCGCCGCTCGACTGACGCAGCGACCACTTACGGCGGTTTTCTCAAACCTTTTCCGATGTTATCCTGCCTTGCTCAATGGGAGTCCCGTGAGATTATTTTAATTTGCTGGATGGCCGTTCAACGCAGTTTTTCTGGAGACAAAACGAAATTCCAAAAAGCCGTTACAAACGTTCACGCAGGGATCCCATCAGCGGACATGTGATTAAAAACTTTACATTCTCCCCCTCAACTCTGAAAGGTTACTTCGCCATTATTACAAATAGTGTCTTTCCCGGACCGCCATGAATCACGACATATCTAATACCATGAAATTGATGACCCCACTAGCACTTGCTGGACTTGCGGCCTTCTCCGGTGTTGCTTCCGCAGCGACCATCGCGGATCTCGCCCACCGTTGGAGTTTCGACAATAGCTCCGACAGCGTCGGTGCCGCAAATTTGACCGTCAACGGAACCGCTACACTCTCTGGCGGCGCGCTCAATTTACCTGGCGGGGGCCCTCGTGCGAACAATGCCACGCTGCCGATCGGAGCAACCATCGGCGCATCAACGAGCCTGACCGTCGAAACCTGGTTCACCATGGGCACGGGCAACGGAAACTGGAGCAAGGCGTGGATGTTTGGAACAAGCGACACGAATTACATGGATTTCACTCCGCGCTCGGGAGACCTGAATCAGATCAGCGCCTCACATAGAAGCACGGGTTTCTCCGAAACCAACACCCGCACCGGCACCAGCATGGTCATCAATTTCAGCCAAGGCTACCTCGGGACCGTGGTGTATGACGCGAATGCGGACCTCATCTCACTTTATCTGGATGGGTCTCTTGTAGGATCGAAAGCGTGGACCGGCCAAGTCTCCGATCTTGGAGCCACCACGGAGAATTATATCGGTTCCGCAGTGGGCTTCGGTGACGGCGACTTCATCGGCTCGGTTGATGAAATGCGGATTTGGACCACCGCCTTGAACAGTTCCGAGGTTGCCGCGAACGCTGCCGCAGGTCCGAATGTTGTCATTCCCGAAACGTCCACCCTGTTGATCAGTTGTTTGGGTGGATTTGCGTTTCTACGTCGCCGCCGCGCCTAATTGATTTTAATCGCTTCCAGCCTGCGAAGATATGTCTTCGCAGGCTTTTTTGTGTTTTCACTGAGCAGATTCTCGTTAACAGATTGCGACCATGCCAATGTTTCTCGCCGTGTTGTTACGAGCGTCGAAGCGTCACGTGCTCTTGGAATCGAGACCATCTGGAACGGCACTTGTGAATCAGACGCAATCTGCCCTGCTGGCAAACCTCGGAACTCAGCGTTGTGTGTAGTCGAAGGATCGCCCGGCACCGTGATGGTCGAGCAGGTCGTCCTTCTTTCGGCTGAGGGCATTGGGAAAAATAGAATCCCGAGATGCGATTCGAATTTCCGAAAGGGGGGATTGGGCTGGCGTAGGCAACCTCCTTGTTCACCTCGATCACGCTTTCCAAACGAATAAAGGATGTAAGCGTAGCCGGCTTGTATGAGCAGAAGCGTGGAAGAACCCAAGGAAAGGCAGCCATTTGCAACTTACCAAGGTGGATGACGAGAGATTCCTTAGAATTCACAGGATTCGCAGTTCCTTTTTCCAAGATTTCCTTCTCGTGCGATTCAGTTTCGGGATTGTGGACCCGCAGGATTTCCGGTTGCCTCACCGCATGACGCGAAAAACCCTCCCGCTCGTTTGGATGACCGCCGCCCTGATCGGAACTCTCCACGCCGCTCCTCCCCAGATGGAGGCGGTGGACGCCAAGATGAAGGGATTCGTGGACGCGAAGGAGATTTCCGGATCGGTGACGCTGGTGGCGGACGGGGAAAAGATCCTGCACCTTTCCGCGACGGGGCTGGCGAACATCGGGAAAAACGAGCCGATGAAGACGGATTCGATGTTCTGGATCGCCTCGATGACCAAGCCGGTGACGGCCACGGCGGTGATGATGCTGCAGGACGAGGGCAAGCTTTCGGTGGGTGATCCGGTTTCCAAATACCTGCCCGAGTTCCGCAACCTGAAGGATGCGGCGGGCAAGGAGGTGAGCATCACCATCGCCCAGTGCCTCATCCACAGCAGCGGCCTGGCGGAAGTGTCCGGGGAAGAGGCGAGGACGATTTCCACGCTGGAGGCGCTGATCCCGGTGGTGGTGGCCAAGCCGGTGCAGTTCGCGCCGGGCAGCAAGTGGCAGTACTGCCAGAGCAGCATCAACACCGCGGCGCGCATCGTGGAGGTGGTCTCCGGAAAATCCTTCCCCGCGTTTCTCGATGAGCGCCTCTTCGGCCCGCTCGGCATGAAGGACACCACGTTCTATCCGACGGCGGAGCAGACCGCGCGCCTCGCCGCCTCCTACAAGCGCAACGACGCGGGCGAGCTGGAAGAAGCCGGTCTCTTCTTTCTCAATGGAAGTCCGGCCTCGCTCAAGACCCGCTACCCGATGGCCAACGGCGGCCTGTTCTCCACCGCAGGCGACTACGCGAAGTTCGCCCAGATGATCCTCAACGGCGGCGAATCCGGCGGCAAACGCTATTTGAAAGCGGAAACGGTGAAACAAATGACCTCCATCCAAAGCGGCGGCCTCGCCGCCGGATTCGTCCCCGGCAGCGCGTGGGGACTTGGCTGGAGCATCGCCCGCGATCCGCAGGGAGTGACTGCGGCCCTCTCTCCCGGCTCCTTCGGCCACGGCGGACTGTTCGGCACGCAGGCATGGATCGACCCGGTGAAAAAGCGCATCTATCTGCTGCTCATCCAGCGGGCGAACTTCATGAACCAAGGCGGCTCCGACGGCTCCGACATCCGCCGCGATTTCCAGAATGCGGCCGCGAAATAAGTTGGATTCGAAAAAGGAACCGCGGATGGACGCAAATGGACACGGATTGGAATCTCATCCGTCCTCCCCGGCGAAAACCGGAGTGATACTCGGGTCGGTCATCGTTTCCTTATCTGCGGTTCATACCTTCCCCTCACCATGAAACTCCTCCTCATCGGCAACGGCTATCTCGGCCAGGCGGTCACCCGCGAATTCCGTGGCAAGGGCTGGGACGTCACGCCGGTGTCGCTTTCCGGAGGCGATGGCTCGACCGCGTGCGACGTGGGAGACGCGGATTCCGTTAGAAAACTCCCCGCCGCGGACTTCATCGTCCACTGCGCCGCCTCCGGCCGCGGCGGCGCGGAGGCCTATCAGCAGGTCTATGTCGACGGCTGCCGGAATCTGGCGGATTCCTTTCCCGACACTCCCCTGCTTTTCACTTCCAGCACCTCGGTCTACGCGCAGACCGACGGCTCCACCGTCACCGAGGAAAGCCCCGCCATCCCGGATCGCGAGACCGGCCGGCTGCTGCTCGAAGCCGAGGCGATCACCCTGGCGGCAGGCGGCATCGTCACCCGCCTGTCCGGCATCTACGGGCCGGCACGCAGCGTGATTCTGAAAAAATTTCTCCAAGGCGAGGCGATGATCGAAGAAGACGGCCGGCGATTCCTGAACCAGATCCACCGGGACGACGCGGCGCGCGCGATTTTCCACCTCGCCTCCGGCAGTCCGATCCCGCGCGGGGAGATTTTCAATCTCAGCGATTCCACCCCGCTGGCGCAGCTCGCTTGTTATCAGCGGTTGAGCGAAATTTTTTCCCGACCGCTTCCGCCGAGCGGCCCGCGCGACCTCAACCGCAAACGCGGCTGGACGCACAAGCAGGTCTCCAACGCCAAGCTGCGGCGCACCGGATGGCAGCCGGATTTCCCCTCATTCACCGACGCCGCCGCCGTCATCGCGCCCACGGTCTTACCAGTGTAACCCGAACGTGTGATCCCATCCTGAACAAACCCCCGCGGCATCCGCGTATCGCGATTTCCATGGCCTTCAAACCCTCTTTCCCTCTCGGTGCCTCACTGCTGGCAATGCTCATGACGGCATCCGGTGCCGAGCCGCTCCTGCAGCTCCACAAGGGCGACCACATCGCCATCGTCGGCAGCGGTCTGGCAGATAGACAGCAGCACCAGGCGTGGTTCGAAGCGCTCATCCAGAAAGCCTTCGCCGGCGACGACCTCACGATCCGCAACTTCGGCTTCGCGGCGGATGAAATCAACGTCCACCCGCGCTCCAAGGGCGTGCCGCCGATCGAGTGGTTTCTCTCGATGAAAAAGGGCGATACCCGGTCCGGCGACAAACTCGTTTACAAGGCCGGCACCGACTTCGGTGCGGACGTGATCCTCGCCTACTGGGGCTTCAACGAATCATTCCGCGGACCTGAGGGAGTGGAGGATTTCAAAAAAGACCTCGCCCGCTATCTCGGCAAGCTGAAGGCCGCGAAATACAATGGTGAAAGCGCTCCGCGCATCGTGCTGTTTTCACCGATCGCGCAGGAGGATCTGAAGAACCCGGACTTCTCGGACGGCTCGGCGAACAACGCCAACCTAACGCTCTACACGAACGCGATGGCGGAAGTCGCCAAGGAGAACGGAGTGCCCTTCGTGGACCTTTTCCAACCGTCGCTGGAGCTGTTCGGAAAAACGGAGCAACCGCTTTCCATCAACGGCATCCACCTGACCGACGAGGGCGACAAGCTGCTGGCGCCCATCCAGTTCAAGGCGGTGTTCGGCAAGGATCCCGTGCCGGCCAGCGATCCCTCCGTGGCGAAGATCCGCGCGGCGGTGCTGGAGAAAAACACCGAGTGGCACCACCGCTACCGCACGGTGGATCAGTACAACATCTTCGGCGACCGCGGATTGCTCGACTACGCGGGCGTCACCAACAACACCATTCTCAACGAGGAACTCGCCCAGCGCGACGTGAAGGCGGCCAACCGTGATCAGCTCGTATGGGCCGTGGCCAAAGGCGGCTCGCTGAAGGTGTCCGACGACAATCTTCCTCCGGTCAGCGCAACGCCCTCCAACCGAGAGGACCTCGTCCCCTACACCGACCCGGAGGAAACCATCAAACACCTCAAGCTTCCTCCCAACTGCAAGGTGGAGCTGGTGGCGGATGAGAAGCGTTTCCCGGAATTCGTGAATCCGGTGCAGATGAATTTCGATACGAAGGGCCGCCTGTGGATCGCCGTCTGGCCGAACTATCCGGAAACCTCGCCGACCACCAAGGTCTTCGACAAGATCCTCGTCATCGATCTCGATCCGAAAACCGGCAAGGCGGCGAAGATGACCACCTTCGCCGACGGTCTGAACTGCCCTACCGGTTTCCAATTTCACAAGGACGGCATCCTGCTCATGCAGTCGCCCGATCTATGGTTCCTCCGCGACACCGATGGCGACGGCAGGGCGGACAAGCGCGAGCGCGTGCTCCACGGACTCGACGCCGCGGACTCCCACCATGAGACCAACTCGATGTGCCTCGAACCCGGCGGCGCGGTCTATCTGAGCGACGGCGTCTTCCACCGCAGCAATGTCGAGACCTTCGGCGGACCTATCAGAAACATCGACGGTGCGATCTACCGCTACGAGCCCAACACCGGGAAGTTCGCCCGCCACGCGGCCTACGCTTTCGCGAATCCGCACGGCCGGGTGTTCGACTACTGGGGGAATGATCTGATCACGGACGCCACCGGCAACGACAACTATTTCGGCCCGGCGGTGAGCGGACATCTGGACTCCGGGGCGCATCCGCGGATGGAGACGTTCTGGGACCGCCCGTCACGGCCCTGTCCCGGCACCGCGATCCTGACAAGCCGTCATTTCCCGGACGACTGGCAGGGACTTTTCCTCAACACCAACGTCATCAGCATCCAGGGGATCTTCCGCGCCAGGCTCAATGAGGAGGGGTCCGGCATCAAGGGCGAGACGCTCGATCACCTGATCGCCGCCGACATCGAGAAGGCGCCGAATTTCCGGCCATCCGGCATCACCGTGGCTCCGGATGGCTCGTTGTATTTCATGGACTGGTCGCAGATGCTCATCGGCCACCTGCAGCATCACCTCCGCGATCCCAACCGCGACCACCAGCACGGCCGCCTCTATCGGATCACGTATGAGGGCCGCCCGCTGATGGTTCCGAAGCCGATCGACGGCCAGCCGGTCGCCGCGCTGTTGGAACTGCTGAAGGAGCCTGAAAACGACGTCCGGCTTCGTGCGAAGATCGAACTGGGCAAACATGATGCGCAAAAAGTCACCGCCGCCGCCGCTGCTTGGGCGGCATCGCTCGACGCCAAAGATCCGAATTACGAGCACAATCTGCTGGAAGCACTCTGGGTCCACCAGTGGCACAACGTCGTGAACCTGCCGCTGCTCAAGCGCGTGCTGGCATCCCCGGAACCCCGCGCCCGCGCCCAAGGGATCCGGGTGCTCGGCTACTGGCACGACCGGGTGCCGGGGGCGCTCGAACTGCTCGCAACCGCCGCCAATGATGAAGCGCCGCGCGTGCGGCTTGAAGCCGTCCGCGTCGCCAGCTTCTTCCGGGAAACCGCCGCGGCCGATGTGGCGCTGGCCATTCTCAAGCGCCCGACGGATTACTACCTCGACTACTGCTTCAAGGAAACCATGCGCCAGCTCAAGCCGTGGTGGCAGAACGCGATCGCGGACGGCAAGGAAATCGCCGGCGACAACCCGGCGGGCATCAGTTATCTGTTGGACTCGGTCGCCAGCGCGGACCTGATGAAGCTTCCGAAGTCCGCGATCACGTCCACCGCCCTGCTCACCCGCGCCGATGTCACCCCGCAACAGCGTGCCCAAGCGCTCGCGGAACTCTCGAAATTGAAAAAAACGCCGGCGACGGAAACCCTCATCAACGTCCTCACCACCATCGCCGACCAGGACGATGGCGGCAGCCCTGCGCTGTGTGCGATGTTGCTGCAACAGCCGTCCTCCGATCTCAAATCCTCGCGCGCCTCGATCGTGAAACTCGCCACGCCCGAAGCCACGGATCTGGTGCGAAACAGCGCCACCGCCGCGCTGATCCTCGCCGACGGCGGGATCGCCCCGAGTCTGGAGCTGGCGAAACAATCGCCCCGGGCGCTCCTCGGATTTCTCGAAGCGCTGCCGCTGCTGCCCGATGAGAAACTGCGTGGCAGCGCCTATCCGTTTGTCAGCGGGCTGCTCGCCGCCCTGCCGGATGGAATGGAGTCCGCGCTGAAAAAAGAGCAGGGCCTCGCGGGCCGTTTCGTGCGCATCGAGCTACCGCGCAAGGGCACGCTCTCGCTTGCCGAAGTGGAGGTCTTCAGCGGCGGGAAGAACATCGCAGGCTCCGGATCCGCCAAGCAACGCAGCACCGCCTACGACGGTTCGGCCGATCGTGCCATCGACGGAAAAACCAGCGGCGTTTACACCGACGGCTCGGTCACCCATACCGTGGAAAACGTGAGAAATCTCTGGTGGGAGCTGGACCTCGGTTCCGAACGGGCCATCGATTCGGTTTCCATCTGGAATCGCACCGAAGCTCCTCACGGAAAACGGTTGGAAGGATTCACCCTCGCGCTGCTGGACGCGGACCGGCGCGAGATTTTCAAGAAAACCAACCAGCCCGCCCCCGATCCATCCGCCACTTTCGAATTGCAACGCGACTGGTCCGGCATGATCCGCCGCGCCGCGATCAAGGCGCTGGGCAGCCTTGGAAACGAGTCCGCCACTTTCTCCACACTCGCCGATCTCATCCGCAAGGGCGACCAGATCACCACCGCCGCCGCCACCCTGACGCAGCTGCCACCCGGCGCTTGGAACAAGGAGCAGGCCTCCGCCGCCGCCGGCGGCATCGTCATCTGGGCCCGCTCCGTCCCGACGGAAGGCCGCACAACCCGCGAATACAAGGACACGATCCAGGTCGCCGACAAGCTCATCGCGTTGCTCCCCACCCGCGAAGCGGATGCCGCGACCAAGGCTCTGGGCAGCCTGTCGGTGAAAACCTTCACTCTCAGAACCGTGCGCGAGCAGCTCCGCTACGACACCGCCCGACTCGTGGTGGAAGCGGGAAAACCGTTTGAAGTTCTTTTCGAAAATCCGGACGCCATGCCACACAACCTGGTCTTCGTCCAACCGGGCACCCTGCAGGACGTCGCCACCGCTGTGCAAACCCAGGCCCCCGACAAGCTCGACAGCAAGGGCCGAGCTTACGTCCCGGACAACGACCCGCGCGTCCTCGCCGCGACGAAAATGCTCGAAGCCGGAAAATCCGAAACCCTCAGCCTCACCGCACCCGCCGCGGAAGGCACCTATCAGTTCGTCTGCACCTTCCCCGGGCACTGGGCCATCATGAAGGGCGAGCTGATCGTGACCAAGGATGTGAACGCCTGGCTGGCGGCGCATCCGGAGAAGTGATCCTTGCGCCGCTTTCTCACTCCTTTCCCGGGCATGCCGGGGCGTACCTCAGCTTGGCTTTGACCTGTGGCGGGTTTCGGTCTATTCCCAGCCCCTTTCCCATGAAGGAGCAAATCGAAGCCATCCAAACTGAAGCGCTTGCGCAAATTTCCGCCGCTGCGGACGAGCGCGCGCTCGATGAAGCACGCGTGGCCGTGCTCGGCAAAAAAGGCACGCTGACCCTCGTCGCCGCAGGCATCAAGGACGTGCCGAAGGAGGACAAGGCCGCCGTCGGCCAGCTGCTCAACGCCGCCCGCACCGCCATCACCGCCGCGCTCGAGGAGAAGCAGATCGCGCTTCGGGAAATCGCCGACCGCGCCGCGCTGGCGGGAATCGACGTCACCTTGCCCGCCCGCCAGGTTTCCGTCGGCTCGCTGCACCCGCTCACCTTGATCCGTGACGAAGCGATCCGCATCCTCCGCCGCATGGGCTTCGCGCTCGCCGACGGACCGGAAATCGAGGACGAGTTCCATTGCTTCGACGCCCTCAACACCCCCGCCGACCACCCGGCGCGGAATGAAAAAGACACCTTCTATTTCGACTCCGGCAAGCTCCTCCGCACCCACACCTCCAGCGTGCAGATCCGCACCATGGAGTCGCAGACACCGCCGATCCGCATCATCTGCCCCGGCTCCGCCTACCGCCGCGACGAGATCGACGCCACCCACCTTTCCGTCTTCAGCCAGCTCGAAGGCCTCTACGTCGGTGAAAACGTCTCGCTTCCCGATCTCAAGGGCACGCTCGAATATTTCCTCCGCGAATTGTTCGGCACCCAGACGGAAGTTCGATTCCGCCCGCACTTCTTCCCGTTCACCGAGCCAAGCTTCGAGATCGACGTGAAGCTCACCGTCAAAGGCCAGGCCCCGAAATGGATCGAAATCGCCGGCTGCGGCATGGTCGATCCCGCCGTCTTCGAAGCGATCAACAAGTCCCGCAAGGACAACGCCTTTGATCCCGAAAAAGTCACCGGCTTCGCCTTCGGCATGGGCCTCGACCGACTCGCCATGATCCGCTGGGGCATCAAGGACATCCGACTGCTCATCGAAAACGATGCCCGCTTCCTCAAGCAGTTTGCGTGAGACAAAAGCCCTAAATCTTAAGCATTAAATTCTAAACGAAGAGTCCCAGGCACTCGTCTCCGCGTTTCTCTCTGCGACCCCTCCGTCTCTGCGTTTCGATTCACCACACCATCTCTTTTCCATGAACGTCTCCCTCAACTGGCTCGCCACCCACCTCGATCTATCCGGCAAATCCATCAAGGAAATCGACGACCTTTTCACCTTCGCCGGCGTTGAAGTCGAAGGCATCGTTTCCAAAGGCATCGCCTCGGAAAAAATCGTCGTCGCCCAGATCATGGAAGCCGTCCAGCACCCGAACGCGGACAAGCTGAAGGTCACGCAAGTGGATGCCGGAGAAGGCCAGCTCCGCCAGATCGTCTGCGGCGCTCAGAACTACAAGGTCGGCGACAAGGTTCCGTGCTGCCTTCCCGGCGCGGAACTGCCAGGCGGCTTCACGATCGGCGAAACCAAGATGCGCGGCGTGGAATCCAAAGGCATGCTCGCCGCCGCCGCCGAGATCGGCCTGCCCGCCGGTGAGGACGGCCTGCTGATTCTTCCTCCGGATTCCGAAATCGGAAAGCCGGTGAAACAACTTTTTGACTCCGACACCCTTCTCGAACTCGAAGTCACCCCAAACCGCCCCGACCTCCTCAGCCACCGCGGCATGGGACGCGAGCTCGCGACGCTTCTCAAAACACCGCTGCTGGCGTTGGAAATCCCAGCCCGCGGCACGGAAACCGCGACAGACATCCGCATCGATGCTCCGGAAGCCTGCCCTCTCTACACCGCCGTTAGAATCTCAGGCGTCACAGTAAAGGAATCCCCCGCCTGGCTGAAGCAGCGCCTCGAATCCATCGGCCTTCGCCCGATCAACAACATCGTCGATGTCACGAACTACGTGCTTCACGAACTCGGCCAACCGCTCCACGCCTTCGATGCGGCCAAGCTCAGCGGCAACATCATCGTCCGCAGCGCCGCCGAGGGCGAAACCTTCCTCGCGCTCGATGAATCGACTCACGTTCTCACCCCGGACGATCTCCTCATTTCCGACGAATCCGGCGCCGCGCTTGCTCTCGCCGGCGTCATGGGCGGAGCCGAAAGCGGCGTGACGGAAACGACCACGGACATTCTGTTGGAGTCCGCCTATTTCACGCCCCAAGGCATCCGCCGCACCTCGCGCCGCACCGCGCTTTCGTCGGATTCGTCCTACCGCTTCGAGCGAGGGGTCGATCCGGCCGGGGTCGTTTGCGCCTCTTCGTTCGCGGTGAAACTAATCCTCGAAACCGCAGGTGGCACGGCCGAAACCGCCACCCAACTCGCGGGTGAGGCTCCGGTGCTTGTCCGCTCCGTCACGCTGGATGAAAAGAAACTCGACCAGCTCATGGGCGGCTCCATCGCCCTAACCGACGCCGAGGAGATCCTCACCCGCCTCGGTCTGACGAAGCTCGCAGACGGCACCTGGGACGTCCCTTCCTTTCGCGCCGACCTCCAGCGCCACATCGATCTCGTCGAGGAAATCGCCCGCGTCCACGGACTCGACAAAGTGCCGTCGCGTTTCCAAGGCACCTTCGTCCCCGCCAGCCCGGTCGATGCCGCCTACGATGCCGACATGGTCCTCCGCCGCCGTCTGGCCGCGCTTGGTTTGCACGAATGCCAGACCATCAAGCTCATCTCGGATGCCCAGGTGTCCGATGTCCTCCCGCTGCGCCCGTTGCAGGACGGCGACGTCATCCGCGTGAAACTCCCGCTCAGCGAGGACCACGCCGTCATGCGCCCGAGCATCGTCCCCGGCCTGATCGCCTCCGCTGCCAGAAATGTCCGCCAACAGGCCAAGTCATTGCGCTTCTTCGAAATGGGCCGCGTCTTCCGCAACGCCGGCGGCGGCAAGGCGAAGGATCAGGAAAGCGAAACACTCGCCCTTCTCCTCTCCGGTTCCGCGCAACCGACCGGCTGGTCCCAAGCCGACCGCACCGCCGATCTTTATGATCTGAAAGGGGTGCTGTCCGCGCTGCTGGGTGATCGCAAGATCACCTTCGCTCCCAAGGACCGCACCGGCTTCGTCCTCGCCAGCGACATCAAGGTCGATGACCAGAACCTCGGCGTCTTCGCCCGTCTGACTCCGACCCGCGAGCGTGAGTTGGATTTCACCACCCCAGTCTTCGTCGCCGAACTCGATCTCGGAAAACTCCGCAAGCTCCTCAACGGCATCAGCCACGTCGAGGACCTCCCGCAGTTCCCCGGCTCCTCCCGCGACGCCGCGATGGAACTCCCGCTCACCACGCCGAACGCGCAGATCGAAGCCGTCATCGCCAAGCTCGCCGAACCGTTGTTAGTTTCCTCCGAGTGCTTCGATGTCTTCACCGACCCCACCGGCCAGAAGATCGCGGCCGACAGCAAGTCCGTCGCCTACCGCTTCCAATACCGCGAGCCCACCCGCACGCTCAAAACGGAAGAGATCGACACCGCCCATCAGAAAGTGCTCGAGGCATTGACGAAGGGCCTCGGCGTGAAGTTGCGCTAGACGGGAGGAATTTCACCGCCGGGATCCCCAGGATCGCCGGCGGTTCCTGCGGATGCCTCAAGGCTTGAGTTCCTGAATCTCGATTTTCCGGAACTCGACCGGATGACTCTCGGACTGGAGGCAGAAATAACCTTCCGACAGCATTTTGTCGCCGGCGACCTTGATGAGCGCGTCGGAATGGGCGTCTCCCCCGAGCTGGGCCTTGCTGTAGCTCATCACTTCCTCGCCGTTGATGAGGTGCTTGATGATGCCGTTGCCATGGACCTCCACCTCGATGGTCACCCATTGGTCGCCGTCGAAGGTTTTGGATTTGGAGGTGACGCAATGCTCCGTGACGAGCTTGTCATTCATCACCACGTAGGTGCCGGGAGTGCAAAGATTGCCCGTGGTGCGCTCGCCCTTGCCGCTGCCGCCGAGAAGCTGGACTTCGAGTGATGCGGGGAAATCCTGCCCGAGCTCCATTGTTTTGGGCGACTCGCTGTGGATCATGATGCCGCTGTTGCGGAATGCCCAGCCGGGACCTTCCTTGATCTGTTCGCCGGTGAAGCGGTATTCGAGCCGGAGCCGGTAGTGGGAGAATTTCTTCTCGTAAAACAAGTGCCCGAAGCGGTTGTCCCACTTTTCGTATTTCGAGTAGTCCACCTTGATCACTCCGTCCTCGACGCGATAGGTGTCCTTGAAATTGTCACCCGCCTCGCAGCCGCGGATTTTCGGAGTCCATCCGGTGAGGTCCTTGCCGTTGAAGAGCGAGACCCACTTGCCTTCTTCGGCATGGGCGAAACTGGTGGCCGCAACGAGAGCGGCGGTGAGGAGTTTTTTCATCGTGGGAGGAGCTTTCAACGAACGAATCGTTCCGTCCAGCACGGGATTCACACCTACCGTTTCTCCAACGCGACGAGCGTGATGTCGTCCATCTGCTTGCCCTCTCCGGTGAACATCTTCAGCTCTTCCTGCATGCGGATCAGCACCGCCTCGGCTCCCAGCGGTGCGGCCATGCGGAAGGATTCGGACATGCGTTCCATGCCGAATTCTTCTTCTTCCGAATCAACGGCTTCCTTCACCCCGTCGGTGTAGAACAGCACGCAATCGCCGGATTTCATCTGGATTTCCTGATCCCGGGTGACCCGTTCGAAGACCGTCCCGCCGTCGACACCGAGAGCGAGACCAGGCGAACGGAGCAATTCCACCTTGCCGGTTTCCCTGCGGAAAAAAAGTGCCGGATCGTGCCCGGCGCGGGAAAGCGTCAGCTTGCCGGTGGCCGCATCCAGAATGCTGTAGGCCATGCTGATGAACATGTCCTCGCGGATGTCGGGGAAAAGCTGGCGGTTGACCGCAGCCATGACTTTCGAGGGCGACATCTCACCGGGGGCGACGGATCTCAGCGAGCTGCGGCACATCGCCATGAGCAGGCCGGCGGGCACGCCCTTGCCGGAAACATCGGCGATCGCGATGCCGAATTTCTCATCTCCCAGATCGAGGTAGTCGTAATAGTCGCCGCTGATGATGCGGGCCGGAAGGTTGGTTCCGGTGATGCGGAAGCCGTTGATGACCGGATCCTGCTGTGGCAGGAGGATCCGCTGCACCTCGCGGGCGTTCTGCAGCTCGCCTTCCATCGCCCGTTTTTCATGGGCTTCGCGGTGGATGCGCGCGTTGCCGATGGCAAAGGACGACTGCTCGGCGGCCGTGCGGAAGACGGCGAAGTCGTTGTTGGTGAAATTCCCATCCGCATGGCGCCGCGCCACCGCCAGAACTCCGAGGTCCTTGTTCGCGTGGCGCAACGGCGAGATCAGCACCGAGACGTCATCCGTGTAGCGTGTGAACGCATCGCGGAAAGCCGGGTGGTTCTTCACATCCCTCACATGGATCGGCTCGCCCACGCTCAGGCAGTAACCAAGGATGCCGTCATCGATCGCCACCCGCGACAACCTCACGTGGCTTTCGAGCGCCCGCGGATCCCGCTCCGCCTTCTTGCGGATTTCCACCGGGATGCCGATGAGCGGCGGGCATTCTTCCGAGATGTAGGAAGGATTGAGATAACCGTTTTCCGCATTCACGAAATAGATCGCTCCGCCGCGGGCGGTGACGACCTTGTCGATGCCATCCACGATGATGCGGGAAAGCACCGAGGGCGACGGCTCGTTCTCAATGGCGAGTCCGAGATCATGCAGGAAGGTGAACATCCGCTGTTCCTCGCCTTCGAGGTCGTTGAACCGGCGGCGGATCATCCGGACCCGCTTGCGTTGGTTCTGCAATGCCAGCACGAGTATCCCGATCACCAGCGCGGCGAGGAAGATGAAAATGATGTCGAATTCGGTCATCTCGCGGGAATCAGTATTTCAGATGCATCCCGGCGAGATCCGTATCATTTTTTGGCGGCATCGGCCAGCTTCTGTTTTTCCGCAAGCTCGTCTTCTAACATGGTGACGACATTCGAGAACACCTTGGCGTTCTTCTCGTTGGTATCGGAAAGGGTCTGATGCGCTTCCAGGACATGCATGGCGCGCTGGATCTGGCCGGGAGGCAGGACCGGCTGCGGTGGTTTCAGACTCGCACGGATCGTGTCGATCTCCTTCAGCCACGCGGCATCCGGCGGGTCGATCTCCATCAGGAAATCCAGGCCCAGATCTTCGAGCGAGCGTCGGTTCCGCGCTCCTGCTTCGGCGATCTGGAGGACCCCGCCGTCCTTGGCGGACAGTCGTGCGGCCATGCCGGCCAAGGTTCCCATGAAAGTGGAATCCATGCCGGTGCAGGCACCGAGATCCACCGCGAGACATCGCTCGCCGGAAGCGATCCGCTCGTCGCCGAAGGCCTTCAAAGCCGGGCTGTTCATGAACGATCCCTTGCCCTCACAGCGGATCCAACTGAATCCATCGAAGATTCCGACTGAGATTGGGGCTTCCGTTGTCACAGAGAAAAAGGCCGTCGTTTAACGGCGAAAGGTCAATGAATATAAAATCCCGGAGGCCGCTGGTCAACCATCCATCTGGGGAGAATTCACGTTCATTGCCAAAGGTACGATTGGCGGGTGGCGACCACCTTGTTGCCCCGTTGCAACGTGGCCTTCCATGCCAGAACCCTGCCGTTTTTGAAATAGTCATCGCCGATCACCGCGAACTCGGCCTTGCCCTCCGCAGCAGACGACGGGAACGATCTAACCATCCGCTTCACCCGGCTGGCGCTGGCCCCTTGCTGGTATTGCAGGATCAGCTCGACCTCCCCCTGGCCCGCCCCGGCGGAGTCGTTCCAGACGAGCGTGTAGTATTGTCCGAGCTTCTGCCGGCGCTCCGCCATGCTGACGGCACCGTGGAGACGGCGGTCTTTTTCCATCTTCACCATCGGTTCGTCGGACCTGCCCGTGACCTGATCGCGAAGTTGGAATTGCTTCACCGCCAGCGCCTCGCGAGGACCCGCGCAGGCACCGAGCAACAACACCGCCAGAAGACTGTAGCAGGGATTCACGCCGGAGATTCAATCAGTGTGGAGATGGGATTCAAGGAGCAAGAATCCGCACGCCGCTTTTCACTTTTGACGCGCCGCCGCATCCGGCGTAATTCTGAGGGATATGAGCGAGAGCACGCTGGCCGAAATCAAACTGGAATTCGACACCCCGCAGTTTCTTCACGCGCTGTTTGCCAACGAATTGAAAAATCTGGATTACCTCGAAGCACAGATCGGCGTGACGGTCGTGACGCGCGAGGGCTGGATCCTGATTTCCGGGGAACCGGCGGCTCTCGAAAAGGCGCGCGCCGTTTTCACCGATCTGGAAACGGCCCAGCGCAAGGGCGGGCGGATCGAAGCCCGGGATTTCCGCCTCGCGGTGGACGTCGCGTCCGGTGGCGGTGCGGTGGGCGTGACCGAGCTTTCCGGCGTGAGGCTCGTCGGTTCGCGCGGGCGGAAACCGGTCATTCCAAGGACGCCGGCACAGTTGGACTACGTGCGGGCCATCGAAACCCATGATGTCGTTTTCGGCCTCGGCCCGGCGGGAACCGGGAAAACCTATCTCGCGATGGCGATGGGCCTCACCCTGTTGAAACGCCGCGTGATGCAGCGCATCATCCTCACCCGGCCGGCGGTGGAAGCCGGCGAAGCTCTCGGATTTCTCCCCGGGGACCTTCAGGAAAAGGTCGCTCCTTATCTGCGGCCGCTTTACGACGCCATCCACGACATGCTCGATCCCGAAGAGGCGCAGCGCTACCTCGACGAGGGCACCATCGAAATCGCGCCGCTGGCCTTCATGCGCGGCCGGACCTTGTCGAGGTCATTCGTGATTCTCGATGAAGCGCAGAACACCACCCGCGAGCAGATGTTCATGGCGCTGACCCGTCTCGGCGAGGAGTCGCGGATGGTGGTCACCGGCGACAGCTCGCAGGTGGATCTCAAGCCCGGCGTGCGTTCCGGACTCGCCGAAGCGGAGCATGCGTTGAAAGGCGTGGAAGGGATCGCCTTCCAACAATTTTCAAAATCCGACATCGTCCGACATCCGGTGGTCGGTCGGATCGTGGATGCCTACGAACGCTACCGGGCGTGACGATCACTCCGTCTTGCCGGCTTCTTCGCCGTTAGGCGGAAGTGGCACGGACTCCTCGACCTTCGGTTCGACGGGAGGAGTCGGGAAGGTGTCGGTCGTCGGTGTCACCGGCGGAACCGGAGCGATGCCCGGAGGCGCTTCCGGATCAATGATCGTCGGAATCGCCCCTTCCGGCGGCAGACCGGTGGGGTCGAGCGGAGGAAGCGGCTCGCCGATCCCTGTGCCAACCCCGGGCAGCGGAGGATAGACCTGGTATTCACCCGCTCCCGTCACCGGTGCTTGGGGAACCGCGTTCGGATCTTCCAGCATCACCGACGGGACGAAGCCGATTTCTCCGCTGTCCAGCTCCACCTTCACGTAGCTTCCGCTGTTGGAGATCACCTTCATCGAGGTGCCGCGCGGGAGGAGCTTGTCGGCATCCGCATCGCCTTTCGGACGGACTTTGAAGAGGGCCGTGTTATCCATCGAAGCGCGGACGAACTGCCCGGCCTTGAACGTGGTGCCGGAAACAAGGCTCGGGCTGCCGATGTTGCCACCCGGCGGACGAAGCGGATCGAAATCCCCGCTGCTGATAGGACTCGTCATGGTATCGCAGGCCGTGAGACCCAGGACGGCGATGGCGGAGAGAGCCGGTATGCACTTCATAGATGCAAGAAAATGGCACGTCCCGGGAGGACGGTCAACGCCATTTCAGGACGTTCTAGCAAGGTTACCGGCTCTGGCGGACGATGTTGTTCTTCTCGTCCAGCAGCAGGTTGCTCGAAACAACGGGTGTCTCGGAAAGGGCGAAGCACATGATCGCCACGCGCTCTCCCGCCTTGATGAGGTGGGCGGCGCCGCCGTTGATCAGGATGTGGCCGGTGCCGGGTTTGCCGGCGAGGACGTAGGTTTCCAAACGCGCGCCGGTGGTGATGGAGGCGACGAGGACTTTTTCCCCGGGCCACAGGTCCGCGGCGGCCATGAGGTCGGTCGGGATTTCGATGCTGCCTTCGTAGTCAACGTCCGAGCCGGTGATCATGGCGCGGTGGAGTTTGGATTTCAAGACCTCGCGGAACATGGCGGGAAAGAAATGTCCTGCCGCTCCAAGGTCAAGCGGCATCGCCTCAATCTCCGTGGCGACCCAGTTTCGACTTGCAACCGCATTCCCGAAGAGACACTCCTCCGGCGACAAATCACGAGGGCGTCATGGAATCCGGTTAGAACCCGGAGCTGTCGCGCAGCGGTATCCGGATACGAATCCCCACACAGTCAATCGCTTGCAAAAGTGGTGAAGACGGGGAGGAGGCATGAAGCCGGGAGCCCGAATACTTGGCCCTTCGCTGGCTCGTCACCCGCCCGCCATTTTTTTTGGCAAAACGGGTCCATGGTCCTCCGCGAAAGAGGATCGACGGGGGAAAATTCCGGGCGTTTTGTCCGGGATTCTCTCTTCGTGAGAAATCAAAGATACCGAAGAGATACACATGAAATTAAGCCAATCGCGGCGGGGGTTCCTCCTTGCCGTCCTCGCAGGTGCGTGCCTGCTGCCGTCCATTTCCACCGCCGCCACGACTGTGGTGGGTTCCGGGCCGGATTCCTCGTTCCTCGTGCTCGAGTCGCCGAATCTCGGCGTCCGGACTTACGAAATCCACTACACCTACAACTCCGGCGCCTCGCAGGACGGATATTTCCTGCTGAGCCAGGTGCTTGCCTCCGACACGTCGATCACCACCTCGCTGATCAACTACGGAACCGTCCCTGCGCCGAACTACATCGTGGATGCGATGACCTTCAACTCGGTCACGGAAACCAGCGTCTCCGTTTCTCCTTATGTTCCGTATTGGTCGCACTGGGTCTCCGGCGGCCAAGCGGGCTTTCCTTCCGCCTCACCGGTGGCTTCGGGCACCTGGGGATTCGGCTCCGGCATTTCGTCGCCCTACCGCCTGATCGAACCGGGTTCATGGGATGCCTTGTTTTACTCCAACGGCAGCACGCAGCCAAGTGTGTCACCGATTCCGGAAACCTCATCGGCCTTGCTGGGTGTGATCGGTTCGTTCGTGATTTTCAGACGCCGCCGCAACGCATAAATGACTCCCAACCGCTCCGCGTTCCCGGCCTTCCGGGAACGTGGGGCAAATCTCCATGAACACCTTCATCCGTCTCATCGCCGGTCCGGCCATGACCGCGAGCGCGCTTGCCGGTCCCTTTCCTCCGGCCGCCGGTGTGGCGGGCTCGGACGCCATCATCACCAGTGACCCGCGTTTTTCCTTCTGGGCATCCGGAGTGGAGGTCACACGGGGTCCGGTGGAAATCGAGTTTCCCGATGATTCGTTGGTGACCTACGGTTCGGAATCCGACGCCCTCGGCCCTGCCGACGCGACTCCGGACGAACCCTATCCCGTCGTTTCCCTCGGCGATGGCGGCCGTGCCGTCCTCACCTTCTCCACTCCGTTCGGCGATGTCCCGGGACCGGATTTCGCGGTATTTGAGAACGGCTTCATCCCGAATTTCCTCGAACTCGCGCATGTCGAAGTCAGCTCCGATGGCGTGAACTTCTTCCGCTTTCCCTCCACCTCGCTCACCCCCGTGACTCAGAACCTCGGTGAAGGTGGAGCGGTGGATCCCACGAATGTCCGCAACCTCGCGGGGAAATACCTCGCCGGTTACGGCACTCCGTTCGACCTGGCGGAACTGCGCCGCCTGTATCCGGCACTCGACGTCCAGCGCATCATCAAGGTGCGGATCATCGATGTCGTCGGCACCAATGTCCCCTCGCTGGGATCCTTGGATTCCCTCGGCCAGATCATCACCGATCCCTATCCGACGCCGTTTCCATCCGGTGGATTCGACCTCGACGCGGTGGGCGTTTTCAAAGCCACCGCCACCACTTACGCCACTTGGACCGCAAATCAGGGATTGATCAATGCGAACGCCGCCGCCACCGCCGACCCTGACCAGAACGGCGTGCAGAACCTGATCGAGTATCTAACTGGAAACGGAGTGGTCGGAATGGCCACCGGGACATCAGGCCGGACGCTCCATTTCTCCCGCCTTTCCTACCGCACCGGCGGCAATTTGAGAATCCAGGGCAGCTCCGATCTCGCCCACTGGACCACGCTCGCGACCTCCGCCAACGCGGCCGCCATGCAGTCGGCCAATACCGGTGCCGCCACCGTTTCGGAGGCGGGGAGTGCGAATTCCCGGAAGGAAGTGAGCGTGCAACTGCCTTCCAATTCACCGTACCGCTACTTCCGTCTCGCTGCCGAACTCGTGCCATGAGGACATCCGTCCATCGCCCGATTCGCCGGGGGTTCACGATGGTGGAACTGCTGGTGACCCTCGCGATCATCGTCGTTCTCACGACGCTGGGCTTCCAAGTCTATCGGGCTGCCAGAACGAGGGCGAACGAATCCGTTTCCACCACCAATCTGCGCCAGCTCGCCGCCGCGAACCTCCTCTACGCCGCCGACAACACCACTTACGCCCCTGCCGGAGAGCCTTCGAACCGCATCCGCTGGCATGGGGGCCGGACCGGCGTGGGGGCGAAGTTCGATCCCACCAAAGGCTATCTATCAGACTATCTCGGCCTGAGCCGCAGGGTCGGCATCTGCCCGGAGTTCAAAGACCATCTTTCCGGTTCCTCGTCGTGGGAAGACGGCTCCGGCGGCTATGGCTACAATTCCATCTACATCGGCGGTCTGCCCAACGACACGTTCAAGCCGAACCGTCCTGCAGCGGTCAACGATCCCGGCCGCACGCTGATGTTCGCCACCACCGCCCTCTCCAAGGCGGATGGCATCCAGGAATATCCGTCCGCCGACCCTCCCAAATCGGTGGATGCCAACTGGCGGCTGCGTGGAAATCTGCAGCCCAGCATTCATTTCCGTTTCAACGGCCGCGCGCTCATCGCCTGGTGCGACGGCCACGTCAGCGAGGAAGCCGGTGACTTCGGCAAGAAATCCGGCAAGGCGGATACTGAAACCAATTTCTACGGGGGAAACAACGAGGAGGCGAAAATCGGCTTCTGCGGCCCCACGGAAAACAACGGTTGGTGGAACCCTCGGAACTGAACGCATCACCCGATTTTCTCAGCCAGGAAACGCAGCAGCAGCGCCATCGCCACCCGTGCCAGCGCCGGATTGTAGCGGACTCCTTCGTCGCGGAGAAACGCATGCGCCGCATTGAACTCGTGCCACTCGAAATCCACCCCGCCCTCTTCCAGCGTGCGATGGATCAACCGCCGTCCCTCGACCGGCACATGCGGATCCTGCCGGCCGAACACCACCAGCAGCGAGGCCTTCATCGATGGCAGCCGTTGCAGCGTGTCGTCGCATTTTCCGAGGCCGAGCGTGGAACTGTGGATGTCCGTCGGATAGAACGCGCCGGTCGCCAGAACGTCCGGATGGAGTCCCGCGCGCACCGCCAGGTGGCCGCCGAGACAGACGCCGAAGCTGGCGATCTTTCCGGTGCAGGATCCATGAACTAGCAGAAATTTCACGGTCACCTCCGTGTCTTCATCGGTGGAGGCGATCTCCTTGGTGACCTTCAGCTCGTTGCCGCGCGCGGTGCCTTCCGTGTCGTAGGCGAGCACCGTTCCCAGCGGCTCGAACTCATGATAGACCTCCGGCACCGCGACCAGATAGCCCTCGCCCGCCAGTGCCGCCGCCGTCCGACGGATCGGGCCGGTGGCTTGGAAAATCTCCGAGTAAAAAATCACCGCGGGAAATTTCCCGCCGCCGTCCGGGATGAAAAGATGCACCCGCATCGCACCGCGGGTGGTTTCGAGATCGACGAATGATTCGGAAAGCGTGGCCATGGCGGAGCTTAGCCAAACGTCACTCCCGCCTTCGAGAAAATCCGAAAGCAACCCAATGACTCAGCGGATCGGCCTGCCGGTGGCGTCGATCTGCTCGGTGGTCATCAGTATCAGCGTTTTCGAGCCATCCGGGCGCGTCTGGACGGAAAGCCGGGTGCCGCCATCGCTGGAGAACCCTGAGCTGGAGACCTTTTCCGATGAGAAGATCGGCTGTTCCGGGTTTGTCGGATCAAACCCTTCGAAAGTGGTGTTCTGATAGAAGAAATTCATCTCCTGTCCGAAGCCGAGCTGGCCGCCTTGGATTTCCATGATCTTTCCCACCTTGCGGGTCTCGAATACATCGTCATCATCGCGGTTCGGGTAGGTGAACTCGCGAATCATCTCGATTGTGGCGGCCTGTCCGTTGTGGGCGGTGACCGAGGGCATCGTCATCAAATCAACGCCAGCGCGTTGGGAAAGATCGCGCATCAGCAGTTGCACCTGTCCGTCGCTCATCTCGCTCAGGTCGGGAGGCATCCACTCCATCCCGGCTTTCAGTTCCACGACCTTGGCGGTCACTTTCATTTGAACGCGAGGTTCGGATGAGATCAGTCCGGCGAGGGCCTTGATCGTCGCGGCATCCGCTGCGTTGGCGGTTTCCACGAGAAGTTTGCCCGATGCCGCAAGGGACAAGCGGGTGTCGGGGTCCAGTTCGAGTCCGAGAGCGGCGATGTATTCGGCGACACTTTTGCGGGGGATTGGGGGATCATCCGAAAACGGTTCGGGGCGCAATTTCTCCCCCGTCATTTCACCGAGTTCGGTGTTGAAATCCGGCCGGACTTCAATGGTTTCCTTCCCCGGCTTGCCGCCGGACGGAAGCGGCCCGAAACGGTATTCCAATCCATTCCGGTTGGCTGTCATTCCCGCAAGAGCGGCAAGCAGGCGGACCGAGGTCCTGAAACTCTGCGGTTGCAGATGCACACGGAGCCGGCGGTTGGCTTCCGGAGGCACGGAAAAGGTGAGTGGCAGCGGCGTCTCTCCCGATTTCATGCAGGCGTCCTGATAGGCCGCGAACAGTTTGCCCAACCCTTCGCCCAAGGTGAGACCTTCCATCACCATCGGAGGCAACATGAATTCCCCCAGTCGTTCCGGTGAATGGGTCGCCTTCACCGGCGTCACCCCGCGCCGGGATGCCTTGGTTCGGAATCCTGGTGAGCCGCTGGCAGCGGTGGCGGAACTTTTCTCATGCTCTCCTGAAAAATGGAGATCGCTGGTGTCGCTGCCGGATCGGACCTTCCCCCGCGTGCCCAGCCAGAGCCCCAGACCTGCCAATAGCAGGATCGCGGCGGCTGAAGATCTCTTTCTCACTCTCGCCATGCTGGAATCCAGCCCGCTTTTGGCAAGGCCAATCTAGCGGCGAACGGAATCCGAAAGCATTGCGAATCAATCGAATGAAAAGAATAGCATCGCTCACCCGGGGTTCAGCTCATCCAACAGATTTTGTGCCTCGTAGACTTTTCCCAAGGCTTCCAGCATCCCCGCCGAGTCCACCGAGACCGCCCGTGCGGTGGTTTCGTCGTAAGCCATGTTGTTGACGAGGCTGTCGAAATTTCCATCGAAGATCAGGCCGACCAGTTCGCCGTCCTTGTTCACCACCGGGCTGCCGGAGTTCCCGCCCGTGATGTCGTTGGTGCTGATGAAATTCATGGCGACGTCCTTGCGGATCGCTCCCTGTTTCTTCTTCCACTGCTCCGGCAGATCGAACGGCGGCGCGTCGTCCTGGTTTTCCGATCGGGCGAAAAGTCCGTCGTAAGTCGTGTGGTAGGGAATGCCTCCGGTCGAAACGCCCGCGACTTTTCCGAACGACAAGCGCAGCGAAAAGGTCGCATCCGGATAACGCGACTCGCCTCCCAGGGCGAATCTCGCTTTGGCGATTTTCGCATGCGCTTGTTTGACCGTTTCATCGGTCGCTTCCTCCCGTTTGCGGAGCTGCCGGATTTCACCGTCCAGCATCCGGGCTAACACCATCATCGGGTCGGTCGAGGCATCCACCGCGGTCTTGCCGCCGTCGTACAAGATCTTCCGACCGGCGATGTTTTCCAGGCCAGTACCATTCACGAGTTCCTCGGCGCGCTTGCCCGGTGATTTTCCAGCCAGCACCGCCTTCACGGTCGGATCGTCGCTGCCCAGCTTGTTGCAAAGAAACGCAAGGGAATCCGACAGCCGCAGGATCTCGAAATCCTTATAAACCGGATCGTCCGAAAACAGCCCGAGTTCCAGCGTCTTGCGCCGTGCCTCGTTGAACCCCGGCAGACGTTCCTTGTCCGGTTTCAAATACTCGTCTCCCGCCTGCACCAAGGTCCGGGCGATGCCGAAAAGCGTGCTGTCGAACGCGTCGCCCTTCACCAGCAGCGACGTCCGCAATCGCGAGACATCGTCCTTGTTGATCTCCTTTTCAACGATCCCGAACGCATCTTCCGCGCCGGCCCATTCCTTGTTAGCCCGCAGCGCTTCCCGGAATTTCGCCTCATTTCCCGCACGGGTTTCCATGAACTTCGGGTCCAACAGCCCGTTCAGCGAAGCCGTTCTCGCCTTTCGTCCGTTCTGCGTGCCGACCAGCGATCCCAGCGCACGGCGCTTGTTTTCCTTGTCCCTCGCGCTCCAGGCGGACAGCAGCACTTCCTTGCGGTTCAGCCGTTCGATCCCATAAGGCAGGCCGGAATCCCGCATCCGATTCACCTGCGACTGCGTAAGCTCGCGGTTCGTCGTGCCGGGATGGCCGGAAACAAAAACCAGCTCGCCATCCTTCGCTCCGTCCCGGTTCCACTTCAGGAAATGCTCCGTAACAGCCGGTTTGCCATCCTCATAGGCCCGGAAAAAGCAGCAATCCAGGCAGTAGCGCGGGAACTCGAAATTGTCGGGATCGCCCCCGAAGGCCCCGAGCTGCCGTTCCGGTGCGAACACCAGACGAACGTCCGAGTAGCGGCGGTACTCGTAGAGGTGATACGCCCCACCCTGATAGAGCGTCACCACGTCGCGCCGCTTCAATGTCGTTTCCGCCGCCGGCACCTCCTGCAGCTTCGCGATGATCGCTCTCCGCGCGGCGACCGCGTCTTCCGGAGTCATCGTATCCTCAACCACCGACTCCACTTCCGCCGTCACGTCGCGGATCGACATCAGCACGTTCAGCTCAAGATCGTTGCAAGGCAGCTCCTGCGATTTTTCCCGCGCTAGAAATCCCTCGGCCATCAGATTTTTTTCCTCAGTGCTCAGCGAGGCGATGATCCCCGCGCCGACGTGATGGTTGGTGAGAATGAGCCCGTTCCTGGAAACGAAGGATCCAGAGCCGCCATTGTTGAAACGCACCGAGGATTTCTGCAACTGGTCCAGCCATCCCTGCTCGATGCGGAATCCATACCGCTCCTCCACCTGTTTCACCGGCGGCCGGTTGAACAACCACATCCCCTCGTCACCCCTTGCCTCCACTGCCAGCAACGCAGCCATTGCCACCATCCCACCGACTCCGGATCTCATGGCGGGATCATAGGGAGCCCGTTTCATAAGGCAATCCCGGGGCTGCCGCGATGCGCTGGAATTTCGGTGGTGGTTTCGGAGCCATTTCCGTGAAACAAAAAGGCAGTTCCCGTGGGAACTGCTCTTCTCATTGTCAATTTATGCAAATCAAGTCAGCCGTCTTCAACATGAGCGCCCGCGATCTCCCATCCGCTCCGGATTGGGATCGCCCGGAATTCGCCTTCATCGGCAGGTCCAATGTCGGCAAGTCCTCGATGATCAACATGCTGTCCAACAAGGATGCTCTGGCCAAGGTCTCCGCTACGCCGGGAAAAACACAGCTGCTCAATTTCTTCATCATGAACGAGTCATGGAGCCTCGTCGACCTTCCGGGCTACGGTTACGCCAAGGTCGCGAAAAGTGAGAAGATCAATTTCAACGAATCCGTCGGCGACTACCTCGAACAACGCGGCAACCTGCGGCTCGTGTTTGTGCTGATCGATTCCCGGCTCGTCCCGCAACCCATCGACATCAGCTTCGTCAGCTGGCTGGCCGGCTGCGCGGTGCCGTTCGCCCTGGTTTTCACCAAGGCCGACAAGCAATCTCCGGGAAAAACCAAAGCGACGATCGAGGCCTTTCTCGGAAGCATCCAAGAGCATCTCACCATCACCCCGCCCGTGATCATCAGTTCTTCGAAGAACCGCACCGGGCGGATCGAAATCCTCAAGTTGATCGAGCAGGCGCTCGCTTTTTAACCGGCTCCGAAAGGGAATTCCCCTCGGACGGCTATTTGGCTTCGGGAGTTTCGAGCTTCTGGAGCGTCGCCTTCGCCTGCCCGGCTTCCGCTGCGGAAAGACCCGCTTTCACGGCCTGATCGAGCGTTTCCTTGGCTTTTTCGGGTTGAGCCGAATTCGCGTAGGACAGGCCAAGCGCCAGAAGTTCGCCAGGGTTCAACGCGCGCTTGATGGAAAGTTCGGCAAGAAGTTGGGCGGCATACTTGAAATCTCCCCGACGGTAATTGGCGAGCGCGAGGATGCGGGTGAGTTCCGGTTCCTCCGGCATCCGGGAGCGGGCTTCGTTGGCAAGCGAGGCAGCCTGCTCTTCTTTTCCGGGCGTCTCGAGATAGAGAGCGGCGAGACTCACCCGGGCAGGGTCGAAACGAGGGTGAAGCTTGAGGACTTCAAGGTAGGTGGCCTCGGGGCTCTTCCCTGTGGCGGTTTCCAACGAGCCACGGAGCATCAGCGCAGCGATGTTCCCGGGGTCCTTGGTCAGCGATTTTTCCACTTCGGCGGCGATTTGAGGATTCTTCCCGGCTTCCGCGTCCGTCAGCAGCAGGAAGCTCTTGGCCTCAGCACCAAGCGACGTGTCAGATTTCGCGACACGCTCCATGGCCGTGCGGGCTTCCTGAACCCGGCCCAAGCTGTAAGCCGCGCGGGCATAGTCAAACACCACGGCCTGGTCGTTTTCAAGAACCGCGGCAGCATCCTTCAGAATGCCATAGGCCTCTCCATCGTCCCCCGCCAGAAGTTTGGCATAGCCCAAAGCCGCAAGAACCTTGGGGTCGCGAGGGGCGAGCTCTCTCGCTTTGGTCGCGGCCTGAAGCGCCTTTTCGGGAGATTTCAAAGGACCTCCGTAAAGCCGGGTCTGACCGACCAAAGCCGTCGTGATCGCCGGATTGGCATCGAACGCTTTCTGATAAGCATCAACCGCCTCCTGAGGACGATCCCCTCGGGCCAGCAGATCGGCGAATTGCAGCCGGGACATGACATCCTTCGGGTTCTCGGCGATCCGCTTTTCCAAGTCGGCCAATGTTGCTTTCCCCGCCTCGCTCAGAAGGTCGAGCTGCTTCCGGGCATCCGCTTTCTCAGGGAAATCCGAGCTGCTTTCAAGGGCCTTCGAGAACGCGGCGGCGGCTTCCGCGGATTGCCCCATGGAGTAGTTCGCCTTGCCCAGATGATATATCACGCTGGGACTGTCCGACATTTTCGCGGCGGCTTCGGTGATCAGAGGCAGTGCTGCGGAGTAGTTCCCGAGCTGCCATTCGATCCATCCGAGCGTGTCGGCGATGGCGGGATGTGCCGGATCGAGCGAACGGGCCTTGCGTGCGTGGGTCGCGGCGCTTTCGAGTTCGTTGAGTGCTTCGGATTCGAGGGATGCCAGATTGTTGTAGCCGGGGGCGAATTCGGGCTTTGCCTTGATCAGGGCGAGAAACGCCGCACGGGCCTCCTCGTTGCGGCCGAGTTGCTGGAGAAGGTAGCCACGCTGGACCAACGCCTGAGGATCTTCCGGGAAGGCCTTGAGGTAGCGATCAAGAATCGCGAGGGATTCCTTTTCCTGGCCGGGTGCGCTTTTCAGCTGGAGCAGAAGTGCATACGCTTGGGCATTGTCCGGCTTGAGTTCAACGGCCTTGGTGAGCGATCGCTCCGCCAGCTCGGGTTTTTTGAGATTCAGCTCCATGCTCGCCTTGAACGTGTAGGCCTCCGAGGAATCCGGGTGGGAGATGATGAAATCCTCCACGCGCTTCAAGGCGGCATCTCCTTTTCCTTCCCTGATGTCGACGGCCGCGAGGTTGGAGAGCGCCGCAAAGCTGTCGGAAAACGTCTCCACCGCATCTTCGAAAATGGACCGTGCTTCCTGGAGTTTGCCTTGGGATCCAAGCAGTTGCCCGAGTTCGACACGGCTCTGCGGCCCCGCCTCGTCGCCACCTGCTTTTTCGCGCAGCAGGGCGATGGCATCATCCTTGCGCTCCGCGGCACGATACGCCCGGATGAGGAGATCGCGGCTTGCGGCATCATTGGGAGCCCTTACCCGGATTGCCTCCAGCAAGGTGATGGCATCGGCGGTTTTACCATCCTGCAGGTGAAGCTGCGCCCGGAGAATGCCCGCTTCGTTGAACTCCGGAGCGACGGCGAGAACCCGATCCAATGCCGCCGCGGCCTTGGGTGCCTTGTCGGTGGCGAGATAGCACTTGGCCAGAGCCATTTCGATCTGTGGTCGGGAAGGAATGGACGAGGAGTATTTTTCAAGCAAATCGACGGCTTTCTCGGGTTCCTTGCCCCGCATCCAGATTTCCGTCTGCATCAGTGTGCTGTTCTGGTCGAATGGGTTTTTGGAAAGAACCTTCGCGAAATACTCAGTGGCAACGTCGTCCTTCTTTTCACTGTAAGCGATCTGCCCCAGCATGTTCCAAGCCGTCAGGAAATCGGGAGTTTCAGCGGTGATTTTTTCAAGGTAGGCAACCGCATCATCGCGCCGCGACTGCGCCATGAGCATCGCCGCGTAGGCGATCGATTCATGCGAATGTGACCCGGCGACATCTGCTGCTGTCTTCAGCTCTGCCAGCGCTTGATCAGGCAATTTTTTCGAACTGAGGATCGAGGCCTTGAGCGCATGGGCACGGGCCATCCCGGAGTCGGATTTGAGAACCTCTTCAACCAAGGCGCTTCCACTTTCAATCGCACCACGGCGAAGCTCGATCAACGCCGAAGCGATCTTGGTCGCCGCCGTTTTCTTCCCGGACGCCTTGAGACGCGCATCAAACTGCTCCATCCACTCGGCAGTGAGGGAGGTTTCGGCCAAGAGCATCAGCGCCTCCCCATTCGAAGGCATACGATCCAGAACCTCCAGAAGCTCCTTTCGGCTATCGGGAATGAATCCGAGATTGATCAGGGCTCTCGCAAAGGCGACTCCCACCTCATCGTCTTTCGGCAGCTTGTCCTTGGCAGCGGAGAGCATTGCCGCAGCTTCGTAATCGACTCCTTGCAGGAGCCGGATCATTCCGAGACGCTTGATGGCCTCCGGATTGCCGGGCTCCACCTTCAGTGCGTTTTTGTATTCAATTTCAGCGGCAGAGAACGAGCCCTTTTCAAAAAGCTCCAAGGCAGACTCCAATGCCCGTTCTTTTTTTGCCTCCTTGGTGCAGCTCGGCAGGGTGGTAGTGAAAACCAGCGCCGCAGCGAGTGGCAGAATGTGTCGTCCGGGGATCTTCATAAGGCTCTTGATTACGAGGTCCGAATTAGGCGATCCGGCGTAAAATGGCGAGAATTACTTTCCGATAGACCAAGGCTGCGGGTGATTTACCCGCAGGAACATTCTTTCGATGAAATCAATTTAATTTTTGAAAAACGTGATTTTAATATGCGCCGTTTACCAAGAAATCCAAAAAAGTTTACTTGAATACCCTCATTTCCGAATTTACGTCTGCCTCATCCATGAAGTCCCCCCGTCGCCCTGCATCCTATTGTCTGATCTTTTTTTCAGTCTTGCAGCATCTCAACGCTGAGATCGTTGGCACGAAAACCGTCACCACCGCAGGAGATTCAGGTCCTGGCTCCCTACGGGCCATTATCGCGAGCGCAGTCAACGGCGATACAATCACGTTTGATTCATCCCTAAGTGGTGCGACCATCCCGCTCACGAGCGGTTCGCTGACAATATCTGACCTCGTGGCCTCAATTGACGCATCGCAGTTGACCTCAAAAATCACTATCAGTGGCAGCGGCCTGTCCCGCCTTTTTAGTATCGCCGGAGCATCGGACATCACTCTGCGGAATCTGGCGCTTCGGGATGGCAGATCCACCAATCAGGGGGGCGGAGGCATTTTGCTCGCCGAAGGCAGCTTGCAGATGTTCGACTGTGTCGTGAGCAATTGTTTTGCCACCTACAATGGGGGAGGCATCAATCTGGCCTTGGGGGTTACGGCTACTTTCGACCGATGCCTAATTGTTGGCAACACTTCTACAAATCTCGGCTTCGGCGGAGGCTTCTTTATCGGAGGTTCATCAGCCACAACGATGCGCAACTGTGTTCTTTCAGGAAATTCAAATCCTTTCGGAGGCGGCATTGCGATGGCGAATACCTCCCCTACCATTGTAAATTGCACCATTCAAGGAAATGCGGGGGGCGGAATACGTTGCGATTCTCAGTCCTCACCTCAATTGACGAACTCCATCCTTTGGGATAACTACGACACGTCAGGAACCACCGCAGCACAGCAACTGAAAAGCCTCAACAATTCTCTTCCGGCAACATCCTATTCATTGATCCAAGGTGCCGCCAATTCAGGGAGTTTCGGGAATGGAAATTCCGTTGCTTGGGGAACGGGCAACCTTAACGGTGACCTAACTGAAAGCAATCCGAAATTCGTAGGAGAGAATTACCCGTCCAGCTCCCCTGAAACTAGCCGGGATCTGCGCCTGCTGGCCACCTCTCCCGCACTGAACGTCGGAAACAACCCCGCCAACTCAGGAACTTTGGATGTAGCTGGAGCATCCCGAATTCAGGGTCCGACCATAGATCTTGGTGCTTATGAGGGAGGATTTGCAACTTTTGCCTTGTTCTATCCCACGACAAGCCCCGCCGAGGATGATAATTTCAACGGAATTTCCAACCTCCAAGAATATGGCATGGGTTTTAACCCTTCTTCCGCCCCGATCTCTCAAGCCACACCCGCCATGTCCTACGACGACAACGGCCTTCTACTCACCGCCTACCAACGGACCAATTCCCTCGACCTGTCACCCCGCTTACAAACCTCAACCTCAATCGATGGCGATTGGACCGACGTTATCGAGAATCTTCATTACACAACAGCTTCCGCCAGTGCGACGAACCCGGATCAAATACAGATAGTTTACCGCCTGATCACCCCATCTCCCCGGCGGTTCTACCGTCAGAGCTTCCTGCTTGCGCCTTGATCCATGATTCCGTTCAATTTTCTTTACAGCGAAAGAAACCAACGTCGGGAAACCTTGCAAAGTCGATAGCTCGCCATCGGATGATAATTTTAAATATATTTTAATGCGTTGATCTTCAATTGATTAAATAGTAGATTAAAGCTGATGGCACAGCGCCTGCTTGGGGGAAAGCCTGAATGGGAGAAATCAATCCCCCCTCACCTCCAATCAAAAATTAATATGAAAAACAAACTGATTATCAGCGGCACACTCATGGCGATGATCGCAATGGCCTCCGTTGCTCAAGCGGCCAGCATCACTGGCTCTGTCGAATTAACGGCTGACGCTTCCGTCGTTACCATCAATACCGGGGCAAATTCGGTCACATTCACCCCTGATTACACCGCAGCGGGCAACAATGCCAAGGTTGATAGCAGCAGCGGCTCACTCGCTTTGCTCCTTCCATCGGGCACCGGCATTGAGTATAAAAACTTCACCTACAGTCCGCTTTCGGTGGTCGGAGGCAATCCAATCTGGTTTTCCTCCACCACTTCGTTTGATATCACGGGTATCACGATCGAATTCGAAGGTGGCAATGGGCTGCTGCTGAGCGGCACAGGAATCCTCAAAACCACGGTTGCAGGTTATGAGCCCACTCTTGGCACTTGGTCGTTTAACGCGAGCAGAACCGGAGCGACTTTTTCCTGGGGTTCCACCGCCAGCGCCAATGTGCCTGACGGCGGCACTTCCGTCGCACTACTGGGAGTTTCTCTCCTTGGTTTGGCCGGCGCTCGTCGTAAATTCGCTCGCTAATCCAATTTGAGGTAGCAACTCTGCTACCGCATTTCGCATTTTTAAACCGTCCGGACGTTTGGTCCGGGCGGTTTTTTTTGACCGCTTGCCAGCATGGAATTTGGGGAGATCTCCTGATTCTTTACACCTCGCACTTCTGCAGCACTCTAATCCCAATCCAGAAAATTAGTTAACGATTCAAATATTTTATTATCAATGATTTATGAATGAATTTCAAAACTAGGCATATTTTCCGCTTATCTGATAACTGCGAGATCGGTTACCCCCCACCCGTGATCAAAAATGAAACTGAATACTCCCCCCACCCATTGTGGGCCTGCATTGCTGGCCCTGTGTTTTGGCTTGGCTAATTTTGCCGATGCCGCCACCTCCACCTTGAACCTGCGCGCCGAAGACTCCTACGTCGGCAAGTACACGGCGGACCCGAACGGAGCACTGGAAACGGTCCTGTCGCATTACGACGTCAAGGCCACCAGCGACGGAGGCACCCGCTTCTGGACGTTTTGTCTGGAATCCCAAGTCTACTTCGAGAGCGACCGGACTTACAATGCCGAGGTCTCTGCCAGCACCGACAGCGCCTCGGGTCCCGACCCCCTGTCTGTCTCGACCGCATACCTTTATGAGCAGTTCGCGCTCGGTCAGCTCAACACTCTGGTGACGGATTTCACCTACGATGTCAGCGGTGGTGCCCGCCTTCAGCAGATGATCTGGTGGCTGGAAGGCGAGGGAGGCGTTCAGGACGCCGCCATGTGGAGCCTCTTGAACACCACTTTCGGTGCCAACGCGCTCTCCACCTACACGGGTGATGCCGTAAAAGTCCTCAATCTGACCAAATATTCGGGTGTCGGGGGTGATGGGCTGGCCGGAACCGCACGGCAGGACCAGCTGGTTTATTGGGGCAACACCCCGACCACCACCAACACCCGTCCGGTTCCGGATGGAGGCACCACCCTCCTGCTACTGGGTTCCGCGCTAGGAGGGTTGGGTCTTGTCCGACGCTGGACGCGAACAGCCAAGGACTGACGGGCGAATTCATGGAGCGGGAAAAGGATGGACTCAAATCCGTCCTGATCCCCTCCAGGAATACCGCAATCATGGGGAGCTGATATAGGCTCGATAGAAACGTGAGGGAAAGGTGACGCTTTCCGTATCTCTGAGCGTAACAGTGCCATCCTCGCCAATTTTTCCGGAAGTGATGGCCGCCCACTTGGTGAAGTCTGTGCTTCCCTCAAGCGTGATTTGCTGATTCGGAGTTCCTTGAATGACAATTTCAAATACACCTGCTTCAGAAAATTGCTGTCCGACGACTTTGAGGGTTTCCAGAACCTCCAAAATCAGGGCACGGGTGATTGAATTCCCTGCAGCGACGGATTGCGCGGCACCCATGGTCTCACTGCCGCTGTTTGTGAACCCGAAGCTCACAGCGTCGTTGTAGGTGGCCGCCTCCAGCGTGTTTGCATCCGCATCGAGCGAGACCGTCACCGTGGTTGAGGCACCGGGGGCGAGGCTTCCTTCTGTCGCGCTCAGCCCCACCCAGTTCGCCGTGGTTGCTGCTGTCCATTGGATCGGGGTGCCGCCCGGATTGCTCAGGGTGTAGACGGCCGAGCCTGGTGTGAACGGGCCGCCGACCGTTCCCGATGAGACCAGATCGCCGGTGGTTTCCACCACCAGAGAACCTAAGCTATGGATGGTCAGGCTCACTCCGCGTGTCGTATTGCCGCTCCCGTTGGTTGTGTTGGAGAAACTCACGGTGTCGTTGTAGGTGGCTGCTGCCAACGCGTTCGCATCCGCATCAAGGGAGACCGTCACCGTGGTCGATTCTCCGGGGGCGAGGCTTCCTTCTGTCGCGCTCAGCCCCACCCAGTTCGCCGTGGTTGCTGCTGTCCATTGGATCGGGGTGCCGCCCGGATTGCTCAGGGTGTAGACGGCCGAGCCTGGTGTGAACGGGCCGCCGACCGTTCCCGATGAGACCAGATCGCCGGTGGTTTCCACCACCAGGGTGCCCGGGCTGTTGAGGGTCAGACTCACGCCCCGTGTTGTATTGCCGTTCCCGTTGGTTGCGTTGGTGAAACTCACGGTGTCTGTGTAGGTGGCTGCTGCCAACGTGTTTGCATCCGCATCGAGCGAGACCGTCACCGTGGTCGAGGCACCGGGGGCGAGGCTTCCTTCTGTCGCGCTCAGCCCCACCCAGTTCGCGGTGGTTGCGGCTGTCCATTGGATCGGGGTCCCGCCCGGATTGCTCAGGGTGTAGATGGCCGAGCCTGGTGTGAAAGGGCCGCCGA
>JAZKCQ010000042.1:0-58110 GCA_040388015.1 Verrucomicrobiota bacterium | reverse complement strand
CTGTCCATTGGATCGGGGTCCCGCCCGGATTGCTCAGGGTGTAGATGGCCGAGCCCGGACTGAACGGTCCACCCACCGTGCCGGATGAGACCAGATCGCCGGTAGCTTCCACCGCCAAGGTCCCCGGGCTATGGATGGCCAGGCTCACGCCGCGTGTCGCATTGCCGCTCCCGTTGGTCGTGTTGATGAAACTCACGGTGTCGTTGTAGGTGGCAGCTGCCAACGCGTTTGCATCCGCATCGAGCGAGACCGTCACCGTGGTCGAAGCACCGGGCGCGAGGCTCCCTTGCGTCGCGCTCAGCCCCACCCAGTTCGCGGTGGTTGCTGCCGTCCATTGGATCGGGGTGCCGCCCGGATTGCTCAAGGTGTAGACGGCCGAGCCCGGAGTGAACGGGCCGCCCACCGTGCCCGATGAGACCAGATCGCCGGACGAGGCGATGGACATGGTGCCGGGTGACGCCTCGCTGATGGCGACAGTGAAAGTGCCAAGTGTGGTCGTCGGGTTCACATTTTCAAAGGTGTCTTCCACCGCGCCCTGATTCAGCGTGACCGTGTAGACCCCGTTGTCGGCGGCATTCCACGCCTCGGCATTGGGAGCGGGAATCGAATAGCTGCCTGTGAGCGGCGAGCCATCCACCGCCAAATCCGCACCAACGAATCCTGCGAATCGGGAGTAGCCGTTCGGGCCGGTCACCAAGAGATCCGCTGAGTCCAAATGGCCCACCCTCACAGCGCTGGCATCCGTGTAGGTGACGTTGCACGGATGGCCCGACATCTCAGTCAGGGTCAGACCTGCCACACTCAGGCTTGCCTGCGGTGGGTCGGAATCAAAAACGACGGTTCCGGTGCCGGTCAGTTCGACATCATCAATGTTCCAGCCAATTTCATTTTGCGACGCGTTCGAGGAAAGCCCCCAACGCAGACGCAGTGTCGGACTCCCGACCACACCTGCTGGCAGCGTATATTGCTGGGATTGCCAGCTGCTGTCCGAGACCGTGCTGCTCGTGGACCAGAGGCTGAGCCATGAAACGCCATCGGTTGACACTTCGATGGAGGCAGCGTCGCCGTTGCGGGTGCGCAGCCAGCGATTGAAACGGAGGGTCAGCGAGGTGCTGCCGGCGGTATTGATGGGCGGAGTGGTGGCAAATTTCGCACTGAGCCCGTTTGCATAGTTGCCGCTCAGATTGTAGCCGAGGATCTTGGTTCCTGTATGACCGCTGCTGGGCCCGCTGCCGCTGTAGTTGGGTGTCCCGTACTGCCAGGCGGGCTGCAGGGTCCAGCCGGGATCCGTATCCATATCGGCCGCATAGAACGACAGCGCCACAGAGACATTGAATTGGCCGAGAGGTCCGGCCGCCACCGTGGTTCCGGCCGTATCATCCACCTGGCCGGCCCGCATGGTGACCTGATAGGTGCCATTGTGCGCGGGTGACCAGTTTCCGCCACCGGGAGCCGCCACCGCATAGGTCGCGGTCCTCGGTGTTCCATTGCTTGCGAAGTCAAGTGATACCAACCCCGCAAGCTGGTCATAACCATTCGGACCTGTGACCCGGATGTCGTTGGAGTCAATGGTCGAGACGTCGATCGGCACACTGTTCGAATAAGTGACGGAGAACCGCACCATCGCCTGCCCGGGCTGCGTCAGATTGGTCGACTGAAGCACCGCCAGCGGCGGATCGACGAAACCTGTGTTCGGCGTGATGGTGCCAGTGATGAAATACTGGCCCAAGCTGGCATAAGCCGTGTAACCGGTGGCCGGTGACACAAGCGGGTTTCCTGCCGCCGAGCTTTTGACATGAAGATAATAACGGCCTTCCGGGAGAGTGGCATCAATCACCGCTCCAGTCCTCACCGCATCATTGCTGGCCTGCAGAAGCGTCCCCCCTTCGTCGTAGAGTTCCACCAGGATATCGACATTTCCGCCTCGCGTTCCGGACGGCGTGATCCATGGGTTGACGGCCAGATTCACGGGGCCGCCACCGGTCACGAATGAGAAAACATCCACGTCCCCGCCTCTCTCAAGCACCCCCTTGTTTGATTTGTTGGAGTTGGTGGGGTCATCCTCTGGTGTCGTGGACCCGATGCTTGTTTCTCCCGAAATGACAAGGGCGGTGGCACTGGTCCGGGTGCCGCCGTGATCGTCGCTGCGATAGGGCATGTTGCTGGCAATGACGCTTAGGTCGTCCTGCGTGTTGTTCGCCAGATAGTATTCGCCCTTGGACCACTGGCTCACATTTTGATTGTAGCCTGTACCCATGATCGGCCCCCAGGAAATCTCTCCGCTGCCGTGACCGCCGTAGTACTCGGAGGTGGGGGTGCCATCGTGAGAGAGTCCCATGTTATGCCCGATCTCATGCGAAACGGCTTCCGCGATGTACGATTCATTGTTCGCCAGATTGTTGAAATAGACCCAAGCCGGCCGATACGTCGCGAAGGAACTGGTGGCGAAGACGCCGATGTAGGCCACACCACCGCCACCGCCGGGATTTGCTGCCCCGTTCTCATCGGTTGAGCGGGTGATCAAGGCCATCGCCGTGCGAGTGGTGAATGACGACGGACGCGCGGTGGTGACATTGACGTCGAACAACGCGTAGTCTTCGGAAACCCGCTGCCAGATCCGCTTGATCGCCGTTTGCTCACCGTCGCTGAAAGTGCTGTAATCGGAATCGGTGCTGAAAGGCACCGCCGGGATCACGGTGCGGCCCAAGGAAGTGTTCCAAGCCGTGCCGGTGACACTCTCACCCATGAAGTTCAGGTAGATCACATTCGGCGCGCCCGGGCGACTGTTGAAAACCAATTGGGACGGAAACGGGCTGATTGGCACTGCGGCTTCGGCCGCTACCGTTGGTTCTTCCGTCACCCCCGTGCTGTCGGCCATTTTGGGATGCGAGAACTCACAACAGTAAAAGACCCCCCCTTCAGGGTCCGCATGCATGGATGCGACGTCTGACGCGGGAAAATGGAAACTCTGGAGCCGTTGCATCGCACGTCCCTTCGCCGTCAACGGCAGTTTCTCCAGCTGCTCCCGGAAGCGCCCCGCTGGAAGCTCGTCGGTCCGCTTCAGGAGCCCGACGGGAAACTGAGCGGGAGTCACAGCCTGCTGGGCAGCCGAAAAGGACACCGAACCCATCAATGCAGCCGCGAAAATCGAGATCCAGCCTCTCATCGGCTGAGGTGCCAGCGTTGCAAATGATTGCAAATCCACATTACGTGAATTGCAAAAATCCCGCTGAGCCGCGGGACGATTTTTTTGAAAATTCGGGTGAGTTCTCAGGATTCCGGCTTTCTATTTTTGGACTTATCACCGGGGGAGAGTGCCGCTCTACTAAACGAGTCAAATTAATCAGGCAACCTTTAATTTATTTTGTTATAAAAATTCTCGTTTTAACAAATCTCCAATTGCGCCGACAGCGGCAGCTTCCCAGCCGTATCAACAGCATTGTGAATGCCCCAGCATCCACAATTACAGGGACAAACCCCTTAATGCGGCAGGCTGCTTGTTTGCAGCGACGCCAAGCGCACTCGAGTGCGAAAAACGAGATCCTCACCGCGCGGATATGGGATTTTGGGGATTCCATCTCCGCTGCACACTTCGCGGGGCGACACAATCCAAGTGAAAGACCATTTTTACTCATCGAAGAGGCCTTGCCGTCGATACCTGAAGAGAATGCGCCTCCCGACGTTTCAAGATTTCCCAAGATCCTGCCGTTTTACATTTTTAGGCTTCCTTACACGAGTGATTCAATGTGTCGGAACTCATTACAACTTGAGTCTACAAACACAAAAAAGATCAACAGATTCGTATAATGCATGATTTCACGAGAATCATAATCGATTAATTTACAATGATTTAATTCCAATTTATCATCGACCAAATTGCATTTGGCATGATACCTGCATTTATTGCGGAAAGATCGGAGTTACAGCGAGAGCGTCCCGCCTCTGGATCCCCCCTGATTCAAACAAACATCGTCATGAAAAAGCTAAATTTCACACTGGCATGCGCGGCCATCAGTCTCGCCTGCTCCCAAACCGGGCTTAGCGCATCCATCGTGGGTTCGGTCGATCCTGGCTCACCCGCAAGTGAATCCGCCGAAATCGGTTATGTCACCACCCTGCTCGGAATGGGCGCGAACCAGACATTGAACTCTGGTGGCAAACAATACATCACCGGGAGCTACGATGCTCCTGTCGTAGCAGTTGGAGGTTATCTCAAATTTAACTCTCCCACAAATCCAGCGTCAGTGACAGGCTATCAGTTCGTCCTGACGAAATATGGAAATGAAAGCTGGGTCTGGGAATTAGGCATAAACGAAATATTCGTGGTGCCTCAGACCTTCAGCGATTCCAACAACAGCGGTGGCGGACTTTCTCACTACTCGGTCTTCAATAGCAGACCGGGCACCGGCGGTGGTGGTGGCGTCCCAGATGGAGGCACCACGATTGCCTGCCTCGGCATGGCTCTTCTTGGCTTGGGTTCGATGAGAAGGCTCGTCGCAACCAAGGCTTGATCAAAGTTCTCCAACTCCTTCTAAATCAAAAAAGGGCAACCCGTGAGGGTTGCCCTTTTTATTCTTGGAGACTGGCAATGAGACCCTCAATTCTTCGAAATTCCCAACTTGTTCATCAGCTCGTAAAAAGTTGGCCGGCTGACTCCCAATTCCTTGGCAGCAGCGGAGATGTTGCCGTCACTGCGGTCCAGAGCTTGGTTGACGAGTTCACGTTCGAGAGTTTCCCTGGCTTCCTTGAGTCCTCCGGCTTGGGAGACATCCACTTTTGTGCCGGAAGTGAAGGGAGCCCCGGTTTCTCCGCTGACGGAGCCTGATTCGATTTCGATGTCCTCGCAGGTGATCCGGCGGCTGTCGGCCATGATCACCGCGCGTTGGATCCGGTTTTGAAGTTCGCGCACGTTGCCGGGCCATGGGTAGCGGGCGATGGCTTTGAGCGCTTGAGGGTCGAAGGAAAGATTTTCGCGCCCGTTCTGTTTCCCGAAGCGTTTGAGGAAATCCTGGGCCAGCAGGGTCACGTCATCTCCCCGGTCGCGCAGCGGCGGCAGCTTGCAGACCACGACGGCGAGTCGGAAGTAGAGGTCTTCACGGAAGCGCCCTTCCTTGATCGCCGCAGCCAGGTCCACGTGGGTGGCGGCGAGAACCCGTGCATCCACCTCGATTTCCTGGCGCCCGCCAACCCGTTGGATCCGTTTCTCTTGGAGAAACCGCAGCATCTTCACTTGGACCGGCGGCGGCAGATCGCCGATCTCGTCGAGAAAAAGCGTCCCGCCGGCGGCCGTTTCGATGAGGCCGATCTTTTGGGTATTGGCTCCGGTGAAGGATCCTTTTTCGTAACCGAAGAGCTCGCTCTCGATGAGATTCTCCGGGATGGCGTTGCAGTTGATGGCGATGAACGGCTTGTTCTTGAAAGGGCTGCGGCGGTGGATCGCATTGGCGATCATTTCCTTCCCAGTGCCACTCTCGCCCAGAATCAGAACCGGAGCGGTGGCTTTGGCCACTTTGCCGACGGTGCGGAAGACTTCTTCCATTTTCTCGCTGCTGCCGAGAATCCCCTCGAACATGCCCGGCCGTTCCTCATCCTGAAGCTGGCGGTAGTCGCGCTCCAGCTCGGAAACGAAGACACAACGCTGGAGCAACAGCCGGAACTGTCCGACATCCATCGGCTTGCTCAGGAAATCATACGCACCGGCCCCGATGGCGCGGACCGCATTCTCGCGGTCGCTCTGGCCCGAAATGATGATGATTTTGGCAGAACGGTCCAAGGTCAGCAGCGCTGCCAATGTGGCCATCCCTTCGCTGGTGTCATTTGGATTGGGAGGCAGGCCAAGGTCCAGCAGCACCACCTGAGGCTGATGCTCGCGAAAGCGCTCCACGGCTTCCTTCCGGTCTCCCGCCAATGCCACATTGTAGTCGGCGGCGACCGCCCATTTCATCTGGGTGCGGATCTCTTCGTCGTCATCGATGATCAGGATCTTGGGCTTCATCATTTGAATTCGGGTGTCGGTTCGGGGGACAGGGGAAAGCGGATGGTAAAGCAGGTGCCGCGGCCCGGAGTGCTTTCGACCGCGATCTTCCCTTGGTGGGCTTCGACGATCTTCTTACACTGAAACATGCCGATCCCCAATCCTTTGGTTTTCGTCGAGTGAAACGGACGGAACAGCTGGTTTTTGATAAATTCAGGACTCATTCCACTGCCTTCGTCCGCGACGGTGAGGACAAGCGCTCCGTTGTCGATCCGCGTTGCGACGTGGATATCTCCTTCCGCTGTCATGGCTTCACGGGCATTGACCACCAGATTCGTCACCACGCTGTGGATGGCCTCCCGATCCAATCCAATTTCGGGGATTTGCTGCAAATCACGGTGAATGATTCCGCCGTTTCTCATTTCCTTATCGAGGCCATTGAGGACTTCGCCGCACAGCAGGTCCAGCCGGCAGGGGAACCGGCGAAGGTGCAATTCATGGCGCAGGCTGCTCAATTTGAGGATCATCTGATTGATCCGCTCGACGGTGCGACCGACGGTTTTCACCGCATCCACCCGGAATTCAGGATCGTCAAAATGGACAGGGAGGTTCTGCAAGGTCAGGTTGAGACTGTTCGCGGCGTTTTTAAGATCGTGAACGAAAAAGGTGGAAAGGGTTTGAAAGGCTTCCAACTCCTTGGCCTGCAGCACTTTTTCGGTTAGCGAACAGTTGAGAAATGCCGCGGCCAGCTGGTCACCGATGCAGGCCAGAAGATCCATTTCCTCGTGGCTGTAAGGGGTTCCGTTCACCCGGTCGGCGAGCACGACCAACCCCACCAGTTGTTCCGATGCGACGAGAGGCACCACCAACCGATCTCCCCCATGGTCGAACTTCGTCGGGCAGTTCTGACGCAACGCGCTCGCCCATGCCGTGGTTTGCTCATCCAGATTGAAAGGCCTGCCTTTCACACGGATCTCCGACATCGATCCGGCGCTGAAATCGAGCTGAGTCTGCTTGCCTTGCTTCTCTGTGGAACTCAAGCAGATCAATTGCGGAGGATCCGTCACCGCACGGAACACCGTAACTCCGAGCACGTGGAAGTTCTCGGAAATCACCGCCGCCGCATTCATTCCCAGCGTGGCCTCGTCGAGCACGCTGGAAGTCCGTCTCGTAAACTCGGTCCAAATTTTCCGGAAGTCGTGTTCCGCCCGATGAAAGTGGCGGCTGACAAAACGCTGCAGGCTGGTCCTCAGGCGGTCGGAAAGAAGGAGAATCGTCAATCCCACCAATCCCATGAGAACCACCAGCGCCTGAGCCGGAAAACTGGCGATACCGCCCATCATGGCCACCACTTGGGCGAGCACTCCGACAATGAGGAAATAACCTCCGGCAAGGACGACCGTGAGGGACCCTTGCAAGACCGCGCGCGACGGGTAGAGATCGATTTCCGCGAAACCGGAGCGGAAATGGCCGATCGCGATCAAGCCACACCCCAGAATCACCCCCAGCGTGGCGAGCTTGGAAAGCTGCGGATCGTAGGCGGAATAAAGGAGAATCTGGCTCACGGTGTAGATCTTGACGCCGAAGATCATCGCCATGCCCAAGAACATGTATTTGATCCGCCAGCGGGTCATTCCCACCGATGCCCGGAAGGTTTTCTCCAAGTTGATCAGGATTCCCAAAGTCAGCACGAGGATGAGCATCAGCCAGGCCTTGCCTGCCGACACGAAACGGATGGTATCGCCATGCTCTCCCTCGACATGCTCCAGCAGATTGCCGATCGCTCCCGTCATGACCGCCGGAGGCACCACCGCCGCCACGATCAGGATCCACATCCAGCGGCGCAGGAACTCCGCCGCATTACCGCGGGCATGGATCAGGCTGAAGCCCAGCCAGAAAAACGGCAGCAGCGATTTCACCCACATCGCCCGCATCAAACCACGCTCCAAGGCATCCGCATCCCGCGCCTCCGCGGTCTGCTGATCCAGAAGAACCTCGGCGGCCAGCAGGATCATGCCCGCAAAGAAACACCAGCTGACCGTGCGCCTTGGACGCAGAATCACCGCCGCCAGCCCGATCAGGAAGCACAGCCCGCAAGCGATCCATGGAAATAACTCGCGAGTCATCAGAACGTGCTCTTGTTTTTCATTTCACCCTCCCGGGAGGTCGTTCCGCCCGGATCTGCCGTTGAAACAAAAAAAGAGGTACAGCCGCGGAAGCAACCGTACCTTGTTGATTTTCGGAAGCCCACCACGGATTCTACCAGTTGCTCCGCTCGACAAAAACAACGTCGTAAGGACGCAGGTAGAAGGCCTGGCTGTCGTAGCCGCTCAAGGGATTCGCGAGGTTCAGAACGTAGCGCTTCTGCTTCCCTCCCTCGGTCCGGATCACATAAACCTTCTTCGGATTGGCCAGTTTGGAGAATCCGCCGACCTCCATCACCGCCTCAAACGCCGTCAGCGAGCGATCCAGAGGAACTTTTCCGGGCGCTCCCACCTCTCCTGAAACATACACCGAAGCGGAAGGCTCTTCCAGACTTACAAAGACCGTCGGGTCATTCAGATGCGGTTGATACATCGCGGTCAGGGATGACTGGAGCGAACTCGCCGAACGTCCGGCCGCGCTGACATTCCCCACCATCGGCAGGCCGATTTTCCCGTCCGCCTGGATCTTGAAGGTCTGGTTGAATTCCGGAGCACCCGGATAGCTGACACGGATCTTGTCGCCCACGGAAAGCGTGCCTTTGGGTCTGGCAACCGAAGCGTTCGAAGGAATTTGATAGTCCGGTGCGGGACCGCACGCGACGGTCAGCAGCATGGCCAGAGCCGAGACGCTCCCGGCAAACGCGGCCTTGACGCATCGCGGGTGGGCAAATGAATTCGCGAGCGAACGGATGACGCGCTCGACGGCGCCCGGAGTTTTCAAGTTCATGGTTTTCATATCGGGTGGAGGATGAAGGGTTTCAGGGTTCGAGGAACATCAATCCCGCCAAGGGAAACGTTTCGAATGACGATCAAAGGATCGGAACTTAGGAAGGTTATGCCTGTTATTCCGGAAGGAGTCACTACCTTTCTTTGTCTGGAAGGCATCGGCAGGCCTTGGATCCGGCACGTGATCCCACACGGGCTTTGATTCACCCCCGGGCTCCGGCGGCTTCGGACACAGGATCCGCCACCTTGCGCTTTCTCAGCCACCACGCCATCAGGAACAACGGCAGAAGGGAGGCGGCGAAGAAAACCGGACCTCCCTTATGATGGATCCAGCTATCGATCATTTCCGGCCCGTAGTGAACGCAGAGCCAGCCGATCACATAAATTCTGATGGCGTTGCGCAAGATCCCCAGAGGAATGACCGCCGCCACCAGGGCAAACCTTCGTGGAATGGTCGGCAGGAACATGTAAGAGGCCAGCACGCTGGTGATGAACAGCACCCAGGTGGACCGGATGCCGCTGCACTCCTTCGCCACCTCCAAGACCGTGCCCGGCAGCTCGAGAACCTGACCGTTCCGGAAAACGGGGATGCCGCCGATCGAAAATACCCATTCCGACAGGCACGCGGACATGACCATCAGGAATTGCTCGAGATGCTCCACCGCCAGATCCGGCAGCGGGATCATGAACAGGAGAAAACCCATCGGAAACAGCGCGGAGCGCATCCAATGCCAGCCCAGAAACAGCAACCCGATCCCCCACAGAAACACCACGAACGAGGACATCTTCAAAACGATCAGATCCACCGCGGACAAAGGAGGATTGGACATCCGACACCACCCGAAAGCCATTCCCGAAAAGAAGATCAGCGCCATTCCCGCCAGGAGCGATGGCCGGGAATCCCAAACCAGCTCCTTTTGCCCGGTCACCAGCAGATAGATGGTGACCGCCGGAATCAGAATCACATGTGAGTGCAGGTCCGACCCCATGGCCAGGCGGTACCAAGCGAGAAGTTCCGGAAAAAAAACAAGACAGAGAACCACCAGAGCGGCAAGCCCTCCCCACAAACGCCGGGATCCCAGGCAACGGAAGCCCGCCGCGGCCGGCATCTCAACCGGGAGCGCCTCATCAGACCTAACGAATTCGTGTTTGCTCATGGTTGGATTGGATCATGGTGCGGCGCTGCGGTGCTCCGACAGATGATTTACTTCAAATCCGCCGCGGCGTCACGCGCTCAAAAGCGGGGACCCGCCGAGTGAGGCAGTCAACGCCGGTGATTTCTTCCTCCGGCCCATTGACGGAGTTCCGGCATGAGCGGTTCATTATCCGCTGCCTGCCGGTCATTTCGATCATTCATGGCGGATCACGCCGGACGACAGAATACTGGATGGACGCGGCTGGGAAAATTTGGGATACTGGGCACGGCAGAGGCGGCATTCCATCTCCCCTAACAAAAAGCCGCTCCGGACCGCTGAAAACAAGAAAATCATGTGTGGAATCCTCGGTGTCAGATATTTCAAGGGTCGCAAGGCGGAAGAAGGGCTTTTACGCCAGATGGCCTCACAACTCCACCACCGTGGGCCGGATGGCGAAGGCTTTCTCCTTCTGGGCGCGGTGGGGTTCGGCCACACCCGGCTGTCCATCATCGATCTTGCAGGTTCTCCCCAGCCGATGACCTCGGCCAGCGGCCCTTTTCATATCACGTTCAACGGGGAGATTTTCAACTATCAGGCACTCCGTGCCGACCTCGTCCGTGAGGGGGTGCCGCTTCGCACCCACGGTGATACCGAGGTGCTGCTGGAAATCCTGCGCAGGGACGGGTTGCCCGGGCTTTCGAAGGTGAACGGCCAGTTCGCTTTCGCCTTTTATGATGAAACCCGTGAGACCCTCGTCGTCGCGCGGGATCGTCTCGGCATCCTGCCCCTCTACTATCATGTCGGTCCCGATTTCGTCGCCTTTGCCAGCGAAATCAAAGCCTTGATTCCGGCAAGTGGTCCGCCCGAACTGGATGATGATGCGGTGGAGGAATACCTCACCTATCGATCCGTTCCGCCACCCCGCACGCTGTTCAAGGGCATTCGCAAACTGCCACCGGGCACCGCCCTCCATATCGGCAAGGATGGAAGTCTGCGCGAGGAAGTCTATTGGTCTCTCCCCGCCCGCCATCAAGGTGAGATGCTCACCGGAGATGCCGCCATCCGCGCGGTGGATGAAAAATTGCAGGAAGCCGTGGCCCTCCGTCTGGTGGCGGATGTTCCTGTCGGAGCCTATCTGAGCGGTGGTCTGGACAGCAGCCTGACCGTCGCCTTGATGAAAAAACTCCGGGAAGGAGGCGAAGTTCAGACATTCGCCGCCGGCTTTTCCGATCCGCGGTTCGACGAGCTGCCATTCGCCCGTCAGGTCAGCGAGGCCGTGGGCACCGTACACCACGAGGTGATGGTGGATTCCAACGATTTCATGGAACTCTGGGAAAAACTCAGCTGGCACCGCGACGGTCCGATGAGCGAACCCGCCGACATCGCCATCCACAAGATCGCCATGCAGGCACGCGCCCAGGTCAAGGTTCTTCTATCCGGTGAAGGCAGCGACGAGATCTTCGGAGGCTATCCCAAATACGCCTATGAGCCGAAACTCGCGCCGCTCGCCGCCATTCCCGACTTCCTCCGCGTTCCCGCGTTCCGGATCGGCGAGCGCCTGTTGCCGGAATCCAAGAACCGAATGCGCCAGGCCGGTCGCGCCCTCGCGGCACGCTCGGCGGCGGAGCGGATGCAGACTTGGTTCGGCCCCTTCACCTGGTACGAACGCAAGTCACTCAAATCGGGTTACGGCCGATGCAACGAACCCGGTCAGTGGGATCGGGCGGAAGGAGATCATCTGCGCAAAATGCTCTACGTCGACTGCCACACCTGGCTGGCGGACAACCTGCTGGAACGCGGCGACCGGATGTCGATGGCCGCCAGCATCGAAAACCGCCCTCCGTTCCTCGATCACGAATTGGTCGAACTGGCTTTCCGCGTGGATTCGGCGATGAAGATCAAGGGGAACAGCGGCAAGTGGCTGATCAAGGAGATCGCCCGCAAGCATCTCCCCGAGAACATTGTGGATCGTAAAAAAGTCGGCTTCAAAGTCCCGCTGGACAACTGGTTCCGTGGCGACTTGAAGAACTATGTCCACGACCTCCTGCTAGGCCCCGATTCGTTTGTCAGCGGTTATTTCAACCGCGCGGTCGTCACCAATCTCCTCGCCGATCACACGAAAGGCCGCCGCAACGAGGAGCTCCGGCTCTGGACGCTGATGGGACTGGAAATATGGTACCGCGCGTTTTTCCGATCAACACTTGATTGAAATTACTCTACTTTAACGTTCCAAATACCGTTCCCAGTCTTCCGGGAGAGGTGCCTTTTCGACACCGCTCTCGATTCTGCCCTCCCAAGCAGGATTGAAAACCGTGCTGGTGCCGTAAACCATGATCAGGTCCTCGTTCCCAATGTTACGCAACGCATGCGCTACTCCGGACGGTATCACGACCGCCGCATTGTCAGGACCGGGGCGGCTGTCACCAGGAATCGTGAACCGCATGATCCGGCGGGGCATGCCAGCCCGCTCATCCACCAAAAGCATCTCACAGATCCCCGTGAGGAAGAACATCACATCCCATTGCTCCTTGTCGTAGGGGCGTAGGGAATAGTTTTCCGGCGATTCCACATACAGTTTTTCAAACCATTCCGCGGGAGTGATTCCGTCCGGGATGTGCGGCGGATGAATGTGGAAACCCTTCGCGCTCTCACGATGCATCAAAGCGGAGGCCCACTGGCTTGGTGTCAGGCCGATCTGCTTGAGCACTCCTTCACTGGTTCGCACAAGTTCACCGAAATACCCTCTTCCCTTCTGTTGGAAAACTCTTCGTGAAAAAATCTCCACACCAGGAATCCACGTCTCATTGAGATCCCTACGTCCATCCATCGCCTCCGAGGCTTTAACACCCACGGTCTTCAACCTATCAGCAAGATCACACATCGAGTAGTCCCTCGTGTCCAATAATTCGCGAGCTGTGGCGTTCAACCCACTCCAGATATCGTTCGGATTGCTATTCATCTGTGAAAAATCCAATGGGGATGTTTAAAGTGACGCTAGGTACTGGCCGTAGGCGGTTTTGGCATACTTCGCCACCGATTCGCCCAGCTTGGCCCTGTCGATCCGGCCTTGGAGGAATGCCAGTTCCTCAGGACAGGCGATTTTCAAGCCCTGGCGTTGCTGGATGACCTGCACGAACTGGGTGGCATCCGCCAACGCGTCGGGAGTTCCCGTATCGAGCCAGGTGGTACCGCGGCCGAGAATCTCAACCTTCAACTCCCCCATCTCCAGATAGAGCCGGTTGAGATCCGTGATCTCGAGCTCGCCACGCTTGGATGGCTTCATGGTTTTGACCAGCTCCACGACTTTGGTGTCGAAAAAATAAATCCCGGGCACCGCGTAGTTCGATTTCGGCTCGGTGGGTTTTTCCTCCAGCGAAATCACCTTCCCTTCCGCATCGAATTCCACGACGCCATATTGCTCCGGTTCGTTCGTGTGATAACCGAACACGGTCGCGCCTTCGGCCCGCCGGGAAGCATTCATCAGTGATTCGCCGAGATTGTGTCCGTAAAACAGGTTGTCTCCCAGCGCGAGGCAGGCGGGTTTTCCGTCGAGGAACTTCTCGCCAATTAAAAACGCCTGGGCGAGTCCTTCGGGCTTGGGTTGGGCGGCGTAACTGATTTCAAGCCCCCATTGCGAACCATCTCCCAGCAACAGCTCGAACTGCGGCAGATCGTGCGGTGTCGAAATCACCAGGATCTCACGTACGCCCGCCAGCATCAGAACGGTGAGCGGATAGTAGATCATCGGCTTGTCATACACCGGAATCAGCTGTTTGCTGACCGCATGGGTCATCGGCCAGAGCCGGCTGCCGGTTCCTCCGGCGAGGATGATACCCTTCCGGAGATTTTGTTCTTCCTTGCTCAACAACAGACGTTTTTTTTCGGAATCCATGGTTCTGATTTTCAAGCAAAGGTTCCAAGTCGTTCACCACGGTAGGATCCGTCCTCGATCGCTTCGATCCAGTCCTCATGGTCCAGATACCATTGCACCGTGCGCCGCAGGCCGGTGGCGAAGGTTTCTTTCGGCTCCCAACCCAGTTCGCGGGAAATCCGGGAGGGATCGATCGCATAGCGGCGGTCATGCCCGGGACGATCCGTGACAAACCGGATCAGCTCACCCGCGGCCTTGATGTTTCTATCCGGCGCCAGTTCACGCACGGTTTCGATCAATGTGTGCACCACGTCGAGGTTCTTCATCTCGCAACGGCCACCGATCACATAAATTTCACCGGCCGTTCCCGAGTACATCGCCATCGCCAGGCCGCGGGCGTGATCGCCCACGTAAAGCCAGTCGCGGATGTTGCTGCCATCGCCATAGACCGGGAGGGATTCGCCGCGCAGCGTCTTGCGGATCATCAGCGGCAGGAGCTTCTCCGGAAACTGATAAGGGCCGTAGTTGTTCGAACAGTTGGTCGTCACCACCGGCACCCCATAGGTGTGGAAATAGGCACGCGCGAGATGGTCGCTGCCCGCTTTCGAGGCACTGTAAGGACTGTTGGGTGCATATGGAGTGGTCTCGCAGAACGCGGGATCGGTGGCGGAAAGCGAACCGAAGACCTCGTCGGTGGAGACATGCAGAAAAATGCAGCTGCCACCTTCCGCCATGGTCCTGCCGTAACCTGTGGCATCCGCCCGACCGCTTTTGCGCACGTGCTTCCGGAACGCGTCCAGCAAATGAAAGGTTCCCATCACATTGGTGACGATGAATTCTTCCGGGCCGTCGATCGAACGATCGACATGCGACTCCGCGGCCAGATGCATCACCACATCGATGTCATGCTTTTCCAGCAATGTCTCGATCAGGGGACCGTCGCAGATATCGCCGACCACCAGCGTGTGGCGCGGATCAGACTCGACAAGATCAAGATTCGCCGGATTGCCAGCGTAAGTCAGCTTGTCGAGGGTGACGACGTTGTCGACAGACATTCCAAGTTCTTCCGTGGCATCACCCAACAGGTAATGCACGAGATTGGAGCCAATGAATCCGGCACCGCCGGTTACGAGGATGTTCATAGAGGGAAAGATGGGGAGAGTTGTCTGTACTCGGAGATCTGCAAGTCGAAAGGAAGCAGGAGGTGTCTGATGACCGCCGAATGATGAGGCCTTTCACGCGATCCCACCATGACGTGATCGCGTGAAAATGGAGGCAACGAGGAGCGCACCACGAAAGAGCGAAAGCGGTGCCTGAAGCATCGGACACAATTGCGTCGACCAAATCACAAACCCGCCGTTGCAAGGGTTTTGTCAAAATGCTCACGCATCGCGTCCTGCCACGAGCGCGGGACGACGCCAGTGCGGCGGGTGAACTTGTCGGTTGAAAGAATGCTGTTGATCGGGCGCTTGGCGACGAATGCGACGATGTCTTCCAGACAATTGGCTGAAATCACCCGGGTTTTCAGGGGCAGTCCGGCGGCGGCGGCCTGGTCCAGACAGAACTGGCCCCATTGCTGCCACGTGCAATACCCGGAATTGGAAAGGTGGTAAATCCCCCCTGCGGGATTCCCACCATCATCAAGTCCCACAAGTAATCTGAGATAATCCACCACATCCCCCGTGTAGGTCGGAATGCCCGTTTTCTCTTCGGGCAATGCCAGCGTGTCCTGCTTCATTGCCTGCTGGATGATCCATTCGGGAAAAGCCGGTTTGCCCGCGCCATAGAGCCATGACACCCGGGCCACCAGATTGTCAGGCGACGCACCAAGCACCGCCTCCTCGCCTTCCAGTTTGGATGCCCCGTAGACGCTCAAGGGCTTTGGAACCCTTTCTTCGGTGTAGGCACCTTCGGAAAGTCCTCCAAATACAAAGTCCGTACTGATGTAAGTGACGTGCGCGCCCTTCTCCGCACTGATCTCCGCGATAAGTTTCGGACCGTCCGCATTCACGGCAAACGCCTCATCCTCGTGAGACTCGCAATAGTCCACGGCGGTCAAGGCACCGGGAAGGATCAGCCGATCGTATTCCATCGGCTCCAACGCGCGCCGGATCGATTCCGGATCCGCGAGGTTGAGTTCCGCCCGGGTCAGACCCGTGACAGGGTTACTGGCGGAATAGTTTTCAAGCAACGCGGCTCCCAACCGGCCCGCCGCTCCGACGATGACCAGCTTGGACCGGGTTTTTGATTCAATTGAAAAATTCATGTTCTTGGGACTAAGGGAACTGGAGTATATGATTTGTTGGGACGGATCTAGCGTCGCAGCTTGTGGTGGATCTTGATGCGGACCGCCTTCAACATGTTGCCGCGAAAGAGCTCACCGGCGACCATTTTGCGGAGTTTCAATTCCCACTCTGCAGCTATCCGGTCCACGCTAAACCGCTCCCTCACCTGACTTCGCCCGGCAGCCGCAAATCTCGCGGCCAAATGATCGTCTTCAATTATCCGCTCAAGCGCGGCCACCATACTCCGGTCATCCCTGCCCTTTACCAAGATCCCGGAATCGCCGTCTTGAATAACCTCGGGAAGCCCCCCTCTAAAGGTCGAGACGACGGGCACTCCCATACCCTGCGCCTCCACCGCCGAGATACAAAAAGTTTCAGGCTCTGAGGTCCACGAGGGATTCACGAGCGCGACCTTCGTCGTTGTAAGATGTCGCAAAACTTCCGACCTCGGAATCCGGCCCAGAAGAACGATCTCCGGACGAAGGATGCCAATCCGGTCATAAAGCAGACTCTTTAGGCAACGATCCTCATACTCCTGCTCGAAGATCCCATTGGCTGACAATGGACCAGCGGTGCCGTGCAGACCGGCTCCTCCCGCCACATAGAATTTGTATTCCGGATGCCGTGCATGGAACTGCAGGAAAATCCGCAGTCCATCGTGAAAACCCTTGCTCTCACGGGTGGCCCCGATGAACATAATCTTGTTTTCCCTCGCCCGATCGGGTGCCTTCCCTTCCAAGCTTGCCGCATCCACACAATTCGGAATGTTGGTGATCCGCGAAAAAACCGGCGACTTCCACCAGGTTCCCAATTGGTTGGCGGAAATGCAAACCCCATAGTTAATCCTTCCCACGGCCATCGCCTTCTCAACCGGGACTTGATCGATGAAATTATGGATCCAATGAACCTTGGTTGGCACAGGAATTTCAAATTCGCCGAAAATGGCGCCTGCCCATCCGTTAGCAATAAATACATCCACCGCGCCCAAGTCCGCCAAGTGATGGCTTACATCCTCCGGCGATTCGGTCCTCAAGTGGCGGGTGCCCTGATACACTCCGCTTTCACTCCGATTTAGAACCACCACCTCGTGTCCTCGCAGCGTCAAGCCGTGACTCGCCAGGATCATCGCACTCACTGTCCCTGACGCGCCAAGGTCCAGATAATTGTCGATGTTTGCCTTTGCGGCTTCCTTGCAATAGAAGACAATTTTCATCGTATTTTCCCACCGTATTCAGTCCTGTCCGGCGCCAACCACTCAGGTTGAAGGGGGCCGCGCGGCACCCCCATCCACGTAAAATCATCCGACAGAACTTCCTGCTTCTGGACCAGGTCGGAACAAGCCCGCTTCTCCGACGGATTTCGTCCCGATATCCGCTCCACCAGACGGCCAGGCATGAATCCAAGAACAAGATAGACCAAGCTCGGCAGACTTGGAAACTTTCTCCGCGTCATCACACTTTTAAAAAGCCAACGGCCATACTCGAGTGGTTCGCTTTTGCGGAACAACGAATCATAGGCCTTTTCCTTGTAACGAATACCCCGCAACTCTTGATTGAATTGCAGAACCCGGCGGTAGAGACCAGGCGGAACATGCTCCCGCTGCAACGCCAACACCTCCAAATCCTCTTTGTTGTTAAGTGTGGGATCCTTCGAAATCTGATCCGGCCTCGTTCGGTATTTGATCAACGGATCATCGATCGAATAAATCGGTCTCTTCCTTGAGATCCGGAGAAACAGCTCGAAATCTTGGGTGCAAATCAATGAGGAATCGAAGTCCCCCACCTCATCAAACACATTCTTGGGCATGAGCACCGAGGAACAGCTGCCGATGAACTGACCGAACAACAAATACGGATAGATCATGCCATTCGCCGAGTCCACCTTGGCTCCGAAAGTGTTATCCCCGTCGAACATATACTGTCCTGTATAGATCAGGCCCACCGCCTCTCGGTCGGGCAAAGATTCTAACAAAATCACCTGCTTCTCCAGCTTCTCGGGCAACCAAATGTCATCGTCATCGAGAAATGCAATAAGATCGCCCTTTGCCTCTCGGATGCCCAAATTCCGGGCGACACTGGGCCCGGCATTGGGCTGGCGAATGTAGCGGGCTTCCGGATAGCCAGCGCAAATCTCCCTGATGCCGGTACCCGGCGAGCCGTCGTCCACCACGATCAGTTCAAAGCTCCGAAAAGTCTGAGAATAAACGGATTCCACCGCTTCCCGGAGATACCTGGCATTATACGCCGGTATAATCACCGATACGAGTGGTGGGGAAAGGACGTCAGATCTCCCGTGGTCTTGCTTCATAAGAACGAACTTAAGTCAACGGGGTCAAAGCCTAGCGACCGCAATGAGATAGCAAGGCTTCTCCACCTCGACGTTCACCGGACGAACCAAATGCGGATTGAATCGGTCCGCCGCGTGAATCCTTTGTCGGCCAACTAGTACCATGGGATCCAGTCCCACCGCATCAGATCCGCCTCCGAACAAAGCGGGATCCAGAATCCGTTGCGCCCAAGAACGCAGCCTCCTCACGCCCGGCACCTTGAACCAAGGTGATCCAGTTGCGACGGAACAGTTGCTCATGCTACACCACCGTGCATCAGTCATGCATTGACCGTAGAGATCCACCGAACTAAACCGCTTCTCGAGCAGGCCGAGGAACTCTCCGACATCCATCTCCGAGAGATGGAAATCATTGGGATCCGCATCATGTAGATACACATCCTTGTTAGGTGTTGAAACCACAAGAGTGCCACCGGGCCTGCAAACTCTCGCGCACTCGTCGAGAAATCTCCCCGGATCGGAGACGTGTTCGATCGTCTCAAATGATACAATCAGGTCGAACACATCGTCGCCCGCGGGAATCGATTCCGCACTGCCGACCCGCGCCTCAATCCCGTATTTCCTTCTGGCGTGGGCCACCGATTCCTCGTCAATGTCCACTCCGACAACTGAGCGCGCTCCAAGACGGGCAAGGCAGGCACTTCCGTAGCCTTCGCCGCAGGCGATATCGAGAACATCTTTTCCTTTCGCGAAAGGGATTGCAAACTTGTAACGGAAGACATGATCGAAAACCGTATCCCGGTCACATATTTCCGGAACCATCCTCTCTCCGGTCCACTCGAGAGGTTTGACTGCCGGATTCATTTCCAGGCAATCATCTTCATGCTCAATCTGATGTCTCATAATTTTTGCTCGATGATGTTTAGTTCTTTAAAATGCGGTGGATTCAAATCCATCCGGTCCGCCCCGCCGTCACTCGGTTGCAGGCTGCGCTGGAAATCAGCAGATCCTGTTTCCCAGCGGCATTTTCCTTATAAGCAGAACCGTGACATAGGATATCAAAAACAGAATCAACGCGGTCGCTGGCATCCAGGCACCTCGCAATACTTCAATTCCCGTTCCCCGGAATACCCGCTGGATCAACCAGAGAAACAACGGATGCACCAGATAGATTCCAAGACAAGCCGGAGCCACTGCACGCATCAGCGTTGATACCCGGGAACCCCAGACTCTTTCCCGGACGAACAAGAAAACACCTACCGCGGCCGCGGCAACAAGGGTGCTCCGATTTGCCAACGGCATGCTATCATCCACTACATCTAGGCGGGAGACCGCCAGCCAATTCGCTCCGAGTGAGACCGCGAGGACAGCTAACAGCCACATTCCCGGCCTTCTTAACGGGAGCCCATTCCTTCGATCAGAGAACAGCAGCCCGAACAGGAGATAAGGAATGAACTCCACAAAAGTCCGGGGCCAAGGAACAAACTCGATTTTCAACAACCGACTCACGGCCTCGAATCCCCAGTCGAGCGAAATAGCCAGGAATCCAGCAACCGGCAGGATCCGCCACTGCGAATCTCCGTCCGGCGGGGAGAAGCGGATCCGGGCTAGGAATGGGATGAAAATCAACATGAACAGATACATACTCAAATACCAGAGATGCTGATAGACAAAGCCTCTGCCTACGATCTGGCCGATTACCTCAATTGGTCTCATTCCGAGCACGATCAAATCGAACGCAGCATAGAGTGCGGACCACGCAAAAATGACGGGCAGGAACCGGAGCGCTTTTTTTTTGTAGAACCGCGACGCATCGGCATCGGAGACTTTCAGAGTGGCTCCTGAAATCAGGACAAAGAGTGGGACCGCCCAACGGCTGGATCCGTTCAGAAGATTTGCAAACCACCATTCGGCCACTGGAATGGAACCATATTTTTGGTAGGTTTGTCCGCTGGTGTGGATCAGCACCACGGCAAAACAGGAGATAACCCTCAACACGTCGATCCAATCTTCCCTGCGGGGAGAACCTTGCATGTCAATTGCAGAACCCATCAGTCATTGCTTGGATGAATGCAGAACATCATGCCCACGGTGTATGGCGGCGGCGGTCCGGAGTAGATACCGGCCTTATCGGTGACAACCAGATCCACCGGTTTTCATCCACAGTCACTCTCGGCCATTGGATCGATGTCCAATCCGTTGCAGACCGCATTTCGGGTAGAGACGGGGCCTGCGCGCCTGTAGCGGAAAGCGGGCGAGGCTCTCGAGTTCCACCCTGTAACTCATTTCCCACGCCGGACACCCTTCCTGTCCCGGCTCACTCCTCCCTGCCAGAAATCCACGGATCAAAAGCTTCAACCTCACAATCCCTGCCTTCAACCGGGGACAACGGAACCGGGTATGCTCCCAATGATGCATCATGAAGGCACGGGTCTCTCCATAGCGGGCGGCAGCAGCCAGCCAGCTTGACCGCAGCAACCGGGATTCGTCTGGGTGATGAATCACGTGGGTCTTATTCACCGGCTTGATCCTCATTTTCGCTTGCCTCATTTGTAGCCAAACGAGCGTCTCTTCGCCGAAGCCGGTCGCCCCGGGACCCAGTTCTTCATCGAATTCACCGATCCGCTCAAATACCGATCGCCGGATCCCCATGCTTGCCCCGACCAGTTCGGGCGTCTCCTCGGCCAGCACGGGGAATCCCGCCAACCAAATCTCATGCATCCGTTCCAGCCAATCGCGCCGCAACTCATCTCCCAGCAGGATCCGGCCGGCGACAGCATCACATTCTCCATTCAGCAGTGGCGTTGCCATCTCTACGATCCAGTTCGGAGCGGGTTCCACATCGTCATCGGTGAAAAGCAGCACCCGCCCGCTGGCCGACCGCATCGCAGTATTCTGTGCCCGGCTCTTTCCCGGTCGCGCTTCGTATACTCTGCGGATGTCCATCACGCAATGCCGTGCATTCTCAATGACCTGCTGGGTGTTGTCCTCGGACCCGTTGTCCGCAATGATCATCTCCACCTTCCATGCCGCCGGCACCGTAACGCGTTCGAACCATTTCAAGGTTCGTTCGAGTTCCCGGCTGCGGTTCCGGGTACAGATGATGATCGTGCAATCCACCTCGCCGTCGCTTTGGGATGCGGGAAACCTCATGCCTTGCTGGATTCTTGAAGCTGCGTTGGTTCAGAGACCCCGCTGATGCAAACGGTCCGCCCGATTACAGAGGCGAATGCACGGCCTAGCCGGGGGCGGTTCGAGTCCCAGGTCCAATTCTTCAGAAACGCCCTCCAGGCGGTTGCGGCAAGCATGTCTCCAAGGTCAGGGTCATTTAAAATGCCAATGCATGCTGCAGCAAAATCCTTCGCACTGTCCGCCAATCTCAATTCCTTCCCGTCTTCCACCTCGTAGCCATAGGCCCCGAGGTGGCTGGAAACGACCGGACACTTACGGCTAAAGGCATTGCTGATCTTCACACGGGTTCCGCCGCCTTCAAATACCGGCACAATCGTCAGGGACCAAGTTGCCATCTCCGCATCGGAATCCTCCACCCACCCCAGCCCCTCGACATTCGGAAACCCAAGCCACTCGGGATTCCTGCTGTCGCGGCCCACCACCCGAAGAATCGTCCCAAGGTGAGCCGCTTGAATTGCCGGCCACACTTCTTGCAGGAACCAGCGCAGCCCTTTGGCATTCGCAGGATATTCCAGTGAACCAATGAAACCAATCCGAGGCGGATTACAGCTCTTCCGCTCGATCTCCACTGCCGGAGGATCGAAACCGTTGGGCACCACGAAAACCCGCTCAGGATGAGGAAATGACTTCCTATCCAGTTCACTGCAAACGGTCAGTGCTTCGAATCGATCAAAAATTCGCGACTCATGCCGCTTCCAGAGCCAGACATGTCTCAACGCCCGCAACTTGCGCAGCGCACCCTTCATCTGCAGCATCTCGCTGTATGTCCTCCGACTTGGAATATCGTCAATGTCCAAGATCGTCTTCGGCCACTTCCAGAGATCGAAAGCATTTGGGATCCGAAAGCCGTGGACCCAAGTCACATCGTGCTCGTCAATCATTTTCAATAGCCGCTGGCGGTCCTCATCCGAAGCGCGGCAGTGATTGGTATTGAGGTAACCGTAACCCAACTCATGCCGTATCCGGTTCTTCCAGCCACTCATCCGCCATTCATGGAAATGGATGACTTCGTAGACTTGAGAGTCACTATTGGCGATGAACTCCTCATAGGGACCCGCAAGCACCAATGTGACCTCTCCAATCTTTGACAACTGCCTCACCAGATGGCGAACCCGCAGCCGTGCACCGTGGTCCTCGCCCTCGGGAGCATGTGAAGTGAGAAAAAGAATCTGAGTTGGGCGATTGATATTCATATTTGACTAAAGCCACCAGCGCTTCCGATCAGCGAAAGCTCCGAATGGTGTTTCCAACACTTTGACGCAACGCAGATAAACTGAGCCGTAACATCAGCCGGTAAATAGATGCGTCTGACTGACCAAATTTCTGACCGAGAAAGGTCGCGAGATCTCTGAGTTCAGAAACACTTCGCCACCGTTTCGAACTGCCAAGCCGATTGTAATATCGGTTCTTTGCCAATGAAGTCAGTGCAGGAGTGTTTGGAAACTCTGCAACGGGATGATCTTCAAAATGTGCAATCAGCCAGTCAGTGTAGGAGGTGAACGCCCGCCATTTCACTCGTTCGATATTGGCGCTTTTCAGCGAGGAAATATTGTCCCCGCTTTGTCTGAAACGCACCCTCGAACCGCCGATCGTTCTGACGCCTGCCCGATTGCTACAAGCAATGGCAAATGCATGGTCGCTGGCCCAGGCAAGAGGTAGATCCAAGAAACCACCGATTCGTTGATACTCACGTCGTCGAAAAATAAACTCCTGCTGGAATACCCGGCGAAAATCAAGCAGCAAGAAATACGCAAATTCGTTCCATGGTTCCCATTCTGGATGTTTGGGATTCATGTCAGTGATCTCATCGTCACAGTTAGTCATCAACGTGTTGAAGCGAAACAGGTCAAAGCTGGCTGGATCCCGCTCAAGTTCTTGATAAAATTGCTCCACGCAATCTGGCTCCATCACATCATCATCAGAAAAGAGCCAGATCCATGGTTCAGTGCTTAAACCAATACAACGTTCCCATTGCCTGACCAGTGAAACTCCGCCGAGATTCTCGTTGAAGCGGTAATAAACAACCTGCGCTTCCGAAAGCCCCGACAACTTTACAAGATTCTCCAAGGAATGGGGGCTGCAGTCATCACCGACGTAGACCCTAAATCGACGGTTCGTCTGCTTCCTGATCGATTCAAGTGTCCGTGCCAAATATTCGCTCTTGAACGCGGGTACGATGATGGCCAACTGATTATCGTGATTCATTTTATACCGAAAAGAGCCAGAAACCCTCCTGACGACCTGAGGGATTTTTACGAAGTTCAAAGCTTCAACGATCTGAACTGAGAACGCTGTGCGCTGGGGCCAAAACAACAGCTTCCACTAAGTGGACTTCTTCAAACCCCACACTAAAGCCTCAAATTTGCCTTAGCTTTAGCGGCCTCAAGAACTTTAGACGCCTTTTCGGCGGTAACTGTGCGACTCCCAGACACGAGAAGTGAACTCTTAAAGAACGGACTGCCCATCTCGAGAACTAACTCGGGATACGAGAGAGTTGTGTTCTCCAAAAACCACTTGCGCTTCAGGATCCTGTCCAAACCCGTCTTCAACATACTCCTTTTCTGAGCACAAATTTTCCACACACTTTCCTGAGATATCAATGCACGCCAACGGAATCCTTGCTCTTCCAACCAGATCGTCAGGCCAATTTCGTAGCTTCGGATGATTTGACTCTTAGAATGATAGGGCATCATACTGCTCCAAAACCGCTCAAACGCGAGAGATTCGATGACGTTTTTTCTCAGCACAATGAAGTAACTTTGCAAATGAGGTGCCAACTCGGTGCTATCAGTTATTCCCCAAAAGTCACATTGCCAGACTTTCGCTTGTTCAAAAATGGGGCCGAGGGGTGCGAGCGGACCAATGATGCTGGAATTCGTCAAAAGAAGCTCTTCAACTTCTGACACGTTGATTGTTTTCAAGGCCGCGTTCCACATGCCGAAATCAAGACCACAGTTGCCCCTAAGAATGATCTCCACACCGAGACTTTTTAGTATATTCAGATCCGCATCGCAAACTGCGGAGTTAGAGACAAAAATTAGTTTGAAATCAAGTTTCAGCAGTTCTTTCAAAAAGGGCCAGGCATGTGTCACAATTCGATCGCAAGAACTGAAGTGAGCATAGATCGCAATCTTCATGTAACAAATTGAGCGGGTTCGTGGACAACTATGTGGCGTGACAAACCTAAGTTTCTGCCGACTGTATCTCAAGCTATCCAAATCCTAGAATGCAGCATGTCGCATGCGGATCAAACGTGACCAGAATATGGAACTCCTCTGAACTCTGGTAAAGACATCAATGGCAGGTGATTCTAGAATCAACCCCAAGACTCCAAGCAAATCCACTTCAAGAACCCAAAACCTTGTTTTCTGATTGCGCGCGCCAGTCCCGAAATCTTCGCCTCAAACTTTTAAGATGATATTTGAGAAGAACTATACTTCCTAGATTTCGCCAAACCAACCAATTCTTATCACGCTGAAACTGCAAGTCAGGGTTGCCGCTTATCCCTCCAATCTCGTAGACCGATACGACCATCGGCACGTACAAGACATCAATTCGTTCGTCCCCAAAACATCTGAGATTCATTTCCCAGTCAGCCAAAAGCTTGTATTTGAGATCAAAATGCCCGACCACCTCGAAAACATCCCGTCTATAGAAGATTGCTTGATGACAAATATTATCAAACGCCAACCGCTCAGCAGAAAATTCACCTGCATAAATGATGTCATGCCAGTAAACATTTCCATAGATCAATCCATACTTACCACCATTCGCAATTTGCCTGATTTGATTGAGCACATCTGGGCAAAGATAATCTCCAGCACCAAGAAAAATCAAATAGCGTCCCCTCGCCATTCTGACCCCCTTGTTCATGGCGTCATAGATTCCCAAGTCTGGCTCTGAGATGAAACGGACGCGCTCATCCGTGATGTTCTCAAATATTTCTAGACTTTGATCGTTTGAGCAACCATCAACAATCAAGTACTCAAAATCACCGAAAGATTGAGAGAGAACCGAATCCAGAGTGTCCTGAATCTTAGTTCCGCAATTGTAGGTTGGAGTGATTATACTAAATAACACAGACATCATTTCATTGATTGGAATCAACGATCACTAATCCACTTTTCAAAATTCCGTCTGAAACACTGTTTGTCTTAAACTGATGACTAATTTAGGTGGTTTCATCCCTGCATAGCCAAAATCTCCGGCAGTCTGTAAATCGGGATATCGCACATTCGACTGTGTCACGTCATAAGTGTTTGGAAGCTTCATGCACTCTTCACCTCTCGCTCTATTTCCGGATAAACACCGCGTCGACCTGTAACGCGTGTCCATTTCGAGGATCGGTAAATCCGTTCTCAAATGATACGGGCGTAAACCCTTCAGATTCGAGAAACTTAACAATATCGACTAATCCTGCTTGACCGTCATAAAGAGAGTCGAGCGACAATTCAATATCAATTACGTATACCTGCTTGAGTATTTCCATTGCTCCTTCCAAAGCCTGGAGCTCATAACCCTGGACATCCAGTTTCATCGCCAATCGATTGGAGGAAGAATTGAGATGGGAACACACATTATCAATTTTCGCTAATCTTGTCTTTTGTTCTGCTTTGTATGCAGATGGGGGATGCGCATCAACATGCAAACTTAAAATCGGGAGTATTGAGCTACTTTCAGAATTTCCCGCAACATGAATGACTACCTCTCCGTCCTCATTCCCAACAGCAGTATTCTCAACTTCCCATTTTTCATCGTTCTCGGCGCGCGCTTTCAAAATCGAGAAGGGACCATCAAGAGGCTCAAACGAAATGATGTTCCCCTGAAATCCGAAGTCACGAAATGATGCTGCGTATTGGCCTTCGTTAGCCCCGATATCCAATAAATAGTTTACGTTGAATTCGTTGACGCAAGACATCAAATAGTTTCCTCTCCGGCTGTAGACACTGTTCGGTAGATCTGGCCGAGATCTACTGATCTCACAACCCAATAGTTTAAACACGTGTTTTATTAGTCGTTTCATGAAAAGTTTTTAGTAGTTTGTTTGTTTTGAGCTAACCAGACTGAGACTAATAGTGTTCACACTCTTATTCACAGGAGTCTAAGAACATCAACCCCGCACCTGCTGAGTATTCAAAGACTCTACCAGCACGATTCGGTACACCTTCTACTCGAAGGTGTATATTCTCAATTTTTGTAAGATACGCAAAATTGGGATGGGTGAGATAAAGATGAAGTAGAAAATCACCTTTATTTATACGCTTAGGAAGCTGAATTGAATATTCCAATTTATACTCTCCAGCCGGCCTGAGCGCAGTAAATCCCTGATCATGACTCGGAGCATACGTCGCGAGATGTGTTTGATTCTTGTCTGCCAGGACAACCTCAAGATCAATGTTCTTCGGTTGTTCAAGCCACGCTTCAATCGTGACGTTAAGAACGTTCTTTTCTGAAGGTATTGTAATCTCGTTGGAGGATTGGCCGTTGATAACAATGGATTTGACTTTTACTTCATGATCTTCATGTCGAACATTTGACATCAACGTATCGCCCGTAGCCGAATTGTTTCCGTGGTAACATTCTATGCACTCATGGGTCGGCCCCGCCATCTTAAGCCGACCTTCGGACAGAACGATAGAATTCAGGCAGAGCATTTTGACAGCTGCCATGTTGTGACTTACGAAGATTACGGTCCGACCGTGTCCAGCGACATCTTTCATCTTGCCCAGACACTTTTTCTGGAATTCCGCATCGCCGACGGCAAGCACTTCATCGACTATAAGGATCTCGGACTCCAAATGGGCTGCAACAGCAAAGGCAAGACGAACATACATTCCCGAGCTGTAGCGCTTGACCGGCGTATCGATGTAACGCTCGCAACCGGAGAAGTCGACGATTTCGTCGAACTTGGAACGAATTTCATGCTTCCTCATTCCTAGGATCGCACCATTTAGAAAAATATTCTCGCGACCCGTTAGTTCAGGATGAAAGCCGGTCCCAACCTCTAGCAGCGACGCAATGCGACCCTTCGCCTTGATTTGACCACTGGTCGGAGTGGTGACGCGGGAGAGGATCTTGAGTAGTGTGCTTTTGCCGGCGCCATTGCGACCGATGATCCCGAGTGCTTCTCCCTGCTCGACCTCAAAAGAGACGTCTTTGATGGCATAGACATAGTCAGAATCACCTTTGGTGGAGCGATCGTTGGATTGACCCACTTTCAGATACGGATCTTCTTTGCCGCGGGCCTTGTGCCACCAACGGTTGACGTCATGGGCGAGCGACCCGGTGCCGATCTCGCCGAGGCGGTAGAGTTTGGAGACGTCTTCAATGGAAATGACGGTGGACATGGTAAAGGGAGAGAAGTGACGAGTGATCAGTCAGCAGTGATCAGACAAGGCAATGAAGTTGGTTGTAGTCGGAAGCGGTGCGGCGGTATCCACCTTATACCGTATCCATGAAGGATTTTTCGACCTTGTTGAAGATGACGATGCCAACAAACAAAAGGGCGGCCGTGAGGGCGGTGGAGGATCCTAGCGCGGACCAGGGGATGGGGCCGCCGAGGAAGATGGCTCGGAAGGCTTCGACGGGTGCAGTCATCGGATTGAGCTGGATCAACCAGCGCCACTTTTCCGGAACCGCACTCATCGGGAAGATGATCGGAGTGGCATACATCATCAACTGAACCCCGAAGGCGATGAGGAAGGTGAAGTCCCGGTATTTGGTGGTGAGTGATGAGACCACGATGCCCGCGCCAAGACCGAGAGCCGCCATCAACAGCACGAGCGCTGGGGTGAGAACCACAATCCATCCCCACTGCGGTGAAACGGCCGCGCCGGTCGCAAGGAAGTAGAGCAGGACAAAAACAAAAAGCAGAAACTGGATGCCGAATTGAATGATGGTCGAGACGACGATGGACAACGGAACAATGAGCCGCGGGAAATAGACTTTTCCAAAGATGCCCGCATTGGCCACAAAGGTATTGGAGGTCTTCGTCAAGCAGGTGGAGAAATAGTTCCACGGCGTCATCCCCGCAAGGTAGAACAGCATGGCCGGGAAACCGTCGGTGGGGATCTGTGCCACCCCGCTGAAGATCACGGTGAAAATCAGGGTGGTTAATAGCGGCTGAATGAAAAACCAAAGCGGCCCGAGGATGGTCTGCTTGTAAACCGCGACGAAGTCGCGGCGCACGAACATCCAGAGCAGATCGCGGTAGCGCCAGACATCGTCCAGATGCAGATCGAAGAGACGGTTGTGAGGCCTGATGATCAGCGACCAACCCTCCTCGGAATCCGTTTCTCGGTCGGGGATGGTTGATTGGTCGGCAACTTCAATTTCGGGAGTCAGCATGGGAAGATTTTGACGTGGGGTGGGAAATGATTGGTAGGATTCCTGTAGCTTGGGGAAATGTCAAAAAGTCGGCTGCAGGGTCATGGCCTGCCGCAGTTTCTGCGGGAGTCATCGAACAGTTTGAAACACTTTGCTGAGGACTGGTGGACTTTGCCGAAGGTTGCGGTTGTTGCTTTTACCGAAGCAGAGCCTCAGACTTCCAACCAGAACTCAAGTTGTAGACAGGCATGCAACCGCATCGACCTTTGGCCAGGAGGGAAGGCGACGACGGATTCCACCTGTGATCCGCAGGTAGAACAGCAGTAATCCGCCCAATGTGTTGGATGCCACGCCACCCTTCAGCATCAACCGCTTGCCGCGAAGTTCAATAGCGATGTTGCCGAGGTTGCGGCGGACGATTGCCCCTAATTCGCCATCCCTTGCCTGAGGAGCGTCGAGGAACGAATGCAGCACCCTTTCCCACGCCAGGGCATGAATCAGAGGTTCCTTCATCGCCCTGACCCCAAGGCCGTCACTGTCGTTCGATTTCTCGACCATCGGTTCGGATAGAAATGCCCATGGGCCGACCAGTGAAAGTTTGAACGCGAGGTCATGATCCTCAAGCAGACGCATCTTCTCATTGAATCCACCCACCGCGAGGAAAGCCGCCCGCCTGATCGCCACAACCTGATTGAAAAGGAGGAAACGGGTGGCGATCAGCAAGGATGGATTCAGCCAATACCCCTCTCTCAGCCCGCAGTCCACTTGGGCGTTTTTGAAAGAGGTGCTTTCCACGGAGTTCTCAAACACGATCTCAGCATTGCAGATACAACACGGCACTGATTCTCCACCTGCCTCCATCATCCGGACCTGATGCTCGAGTTTATCCTTCCTCCAAGTGTCGTCCGAATCCAGGAAAGCGATGATCGCTCCTTTTGAATGCGCCACCCCGTTATTCCGGGCAGCGGAGGGGCCGCCGTTGGGCTGCCGGATCACCTGAATGCGGGAGTCAAACTGTTCGAGCACCTCCAGCGTTTGGTCTGTCGACCCGTCGTCGACCACGATCACCTCCATCGGTTGATAGGTTTGATCAAGCACGCTCTGAATCGTCCTGGCCACGGTATCCGCCCGATTGTAGGTGGGGATAATGACTGATACAAAAGGCCCCTTCATAGCTTGAAATCTCCAGTCACCTTCATCTGTCTGATCACCCGTGCCGGCGCGCCGACCGCCACGCAGTGGTCCGGGATACTTTCATTGACTACCGAATTGGCACCGATCACTGAATTTCTTCCGATCGAAACGCCAGGACAAATCACCACCCCGTGCCCAATCCAAGCTCCTTCTCCAATGTCCACCGCAGCAACGTTGGTCACCCCTTGATCCTTGACGGGGAGATCCAGATCCGAAAATGCGTGCGAATGATCCGAAATATGTACGAACCGGGCAATCAAGGCACCCGCTCCGATGCGGACTTGTTTGACTGCCGTAATGGTGCAGGAACCCGAAATTGAGACCTGATCCGCAATAATGATAGCGGGGGTCGCATCCTCCTCGCGAGGAGCGAGGACCTCGATCCAGCAGTCCGGCCCGATAAAAACCCCTTTGCCGATGGCTACCCTGTGCTCCTGTCCGGACCTGAAAGGAAGCGATATCACGGAATGGGAACCGAAAGAACCGAAACCCTGGCGAGCAAGCAAGGTAAAGGCCTTATTTCTCAGTCGATTGCCAAATCGATAGGCACCAAGGAGGGATGGCATGACGTGTTGCGGCTTGGAAAGGATCAATTCCTCGCTCCAGAAGACTCTCCGCTTTCGACCGAAAGTCTCCGGCGGTAGGCCTCCCGCCATTCCCGGTTTCTTTCCCCCGCAGTGAGCGCGGGGATCTCAAGTCCACCGAAATCGTCTCCGAAGTGATCCTTGAACTCGGACAGTTCCGGCTCCTGCTCACCCAGTTGGGAGATCGAGTGAATAGAACTGATCACCGCCAGGCTCAGCCAGAAGTAGAGCACGGATTGGTCGAAATAGGCTACTGAAATACTGGTGGCGGCATGGGCGAAGAGGGTCGCTCCAAAGCACCAGATCATGAAGCACCGTCCACTATTTTCATTCCCCCAGGTGGTGATGGTTTTCCCCACCCATTTGAATGCCACCAGCAGCATCACAATGACGAGGACCATCGCGGCCAGCCCTCCGGCAACTCCAAAGCCGATATAATAATTGGTAATGTCGGTGTGCTGGGGATCACTCGCAATTCCCTGCATGGGCATCCAGTGGCGCGTGATATCAGTTCCGAACAACCACCATTCCGAGAGGTGTTTGAAGGTTTGGTCGATTAGAAAAGATCGATGCCATCCCGTACTACCACCCGAAATGTCGATTCTCGAAATCAGGTAGTAGGGAGGTTGGGCCATGGTGACCATGAGCACCAGATAGGCAAGAACGCAGGCGATCCGCAGTTTGTAAACATGCTGTCGGTAGCGCCAGAGCATAAGGGCACCGGAACCGGCCAACAGGCTCATCACCGGACCACTGGAGGCGGATGCGAAGGTCATGATCACGCCGGCAGCGATACCAAGCGTAGCGATTATCCGATACCTGCCAAATAATCCGATGAACAGGGGAATGGAGGTGGCTCCCACCGTACCGGCCAGGATAGCGTGGAGAAAGGGCCCTTGAGCTCGCAATTTCCCCTCCCGGACATACACGTTTTCCGGAACCCCCCCAAGGAATGAAAACAGATTCTTCCCTGTGGACTTTTCCAATAACATTTCGATGGCGATCGGCACCAAAATGACGGCAACCACCGCGATCACGCTTTGTGCTTCTTCAATGTCGTTGCACCAGATGCGGATCAAGAAGTAGATCAACGCCACATTGAATACCCCGCCGCAAAAATAGATGACACTGTAGCGCTCCTGATCATGAAAGAATCCTGCGAATATCGACCAAAGACTCCAAACCAAGACCAGCTTGTCGATCGTATTCAATCCTCCCCCAATACGTTCGCCCTTGAGCATCACCCGGATAAGCCCCACCAGAAGCATCATTCGGTAAACCGGCAGGTTGATCGACCCGATCTCGATCCCTTGGCCAAGGGTCATGTAAGTACAGCCGACGAGAAGTGCTGCGGGAGCCCATTTCCTCGGGACGGAGAGCAGTGCCAGCGCGCAGGCAATGAAGAATGCCAGTGAAATAGGATTCATGACAAGATCGTGGCAGAACACATCCTGGCCGTCTCCTGAGATTCAGCGGCACTTCGAAGAATCATGATGGCACCCAAACCATTCCAATAAGACTCAATCGTTCTCGACTTGCAACCCGGAGGCAGGGCAATTTGATCGAGTTCCTTCATCTTTTATCCGCTTCTATTTCCGCCAAATCCTCCGGAGATTGATGAGAATTCTGTTCAAAGTCCTCATTGCCGCAGGCAAACATCCCCGCAAGTTCGGACTGCTGAATGTGATGCGATCCAAAAAGCAGCAAAATCGATCATCAGGTTCAATCCAATCTCCGGAAATTTCCGCGTCATCGATGTAAGGCAGGGCGACCGGTCCGTAAGCGGAAAGTTGCTGGAAGTTTGCTCGACTTCCGCCCTGCCATGGCTTGCCCCCTTGAGCATGGATCAATGGAGGAATCCTTCCCATCATCGAATTCCTCAGTCTATCCAGTGCCGTGTATCCATCCTCCTCAAAACATTGCGCAATGTCACGACCGTTCCTCAACAGTTGCATCTCAAGATGGGCAAACTTTTCCGAGGCCAGCAGTGCTGTCAGGGCATCCTGGTCCGAGATAAAATAATGTGGACGCTGGTTCCACGGTAACCGTTGCGTTTGCCGGTACTCGTCCCTTGCCAAGCAACCTGCCCACGCTTGAAGCAGTGGCAGGTGACGAGCCTGGAAGCGCATGAAGCAAGAATTGACAGTGCCGTTCAACTTCCGTCCGGGGGTGAAACCCCACCCCCCCACCCTTGATTCACTTCCTTTCAGGCGCCCCCACACGTATTCTTCCGTCGCTACCATCCTCCCTTCACCCAATGGGTCAAGAAGGCAGGAGACCGGGCCCGAAAGGATGATATCGGAATCGCACCACAGGACCGGAACAGAGCCCTCTTCCAGCAATCTTATCAATAGTGCGGGTTTGACATTCCAGCCACCATCCCCGCACGTAAGATCATCCCTCAGAACGACATTGGGCTGATTCTCCAACCATTCACGGTCTGATATTTCGAAATTCTTAAAAACTCCGTGAAAAATCCATGAGGGTTCATGTTTCCTCGCGCTCAATACAAGTAATCTCACTCCGGGAAAGCAATCCTTGCGATCCTCATACAGACAAACTGGAATCTGATTCATTGGATAAGGGAGAATTGCCCTGCTTGCCTCCGATATTTAGCCCTATGCTCAATTCGTCATGCGGAACCTGCCAAAACCTGGGAGTATAGTTTCTTCAATCCCTGTCCGGCAGCATTCCAAGTGACCTGATCAAGCGTGGCTAGGGATTGTGCTCTCAAACGTTCAAGCAGAAGCCTGTCTTGATCCAGTTGCCGGATCTGCTCGGCTAGGATCTTTGTATTCCTCATGGGATGTACCATGGCATCCTCTCCATCCCTGCACACCGCTCCCGCTCCGTCCGAAACCAGAAGAACACAACCTGAACCTCTTGCCTCATAAGTTACCAAAGCACTTCCTTCTTCCACCGAAGAGAGAACGAACAAATCGCTTTCCTTCATGAGTTGTGGCACATCATTCCGGTGGCCTAGGATCTCCACGCTCGGGTGATCGAGCAAGGAACCAAGCCTCTCAGCGTAACCTGGAACAAAAGAACCACACACTAAAAAGCGACCCTGTTCATGGGCACCGGAATCCAGCCAGGCGCGCAGAGCATAATGAAGCCCCTTTCTCGGTTCGCAGACTCCGACATAGATCATGACCAAGCCCCGCCCGGTTGTCGCATTCTGGTTGCCAGTTAGAAAGCGATGTGGGTCGTAGCCATAGTGGTGGCGCAACAATCGACGGTCAGAAAACCCGCGGTCCAAGAAGGTTCGGGCCACGAATTCAGAAGGGCAAAGCAGAAAATCCGCTTCCTCGTATTCCATTTCTTCATGCTCCAGCAGCTTTTTATTGTAGTGGTGATCATGACCGACTGGCAGCTCGATACCCACAATTCCACACTCCTCGGCACTCGCCTGATAGGCATATGCAGTATGGGCGTTGGGCCGCTCCAGCAGGAACGGGATTCCCAACCGCTTCGCTACCCGGATCGTCCGCAGAGACGCAAGCGGCCAGCCGTGAACCAAATCCACCTCAGTCGCATGGCGTTCCAGCCAATTTGCGGTCCGCCAATCGTGGATTTGACTCGCCCGTCGGGTCCCAAGAAAACGGACCGGCAACCTTGCCCCGCCCAACGATAGGGTTGGCCAGGATTTGATCATCGGGCCAAAAGGGTGCGCAACCGAACCTGACAAGACATTCATCCTTGCTCCTGCCAGCGCCGTACCTTCCGCCTGATGCCACGCAGTTGAGCAAATTCTCCCGGCACCGATGCGATAGGGAAAGCTATAAGCCACCCTCGGACAATCCGTATGTTTGCGAACCGTATTGACCTCCTTTTGGATTTTGATGGGCTTTGCCTTTGATTCCACCAGTTCGATCGCTTTATAGGTTTCCGGGTAGGTCTGCAGGCTATTTCAATGGAACCACTGTCAGAACCCTTCCGAAGAACCACCCTATTTAACGGCGACCGGTGGTGCTTCAGCGCTTCTTGATCGTCAGACCTTTAGGCGAACTGGGAGCTACTCCACTCTTATATCGCCACATGTTACCCGGAAAACCACCAAATCCAGCTTTCGAGTAAAACCGTTCGTTGTAGGCAAAAATCGCTGGATGACCCCAAGCTTCGCGCTGCCCCATGAGGTCGATCGCCAAAACCGATCCTGCATTGGCAGGCCAGTTGACGAAGCGATAGGGTACGCCTCCTTCCCAGCGACTGTCGTCGTGGGCGGGTTCCCAACGATGCCTCACGCCCCAATCTGCCAGACCAACCATGGTTTCGTCATAAGTTCCGCCCGGTGGCACCACCTGACGGCCCACATCGCTCTGGGTAATCATGAAGGTGGTGGTGTCTTCCGCGAACGTCTCGGGATTTGCTGCGAAATCCCTCAACTCCGGGTCGTTCAATGCGACCGCCGCCAGCACGACTGGAAACTTCCTTCCGCTCTTGTGCCCGCCGTCGGGATAAAAGCCTCCCCCATTTTTTACATAGCTCATAATGTCAATACCACATTGAATTGTCTGAATCATCGCTTTCTCTTTTTCTTGGTTAGAGTAGTCGAGATTCAGCCAGAGGGCGACGTTTCCCCACTTGTAGGCAATCTCCCGACCATAAGTTGAAAGTTGGCCATTTGATTCCGAAGCAAGGTTTTCAAAAGCGCAGAGGATGCCATGAGCCTGATGAGGACCCCACTCCCACCACGGGAGGGCCGGCAGAACGGATTCAATTGCCGCTTTGGAAGGAGCCTCAGGCACTTTCGGAAAACTCTTGAGGACTCCGTAATCGATATCGCTCTTGTTCCAACGTACCGCATGGTCCTTGCCATATGGTCCGGGTCTAAAACTCCCCTCTCGTGGCGCAACTTCCAAAACGGTGATTACGCAAATAAAATCGATGAATCTCGGGTAGGCTTTCCTTGTGATAGAGGATGCCAACATATCTCCTGGAGCAAGTTGCAAAGGTAGTTTTAAGGCGACATTCTTGACCGCTTCATACTGTGTTTCGGGAATCCCAGTGTTCGGTTCGGAATCGAAACCTTGGCGCGTGTTCGGGACCGGATTGAGCATCGATCCGTTTCTAGTTCCCTCCACCGGGTCAGAGGCGCTTGAAACCGGATCGATTCGCGCGATTGTAACAGGTCCAACTACCCAAGGCTCGCCGTTAGCGAACACACCGGTCGGCCGATCCTCAATAAAGGTCCATGTGATCCCGTAATGGGATACGGATTTGGCGGCCTCCGATAGAGGGGTCATTAGAAAGCATGAGAAAACGCAGGCAAATCCCAGCTTTAAAAAACATGTGTCGAAAGAGTTCATTTTTTAAAAGTTTATATTTATAATTAGGAGGGGTCCGTCAATGAGAAACCTCTCGTTGGGAGAGCACTCGAAGCCTTCAGAATTGGTGGAACCGCTTGGCGTTTCAACTTCAGAATTTTATCAAATGTACTGGCTTTGAGCGGTTTGCGGATTTGAAGGGTCGGACGGGCGAGATAAATTCCATCGCGGATTGCGCTCCAATAATTTTTGAAATGCCCACCCTTCAAAGCCAAACCGCATTGATAAAGCGTTCTGGGAAGCAGATGGACGATGCCTCTGAAAAAAGGGTAGGAGAGGAGAACGAGCAGGATCTGGTTGCGAGGATGATAGAAGGTTTCCACATAGCTACGCGCGGAAATCGGGCTGGCGTGGTGGAGCACGGAGAGGTCCGGGCAGTGGCGGATCGAGTCGCCTTGGTCGAGCAGGCGGAACGCCAGTTCGACCTCCTCGTGATGCATGTAAAAGATCTCCGGGTAAAGGCCGGCGCGGATCATGGATTCCCGTCGCATGGCGTAGGCGGTGCCGCTGAAGTAGGAGGTGAAAAATGGATGGTCGGCGAGTGATAGCGGAAGCGGATGGCACCAGCGTTCGACATCATCGGACTTGCCGTCCGGTTTGAGGATCCGCAGGGCGAGACAGGCGACGGAGGGCTCGTTCTGGAAGGCTTCTCCGATCTTTTTGAGCAGGTGTTGATCGGGGATGGTGACATCACTGTCGAAGCCCACGATGAACTCACCTTTGGCCGCGAGGACCCCGCGGTTCCGGGCCACGGCCGGGCCGGAGTTTTTCTCGTTCACCAAGACCTGGACCTGAGGAAATTCCCGACGGATGGCGGCCACCGAATCATCGGGAGAGCAATCATCCACCACGATCACTTCGAACTCGGCGTCCTGCTGCGCGTGAATATCCCGCAACAAGGCGAGGATGAGATCGCTTCGATTGTAACTTGGAATGACGATGGAAATCATCGGTGAGGGGAAAATATGGATGGCGAATGGCGATTTCTCAGTAGCCGGCCAGCCATTCGTCGCGTTTTTGCCACAGAGTCTGCCAGCGCCCGGCGGCGGTCGGTTTGCGAACGAGGGAAATGAGATTCCAAGCGCTGGCGCGGAGCGCGGTACCTGCGGCAAGCAGGAAGAGTCCGATTTTCTGAGCCGGACCATGCCAATGAGTGCGGACCAACGAGGCCTTGCCACGGTAGAGCAGCAGCATTTTATGCACCGGGGTGTCCGAACTCTGACCCACCTCATGCACCAGCTTGGCATCCGGACAGATCACGGGACGATAGCCGGCCGCTTTGGCACGCATCGCGAAGTCCACATCCTCACCATACATGAAGTAGCGTTCGTCGAGGCCGCCGAGTTCATTCCAGATCGGAAGTGACGTGAGAAGATAGCAACCGGTGATCACTCCGACTTCGCGCACGCTGTCTCGCTCCCAAGAACCGAGAGATTCCGGATCCAGCCAACGGTTTTTCGATGCAAGAGTGGTGATCCCAAAGGCGAAGAGAGCCATGCTCCACAAGGTGGGAACCCCCCAGCAGGACGATGGTTCCAAACTGCCGTCCGGCTTCAAGGTCCGTCCGCCGTAAAGACCGTGGGAAGGATGGGCACGGGCGAATTCCACGATCACATCGACCGCATGATCGAGGATCACCGTGTCAGGATTCAAAAGAAGAACAAAATCGGCATCCGCGTGACGGGCTCCCAAGTTCACGCCCTTGGCAAAACCGAGGTTTTCGCCGGGCAAGATCAGTTCGACTTCCGGAAATTCGCTGCGGATGAGGTCCACCGTCCCATCACGGGACAGGTTGTCCACCACGATGACCTGCTGGCTGACGGCTTTCCTTTGGTTGAAAACACTCTCCAGGCATTCCCGGATCTGGCCTTCCGAGTTATAGGTAACAATGACGATGGCAACGTCCGCTTTCATGATTGATGGATGGGATGGCTCCCGGGCCTTTGCCCGATGACTTTCGCAGGAACACCCGCCGCGATGCAGCCGGCGGGAAGATCCTTGGTCACCACCGCACCGGCTCCCACAATGCAGCCGTCTCCGATGGTGACGCCGGCGGTGACGACCACCCCCGCGCCGAGCCAGACGTCATTCCCGACGCGGATGTCGCGCTCCCGCTTGGGTTGTTCGCGGAAGGGAAGACCCGCCACGAATTGATAGTCGGACGCGGTGATGAACACCGCGGGTGCGAGCGAGACATGATCTCCCATTTCGATCCTTCCGGTTGAATCGCCGGCCCACAAAAAACAGTTTTCCCCGATGTGGCAGTCGCGCCCCAGGACAATGCGGGATCCATTCCGCAGCGACACGTTCGGCGCCATGGAGGTCCCTTCTCCTTTGGTCATCTCGGCACGCGGCCTCACATGGCTGTAACCGTAATAGTGAATCATGCGAAGAAGATGAAGATAGGATCGTGGATCGCAAAAAGATGCGATGGCGTGGATCCATTTGGAGCGGGGCATGGGGAAAATCGATCGTTAGAAACAAGGTCGTTGATGGGGAAGGAGGGACGAAGGCAATCGCCATTTTCCGGTCCATCCCGCGTCATCCCCTGCCCTTCGCATCAAAGATGAAGTGTCTCAATCCTTCAATCAGCGGGCCGCTCGCAACGGGGGCGATGCGCTCCCTGGGAATGATGCCGCCAAGATGATCGAGTTTTTCACGGAGCTCGATTTCATCAAAAGCGACCGTGACATTACCCAAGCTCATCATGCGGCGTGCGGTGGCGAGCTGGTGTTCGTTGCGATGCTCTCCCAGACTGGCTTTTTTCGGCATCACCAGAATGGGTTTCCCGTGATACAGCGCGGAAAGGATGGTTCCCATCCCGGCATGGGCTACAATAACCGTCGCTTGACTGAAACACTCCTTGAACTCGGGAGGACTGAGGAAGTGGGTGAATGGAATTGACCGAGGTTCCCAGCCGCCGCCACCGATCTGTGCGAAAAGGTCGGTGCGACCGCGCTCGGCCGCCCACTCGTCCACCACCTTGACCATGCGGTCGAAGGGTTGATCGGTTCCTACGGTGACAAAGATCATAAAACGCTGCCGAAATGTTGGGGACCACCCTCCGCGGCGAGGTGAGGCCACTGGGTGAGCCAGAGATCGGCGCATTTTCCAGCCTTCTGGCCCGACATCGACAGTTCTTCCGCGTTTGCCACGCTGTCGACCCAGATGGTTTTCATCCGAAGAAGCCTGCCCAAGCGCATGGCGAAATAACCCGGAGCCGCTCCGGTGGAAATCACCACATCGGGTTTCTCCACCAGGAGAAGAAACAGGATGGAAACCGCGGATTTGAGCAGGGCTATTTTTTCAGAGCGGTTCCCGTCCTGGATGATGCGGAATTCGCACTCCCCGACATCCGTTCGATAGCCGGAGTCCACGGTGGCGAAAATGAGATCCGCGCCTTCAAAGGCGGGCCTGAGCCGGAGGAGTTGCACCCAGTGGCCGCCACCCGAGGAGATCGCGAGGATTTTTGGCTTTCGTTGGCTCATGGCATGCGGATCACGAAGCCCCACGGCAAAGAAGGACCGCAGGGATGGTCTTCAGGAGGATTTTCAAATCGAGCAGCAGCGACCAGTTTTCCACGTACTGCTTGTCCATGTTCATCCACTCATCGAAGGTGGTGCCGCTGCGGCCGCTGATCTGCCAGACGCAGGTGATCCCCGGTTTGACCGAGAGCCGGCGACGGAACAACCACTCATACTTGCTGACCTCGTCCGGCAGAGGGGGACGCGGGCCGACGAGGCTCATTTCGCCCTTCAGCACATTGAACAATTGAGGCAGTTCGTCGATGCTGGTCTTGCGGATGAACCGGCCCACCTTGGTGATGCGCGGGTCGTTGACCATTTTGAAAGCCGGGCCATCAAGCTCGTTCAGATGAGCCAGCGATTTTTTCCGTTCGTCCGCATCCACGACCATGGAGCGGAACTTGTAGAGGCGGAATCTCCGTTGGTTCATTCCCACCCGGTCCTGAGCAAAGAATACCGGTCCCGGACTGGTGATCCTGATGATTACCGCGACCAGAGCCATGAGTGGGGAAAGCAGCGCCAATACCGAGACGGAAACGAGAATGTCCATGACGCGTTTGGCCAAGAGCTGAAGAAGCAGTTGCTCACGGAAAAACGTGATCACGTACTCATTCTCGAATTCCTCGATGTGAAGTTTTTTCAAAACCGCTCCCTCGGAGGCTTCGGGGACGATTCTGAGGACGATTCCCAAATCCCGGGCATCGGAGATGATTTTGGCAACAGTCCGGAATTTTGCTTCGACCGAAAGGCAGACCAGCATTTCGTCAACGCGCTCGGTCTCCAAAAGGCTTCTCAGATTTTCAACCAGCCCAAGCACCTGGCCTTTTCGCGGCTGCTCTTCCCACGCCCGCTGGGTTTCTTCGGATTCGGCAACATATCCAACCAGCTTGTAGCCCAGTTCCGGACGATTTTCAATCTTCGCGGCAAGCTCGGCGGAGCGTTCGTTCACCCCGACAATGAGCAGGTAGCGATAGTTGAAACCCGACTTTCTGGCACTGGTTAGAAACAGCTTGAGCCCGATCCGGTTCAACAGGCCCATCGCCGTCACCAGCCCCCAAAAAATCGCAACGCCTACCGTATCGACCCGATGAATCGAGAATATCGCGCTCACGAGGAGAAACCAAAAGGCCGCCGCGGTCGTGGCCTTGATGAGACTTTTCGACTGGGCTCTGAGCCCCACCAGACGATCCGCCTTGTAGCGGACACAGTAATCGAAGATTCCCAACCACCCGAGGACGAGCACCATGATCGCGAGGGAGTCCGCCGCATTTCCCGTCACGGCCGGCATCTGCCGCTCTTCAAAAAAGGAGAGGCCTGGTCTGAAATAAATTACTCCCCACGCCGTGGCGATGAGGACCGCTTGATCCAGCAGGCGCATTGCCCGGATCAGCATCTTGTGACGAAGTCTGATCATTGATGCGGAATGTGTTCTTGGGATGCCGCCACAGCTTCAGGCACAAAAGCGTTTTCCCCATGAGACTGGCGGAACCAAGTGGCCAGATCTTTGGGGAGGGGATTCCAAAACTCACCCTGGTAACGGCTGCCGACGTAAGCCAGCAGATCCTCGACCAGCGATACCGGGTAACGGAGAGATGAAAAATCGGATTTGTCGAAATCCATGTAGTCCGGATGAATGTTGACCAATGCCAAACCACCATGCTCGGCAATCCAGTCGAGTTTTCTCAACCAGATATCAGGAGATTTTTCCTTGAGCAGAAGAAACAGGGTCGAGTCCTGAGGCAGCGAGTAAGGTAGCTCGACGTAACCGGATCCATCCTCACGCTCGGGATTCCTCACAAAAAACGGAAAGATCGTCCGGCAGCCGTCGGCTTGGGGCTCGAAAGGATCCGTATCGAACGTGGATGCGTCGTAATCCACATCGAGGTCATGCAACCAGTCGAGCTGGCGCAGCATGAATCCGGAGCGGAAGCCCGATGCCTCCCATGCACGCAGATAACGGTTGATCTGTTGGGCTTTGGTTTTGAAGGCGCTCCTGGATCGGTAGAGTTTGCCGTCGTGGTGAAGATCATGGACGCCAACTTCAAAACCATTCCCGACGAGCCATTTCCGAAGATGATCCGGCACGGAATAGCCGCCCTGCGGAATAAAATTGTAGGAAGAGCGGACGCCGAATCCCATCTCAAGTTCCGCGAGACTTTGGACTTTTTCCAATCCGTTCCGGCTCTCGACATCGTGAGTCAGGACCAAAGCGAACCGTTTGCCGTCCGGCCACCCCGGCCATCCCGCAGGAGTCCTGCCGGCGGCCTCGTTGATCGGCCAAACCCCGGAACTTCTTTCGCGGATGCCTTCCGACCACTTCCGCCGCAACGCCCAGCGCAGGCTCCGAGGCACGAACGGTTTCACATTGTAGTAAAACCGGGTCATCAGTGATGCGGAAGATGCCGTCATGAAATCAATCCAAGCATAGAGGGTGGAGTATCAGGAGTTTCAAATTTCCCCCTGCACCCACCGAGGCGCATGGGTTCTGGCCTTGTTGAAAATACAGGAAACATCGGCCTTCGCTTTTTCGAGCTCGGTGTATCCCCAGCTCAGGTTGTCACGCGTGGTGTTATCACCATCCAGCACCAGCAAAACCTTGTCCATGAAACCCGCCATGGTGAGGGTCGGACTTGTCGGACCGATCGGCGGCATGTCGAAGACGATGTAGTCGAAATCACAGGCCAGAAGCTGTGGCATGATCCGGTGGAGATCCGATGGTGCCAGCGCATTCGCATCGACGGAGTCCCGCCGGGTCGAGGCACTGGCAAAATACAGGTTTCTCGGAGCCAGTCGGAAACGCTCCGACTTCGATTCTTCCAACGCCTTGTAAAGCGAGCCCGGAACCTGCCCTTGCACGCCTCCTGCTTCCGGATTCATGCTTACCAAAAGAACCTTCCGATCGCCATTCTCGGCAAAGGCCTTGGCCAAGCCAGCCGCAATCGTGGAAGTGCCCGCTCCTTCCGAAAGCCCCGTCAAGGCCACCAACTTGGGCTTGTGGGTGATGTTGTTAACTTGGAAGTTGAAAATGATCCGGTCGTGGATCGCCGCAACGTAGGGTGTGATGAAATGCTCCCCCGCCTTGCCCGCCAAAGTGATCCCATGATTCTTCGAAACGGGAGGCAGGACCCACTCGCCATCCTCACCCGAAGATTCGAGAGCAGGAGAACCTCCCATCAGCTTGGCAATACCATCCTTGGATCGGATGTAGGGGATCGAAAGCATCAGCGGCAGCTGAAGCCGCGAGTGGATTTCGACCGGTCTGGAAACGCGGCGGTCGATCACCATTTCAATCAGGAACGCGAGAGCGAGCCCGGAAGCAAGGCCTGAAAAAGCGAGGCCGAGAATCAACTTCATCGACTTCTCATCGATCGACTTGGACGGCGGTGTCGGACTCTGCACCACGCTGATGTTGGGCATTTTGCTGGGATCGAGTGTTTCATCCAGACGGGCCTTCTCCAGACTGGTTTGGAAATAACGATACTTATCTTCCTCAAGCTGCCGCCGCCGCTCCAGATCCTGCAATTGGAACCCGAGAGCTGAAATCCTGGCCACTTCGGTTTCCAAGCCTTTCGCCTGACTCTTGATGGCTTCCAATTTGGCTCCGAACGCGGATTCTATCGCCTTTTCATCATCAAGACTCAGAACCGGAGCGACCAACGGACCGTTCTGCTTGGTGGCCACCCTGCCCGAAAAGTCCGGATACTCTTCGACCAGATCCAAACCTCGTTTTTGTACCTGTGAAATCTGCCGGTCGAGCGATCCGACCATCGGGTCTCCCGCAGTACGGGTGAGGAGCAACTCGTTCCTGCGCTGCTGGAGCATTTCAAGACGACGGCCCAAATCACCGTATTCCTCCAGTGCGATCGAACGCTGGCGTTTGACCTCAACCTCTTCCGCGGGAGCTTGAGAAACCGATGCGTCCCCCTCTCCAGCCGCTGGCTCTTTCCCACCCTGTGAACCCGGTGGTGCAGCAGCCTGCGACTTTGCCAGAGCCGCCACCTTTGCTCCTTGTTCCGCCAATTGGGTCTCGGCTGCCATTTGATTCTCCCGGATGGCTTGCTTCCGAGCTTCGAATTCCTCCATCGTGGCAGTGATGGTCAGAACTCCGGACTTATTCTTAAGCTGGTTGATCTCTTCTTCCGTCTGACGAAGTTTGCTCCGGGCCTCGTCGGTTTGCTTGGACACTTGGGCGAAGGCCTCGGTGTTTCGGTGAAATTCCAAATGCTTTCTGAAATAAGTTTGGATCACTTGGCTCAAAACTTCAGGAGTCATCTTGGAGTCCGAATCCCGGTAGCTCAAATAGAGCATGTTGGAGCCGGGTGGGACCTCCACTTTCAGTCCTCCTTGAACTTTCCCGGCAGCTTCGGCTGCGGTGGGGAGGGTTGCGCTGCCTGGAAGAAGTTTTTCGGGGCCTACGGCTTCCGCAACCGAAATCGCGGTGTCACGGCTTGTCAGAATTTCCAACTCTGTCTGCATGCCTCCTCCGCCCATCACGGCCTCAGGATCAACCGTGGAACGCTCCACCACATAACGGACCATGAGTTTCGCCTCCGATTCATAGCTCGGCTCGCGCATGATTCGATAGACCATGGCTCCTGCCGCGGCGAATCCAAGGAGCGAGAGCAGGAGGATCTTCCACTTGTGCTTGAAGATGATGTAAAGCACGTCGTGGATGCCAAATCCACTCGCGGCAGGGACCTTGTTTTGAGGTTTCATAATCGGATGGGGGGAAGGAATATCAGTCCAAGTGAGGATAAATCAGGCGACCGGCGAGCCGGTTGATAATGAGCGGAAGATGGCGGAAAGGCATCGGGCGGCTTTCATCGGATTGCGGTTTTTCAGTCAACCAAGCATGTCCGCTGCCATTGTAACGAAAATAGGGTAACGGCTCGGAGACCGCGCCCCATGAGAGCTTGAACCGGATCAGCCCTTCATCGGTCGCTGCGGTCCGCCCGAAATGAAGGGACTTGAAGCCCGATTCCACCAGATGCCGTATCGCGGTCCACATGATCAGATGATTCGGTCTCATCGGCCAATGGGCGGTGTCCGAAGCGCCGTACTTGTAAACCGCATTTCCTCCGGAATGGAGAAAGACCGCACCGGCGATCGGAACATCTCCGAGTTTCGCCAGCACAATCCGTCCCAGGTCCGCCTCGATCAAATTTTTCGAGATCGCCCTGAAAAATCCGACCGGCTGCGGAGGAAGACCATGCCGGCGGCGGGTCCTGCTGTGGAGCTCGTAAAATGAGTTCATTGCTTCCGCGCTCCGCTCCACCGTCACTGCGATTCCGCCACGCTCCGCTTTGCGAATGGCGCGGCCAACCGAGGGATGGAGTCCCTTTTCGATGGCTTTGATACCACGACCGAGGTCCAACTGATGACTTTGATAAGTCCGAAAGGATGCCGCTCCCAACGGTGGAATGCCTCCTGCGCGGATTTCAAGGTGTTTCCATTTCCGTCCTGAGGCGAGTTCCAGCAGAGCTTGGTACACCGAGCGGGAATGCTCTGGCCGGATCCACAGCGGGCCGGAAAAATCCGAAAAGGGAAGGGAGACACCGCGACATCCGGTGAGCCAGCTTTTCACTTCCATCAGGGGAACGAGCGCGCATTCAGCTCCATCATATGAAATTCTGAGATAAAATGGCCGGTGCCCGTAAGTGTTCACCAGCACCCGGGCCCAAGCGGAACGATGAAAAATCGAGTGATCATCACGGGTGACGATTCCGGCATCCCATGCAGTATCCGTCAACGGATCGATTTGCTCCACCGTGATCCCGCTCTTGGATCCGATGAGCTGGTGAAATTCAGACATCGGATTACTGGAGAACTGATGAGGAGAAGACGAAATTTCTGACAAAACTCCTCAGGCCGGCATCCCGATCTCCAAAACCTCGCCCACCGCCTCGATCACAGCGCCGACTTGCGAGGGCGTCAGTTCCGGGTACATCGGCAAAGAAACGAATTCCTTGGCACAGCGCTCCGCCACTGGAAAGGATCCCGGGCCATGGCCCAGGTCCAGGTAAGCATCCTGCAAATGCACGGGGATCGGGTAATGGATTGCAGAAGCAATGCTTTTGGAAGAAAGGCCATCCATGAAACCTTTCCGATCAGGAACCCTCACCACATACTGGTGATGGGCGTGTGATCCCGTGGAAGTTGAAAATGGAAGAATGATCTGGGGAATTTCTTGGAAGGCGCGGGAATAACGGACGGCGATTTCCCGTCGCTTGGCATTATTGAGATCGAGTTCCCGCAGCTTCACCCGGAGCACCGCAGCTTGGATGCCATCCATGCGGCAGTTCCAGCCAACGACCGAATGCTGATACTTGCAGCTTTGGCCGTGGTCGCGGAACACGCGGATTTTTTTGGCAATCAACGCGTCATTGGTCGTCACCGCTCCAGCCTCGCCAAATGCTCCGAGGTTTTTCCCAGGATAGAAACTGAAACATCCCGCCTGTCCCACACTTCCCGCACGGCTGCCTTGGTAAGTGGCACCGTGAGCTTGTGCCGCATCTTCCACGACATGAAGTCCATGCTTTCTGGCAATCGCGAGGATCGGCTCCATGTCCGCCATTTGACCGAAAAGGTGCACGGGCAAGATCACCTTCGTCCGTGCCGTGACCGCCTGTTCCAATGCGTTGGAATCCATGGTGTAGGACGCTTCGTCGATATCCACGAACACCGGGCGGGCGCCTGTCCGGCTGATGGCCTCCGCCGTGGCGATGAAGGTCATCGGCACCGTGATCACTTCATCACCGGGGCCGACTCCCAAGGCCAGCAAGGCCAGCCACAGGGCGTCGGTCCCGTTACCAACTCCCACGGCATGGTCCACGCCGCAATAACGGGCGAAATCCTCTTCAAAACTGTTCACGAATGGGCCTCCCGAAAACGCACTCGCCTCGATCACCTCTTCGATGGCTGCCGCGAGCTCGTCTTTGAGCGGAGCGTGATGCGCCTTCAGGTTGATTAAAGGAACTTCCATTGATCTAAAAAACTCAACTTTTGGAAATCACCGTCGCAGGGTTGCCGACCACCGTCGCACCGGCGGGAACATCTCGGGTCACCACGCTTCCCGCACCGACCATTGCATTTTCACCAATGGTGATTCCACCGAGCAGGGTCACACCAGAGCCGATCGAAGCGCCCTTCCTGACCCATGTCCGCTGGCAGTCCCAATCACTTTCGGTTTGAAGGCTTCCATCCGGATTCGCGGCTTTCGGATAACGGTCATTCACAAAAACCACGCCATGCCCGATGAATACCTCATCCTCAATGACCACCCCCTCGCAGATGAAGGAATGGCTGGAGATCTTACAGCGGGCACCGATTCTGGCACCTTTCTGAATTTCGACAAATGTTCCGACTTTCGTTCCATCCCCGATTTCACAGCCATACAAGTTGCAGAAGCCGAAGAGCTTCACATCCTTGCCCAAAATCACGTCAGGGGAGACTCGCTGTGTCGCGTCCATTGATCTTTGGAACTCCATCGAAGGTTTCGTGGGGCGAGGGGTGACTTCTACAGTGGCCCTCTGGACGCTTTACTGTCACTGCGGCTCCATTCGCCCTCAGCGACTGGGAACTGGCCTCGAGAATTCTGAGGACGTCGAGTCCTTTCCTCCCGCAGCTGAGGGAAGGAGTGTCGTTCAGGACAATTCCGTCGAGAAAATGCTGGCACATTTGCCGCAGCGGCTCGGACTGCTCGATGTATGGGACGAAACTGTCACCGTAATGGTAGGAGTAATGGAACTCTCCGAAACTGTCGTAATGAGGCGGGCGTTCGATCCGCGTGTCATAAATCCGAATTTTTTCCATGGGCTCGATGTCGTCATACACGATCATCTTGCGGGTGCCCACGATCGTCATCTGCCTCACTTTTCTAGGCTCAAGCCAACTGCTCTGAATGGTCGCAAACTGACCGGATCCGAAGCTCAGCGAGAGGTTGGAGACATCCTCGATTCCGGGAGTGATGTGGGCATTGCCCTGGCAGTTCACAAAATCCGGCATGCGGCCGAGCAAATGGAGGATGATCGATATGTCGTGGGGAGCCAAATCCCAAACCACGTTGATGTCTTTTTGAAATAATCCGAGATTCAGTCTTTGGCTATTGATGTAGCGGATCTCCCCCAAATCACCGGAATCAATGATCTTTTTGATCATCCGAATCGGGGCTGAATAAAGGAAGGTGTGTCCGACCATCAGGTTGAGGCCCTGGCGATCCGCCAGTTCAACCAACTCCTCGGATTCCGCCACACTGGATGCCAAGGGCTTCTCCACAAGGACGTGCTTTCCTGCAAGCAACGCGGCCTTCGCGACTTGAAAATGACTGGGGACGGGAGTGGATACGACGACCGCGTCAAGATCCGCGCTTTCCAGCATGCTGGAGTAATTTGAAAACCGGGCGGTTCCCGGATACATCGGCATCATTTTCTCCAAGCGATCCGGATCCAGATCGCAGAGCGCACGCAAGCGACAGCCCTGCAGTTGACTGAAATTACGTGCGAGGTTGGGCCCCCAGTAACCGAGGCCCACCACGCCAATGGACAAGCCACGGCTCATGATCCTTCAATCGGAAATTTTACGCGTGGAACTCATCGAGAGCGCGAATGCAGGGCTGGCAGAACGGACATGGGATGTCGATCGGACCGTCTTGCGGGCCTTCGAACGCTCGCAGGCTTTCATCTGCCCCAGCAAGGCCAAGGGGGTCTTCAAAATAATCTGGAGATCCTTTACCGGGGAGAGGTGGTCCACGTAATGATCGTCCATCTTCACCATCTCACTGAAGGTCGTGTGCTGGTTCCGGTTGACCTGCCATTGCCCGGTAAGGCCGGGTTGGACCGAGAACCGATGGCGCTGGTGCTCATCGTAAAGTTCGTATTCCTGGGGCAGGCAAGGGCGAGGCCCCACCAAGCTCATTTCTCCGCGAAGGACATTGATGAACTGGGGAAGTTCATCAAGACCCGACATCCGGATCAGACATCCTCCTTTGATCAATCTGGAATCTCCGACGACATCCAGTTTGGTCATCGGCCTGTTGTTTTTGATGAGATGCTCAACATGAGCCTCATGAACGCTCGTCGAGGCTCTGAGCTTCATGCTGCGGAACTTGTAGATCGTAAAGGGTTTGCCATTCCGTCCGATCCGCGTTTGCCGGAAAAGAACATTTCCCGGAGAGACCAACTGGATCCAGGAGTAAACAGCGGCAGACAGGAACACAATGATCGGCAAAACCAGAAGAACGAGAAGAACGTCCGAAGTGCGCTTCCAATGCGGGAGCGGTGAATCAAGTCGGGCATTGTCACTCGAAACAGTTTGTCCGTTGTGATGGACGCTTTGATTGCCGGAGCTTGTGAAACCGCACGACCGATTGCGGATGAACCGATCGAATGAAAATTGGCTTGAGCGGGCCTGCGGCGATAAATGGCGACGGCGTCGCCGGGATGTAGGGGTCACGGGGGGGGTGGGGGGTGGGGGGCTGACAGTCGAGGTGGAAATTCTAACGCTTCATAATTTGGAGCTTGGTTGAAAGAAGCATTTGTTTGGCCAAATGGGCGGGTTTGCTTCAAACTTCGCAGTTGTCGTGAAACTGCCGGATAATTTTTTCAAATTCTTTCAGTAGGGCGAGTCGCGATTGGGGACGCCGAAATATCGGGGGACAATACGTGGAAGGCTGATTTCTTTGAAACGGCGATCAGCAGTCAGTTTCAACGGCGTGATTTCTAGCAAATTATCTAATGGGCGGCAAGCGAAAATTGAGAGCGTCCACCCATCGAGATCATTTGGATTACGAAAAAACAAGGATGTCCAAGATGATTGTGATTCGGACTGAGAAAGGGGTGAAGGTATTGAAAAATTTGGGATTAAAAGCTGCCGCCCTTGGTCAATCAGCGCTGGAGTGGCGCTAAAACCAAAAAATGATCTCTAAGCTCGTATGGAGGGATGAAAATTTCAACCCGATGGGGGGAGGGGCCACGTTTGGAAACGCGGGTGACACGAATCAATTCCAGTGCCTTTCCGGCAACCTAGCAGGTCAGCGGGAGGCTTTTAACAATTCCAAGGTGATTATCAAACAATATTAAAGAACTATTAATAATATCGTCGAAAAGGGTGCGTTTCAGGCGTCTTCCATTGGCTTTTGAGGCCCCCTTAGCCGCTTGGGCTGTATGGCAAAAAAACACGTCCGTACAAAATTGCAGCATGGCCCTCCCCTCATCAAAACCCATTCGCCCTCCGCCATTCCTTCTTTCACAGAGCGCATGGGAGCAAGCAACGAGATGATCCCCGAGAGTTGGAGCATTCCACCGGAAGGCCTCGCAAATTCCGAAAATGCTCCGGTCGGAAAACCAAGCGTTTCCTTTTGCGCAAATTTGCTTGAGATGGCCAAGTCGGGAATTCATCGGGGGAGGTTTATGAAGGTTGGTAACGAATTTTCAAAAAATCATGGCCACTGAAACCCTTTACGCTCCACAGCATGTCACAAAATCACCAATCTGTAACTACGTGATCACGTGAAGATCGGTTAAAATTGAATTTTTTCATTTCGACCCGCCTCTTTTTTAAAACATTGCGAAATGCCACCGAGAATCCAGTGATTGCCCACGATGCTCTAAAAGCAGTACCGTATTGCCGTTCTAAAGGGTTAAGAATCCAGTGTTCCGGTCCGTCCAAGTGCACCTAAAATGCCATATTCAGCCCGGCATTCAATTGGATCTGAGACCATTCGCTCTGCCCCAAACCGCGGGCATAACGAATTGATGAACTGAAACCAATCCGGTCGGAAAAAAACGGCCGCCCGTAGGACAGGAATACGCCGATATTATCCCCGCCATCCTGAGGATCGCCAATTCCGACCGTTCCAACACTCTCGTAGTCTGCGATCTGGGCATCCATCCCCATCCTCAACGATCCGATGATCAGGCTGCGATTCAGCGCGGATGAAATCGACCAAGTGTTGATCGAATAATTTGTCTGGGTTGGCGACGGTAGGATCCCTGGCTGGATCGAACCGCTCCAAGACCAAAGTTCATTGATTTTGTAATTCGCATTAAGGCTTACCGAGGGGGACAAATCGCCCGACGAGCCCTCCTGTGAATAATCGGAATACTGGCCTCCAAGCGAGGCGGAAACCTGAATCTTCTCACTCACCTTGTAACTTCCAACCAAGGAAAGTCCCCAAGTATTGATATCCACATTATTATCCGCGCTGCTTGTCGAGTAGCTGAAACTCGGCCCGAAGCTGAGACGCTCGGTAGCTGCCCAAGAGCCACCAACAATCAATGAGTGGCCATTAAAACCGGCAGCCGAACCATCGCCATAATCCGTAATGGATGATGACCAACTCGTATAGACAGATGTTCTTGGAGCAAGCTGGTAAGTTCCTTGAATTCCAAGGCTTATGGCCGTCCCCGTAAAAAATCCTTGGGAAACGGCCAAGCTGTCCACTCCGGAGTCTTGGGAGATCCCCGCAAATGCGCTGATTGTGGTTCGGGATCCGGAAACGATCATCGAGACATTCGCCGATTGATCGAAAGAATTATACTCGGAATCGCTCAATGAGGCATTCGCCGACGGAGCGTAGGTCCCCGAAACAACCATCCTCGCACCTCCTTCCGGATCGGACGTATAGCTGACAGTGGGTGTAAGGCTCAAGGAGACATCACTTTCCGGATCATTTTCGGAAAGTAGAACGTTGGAATCGTAATTCGACGAAATTTCGATTCCAGAAGTGAAACCACCCTTCAAATTTTTGCTGCCGCCAAAATCCGACACTTGGCCAAAGGGTAATGGTCCATTAACCCCGAACGGGTTGAGATTGGCAGAACGTGCCGTGAAGTTCTGAGCGTTGAGCCCGCATGTGGCTTGGATGGCAATCGAAGCGGCATAAACGGAGGACTTTGAAAGGGAGAATCGGGAGGGCTCAAACATATTAAGGATTCTTAATCACTTGGGTATTTTTTAAAGAAACTCTCCTTTGATGTCAATTCATTTGCCACTATCCCTTGGAGGCCGGGGCGTTGAGAATGTTGGATTTGGGGACTTGAAGAGGGAAATAAGACACCCTCAAATCGCGATTTTATGCCGTGAACTTGATTATCCCGAAGATGGAGCTGACCGCTGCACGTTAATGCCCTGACAACAAAAGTTGGCGGCCTTTTTTCAACTCATTGATAATGAATGAAAAATCAATTCAATATTTGTGAAGTCACCATAGCGATCTCCACCTCGCCTCTGTTTATTCAAAAGCTGAAATTAATGCTCGGTGACAGCATGTCTTGGGAAATGTTCAAAAATTTTCAAATTATTCTTGTTAAGATAGCCTTATTTTTTATTAATCGCGACAGATCGAAGGTCCGAATGATTAATTAACGACCCGACATCAATTACTATCGAACTCCCAAACCAATTCAAAAACGACTCACCGGTCCGATTTGAATCACCTCTGAAATCTTCCTGAGCCTCGAAGTCCCTTTCGTTTCTCAGGCGACCCATATCGGATCTGTCCCAAAGACGGGGCCAATTTGAAGAACTTCTTCATTCGGCCCCGCCTCTTTCCGAATCAGGTTGTCCGTCTCTCCTGAGTGTCCCGCTCCGGAGGCCCAGACGGTGGATTGCTCCTGTTTGCCCACCCTTACAACCAGCCATGACAACCAGCCATTTGGCCCCTAGGGCTAACTTGGGCGGAGCCTTGCAACCGAGGATCTCCACCGCCCTAAAACCAGCCGGAATACCCTTCCGCAGATTATTGGGAGGATTGATCACCTCTTCCCGCAGACTTTTGGCAGCCGGAGGTTTTCTTTTCCTTGCCGTCCATGCTTTCGCGTCTCCTTCCGTAACCCTGGCTTGGGACGCGAGCGTGGAAACGGATATCGCCCGCTACCAACTGGGATATGGCACGACTCCCGGAGTTTATCCGAATGTCGTCGACGCGGGAATGAATACCGAGATCACGGTGTCGAACCTTGAAGAAGGGAAAAATTATTACTTTGCCGTGGCGGCCGTGAACACCGCAGGACTGAAAAGCAGTTATTCAGAAGAGATTTCCTATTCCACAGAGCCAGCTGTTATCTCACCTTCGGGCAAAAGCGTGACTTACGTCGACAGCGTGGATCCTCAAACCTTTCAAACTTATCAACCTGCGTATGCGGTCGACGGAGATCCAAATACCTTTTGGCACACCGCATGGACCAGCAATGTCACACCGCCACCGCATGAGATTCAAATCAACCTCGGAGCGGTTCAGGACATCATTGGTTTTCGGTATCTACCGCGTCAGGATTCTTACCTGAATGGAACCGTCGGGCAATTTGAGTTCTACGTCAGCCTTGATGGAGTGAACTGGGGAAATCCTGTGGTAACCGGAACTTTTCCCAACACCCACGACCTGAAGGAGGCCAGATTTGCGAGTAAGAGTGTTCAATTCATTCGTTTTCGAGGTCTTACCGACGCAAACGGCAGCAATTTTATGGCCGTAGCCGAACTGGAAGTGATTCAAGATTCCGAACCTCCGATCACCAACGAGGCCCCTCTTGCGCAGCCGATATCCATCACCATCGCCGAAGACACCACGCCGATCGCCATCACTCTCTCCGGATTCGACAAGGAATCCTCACTCCTGACTTATTCCATCGTCAGCCATCCCGCCAAAGGCACCCTCGCCGGAACTCCGCCGAACCTCACCTACACGCCTTCCCCGGACTACAACGGTTCCGACAGTTTCACGTTCCTCGTCAACGACGGCACGGTGAACTCCGCTCCTGCCACTGTTTCCATCACCGTCGTCCCGGTTAACGACGCTCCGGTCGCCATCGCCAAATCCGTCACCACCCCCCAAGGCGCGTCGCTCGCCATCACCCTCACCGGCTCCGACAAGGAAACCACCACCCTGGCCTACTCCGTCGTCAGCGGCCCCGCCGATGGAACCCTCTCCGGCACCCCTCCCAATCTTACTTACCTGCCAAACACCGGATTCAGCGGCAGTGACGCCTTCACCTTCAAGGCCGGTGACGAAGCCGCCCAGTCCACAGCCGCGACCATATCCATCACGGTCACCCCATCGCCCACCGTGGTGCCCGTAAACAGCGCGCCTGTTTTTTCCGGAAATCCGATCTCCGCGACAGCCAGCGAAGACAGCGCTTTTTCCGGCAAACTCATCGCCACCGATGCCAATGCCGGCGATGTCCTCACCTTCCGTAAAATTTCCGGCCCAGCCTGGCTCACGGTCGACGCGAACGGAGTCCTGGGCGGAACCCCGCTGAATTCCGACGTCGGATCGAATTCGTTCACCGTGGGTGTCAGTGATCCTTCCAACGCCTCGGCCACCGCCACCCTCATCATCAAGGTGGTCAATATCAACGATTCCCCCTCGTTCAAGAGTTCCTCCCTGACCGTCGCCGCCGGGACCGAAAAAACACGTTATTTCAAAGAGACCCTCGTCGGCACCGCCGCTGATCCGGATGCGGGCGACAAGATTGTGTTCTCCAAGATCTCCGGACCCAGCTGGCTCGCGGTTGCGAAAACGGGAGCTCTCACCGGAACGCCACCCAGCGGCAGTGCCGGACTGAACCAATTCGTCGTCCGCGCCAGCGACACATCCGGCGCGTTCTCGGATTCCACCCTCCAAATCACCATCAAGTCGACGACTCTTCCGTTGCCATGGAGCCTCGACAGCCTCGGGGCGGACAGCCTCTCAGGCAGCGCGACTTATGATTCCGGCACCTTCACTCTCAGCGGGGCCGGAGTTCTCACCAAAACGCAGGACACTGGAAACTTCGGCTGGCAGATCCTCAGTGGGGATGGACAGATCATCGCCCGCGTCCGCAAGTTTGACGACTCGGGTTCGTCTCCCCGGGTCGGCGTCATGATCCGCGAATCGCTGGCACCCAATTCGCGTTCCGCCTTCGTCGGCGTCAATGGCAACGGCAGCTATCAATGGATCAACCACCCCAAATCCGGCGGGAAAATCACCAAGGTCACCCGCAAGAATTTGAAATCAGACCAGGTCTGGCTCCGCCTCGTCCGCCTCGACGACACCATCACCGCCTACACCAGCCAGAACGGCAAGGCATGGCTGATGATCGGAAAATCCAAGGTCAAGCTCTCGAAAAACTGCTACATCGGGCTCTCCGTCAGCAGCGGAGACAAGGACACTCTCAACGTTTCGAAATTCAGCAACGTCCGGGTGAAATCCTGATCCCGTCAATCCGGAGTCAACAACGGAGCCGGTTCCTCCGGCAGAGGCAGGACGTCTGCCGGCAGCTTCAGCGGACCTTCCGCGGCCTTCTTCTGGAAATCCAGCGAACGTCGTTTGGCATCCGCCACCTGATTCGGCTTCAGCTTCTTTTCCAGCACCTCGACGACTTTTTTCGCCGTGAAGTTGCCTTGAGCCGCCGCGAGGTTCGCCCACTTGTAGGCTTCCACATCATCCTTCACCACTCCGGCTCCCGCCATGTGCATTCGCCCCAGCTGGAGCTGCGCGGCGGAGTTTCCCGCTTCCGCGCTCATGATGAACCACTTCGCCGCCTCCGTGCTGTTTTTGCGCACGTCCTTGCCGCCGATGTAAAGACTGCCGAGAGCCATCTGGGCCTCCGTATTTCCCAGCCCCGCCGCTTGTGAAAGCCACTCGACCGCTTTGGCCGGGTCCTTCGGGGCTCCTTCTCCCTTCAGCAGTTTCTGCCCTGCCAGGAGCTGGGCGTTGGCCTCCCCCTGCTCGGCCGCCTTGAGCAGCCATTGCAGCGCCGCCGCATCGTCCTTGGCCACTCCCTCGCCTTTCGAGTAGATCGTCGCCAATTCCATCTGCGCCGCCGCCTCCCCTTTTTCCGCCCTCGCGGTGAGGTCGGACACCAGGTCCGCATTGACCAGCGGGGCCGCGACCAGTGCCAGCAGCAGAAACAAGCTCGGGTGTGCTTTCATCATGGGATTCAACCATTCCGGGGCAAAATCGCCAAGGTCGATTTCAAAGCCCGGTTTGCCCTCTTGCGCCCGGGCCGCCTTCGCCTAGTCTCTGTCAACCATGGCACGCAGGGAAGTTTTCATCAAAGCGGCGCTCGTTCTTCTCGCCGTCTGGGCCTGCGTCTGGGGCGTCCGCGCCTATGCCGGATCCCGGAAAATCACCGCCGAGCGCGTCAATCGCGAGGTCGAGGAGGCCAAATTCGCCGACTGGTCAGGAGCGCAATCCCCCCCGGACGCCAGCGAGGCCGCCCGCCGCGACAAGGAACTCCGCAACATCGCCCGCCTCGTCAACGGTCTCGATTTCCAAGAGCGCGAAAAAAACCGCGACAACCGCGCCGGCGAGAAATTCTTCCGCAAGCTCTCGCCGGACGAAAAAGGCCTCTTCATCAACCTCACCATCATGGAGTCCATGGGCCGCTTCATGGAGTCGCTCGATGCCATGAAGCCCGACCAACGGAAAAAATTTGTCGAACAAGGCCTCAAGGAAATCAGCGAAGGCCGCACCCAGGAGGAAATGGCCCGCGCCGACGAACTGGGCTCCGATCTCCTGGACAAGATCAGCCAGGAAGGCATGAAGGCGTATTTCGAGAAATCCAGTGCCGACACCAAGCTCGATCTGGCACCCCTCATGGAGGCCATGAACGAAACCATGCAGGGCCTCCGTGGCAACGAATTCGGCCCCCGGCGATGATGAAAACACGCGGCTTCACCCTCATCGAAATGCTGGTGGTCGTCGCCATCATCGCCACCCTCGTCGGCATCGGCTATCCCCTGTTCCGCTCCGTGACGGAAAAATCAAAGGAAGCGTCCTGCCTCACCAATCTCCGTTCGCTCGGCGTCGCCCTGCAAACCTACCTGCAGGAGCACAACGACAAGATGCCGGAACTCGTCCAAGGCCGCGCGTCAAAAGCGGATGAGGCCCCGGTGCTCGAGATCGTCCTGCTGCCTTATCTGGAATCCCCCGACGCCTTCCAATGCCCCGCCGACAAAAAGGAATTCCCCAAGTCCGGCTCCAGCTACTTCTGGAACTCCACCCAGAGCGGACGCCACTTTTCGCAGCTCGCCCTCTTCGGCATCAAGGACCGGCCCGACAAGGTCCCCCTCATCTACGACAAGGAAGCCTGGCACCCGAACAAGGTGAACTTCCTCTACGCCGACATGAGCAGCTCGAACAAATTCCGCACCGCCGTCGGCAACTGAAACCCACCCCACCATGCTAGTCGCCAATGGCCTTCATAAAAAATTCGGCGGAAAACCCGCGCTCGCCGATGTTTCATTCCACGTCCGGCGCGGCGAGATCTACGGTCTGCTAGGCCACAACGGCGCGGGGAAAAGCACCTCGCTCGGCATCATCCTCGGCATGGTCATGCCCGATCAGGGCGACGTCACCATCGACGGCGTCTCCGTCCTGTCCAACCGCTCCAAGGCCCTGCGCAAGGTCGGCGCCATCTTCGAGGCACCCGCCTTCTACGACTACCTCAGCGGCTGGGAGAACTTGAGAATCCTCATGAGCTACTCCGGCGGCTTCGATGCGGACGCCGCCCGGGCCGTCATCGACCGCGTCGGCCTGACCAAGCGCGTTCATTCCAAGGTCCGTACTTACAGCCACGGCATGCGCCAGCGCCTCGCCCTTGCCCAGGCGCTTCTGCCGGAACCAGAAGTCCTGCTGCTGGACGAACCCACCGACGGGCTCGACCCGGAAGGCATCAAGTGGTTCCGCGACTTCATTCTCAACCTCCGCGACGAGCGCGGCATGACCGTCCTGTTCAATTCCCACCTATTGGCCGAGGTCGAGCTCATGTGCGACCGCGTGGCCATCCTCCGCGAGGGCAAGCGTGTCTTCGAAGGCACGGTGAAAGGCCTGCAGGACGACACCCCCGTTTTCGAGGTGGATCTGGAACCCTGGGGCACCGCCTGCGGCATCATCCACAGCACCGGCGGCGACGTCCTGTCGAACACCCGCATCTGCCTGTGGCATGGCGCGGATCCCGCCGCGCTGGTGGAAACGCTTGTCCTCGCCGGCGTCCGCGTCCGCGCCTTTTCTCCGGTCCGCCGCTCGCTGGAAGACCTCTACATGGAAATTCTCAACGGCGCGCCCAGCCCCAACTGACATGCTTTTCCTCCAACAACTCCGCGGCGAGCTCCGCAAACTCTTCGCCCGGCCGCGCACCTGGATGGGCTACGGCGCGTTCATCGCCATGGAGGCGGTGATCCTCTTCGTTTACAAGCTGCCGCGCAGCCAGCGCTACATGCAGGGTATGCTGGAGCGCAACGGCCTGGACTTCGGCACCTACTACAGTTCGCTGACCATCACCTTCACCATCATGCTGCTGAGCATGTTCCTGCTGGGCTCGATCTATTTCGCCCTGGTCGCCGGAGACATCGTGGCGAAGGAAAACGAGGATGGAAACCTGCGGATGGTCTTCGCCCGGCCCATCAGCCGGCTGAGATTGTTGTTGGTCAAATACACCGCCGTCTCGCTCTACACGTTTTCCTTCGTGTTCTTCGTCGGCGTGACCGGCTACGCCATGGCCGT
>JAZKCQ010000041.1:0-63867 GCA_040388015.1 Verrucomicrobiota bacterium | reverse complement strand
AATTTCCTCACCGAAACATGGGTCCACCGCGTCATTCCTTAGATACATTGCGACCGCTCAGCGAGGGTGAACTCAACGAGTGGGAAGAAGCCTATGCCGCCGTCGAGGCCTACCTTCAAGCACTCCGCCTGAGGAACCGCCTGCTCGTCGCCGAACTCGTCCGCGGCATCCTGTGGCGCGCTTCGGCCCGCCGCGTCGATGAACCGGAAAAACCGGCGCGTTTCCTCGCAATGGAAGAAGCCCTGTCCGAAGTCGCCGAGTGGACGCAGGACGTGCTCGATGTGCCGTTGGAAAACCGCCGTCTCGCCGCACGGGGACGGCTCGCATTGCTGTTAGCCGGCATGCCCGGCCATTGGCAGGGCGTTTTCCTGACACCCGCGCCGTGGCCGCCCGAGTTCGTCGAGGCCATGAAAAAATCCTACCTCGCCGCCGGCCCTCGCTTCGCCGAGCTGACGATGATTCCAAAACCTCTCGAACTCAACGCCATCGGCAGCGGCGCCGCCCAATGGTGGGAAACGATGGACCGCCGGCCGATCATGCGCCTGATGTTCACCGGCGTCCTGCTGGCCCTCATCGCCGTCGGCGTGTGGTTCTTTCTTTTCTGATGGAAACTACCGATTTACCTCCACGCGAGTCCGCAAAACCCTTTTTCGGCCGTTTCCGCACGATCCTGCGGCGCACGCTGTTTTTCGGCACCGTCGTCATCGTCAACATCCTCGCCACGCTGTGGCTGACGGACCTGTTCTGGCGGATGGGTTTCCAAAAAGCCCACTACCCGCTGCTGATGATCTTCGTGGTCCTCAACGGGCTGCTCGTTCTCGGATCGTTCCATGCGATCTTCGGCGCGATCGACATGCTGCTGGGCCGCAAGCAGTCGGTGCGGATCAGCAAGCTCGCCGAAGGAAAAACCGGCCCGCTGGTCAAGCGGCACGCGGTTGTCATCCCCGTTTACAACGAGGACAGCGTGAAAGTCTGCGCGCGGATCGAGGCGATCTATCGGTCCATCGAAGCCACGGGCAATCTCGACTCGTTCGATTTCTTCATCCTCAGCGACACCCGCGATCTCAACCTGTGGGTGATGGAGGAAACCTCGTGGACCAACCTCTGCCGCCGTCTCGATGGGTTCGGCCGCATTTACTACCGCCGCCGCAAGACCAATGAAAACCGCAAGGCGGGCAACATCGGCGACTTCGTCCGCACCTGGGGCGGTGGGTATGAAGCGATGCTCGTGCTCGACGCGGACAGCCTGATGGACGGTGCCGACATCGTCGCGATGACCCGCATCATGGAAGCCTATCCGCGGCTGGGCATCCTCCAGACGCCGCCGAAACTGATCCGCGGTTCGTCGATTTTCACCCGTCTCCAACAGTTCGCGATGCGCCTCTATGGCCCGCTCTTCATCCGCGGCCTGAATTTCTGGCAGCTCATGGGCGGCAGTTACTGGGGCCACAACGCGCTGATCCGGGTGAAACCGTTTTCCGAATTCTGCGAACTCCCCGCCCTCCCCGGCCGAGAACCGTTCGGTGGCCGGATTCTCAGCCATGACTTCGTCGAAGCCGCGCTGATGGTCAGCCAGGGTTGGGAAGTCTGGCTCGCTTGGGACATCGAGGGCACCTACGAGGAAGCGCCGCCGACGCTGGTCGACCACCTCATCCGCGACCGCCGCTGGTGCCAGGGAAACCTGCAACACATGTGGCTCATCTTCGCCCGCAAGCTGCCGTTTTCCGTCCGGATGCATTTGTTCATGGGCATCATGGCCTACCTGGGCAGCCCGCTTTGGTTCCTGTTCCTCGCTCTCGGAACGTGGATCGCCTGGGACCGTTATTCGAGCGAACTGAGCCAGCTGCCGTTCGAGAGCTACGCCTCGCGCTGGTTCCACGTCGACGGGATCCAGCAGAGCATCATTCTCACGATCATCATCTTCGCCCTGTTGTTTCTGCCGAAGATTCTGGCGGTCATCGGCGCGATCATCACTCCAAGCATCCGGCGCTCGTTCGGCGGCGGCTTCCGGATCCTGATCGGAGCGATTTTTGAAACGATCGTCTCCATGCTGCTGGCACCGTGCATCATGGTCGCCCACACCCTGATGGTGCTGAGCATTATCCTCGGCCGCGCGGTCGGCTGGGGAAATCAGAATCGCGAGACCGATGGCACCACGTGGGGCGATGCGTTCCGCTTCCATGCACCGCAGACGATTCTCGGCCTGGCCTGGACCGCGGTCGCCATCACCATCGGCTACAATTCGAAGACCGCCGGCAGTCTCACTTCGAAATACGCCTTCGCGCTCTGGATGATCCCGATTTTGCTAGGCCTGCTCCTCTCCGCGCCTGTGTCCGTGTGGACCAGCCGCTCGCGTTATGGCAAGGCGCTGTTGAGGAAAAAAATCCTGGCGACTCCGGAAGAACTCAATCCCCCATCGGTCATCACACTCGCCGATAACGCCACCGCCGCGGTCGACCCCGCTCTGGACGCCGCTGCCGAAGGCCGTTATGGCGTGGTCGCGGCCGTGGTCGATCCCTACGTCAACGGGGTTCACGTTTCCCTGCTCGAGCATGCCGAACTCACCGCCGCCGAGGAAACGCTCGCGGAACGCTGCCTCAGCGAAGGCCCCGCCGCCCTTTCCAAGAACGAACTTTCCGAACTGCTTTACCTCGCTCCCGCGATGCTCATGATGCACCGCGCCGTATGGCTCAGGCCCGCGGAAGGCATTCACCATGTCTGGACCCAGGCCGTCGAAAGTTATCGCCGCCGCCTTGACCAGCCTTCTACCGTCGAACCCAGCTAACCCATCCATTTCCATGCTTCAACTCAACCCAGACCTCGCCGACCTTGTATCCGATGCCGCAGCCGGTCTGGCCGAACGTTTCCAATCCAAGGCCACCATCACCGCCGCCGCCCCGGGCCGCGTGAATCTCATCGGCGAACACATCGACTACTGTGACGGCTTCGTGATGCCCTTCGCGATCGACCGCTACATCGTCATCGCCGGCTGTGCGAACGGCACCAACGAGGCCCGCATCACTTCCGCCATCGGCACGGACATCGCCATCCTCGATCTCACCACGCTGCAGGAAGTCGGCGAACCGAAATGGGCGAACTACCTTCGCGGCGTCGTCCGCGGTTTCCAGGATCGCGGCCACCACATCCCCGGCTTCGATGCCTACATCCTTTCCTCCGTCCCCGGCGGTGCCGGTCTTTCCTCCTCCGCCGCGCTGGAGTGCGCGACCGCGACTTTCCTCGAAGGACTGCTGGATACCGTCATCGACACCCGCGAGAAGGCGCTGCTCTGCCAGAAAGCCGAACACGATTTCGCCCACGTACCCTGCGGCATCATGGACCAGTTCGCCTCCGCATTCGGAAAGCCGAACCGTCTTGTCCTCATCGACTGCCGCAGCGGCGAACCCGAGCTGGTTCCCTTCGAAAACCCCGACCTGACGGTGCTCATCTCGAACACGATGGTGCACCACGAGCTTTCCGACGGAGGCTACGCCGCCCGCCGCAAGCACACCGAGGAGGGCCTTGCCATCTTGGGCAAAGCATCTTGGCGCGACGTGACCGCTGCCGATGTGCAGGCGAACTGGGAAAAACTCGGCGATCCCGTCAACCGCCGCTCGCGCCACGTCGTGGGGGAGATCTCCCGCACCATCGCCGCCGCGGCCGCGCTTGCTAGAAACGATTTCGAAACGCTCGGGCCGTTGATGGCCGCCAGCCATGATTCGCTGCGAGATGATTTCGAGGTTTCCTGCAAGGAGCTCGACATCATGGTCGAGATCGCCCGCAAGCTCGGTCGCAACGGAGGGGTCATCGGCGCCCGCATGACCGGCGGCGGATTCGGCGGCTCCACCGTCACGCTCTGCGAATCCCGCAGGGCGTCGGAAATCGCCGAGAAGCTCGGTGAGGAGTATGAAAAGGCCACCGGCATCAAGCCGCAGATTTTCGCCTCCCGCCCGTCGTTGGGAGCCCATCTGATCGGCTGAGGGCCCGGATGCGATGAGGAAAAACGCGGCCGGCGTTTTCCAACACCCGGCTCGGGGAGCGATGCCGCGCCCGCCCCTCACTAGCAGAATGTTGGTTCCACCGGCGGGTCCGCAAACACGGCACGCCACGAGCTTAGCGCATTGCCAACCTGCTTGAAATCGGGTTTGATCGCTTATGCACGACCTCCATATCCACCTCGGCGGAGCCGTTCCATCATCGGTTCTTTGGGAAATCCTCTGTGACAACGGACTGCGGACCGAGTACGTCGATTTCACCACCTTCCACGATTCCCTCACCGCCCGGCCCGACGAGGTGAAATCACTGGATGACTTTCTCGGCCGTTATTTCCAAGTCACCGAAGAAATCCAGTCGTCACCTTCCGCCGCCAGTGTCTCGGCCTATCAGGTCGTGGCCAAGGCCTACCGCCGGGCGCAGGTCCGGGCGCTCGAGCTGCGGTTCAATCCGCAGAAGCGCATGCGCCACGGCCTCCACACGATGGATGCGATCATCCTCGCCGTCATGCAAGGCCTCGAACGCGCGTCCCTCCACTACGGCGTCGCCACCGGCATCATCCTGTCGCTCGGCCGCGACCTATCGTTAGAGTCGAACTGGCTGATCATCGAGGCCGCGATCAAATGGCGCAGCCGTGGCTCGCTGAACGGCGCGAACGGCGTGGTCGGCATCGACATGGCCGGTCCCGAATCGCGCTCGCTCGAACTCAGCAAGCCATGGATGAGCGAGGTTTCCGCGATGATGGAAAAGGCGCGGCAGGCCGGATTGAAGATCACCTATCACGTCGGAGAAAGCGAGGCCACGGGACCGGCCGGCATGCTGAGCGTCATCGAATCCATCCGTCCGGACCGCATCGGCCACGGCATCGAGCTGCGCAATGCGACGGGAAAAAAGAAGGAGGCGCTCATCACCCTGCTTCGAGAGAACAAGATCTGTCTCGAACTCTGCCCGACGGTCAACCTGGTCACCCGGGTCGTCCCTGACTACGCCTGCGTCGCCAATTTCGTCAGAAGCCTCGCCGACAACGACATCCCCTACTGCATCAACACCGACAACCCCTACCTCATCCACACGAATCTCAAACAGGAATACGAGATCATCGGCGATGAACTGGGAGATGATTCGAAGCCATTGCTCGATCTGAGCATGCGCCACGCAGAAGATCACCGGTTCATCAGCGAGTGACTCCCTGACCGCTTTTTTTCGAACCCGAGGTCCAGCGTGCATGCCCTCCGCGTATCCTCAGACAAACAACTCCGCATTATCCAACACACGGGATGTGATGCATCCTCCGGACATGAAAACAAACCAACCGGTTCTTCATGGTCTGCATCACGTCACCGCCGTCACGGCCCACGCGCAGAAAAACCTCGATTTCTACACCCGCACGCTCGGCATGCGGTTGGTGAAGAAAACGGTCAATCAGGACGACGTTTCCGCCTATCACCTGTTCTACGCGGATGCCGTCGGCAGCGCGGGATCGGATCTCACTTTCTTCGACTGGGCACAGATCCGCCCCGTGAAGATCGGTGCGGGCACGGTCAGCGAGACCGGCCTGCGCGTGCTCGGCGGTGAGGCATCGCTGGAGCTGTGGGTGAAATGGTTCGACCAGCAGAAGGTCCGCCACGGAGCCATTGAAACGGTTTCCGGTCGGCCGACACTCGCGTTCCAGGACGATGAAGGCCAACGCCTGCGTCTCATCGCGGACAGGGAGTCCACCACGGAAACGCATCCTTGGCACGGCAGCCCGGTGCCTCTGAGCGCCGCGATTGTCGGTCTTGGCTCGGTGAGTCTTACGGTCGGTGACGTCGGAGCGACCACACGGTTTCTCACCGGGGTGCTTGGCTTCTCCAATAGTGAAGACGATTCCGCACTGTTTGAAACCGGCCCGGGCGGCACCGGCGCGCAACTCCGCTTGTTCGGGTCCAACCAAAGCGGCCAGGATGGCGCGGGCGGCGTGCACCACGTCGCCTGGCGTGTTAGAAACGAGGAGGAGCTGCTCGCCTGGCAGAAACATCTCGAAAGCAACGGCTGCCGGACTTCCGGCGAGGTGGAGCGGCACTATTTCAAATCGCTCTACTTCCGCATCCCCGGCGGCATCTTGTTCGAAATCGCCACCGACGGCCCCGGCTTCGCGGCCGACGGCGAGGATCCGGAGCATCTCGGCGAAAAACTCGCGCTGCCTCCGTTCCTCGAACCGCACCGTGCGAGCATCGAAGCCGGCATCAGGCCCCTTGTCTATCAACCTTCCGTCCCATCCCGCTCATGAGCACCACCACCGACTTCATCCATCGCTTCGTTCCCGCGCCTGACGGCAACGTCGCCAAATCCCCCACCCTGCTGCTGCTTCACGGCACGGGCGGGAACGAGGACGACCTGATCCAGTTAGGCCGCTCGCTGGCACCGGAGGCGAACCAGCTCAGCCCCCGCGGCAGGATTTCGGAAAACGGAATGCCCCGCTTCTTCCGCCGTCTTGCCGAGGGCGTCTTCGATGAAGCGGACCTCATCCATCGCACCCACGAGCTGGCGGATTTCATCGAGGCCGCGGCCAAGGAATACGGCTTTTCACCGGAGACCATCACCGCGGTCGGTTACTCCAACGGAGCAAACATCGCGGCCAGCCTGCTGCTGCTCCGTCCGGGAGTGTTGAAAAATGCGATCCTCCTTCGCGCCATGGTTCCATTGACTCCTGGAAAAATCCCGGATCTCAAGGGAACCCGGGTGTTTCTCGCCAGCGGTCTGAGCGATCCGATCCTGCCGATCGACAACGCCCGCCGCCTCGCCGTGATGCTGCGCGAATCAGGGGCCATAGTGACCCATCAGGAAATCAACACAGGCCACCAGCTCACGTCCGACGAGCTGGACACCGCTCGGACGTGGCTGACAGAAACTAACTGAATCAAGGGTTCATCGCACCACGGATGAGTGCCGGATGATCGGTATTGATGGCATCCACCCCGGCCGCAGCGAAACGTTTCGCGGCGGCCGGATCATTCACGGTCCAGACGGCGAGTGTCAGTCCTCTCGCCTTGATCGCAGCGACGGCTGCGGCGTCGAGAGGAAAGCCGGCGCTCAAATCCAGTCCCGCCATGCCGGTAGCACAGGCTTTTTCAGTCAGGGCCGCCAGATCCTGATAGATCATTTTCCCGGTGAACTTGTCCTTGGTGCCGCTCAACAACCAGAGCGTCCCCACCTCGGGAATCAGGGCCCTGGACTTCACCAGCGTTTCCAAATTGAAACCGATGATGCGCAGCTGCCCGGCGGGTTTGCCCGACCTGGAAATGACCCGGGCGAGTTCCGGCAGAACTTCCGGTCCGCATTTGATCTCGATATACACCAGCTTCCCCGCGGGCAGCGCCTCCAATGTTTCTTCCAACGTGGGGATCGGCTCGTTCTTCCATTTCTCCCCTTTCCAAACGCCCGCATCAAGTTTGCGAAGCTCTTCCAACAGGTGATCCTTCACGACGAGGTTTCTGCCTGCCGTCCTCTTCGTGGAGCCGTCGTGAATCACCACGATGCGTCCGTCCTTGGTCAGCCAGATGTCGAGTTCGATCCCGTCCGCCTTCTGGTTCCACGCCTCACGGAAAGCCGCGAGCGTGTTTTCCGGAGCCTCGCCGGATGCCCCCCGATGGGCGATGATCGCGGGTTCAGCACTGGCCGGAGAGACAATCATCGTCCAAACCATCAACAGCATCGCAGCTTTCATCCGGCCACTACGCGTCCGGCGGCCCGGTTTGTTTCAATGAGCCGGGGCAGCAGCGCCACGGCAGAATCAGCTCACCCGCATCCTGACATCGGCGGTCGACGGAAACGTTTTTCGTGTGGCGACCTTTTCCCCGGGTTCGACGCGGTGGATTGGCGATCACAGAAAAAGGCCGCCCCGGTTTCCCGGGACGGCCTTGGAATCATTCGTTAGAACGAAGGGTGCTTACTTCTTCTTGGCTGCACGCTTCTCCATGATCGCTGCCTGGGCGGCGGCGAGGCGGGCGACCGGCACGCGGTAAGGCGAGCAGGAGACGTAGGCGAGGCCGACGTTGTGGCAGAACACCACGGAATCAGGATCGCCACCGTGTTCGCCGCAGATGCCGAGCTTGATGTCCGGACGGGTCTGGCGGCCCTTGGCCACGGCGGTTTCGATGAGCTGGCCGACGCCGACGGTGTCGAGGGTGGCGAACGGGTTCTTGGCGAACACATCGTTCTCCACGTAAGGCAGCAGGAACGCGCCCATGTCGTCACGGCTGATGCCGAGCGCGGTCTGGGTGAGGTCGTTGGTGCCGAAGCTGAAGAACTCGGCGTTCTCGGCGATCTGGTCGGCGGTGAGCGCACCGCGTGGGACCTCGATCATGGTTCCGACCTGGTATTCGAATTTGATCTTCTTCTCGGCCATGACTTCCTTGGCGACGCGGTGAACGATCTCGGCTTGGAGATCGAACTCACGCTTGAATCCGACGAGCGGGATCATCACCTCAGGCTTCACCTTGATCTTCTTCTTCGCCACGTCAGCGGCGGCTTCGAAGATGGCGCGGGCCTGCATCTCGGTGATTTCCGGATAGGCGATGCCGAGACGGCAACCGCGGTGACCGAGCATCGGGTTGAACTCGTGGAGGTCGTGGACGCGCTGGATGATGGTTTCCACTTTGACGCCCAGCTTCTTCGCAAGGTCGAGCTGTTGCTCTTTGCTGTGCGGAAGGAATTCGTGAAGCGGTGGGTCCAGAAGGCGGATGGTCGCGGGCAGGCCCTTGAGCGCGGTGAAGATGCCGGTGAAATCCTCGCGCTGATAGGGCAGGAGTTTCGCAAGGGCGGCTTTGCGCGCTTCGAGGGTGGTGGCGAGGATCATCTCGCGCATCGCGTCGATGCGGTCGCCTTCGAAGAACATGTGCTCGGTGCGGGTGAGGCCGATGCCCTTCGCGCCAAATGCCAGTGCGATGCGGGTTTGCTCCGGCGTGTCGGCGTTCGTGCGGACGGACATGCGGGTGGCTTGCTCACACCATTTCATGAGCTGTTGGAAGCCCTTGAACTTTTCGGTGGCCATCGCCTTCTTGTCACCGCTGACGATGCCGGAGATGATTTCGGAAGGAGCGGTTTTCAGCTCGCCGCCGAAGACCTTGCCGCTGGTGCCGTCGATGCTCATGAAGTCGCCTTCCTTGAACACCTTGCCGGCGGCGGTGACGGTTTTCTTGTCGTAGTCGATGTCGACTCCGCCTGCTCCGCAGACGCAGACCTTGCCCATCTGGCGGGCGACGAGTGCGGCGTGCGAGGAAACACCGCCCTTGGAAGTCAGGATTCCTTCGGCAGCGATCATGCCGCGGAGATCTTCCGGGCTGGTCTCGGTGCGAACTAGCAGAACTTTCTCACCACGCGCTTCGGCGAGCACGGCGCGGTCGGCGTTCAGATAGATCTTGCCGGATGCGGCACCCGGACCGGCGGGAAGGCCGGTGGCGAGGGTCTTGGCCTTCGCGACGTCGGCTAGATCGAAGATCGGTGCGAGGAGCTGCTCAAGCTGCTCGGCAGGGTTGCGCAGGATGGCGGTTTCCCAGTCGATGAGTTTTTCCTTCACCATGTCCATCGAGAACTTGAGGGAGGCGGCGGCGGTGCGCTTGCCGTTGCGGGTTTGCAGCATGAACAGCTTGCCTTCCTGCACGGTGAACTCGATGTCCTGGACGTCCTTGAAATGCTTTTCAAGGATGGTGCGGACCTTCATCAGCTCGGCGTAAGGCTTCGGCAGCGCGGCCTTGAGGGTGCTGACGTTTTCCGGAGTGCGGACACCGGCGACGACATCTTCGCCCTGGGCGTTGATGAGGTACTCACCCCAGAATTCGTTTTTGCCGTTGGCAGGGTCGCGGGTGAAGGCGACGCCGGAACCGGAGGTTTCACCGGTGTTGCCATAGACCATGGCCTGCACGTTGACGGCGGTGCCCCATGCGGCGGGGATGTTGTACTTGCGGCGATAGACGATCGCGCGGTCGTTCATCCACGAACCGAACACGGCGCCGGCGGCACCGCGGAGCTGGTCCCATGGATCGCTCGGGAACACCTTGCCGGTGCGCTCCTTGACGAGCGCCTTGAAGCGCTTGACGAGTTCCTTCTGGTCGTCGGCGGTCAGATCCGAATCGATGATATCCTTGTGATAGGTTTCGTGTTTGAAAGTTTCGATAACGACTTCGAACGGTTCGTGATCCTCGCCTTCGGCCTTTTGCACGCCGAGCACGACATCGCCATACATCTGGACGAAGCGGCGGTAGCAATCCCACGCGAAGCGCTCGTTCTTGGTGACGGCGGCGAGGGAGAGAACGGTCTGGTCGTTGAGTCCGAGGTTGAGGATGGTGTCCATCATGCCCGGCATCGAGTCACGCGCGCCGGAGCGGACGGCCACGAGAAGCGGCATGCCCTTGGCATCGCCGAACTTCGCGCCCATGATCTTTTCCATGTTCTTCACGCCCGCTTCCATCTCCGCCTGGAGAGAGACAGGGTAAGTACGCTTGTTATCGTAGAAGTAGGTACAGACCTCGGTGGAGATCGTGAAGCCCGGAGGCACTGGCAGACCGATGCGGGTCATTTCAGCGAGGTTCGCTCCTTTGCCACCCAGAAGGGCCTTCATGCTGCCGTTGCCGTCAGCCTTGCCAGCACCCCAGCTGTAAACGTATTTGACCTTCTTGGAGGAAACGGTCTTTTTCGCTGCGGATTTTTTCACCGCGGACTTGGCGGCTTTCGGAGCAGTTTTCTTGGCCGCTGGTTTCGCTGCCTTCTTTTTGGTTGCCATCGTTGTGGTTATATCGAGTTAAGAGCGTTGACTGCCGGAACAACGGAAGATGGTTCTCCCGGCCCAGCACAAGGCGCGGGAGGCTATGCACCTGTCATAGCAGTGTCAATGAAGCAGTTGCGGGAAAAACGCGTCCCGCAAGCATGAAAATGCCCGATTGGAAAATCGTATTCCGAAGCGGAATCTACCGGCTCAGCGGAGCCCGCGAAGCAGCAGCTCGGCGTTGGTTTTCGTAGCCTTGAGATTCGACAGCAAGGTCTCGATCGCATCGCCGATCGGCTGTTGCGCGAGCTGCTTGCGGATGTCGATCACCTTGAGGAATTCGTCCGGATGATAGAGACGGTCATCGTTCCGGGTACCGGACTGCGGGATGTGGATCGCCGGGAAAACCCGGCGTTCGGCCAGCTCGCGATCCAACCGGACCTCCATGTTGCCCGTGCCTTTGAACTCTTCGAAAACCACATCGTCCAGACGGCTTTCCGTTTCGACAAGTGCGGTGGCGAGGATGGTGAGCGAGCCACCTTCCTCGACATTGCGGGCGGTTCCGAAAAACTTCCGCGACTTCTGCAAGGCCACCGGGCTCACTCCGCCGGAACCGATCGGCCCGCCCTGCATCGCCGAGTTGTGGCCGCGGGCGAGGCGGGTCAGACTATCCAACAGAAGGATCACATCCTTGCCCTGCTCGACCAGACGCTTGGCCCGTTCGATCACGAGATCCGCGACCTGCGCGTGGCGGCGCGGCGATTCGTCGAATGTGGACGCATAAACCTGGGCACCGACGGTCTCTTCGAAATCCGTGACCTCCTCCGGACGCTCGTCGAGCAACAGGATGACCAGTTCGGCATCCGGATGATTCAAGCGGATCGAGCGGGCGATCTGTTTGAGCAGAATGGTTTTTCCACCACGGGGAGGCGCCACGATGATGCCGCGCTGGCCCTTGCCTAACGGAGCAATGAGATCGATCACCCGGACGCCGAGAAAATCATTCCCCTCCCCTTCGAGATGGATCCGTTGATCAGGGAACAACGGCGTGAGTTTGTCGAATTCCTTCGGCGCCTGGAACTCCGCAGCGGGGATCCCCTCCACTTCCAGAAGCTCATAACCGGAAAGGTATTTGTCGCGTTCGCGCGGAGCCCTCACCCGGACCTTGATTTTCTGCCCGATGCGCAATCCGAAATCACGCACCAGGTTCGAGCTGAGATGAATGTCATCCGGTCCCGGGCGGAAGCTCCGCTGCGGATCCCGCAGCATCGAGAAATTGTCCTTCGCCTGTTCGAGTATTCCCTCACAAACCAATCCGGTTCCCTCATGCCCATAGAAGCTCAGCAATTCATAGACCAGCTGGCTTTTCGGAATACCGCCTTGGATCCGTGCCGGAACCGCTTCGGCCATCGCCTGCAGTTCGGCAAGAGTCTTCAGGCGGAACTGGTTGATATCAATGGAAACAGGCACCGGGGAAGCTGCGACGACGGCGGCTTCGGATGGAGATTCCGAGGCTTCGGATTCGTGAGGAAGAGTCATGTGAAAAGTTTGGACAAAACGGCGGATTTGGGACTTGAGCACCGCGGTCGGACCTTCGTTCCAAAAAACCACATCCGCACGGGACATTTTTTCCTGAATCGGAAGTTGTGCAGCAAGGATCGACCCGATCATCAGATCATCGAACCCGTTGCGCGCCTTGAGCCGCTGGATTTGAGTGGAACGGGAACAAGCGACGACCAGCACCTGGGTCTGACCGAAATCGAATCCCTTCTCAAACAGGAGCGGAACGTCCGCGACGAATAATTCCGCCCCCCGTGTAGCAGCCTGTTTCAGGGAATCAAGACATTCCTGACGAACCCGGGGATGAAGGATGCCCTCGAGTTTTGCCCGGGCCGCGTTATCGTTGAAAACCCGCTCCCGCAGGAACGACCGATCAACCCGCCCTTGATCATCGAGAGCCTTGGCACCGAAAACCTGTGAAACCGATGAGGCCACTTCCCGGTTCGTTTCGAGCATCTGATGCACCGCGGCGTCGCAATCGAAGATCTCCACCGCGGGCAGGAGTTCCCGCAGCAAACGGGCAAGCGTGGATTTTCCAGAAGCGATCCCGCCGGTCAGTGCCATCACTCGCATGGCCCGGAGAATCGGGCGGTCATGAAACCAGAGCAAGAAAAGAAGAGAATCCCTGAATGCAAAACGGGCGAAGGATTTCTCCTTCGCCCGTCGTGGAATGGTTTCAGCAACCGATCATGGAGGTGGCAGATCGATCGGAGGAAGGACACCGGTATCGGTTCCACCCGCCGCACCGGTCGAAATCGGCATCGACTGGCTCGCATCCGCACCGCGGAGCGGACGACCGGTCGCATCGATGATCTGAGCAGTCACGAAGATGATCAGATTGCTCTTGATCCGGTTCTCGGACTTGCTTTGGAACAAGCGTCCGATGATCGGGATGTCGCCAAGAATCGGCACCTTGTCTTCGACGTTCTGCACATCTTCGCGCATCAGACCACCGACAGCGACAGTGTAGCCGTCATAAATCGTGAGCGAGGTGTTGACGCGGCGGGCTGAGAAGACCGGCATTTCGATGCGGTTTTCCGTGATGACCGAGACAACCGGGTTACCCAAGGCATCCGTGGATGGCGATTGGATCGGGCTGCCGTAGTTGATGAAGCCTTCGAACTCGACGATTTCAGGAACAAAGCGGAGATCGATCACGAAGTCGTTTTCACCGATGGTCGGTTCGATTTCGAGCGTCACACCGGTGTTACGGGTGTCGAAGGCCGTCGGAGTTGCAGGAGTCACCGGGAAAGTGCTGCTGCCGCCACCGCCGCCAAGAACGCCCAGACCGCCGCCGCCGAAGCTGCTGCCGGTGCTGTTCGGAAGTTCCGGGGGTTCGTATTCGGTCGGATAGATGAATTCACGGATGATCTCGATGGTCGCCTTCTGTTGCGACTTCGCGGTCACCGATGGTGCGGTCATCAGGTCGGTTCCCTTCTTCTGGGCAAGACCGCGCATGATGAGCTGGACTTGGCCGTCGGAGAAGAGACCGGTGAGGGCTGCGATGCCCGGAGCGACATTCGCCGATTGAGCGGTGCGGTTCGGGTTGTTGAGGATCGCATCAATGTTGTTGCGGTTGATCGCCTGGTCACCACTGCGCAGACCGTTGGTCACGCCGTTGGAGGTGAACTGGCTCGGGTCAGCCGGAATGCCGTCGACCGATGTTCCGTTGACCGGGCTGACGAAGTCACCACCGGTACGGCCGCCTTGGTTGCCGATGCTGCCACCGCTGCCGAAGACCGTGTTGGAAAGGCCGAATGGATTCACGATCCAGTCGAAGCCGAGCTCATCGTTGTTTTCCTGGGAAATTTCAACGAACTTGGTGGTGATTTTCACCTGCTTGGGAGCGGTGTTCATCGTTTGGACCAACTGCTCGATCTTATCGAGTTCCGATGGGGTGTTGGTCACCAGAAGAGTGCCGCCGCTGCTGAGCGTTGCGGAGCTTCCTTCTGCGAAGACAATACCGTTCATCTTCAGCAGATCGATGATTGGCTTGCGGGCGGTGAGTTTCGCCGCGCTGGCGGTTCCTGCTTCCGCGAATGGATCCGCAGCACCACCGGCAGCAGCAGCTTCTCCGCCGCTGTCGAGTGCCGATTGGAAATCCGGTGGGACACGGAACGGACGAGTGAAGAGTTCCTCACCGCTTTCGGTGGCAGGAACCAGCGTCACGGCAAAGTCATCAACCTTGTAACGAAGCTTGGTCTGATCGCAGATGTACTTCAGAGCGACAGCCAGCGGCACGTTGCGGATACGAAGTTCCTTGACGCGGAGCGAACCCGGATCGGTTCCACCCAGTGGAATCGTGTCTCCAGCACCCGCGGCGATTCCGGCATCGGCACCACCCGCAGCAGCGGCGTTGGCTTTCGGACGACGGATGACGAAGTTGACACCCTTTCTCGCAGGATCCAATTCGGTGGTGTCGAGTTCGGAAGCACGGAGGCGAAGGAAATCGATCGCTTCCTCAACCGTGGTGTCTTCGAAGTCGACCCGTGGGACGATGATCCTGCGAAGTTTCTCCGTGATGTAGGCAACCCCGTCGGTGACTTCCATTCCACCGATTTTGGTGTCGCTCACGACAGGAGTTTCCGGTGGAACCGAGAGTTCCCAAGCGGCATCCACCTGGCTCAGCAGTTCGGCGCGCGTGTGGTCATAAGCGGCACGATAGTAATCCGACTTGGCGGAGGCGAGACGCTCCAGACCACGGCGGGCGGCGGTGTTGTAAGGATCGATGCGGATGACGTTTTCATACTCGCGCTTGGCATCGTTGTATTTGCCGAGGTTGTAATTGCCTTCCGCAGTGTAGAGACCGCGGCGGACCTTGTCCACATTCTGGGTGTGTTCGTAGGTCAGCGCTGGATTGGTGCGGATCGGATCATCGAGATAACCGATTTCACGCTTGGCGTCGACATTGTCCGGATCCACGGCGAGAACGCCTTCAAGAAGAGTGCGGGCTTCGGCATACTTGCCGACCTTGCGGTGTTGCATGGCCAAGGCGACGCTCGCGTCGCTCAAATGCGCAATGTAGCTCTGACGGCGGTCCGACACCATCGGTGCGTCAGGAAGGCGATCCAGTGCCTGGCGATACTTGTCAACCGCTTGTTGATAGTCTCCTTTGGCATAAGCGGCGCGACCTTCGTTGAGAAGGGCATCCCCTTCCGTGATGGCATTCTGGCGACGAATCATTTCGCGCTCGGCTAGACCACTGAGGCCTGAGCCGCCTTCGCCGGCATTCGCAACGGAGACGATGATGGGCGTGGAGGATGCCACTGCCATCAACGCGAGGGCGGTGCGACTGGATCGATACATTGGCGTTTTTTGCATATTGGGCTGAGGTTTTCTGGCGATGTTTTCGAGTTTTGGAAAGCGATTTTTTATAGGATCTTATTCACCCATATCAGGCATGCTGCCCTTCTTGATTTCGACGGTTTTCTTCTCACCGGCTGGGTCGGTGTATTCGATGGTGACCGATTCCGGAGTCACCGTTTTGGCGAGATAATCCTTCTTCGCACCATCCGGAGGAAGGGCGAAAGTGGTGTTTTCCTCGACCTTGAATTCCTTGTCCTTGTAGCCGAGGGCTTGGAGCGAGAAGATCGCCGTCCGGTCGTATTTGACGTGTTCCTTCATGCGCTCTTCCGAGAGAGGCGCGGGAAACTCATACACGGTCCCCTTCTTGTTCGCGCGCTGGTCTTCGATCCTCACGTAGGTCACCTCGACCTCGATGTTGGTATTCTTGCTCAGTTCCTTGCGGACTTCCGATCCAAGGAGCTTGAAGCGGTTGGCCATGACACCCTTGGCGAAGAACAATCCGTTAGGAGCGACCATGTCAGCGGCTCCGGTTTGGTTCACGCCGCCCTTGGTGTCCTGATACTTGAAGGGAAAGCTTCCATTGTCTCCATAGGTGGGGCGAATGACCCAGGTGAGGCTCTCGTCCCGGATGTAGAGAAGCTTGGCAATCAGGGAAGGAACCGATTTGGAATCGTTAGGATCCGTTTTCGCGTTGTATTCCTCAAGATTGGAGAATCCGTCCTCATCGGGATCCCGGTTGGGAGAATCCGCGAACCCTGGATCCAAGCGGTGCTCGTTCCACCAGGCGTTGAGGATCGGAGGGTGAATGAGTGGTCCCGAATATGGATCTAGCGGCTTGTCAGGCTCGGTGCTAGTGACGAACAGCGGAATACCGGTAAAGAGATCCACCGGACGCTCACCAGCCATTCCTTGGGTCGGAGTCAGGTCGCGTTTCATGGAAACGAGAGCCTTGGAAATCAGGTCGGCATTGAGCACGGCGGCGTTGTTATTCCCCGCGCCCTTGAGGCCGGCACCGAATTCCTCTTCGACGCCTCCGAATTTGGACCAACCCAGATAGGCAAGACCCAGGGCGACTGCAACGGCTCCGCCAAGGGCGGCTTTTTCGTAATTCTTGGAAAACCAGGACATGGTTAAATTGGGCTTTTGTCTGGATTAAGGAAGCTTCTTCGCGGGGAGGAATTGGAGGAGATCAAGGCGGAGGAAGACCTGCACCTGTTCCGTTCCGAGAACCTGGGAAAGAATACGGCTGGAATCTGCGGCTTTCGGAGCGGCTTCGGCTGCTGGCGCGGCCGGAGCTGCGGATTCATCGCCAGGCAGGACAAATCCTCCGGCAAATGCAGCGTCACCACCGGCGGCAGCCGGTTTCTCAGCGGCTGCTTTCTCAAATTGAGCGTCCGAAGCACGCGGCGGATCCTTCTTCATGTTGCCGATGCGCAGCGAGCGGATCACCAGAAACTGGCTATCGGTCTTCGCGACCGCGGAGAGGAACTCACGAGCTGATTTTTCCGTGCCGGTGAAGGTGATCTCCATGGGGAACGCACGCGTGATGGCGGAATCATCCGGAGTGAAGGCCTTGCCATCATCCTCAGGTTGTGGCTGACGGTAGAGGTTCTTCAGCTCGGAAGCCTTCGACTTGGCGAGAGCAAGCATCAGACTCTTGATGGAAGTGAGCTGATAGTCGAGAACGCCCGTCGAGTTGCCCGGAGCCAGCGACGTCCTGAAACGTTCGAAGCCCATGAAGAAGGGCTCGGGAACGATCGTGCCGGCATCTTCAAAGGCCTTGCGCACTTCGGTATTGGCGGCCAGCAGACGGTCCGTGAACTCCTGCGGGCTGATGTTCTTGATTTCCTTCGGCCGGAAAGCCTCGAACGCGGTCTGGAGTGATTCCACAGACTGGCGGTATTCACCGAGGGCCTTGTTTTTCGCGTCCTTGTTCTCGATTTTCGGATAGAGAGGCAGTTTTTCGAAACCGAGCGCCTCTTCCGAAGCGGTGGTGAATTTCTCCTGGGCTTCCGCATACTTGCCGGAGCCGTGGAGACCCACGACCAGCAGCAGGACAAGCCCCAGGAGCGTTCCGCCGGCGAGGCCTGCGATAAATTTGTTTTCCTTGATCCAACTCATGATTCAGATGGCAAAATGATTGTTAATCCCACGATTACTTGACTGCGACCTCATGGGCGAGGGGCAGGATGATTTCAAAAGGAAATCCAAGCTCGCCGGGCTGTCCGGCGACGGTGATGGACATGATATCGGGATCGTTGAGAACGACATCAGCCGCTCCCTTCGCACCTTTGACCTTGAAGCTGAAGCTGGTGGACTTGTCTCTCAGGTTTTTGAGGAGCTCGGACACCGCGTTCTGTCCCTTGGGGGTGTCACGCCAGTAACCCTTGATCCGAACCGCATTGGCGGTGGCGACCTTCGGAGCGGCGGCATTTCCCCTTTTTGCAGCCGGCGCGGCGGGCTCGTCAGTTTTGATCTCAGCCAACGCGGAGTTCCCGTAGGTGATGGTGGCAAAGTCGGCTTTCACAACGGACTTGCCGCTTTGGTTGCGGGCCGCGGCCTTTCCGGGACCGGTCGGTGCATCCGCTTTTTTCTCAAGCGGATCATAGCCGGACAGGGGCTCCAAATCCGTCACCCAAACCGCATCACTGGCGAATGCGCCACGGACTTCGGCGAGAAGATCGAACCAATAAGCGTGCGCCGATTCCGCGTCGGTATAGCCGGTGGCAACCTTGCGCATGGCATCTTCCTTCGAAAGCAGCTTGTCGATGTCGCTCTTCAGCGGGGCCAGCGCATCGCGCTGATCGGACATGGTCTTCGCCTCATCGGCCGCCTTGGAAGCCGCGATGTTCTGAAACACCGCCCAAGCAGCCATGCCACCGAAGAGAATCGCAGCCGCGCCCACCAGGAAAGGCTTGCGCTTGTCGGCGGCACGGGATTGCTCGACGACCATCGGCACAAGGTCGATATTGATCGCCGATTTGCCGACGCCGCGGAGGCCCAGGCCCACCAGCTCGCCCATCAGATGGCCTTCACGCTGCACGACGGCGGCATCAACGCTTTTGCCCATCGTCACATTGCGGACGGGATTGAAGTATTCGACCGGAAGGCTGAGCTTCTCTTGGAAAAACTCTAGCGTATACGGGAGGTTCGCACCGCCACCGGCAAGAAGAATACGGCGGGGGGCGCTGCCGCCGTGTTGGCTGCGGTAGTAGTTGGTGGTGCGGGCGATTTCCGCAGGAAGGCGTGTCAGGGCATTCCGGATGACCATCGCGAGAGCGGCAACGGACTCATCCATTTGCTCGGTGTGACCACCACCCAGAGCCACCAGACCGTTGGTGATTTTCTGATGCTCGGCATCCATGAAAGGAATGCCGTATTCCTTCGCAATGGCCGCCGTGACGGCGCCACCGCCGATGGCGATGCTGCGGGTGAAGAAGCGGCGCCCTTCGATATAAAGAAGGTTGCTGGTCTTGGCTCCGATGTCGATCAGCAGGATCGGCTCTTCGGGATTGCCGTAAGTGGCGCGGAAAGCATTGTAGATGGCCATCGGCGCGACATCCACTTCGGAAGTGCCGAGACCGCTGTCGTTGACGGCGGAATTCAGCTCATCGAGCGCGTCGGATTTGATGGCAACGATGACGACTTCCTTTTCGTCAGCTCCTTCGATGAGCTCATAATCCCAAACCACTTCCGCAAGGGGGAAAGGGACATGCTGCTGGGCTTCGAAAGTGACCAGTTGTTCGATGTTGTCGTCCTGCAGCGGTGGCAGCTTCACGAAACGCGTGAAAACCGATTGCCCGGAAATCGCATAACGCGCCTTGGTCTTTCCAACCTTGAGGCGTTGGGCGAGATCCGCAATGGCGATCCGGGTTTGCGAGATCTTGGAAGCATCCATCGCGGGATCCGCAACGATGCTTTCCGAGTCGTAGGCCTTGAGGACCAAGCTGCCGTTTTTCGAAGCTTCGAAAACGGCCATGCCGATACGTTGTGATCCGATATTGAGTGCGACGGTGGTCTGATTGTCAGCCATGATGCGATTAAGATAGAAAAGAAAAGCTCCGCGGGTTTAAAAAAAATCAACAATGCTCGGCTCAGCGGCGTTCCACGCCCACTTCCGCATAGCGGTCCCACCACATGTTGCTGAACGGGGTCTCGTTCTTGTTCAGAAGAGGCACCGAATCGCTGCGGGAGATCTTGGGGGAAGGTGAATTCCACCAGGCGGCCGGTCCCTTGCTGGTCTCCTCGGCCTTCTTCACCCCGTTCACCAGAACTTCATAACCGACAAATTCAACCGCACCCTTGCCGCCCTTGTCCGAGCCGGTGAGACGCTTGATGGAACCAGGTGAGAGATAGATGGAACAGTAAACCTCCTCTTCGAGCGGCACGTTGACATGCTCGACCTCTTTGGTGAGGAGAAGGAAGGTGCCCGCCTTGTCAGGATTTTTCACCGCGATGTACCACTTCACCGTCACCTTCTCACAGGTCTTGGAAGGAGGCTCGGGGCTGAGGGAAATCTTGAGCTTGGTTTCGATTTCAAGCCAGTCTTTCGGTTTGAAACTTTTTTCCTTACCTCCGGAAAACTGGGGTGAAGGAAGATCGTCGAACACCGGCTTTTCACCGACCACCTTGGATTCCTGACCGAAGGCGCTTCCGACGGAAATCAATGCGAGGAATGCTGAAGCTGCGATGGAGACTGGTATACGGGGCAAAAGATTCATGCGGTTCGGGTTTTGAAGGAACGTAGGGAATTGGATTTCGGGTTGACCAGAGAAAATGACGATTTCCCGTAAAATTTCATCAGAAGTAAATACACGCTTGTTTTGCAGCCGCCACAAGCGGTTGACGAGCCGCCGTTTGCCAAGCATCACTTCGGTCATGGCGCATGCGAACTTTCTGTTGGAACCGGGTCGACCCAAGGTGGTTGGCAGCTTTGGCGGCTCTTCCGGGCTGCGTGGCGCCACCCATTCGACGGTGCGCAACTCCTGTGACATCGTCGAGATCCGGCTCGATCTGCTGCGCGCGGAAGAGGTGGAAATCGAACCGTCCCTGTGGAGTCATTTATCCGGAATTCCGTTATTGTTCACCGCCCGGCGGATCGAGGAAGGCGGCGCACTCGCCCTCCCTCCCGAGACGCGGATGGAGCTGCTCAGGACGGCGCTGGATCAGGCGGCATGGATCGACATCGAGGTGGCGAGCATCGGCGAATACAATGGGATATTGATAGAAATCGCCGAAAGAAAGATTCCATGGCTCGCGTCTTATCACGATTTCGAAAAACTCCCGGAGCCTGCGGAGCTGGAGCAGGCTGCGGCCAAGGCGAAGGCCGCCGGCGCTTCGATGTTCAAAGCCGCGGCGAAAATGACATGCCCGGCGGATCTCGCGCGTCTCGCGGAATTCCAGCTGGCGGACCACGGCATCCCCGTTTCCGTGATGGGGATGGGGCCGTTAGCCCCTGTTTCAAGGCTTCTCTGCGCGCAGTGCGGCAGCCATTTCAACTACGGCTACCTCGGAAACACCGCCACCGCTCCCGGCCAATGGGACAGCGCGCTGTTGAAAACCGCCATCTCCCGGCTGGCGCCTTTCCCCGGCTAACATCCGCTAACCGATGATTTCCACCGGAGCGTCCGGCAGCGCCTTGAGGAAGGCCTGTCCGTAGCGTTTGGTGAGGATCCGGTTGTCGAGAATGCACACTAGCCCCTTGTCGCGCTCGGTGCGGATCAGACGCCCGACGCCCTGGCGCATCTTGAGAATCGCCTCCGGCACCGAGTAGTCCATGAACGGATTCCCACCCGCCGCCTCGATGGCTTCCAGCCGCGACGCCGTCAGCGGATGATCCGGCACCGCGAACGGTAGGCGCGTGACGATCACGTTGGACAGCGCCTCGCCGGGCACATCGACGCCGGTCCAGAAGCTGTCGGTGCCGAAAAGCACGCTATGGACGTCATTCCGGAACTCCTCGATCATCTTGTGCCGCGGCATCCCGTCGCCTTGGATGAAGACACGCCAGCGCTGGGTTTTGAAAAAATGCTCCAGCCGCTGCGCCGCGTCGCGCATCGTCCGGTAGCTGGTGAAAAGCACGAAGGCCCGGCCGTCGCTCTCCAGCACCGACTGGCGGATCCCCTCCGCCAGCAGCTCGTCGTAGCGCGGCGTGCCCGGATCCGGCACGCTTTTGTAAATCCGGATCTTCATCTGCCGCTGGTAGTCGAAGGGACTGCCGATGCAAAGCGCCCGCGCGTTTTCCGCCCCCACCCTGCCGCGGAAATAGCCGAGCTTGGGATCCCCCACCCCGAGTGTCGCGCTGGTCATCACCAGGCTTTTTTTACCGGTGAAAAACAGCGGCCGCAGCTTTTCCGCGACATTCACCGGAGCGGCGTGGAGGCTGAACTGCTGTTCATCCCGGCCGCTGCGCTCCACCCAGTACACGCTGTCATCAGACCCCTGATCGAGAAACACCCCGACCGCGCCGTGAGCCTCGCGCAGGCGTCGCGAGGCGTCCTGAAGCTCGGCGCGCGTGGTTTCGGACTCCACATCCGCCGCGAGATTGTCGATCTCCAGCCACAGGTTCCGCAGCGGCGCGGCAAGCGTGTTAGAAACCAGTTCCGGCTCGCGGACCCGGCATTCCTTGGAAAAATTTCCGAACTTCGCCACATCCCCGATCTGATGGAAAAACCGGTCCGCCGCCATCAGCGCCTCCTCCACCGCGGTCATCGCCGACGCCTTGCGGAAGGCCTTCAGCAAGCCTTTGCGCGTCCTCGGATGATAGAGCCGCTGCAAATCGAATCGCAGTCCGGACTGCGACACCCGCAGGCCTAACTGGATCGCGGCCACCTGCTCGATGGTATGCGCCTCGTCGAGCACCGCGAAGTCGTTAGGGAAAAGGAAGCCGCTCATTTTCTTCGCGTCATCCTCTCCATCCGACAGCTCGTCCGTATTCAGCAGGGCGAAAAACAACGTGTGATTCACCACAATGAGCTTCGCATCCGCCGCCGCCTTGCGGGCTTCCTGGAAAAAACAATTTCCCCGCGGGCCGCAGTGGCGCGCGGTGCAGAGGTGCGCCTCGCTGCACACCTGGAGCCACACCTTCATCTGCGGTTGGAAATCCAGATCGCTCAGCGTGCCGTCACGCGTCCGTTCCGCCCATTTGCTGATGGCCTCCAGTTCGTCATTCTCCGTCGCGGTGAAAAGATCCCCCGCCTGCTCGAACGCGCGCCGCAGCCGCAGCGGACACAGGTAGTTCTGCCGCCCTTTCAGCAGCACCGCGGGCAGTTCCTCGCCTAGGATTTTCCTCACGATCGGGATATCCTTCCTCACCAGCTGCTCCTGAAGATTGATCGTGTGGGTGGAAATGATCCCCTTCCTCCCCGTTTCCAGTGCGAACCGTGCGGCAGGCAACAGATACGCGAGTGACTTCCCGACCCCCGTTCCCGCCTCCGCGACCAAGGGACTGGCACCGATGAGGGCTTCCGCCACCGCCACCGCAAGTTCCTGCTGCTGAGGGCGGTATTCGAAATCGCGCGATTTTGCCAGAGTCCCTTTCCGCGAAAAGGCATCCCGCACCGAGTCGCTGAAGCCGGGGATCGGGGTGCCTTCGGTGATGGAAATCATCTCCCGGCCATCGCATCCGGCATTCGTCCTTCTGCCAAGCCGCAAGTTTTCCGCAATCCCTCGGACGGGCTAGCCCGCCGCCGACGTTGGCCCGTGCCGCCGATTGTGATAAGTCCCTTGGTTGCGCGGGAACTCTCCATTCCGCATCCATCTCATGAAATTTCCCGCCCTGCTCTGCTTCGCCACCCTCGGTTTTCTACAGGTCCTTCATGCCCAACCCGCTGCGGGAATCTTCATGTCGCTCTCCGATTTGAACATTTCCCTGATCGAGCAAGGTTCCGGCGTTCCGCAAAAGGATAAGAACTACGAAGGCCGCCCCCTGAGCGTCGATGGCAGGAAGTATCCCAAAGGCATCGGCACCCATTCTCCCAGTCGGCTCATCCTGAATCTCAATGCCGGCACCCGCCGGTTCCGCGCGTCCGCCGGGGTGGATGACTCGGCCGGGAAAAAGGGCAGCGTCCGCTTTTCCATCCAAGGCGACGGCAAGGAACTCTGGAACAGCGGTGTGAAAAAGAAAGGCGAGCCACCCAGCCCCATCGACCTCGACGTTTCCTCCATCCGCTGCCTGGTCCTGCTCGTCGATGATGCGGGCGATGGAAATGCCGAGGACCACGCCGACTGGCTGGACCCGACTCTCACCGGGGTTACCTCACGCCCCGTCATCGCGACGCGTCTGCCGGAAGAAGAAGGGATGATTCTACCCGGCCGCAAGTGGATCGACACCGAGGGCCATCCCATCCAGGCGCACGGCGGCGGCATCCTGCATCACGAGGGCCGCTACTACTGGTATGGCGAAAACCGCTCGGACGGCTACCTTGCCATCGGCGTTTCCGGCTACGTTTCGGACGATCTGCTGAACTGGAAACATCTCGGCCTGGTCCTTCCCCGCGAAGCCTATTTCAAGCGCAACCGGGACAAGACCATCTGCGAACGCCCGAAGGTGATCTACAATCCCGCGACCAAAAAGTTCGTCATGTGGTTCCACTACGACAAAGCCGGCTACGGCGATTCCCAAGCCGGCGTCGCCATCGCGGACAAGCCGGAAGGACCTTTCCACTACCTCGGCGAGCACCGGCCGATCAAGAAGAGCACCTACCGCGACATGGGCGTCTTCGTCGATGACGACAGCAAGGCGTATGCGATCTACGCCGGTGAGGAAAACCAGACCATGCACGTCGTCCGGCTGAACGCGGAGTGGACCGAGGCGGAAAAACCGATGGTCGAGGGCGAGACTTGGTCGCGCATCCACATCCAGAAAGCGCGCGAATCACCCGCCGTTTTCAAGCACGAGGGGAAATACTATCTCTTCACCTCCGGCACCACCGGCTGGAACCCGAACCCCGCCGATCTCTCCGTGGCTGACAACATCCTGGGCCCCTATCGCTCGCTCGGCAGTCCCTGCACCGGCCCGAACGCCAACACCACCTTCCGCTCGCAGAACACCTACATCCTGCCCGCCCCAGGCAAGCCGCCCGGCCACTTCATCTACATGGGCGACCGCTGGAATCCTCAGAACCTTGCCGATTCCCGCTACATCTGGCTCCCCCTCGTCATGGAAAACGGCCGCACCACCCTGGAGTGGAAGGACGCTTGGAAAATCAACAACACCGGCGGGCAGCAATGAACCATCCACCGGTTTCCAAACCACCCGGTTGCAGGGACAGGAAAGGTTTGCCGGATTTGTCCAAGTCCCTAGTGTCCGGCAAATGTTGAACCGCTTTTACGGGGCTTTTGACACGGAGCGACGCTCCGGGGCGAACGACGGGGCCGACTACCGCACGCCTTTCCAGATCGACCGCGACCGGGTGCTTCACACGCCGACGTTCCGCCGACTGCAAAACAAGACGCAGGTCTTCTGGAGCGGCGAGTATGATTTCTATCGCACACGCCTGACGCATTCGCTGGAAGTGGCGCAGATCGGCAAATCGATTTCCTACTGGCTCAAGAGCCGGCCGGACGGGCCGCTGGGCGATGATTTTTTCATTGATGCCGATCTCGTGGAAGCCATCTGCCTTTCCCACGATCTCGGGCATCCGCCCTTCGGTCATGCGGGCGAGCGGACGCTGAACCACCTGATGCGCGAGCACGGCGGGTTCGAGGGAAACGCACAGACTCTGCGGCTGCTCACGGAGCGCATTTTTTCCGCGAGCCGCAGCGGAATGAATCCGACGCGCGCCTTTCTGGATGGCGTGCTGAAATACAAATCACTGTGGACCGAACTCGGAAACCAGCCGGAGCATCACTTCATCTATGACAACCAGCATGCCCATCTCGACTGGGCGATGGGCGGAAATGATTTCCCGCTGGAGCTCACGCCGGGCAAGGTGCGGGACAAGTTCAAGTCCATCGAATGCCAGGTGATGGATTGGGCGGACGACACGGCCTACTCGCTCAACGACCTATCAGACAGCGCTCGGGCGGGATTTCTCAACATCGAGAAGATCGAGGCCTGGGCGGAGAAACATGGCGAACCCACCGGCCAGGAAACGCCGCTCGGCGATCTGATGCGCGCGATCCGGCGGAAGAAGGTGGATCCATTCGTCGGGAAACGCATCGGCCAATACATCCAATCCACATGGCTGGAAACCGATGTGAATTTCCTCAGCGGCTCGACCAACCGCTACCGCTACCGGCTCGCCATCGATGAATCGGTGAAAGCGGAATCCAGGCTCTTCAAGCGCCTCGCCTTCGACGTTGTCTTCCTCTCGCCCCAGCTGAAACAACTCGAACACAAGGGCAGCCGCATGCTGCGGCAGTTGTGGGAGGTGCTCGGCGAGCGCTACATTTCGCAAGGAACCATCGACGGGCAGGATTTCCAACTCCTTCCCGCGGATACGGCGGCGGAAATCCAGGCGGCACCGGACCCGGCCACCCGCGCCCGCCTGGTCTGCGATTTCCTATCAGGCATGACCGATGGCTACGCGGCGCGGACCTACAAACGGCTCTTCTCTCCGGATTTCGGATCGATCGGAGATTTGATCGGCTAGATCAAACGGCGGCGGAAAGCTTCAGGACTCCCACGTATGGCAGGTTCCGGTACTTGCCCTTGTAGTCGAGCCCGTAGCCGACGACGAATTCGTCGCCGATCTCGAATCCCACGTAGTCCGCATTCACCTCCTCGGCGCGCTCCTTGTCCTTGGCCAGCAGGACCGCGGTGTGCACCGCGACCGCCCCTTCCTCGATCAGCCTCTGCCCGACCGCGTGGAGGGTCCGCCCGGTGTCGAGGATGTCATCCAGCAGAAGCACATGCCGCCCTTTCACCTCGGGGAAGTGACGGTCCAGGAAATCCACTTTCCCGGAACTCTCCAATCCGCCGTGGTAACTCGCGACATTCAGGCACTCGATCTCCAAGGGCCTCGGCACACGGCGGAGCAGGTCTGCGGCGAAGACGAGAGCGCCTTTCAGGAGAATGATGACGACCAGGGTTCCGCTTGGAAAATCCCGCTCGATCTCGAGTGCCATCGAATCGAGACGTTTTTCAATCACGGCCTCATCAATCAAAATCCGCTCGATGTCATTGCGCATGACGAGGGGATAGTCTTTCCCACCACGGACGCCAAGCGCGAATCGGACGAGGCCGGCCCGAAGCTCAAGGCTGGGTGCGGAACTTCAAAATGCGCTCACCCTGGCGATAATAATCCAGCCGGTCACGCGCATGGATTTCCAGAAAGGCTGGATCCTCGCGTAAGGCACGGTATTCGACCTGATGATATTCACGGTCGGCAACGACGCTGGCCTCACGCTCTTTCGCAAGCTTCAACTTCGCTTCCAACTTTTCCAACTCACGCCGCTGCGGAAATGCCGTCGCCACCACAACGAAACCGATGGCCATGCAGAACACCACGAACGCAACACGGCCCGCCCCTTGGATCACCCGTGTCCGGGCTTCCAGGCGCGTCAGTTTGACTCCTGCCATGGATCGCTTCGCCATTCTCTGCTGCGAGAAATCCTCTGAAACCTTCGAATTGTCAAGAAAACTAAGGATTCCGGCTCTCCAACAGCCAAGACCGATCAATGATCCAGCTTCAGTTTTTTCAACTTCGGCTCGATGACAAACCGGCAATACGGGTTTTTCGATTTGTTCTCGTTGTAGTAGTTCTGGTGGTAGTTCTCCGCCGGATAGAACTCGGTCGCCTTGGTGATTTCCGTGACGATGGGATCCTTGAAATTCGCCTTGGCGGCGGCTTTCGATGCCTCCGCAACCGTCTTCTGGGCATCGGATTGATAGAAAATGGCCGAGCGGTATTGATCGCCCACGTCATTCCCCTGACGGTTGAGGGTGGTCGGGTCGTGAAGGTCCCAGAACCAGGCCAGCACCTTCTCGAAGGAGATTTTCTTGGGATCGAAAACCACCCGAACCACTTCCGCATGGCCGGATCCGCCATTGCAGATATCCTCATACGTCGGATTTTTCTTCGTGCCGCCCATGTAGCCGGAGGTGGCGGAAATCACACCATCGAGCTGCTGGTAAGCGGCCTCGATGCACCAGAAGCATCCGGCCCCCAATGTCACCACTTCCGCACCTGCTGGGACTTCGGGCATTTTCGCGGCTTTCTTATCGGTTTCAGTCATGACTTTTTCAGGTTCGCAGGAAGCAAGCGTTGGGATGAGGAGCAACAGGGAAAGGAAAAATCGGCGGTTCATACGGGTAGGATACACGGATCGGTGATTTGTTCCCACAAAGATTCACCACCACTCGATCCCCACCCCTTCTTCGGGAATCAGGATCTGATCGCTGATGCCCAACCGGTCCGCCTCCATGAGCAGTCGCTCGACCGGCTCGTGGTGCGGTTCATTTCCCAACGGAAACGTTCCATAGTGCATTGGAATGAGAGCCTTGGCGCCGAGATCAGCGAAAGCCCTAACCGCTTCCTCGGGATTCATGTGGACGTCCCGGCCGCTCGGCGACTCGTAAGCCCCGATCGGCATCAGCGCCACATCGATCTCATAGCGTTCGCCGATTTCCTTGAAGCCGTCGAAGTAAGCGCTGTCGCCACAATGGAAGATGCTTTTCCCGCCGGCGCGGACGATGTAGCCGCCGTAATCCCGGTGGGTGTCGTGGATGAACCGGGCGCCCCAGTGGTGGGACGGTGTATGGATGATTTCAAGTTCGGCGAAGTTCAGCGTGTCCCAGATCCGCATTTCGTGGGTGGCGGGAAATCCGAGACGCTTTACCAGAGATCCGCTGCCACGCGGGACGACAATCCCTTCCCGCGCCTGGAGGATTTTCAAACTCGGCTTGTGAAGATGATCGAAGTGCGCATGGGTCACCAAGACCAGATCGACTTCGGGCACACCGTGCAGATCGAGTCCCGGCTTCCGCTGGCGTTTCACCGGTCCGTGCCATTTCGCCCAGTTGGGATCGACGATGACCGAATGCCCGGCGAATTGTAAAAAAAATGACGCGTGTCCGATCCAGGTGATCCGCACCTTGTCCGGATCAGGCGGGGCGAGCACGGGTGCCAGCACGTCGCCATCCGCCCGCCGGAACATGCCCGGCACGATGCGGTGGCGAAGGAAACGGAAGTTGCGCTTGGGCCAGCCCTTGTGCGGCAGCAAGCCGGAGTACCTCGCGGGGGTCGGCTTCATGGGTGAGGGCTCTTCTCGTTGCACAATTTCCGAATACTAGCTGATGAATCGCAGGCTTGCATCGAAAACCTCAACTCATTTTTCGTAAGCCGCCGCGATCTTTTCCGCCCAGTCCCGGGCCCTGGCACCGAAGCCACGGTCATCGGCGGCGTAAAGGATCCCGCGGGAGACATTGATGACGTCCGGAGCGATCCGCCCGGCCGCGGCGAGCGAGGCCAGGTCGCCTCCTTGCGCACCGAGGCCGGGCACCAGGAGCGGCGCGTCAGGGACTTTTTCCAGAACCTCCGCCGCATTCGTCAGGCCGACGACATAGCCGACGTCGGTCGCGCGGCCCTCCTCCTTCGCCCGATCGCCAAGCGCCGTGACGAGTTCGAAAACCGAACGTCCGTCCGCGAGCCTCTGCCGTTGGAAGTCCGCCGAGCCGGGGTTGGAAGTCACCGCTAACAGGTAAATCCCCTTCCCTTCCCAATCGAGAAAGGGCTCGATCGAATCATAGCCGAGAAATGGATTCAGCGTGACCGCATCGACATTCCAACCCGCGAAATAACCTTGCGCATAATATTTCTGTGTCTCGCCGATGTCGCTGCGTTTGGCGTCCAGAATCACCGGAACATCTTCCGGCATTTCGGAGAGCAGGTCTTCCAGCAGGCGGATCCCCTCGATGCCCATCGCCTCGAAATAGGCGATGTTCGGCTTGAACGCCGCGGCCCAAAGCGAGGTTTCCTCGATCACCTGTTTCAGGAAATTGCGGGCGAACGTTGCACCCCCATCACCCGGCCGCGGATCGAGTCCGACACAAAGACGTGAACCTGTTTTCTCAATCCGCTTCTGAAGACGCTCGGCGTAACTCATGGCCGGAGGATGGAGATCTCAGGCCGGGAGTTCAACCCCTTCGTAAGTAGTTTAAGCCTTTAGGCTGCCTTAGGGGCGCAAACATGAAGACAGCCTGAAGGCTCAAGCCACAGACTTGGAGCCGCGGCGCGTTTCCATCCACCACAGCCAGCCAAGCAGGAGGAAATAGCCCACGAATTCAGCCGCTTTGTTCCAATACTGGATCGGAGCATCGCCGCCGTGGCAGCCACAGGAAATATCGAGGCCCTTGTGCCATGCCCAGCCGACGGAAACGGAAAACGCCACCACCAGCCCCGCCGTGGTGAGAATCGCCCCACGCCGCAGGATGCCGAGCATCAGGCATACACCGGCGATGAGTTCCAGCCACGGCACCGTGTAGGCGGCCACCGCATCCCACGGGGCCCTGACAAGCTGATAGTTCGCGACATCGCGGGTGAACCGGTCGAGACCGCTGCCGAAAATCTTGATCCCGCCGCTGTAGACGAACCACACGCCCAGCAACACCCGGGCGATCAAGGCCACGACCTGAGATTTCCGATTCAATTCCATTTATACCGGCTGGAGGAACCGGCGCTGCGCTTCCTCCTCGGGATTGTGCGGGAGTTCCGCATTCTCTGCCTTGGTGTCGGCCAACAGCTCATCACGGAATTTCCCGATGATCGCCTCCACCGGCCACGACGACGCTTCGCCGAAGGCACAGATGGTGCGTCCGTCGATCTGATAGGCCACGCTTTCCAGCGTCTCGATATCGGAAGGGCTGGCGGTGCCATCCACGAGGCGGTCGGAGATTTTCTTCATCCAGGTCGACCCTTCGCGGCAAGGCGTGCACTGGCCGCAGGATTCGTGGGCGTAGAACGCGTTAAGATTGTTGAGCACCCACGACATCTTCCGGGTGTTGTCCAGGACGATGACCCCGCCTGATCCGGCCATCGAACCGCAGGCGGCGAGCGTGTCGAAATCCATCTGGATGTCCCAGAAATCGAGGTCCTTGGTGGTACCATCCGGGTTCTTCAATTTGAAGACCTCGTCGCACTTGAGAATCTTGGAGGATGATCCGCCCGGAATGACCGCCTTGAATTCACGACCGTCCTTTGGTCCGCCGCACATGTCGTAAAGCAGCTCGCGCATCGTGATCTTGCCGACCTCGACCTCGAAATAACCCGGGTATTTCACATCACCGGAAACACACAGAATCCGGGTGCCGGTATTTCTCGCCACGCCGAGCTTGGCATATTCATCGCCGCCCATGCGGATGATGTGCTTCACGTGGCAGAGAGATTCCACGTTGTTGACGATGGTCGGGCACATGTAGAGGCCCAAAGCCGCCGGGAAATACGGCGGCTTGATCCGTGGATAGGGTCGCTTGCCTTCGAGCGATTCGATCAGGCCGGTTTCCTCGCCGCAGATGTAGGCGCCCGCGCCGCGGTGGACGTAGATTTCGACGTCCACACCGGAACCCAGCACGTTTTTCCCTAGGAAATTGTGGGCGCGCGCCTCTTCAATCGCTCGTTCGACGATGAGCGCCGCTTCCGGGAACTCCTCACGGATGTAAATGTAGGCGACCTTCGCGCCGACCGCGTAGGCGGCGATGACCATGCCCTCGACGAGCTGGTGCGGGTCCTGATGGAGAATGTAGCGGTCCTTGAAGGTGCCTGGCTCGGATTCGTCGCCGTTGCAGATCAGATAGACCGGCTTGGTGTTGTTCGGAGGAATGAACGTCCACTTCATCCCGGTCGGGAAACCCGCGCCGCCGCGGCCGCGCAGGCCGGACTTCTTCACCTCTTCGGTGATGTCCTTGGGCTGCATGGCGAATGCCTTTTTCAACTCATCGTATCCGCCGTCCCGCATGTAGCACTCGATCGACTGGTCCCAGCCCTCGCGGTCCACGTTCTTGAAAATGAGCCGGTATTCCCGGGCGTGCGGCTGCTTGGTGTAAGTGATCATGCAGGGAAAATCGGTTCAGGCGTTGGGAGAATATTTCGCGAGAAGTTCTTCGGCTTTTTCCGGAACGATGGCTTCATGGAAATCATCGTTCACCATGCAGACCGGCGCGCTGCCGCAGGAAGCGAGGCATTCGGCGAACTCGACGGAGAATTTCCCGCAGGGCGAGACGGTGACCGGATGATGATGCGAATCGCTGGCGGAACGGTCGATGCCGGTGAGTTCGCAGAGGCGCTCCATCAGCTCGTAGCTGCCGCCCATCGCGCAGGAAAGGGTCCGGCAAACACGGATGTGAAACTTACCGGGAGCCGACTGGCGGAAACCCGGATAGAAAGTGACGACTTCAAGCACCTTGATCGGCTCGATGCCGAGCTTGGCAGCCACCCACTCGATGGCCGGAGCCGAGATGAAACCGAACTTGTGCTGGATGATGTGAAGCAGCGGCAGCGTGGCGGAGCGCTTGCTCTCCGGGTAATGCGAAATCCGCTCGTCCGCCTCGGACTCAAGCTCGGCGGTCACGGCGAACGTCGGATAGAACTGGCTGCCGGGGGTCTCGTGGGAGGCGACGGATTCTTCGAGAGAGGAAGCGGACATGGGATGGAATGGAGCAGTGGCGGCCGGATGCCGTTTATTTTTTCAGGAGGGTGGCCAAGTGGTTCATCACCACGGCGGGCCCCACGTAAGTTTTACCTTCGTAACTGGTCTTGAGGAGCTTGCCCTCGGTGTCGGTGAGGACGAGGTTAGGGATGCCGCCGCCGGGATGTTTGAACTCCTTCTTGAAGCGGTCAACCTTGGAAAGCTTGAGCTGCGGCCATGGCATTTTCTTTTCCACGGCGTATTCCTCCATCGACTCCTCGTCACTGTCGCTGGTGACAAGAATGATTTCGAACTCATCGCTGCCGGGCTTTTTCGAGTTATAAAAGTCCACCAGCGAGGGGGTGAATTTCTGACAAGGCCCGCACCAGGAGGCGGTGTAGTAGAAGAGATAATATTTCGTGGGCTTCACGAAATCTTTCTGCGAGGCGAGCCCTTTGCCCTTCAGCGAAACCAGGTTGCCATCGAGCGCGTCGTCGAAAACGCTCGGCGCGGAAGTGACGTTAGCCGCGGCTGCCGCAGGAGTCGCGGCAGGCTTCCATTCGGCCAGGCGTTTGGCATCGGCTTCCGAAAGATCGGCCGCTTTGAGGATGGCGGTGCGCCCGCTGCGCATCTTGAATTCACCTTGCGGCTGGCCGTCGGCCTGGGTGACGTTCACCAGATCCAGCTCGACGGATTTCCCATCCTTGTTCGTCCAGCTCGCAAACTCGGCTGACGCGTAGCCCGCAAATGCAAAACCGATGAAGATCGTGGTGAAGGTTTTCATAAGAATCGCAACCTATCATCAGCGATCACACTCGCCCATCACGAAATCGAGCGAGCCGAGGATGGCCGGGATGTCGGAAACCATGTGGCCGGGAAGCAACTTGGAGGTGATGGAAAGATTGCAGAACGAGGGGCTGCGGATCTTCAGACGATAGGGAACGCCGCCGCCTTTGGAGTGGATGTAGAAACCGAGTTCGCCCTTGGGATTCTCCGCCGCGAAATAGACTTCGCCGGCGGGAGCGTCGATGCCCTGGGTGGAGACGATGAAGTGGTGGATGAGCTCCTCCATCGACATCAGCACGCGCTCTTTGTCAGGCAGGATGCTCTTGGGATCGGCGAGGTTCACCGGGCCGTCGGGCATCGTGTCAAGGACCTGACGGCAAATCAGGATTGACTGGCGCATTTCCTCCATCCGGCATTGGTAGCGGGCGTAACAGTCGCCTTCGTCGGCGATCGGCACATCGAATTCGTATTTTTCGTACCCGAGATACGGACTGTCCTTGCGGAGATCGCGGGCCACGCCGGAAGCGCGGAGATTCGGGCCGGTCATGCCCCAGGCGATGGCGGACTCGCGGCTGATCACGCCGACATCGACCATGCGGTCGATGAAGATCTTGTTCTTGTCGAGAAGCTTGGCGATTTCACCGATGGTGACGAGGCACTCGTCGAGGAATTGACGGACGGTTGCTTCGAAGCCGGGCGGCATGTCGCGCAATTGACCGCCGACCCGGGTGTAGGAGGTGGTGAAACGAGCACCGGTGAGCTGCTCGCACATGTTGTAGATTTTTTCCCGTTCCGTGAAGGTGTAGAGGAAAACGGTCATGGCGCCGACGTCCATGGCGCAAACGCCGACTCCGAGCATGTGGGAGGAAATCCGGGCGAGTTCGCAGCAGAGCACGCGCAAAGCTTGTCCGCGCGGTGGCAGGGTCCAGCCCATCAGTTTCTCAACGGCACAGGCGTAGGCGACGTTGTTGGCGAGAGGCGCGAGGTAATCCAAGCGGTCCGTGTACGGCACGAACTGGTTGTAATGCATGTTTTCCGCGATTTTCTCGTCGCCGCGGTGGAGAAATCCGATATCCGGATCGGCGGAATGGATGATCTCCCCATTCAGTTCGAGGATCAGGCGGAGCACGCCGTGAGTCGCCGGGTGGGAAGGGCCCATGTTGAGGACCATCCGCTCGCCGACGAGGTCATCCGTCTCAGCATGGTAGCTGTCCGCGGCGCTTGCGGCGCGGGCGATGGTGTCGGGGGCTTCGAATTCTTGGGTAGTCGTACTCATGCCTGATTTGCCGCAGAAATAAGCGCCCAATCCGGCCTATTTCGCAAGGGGTTTGTGAAAATTTTCACAAGCTCCCGCGACCGTAGCGTTCACGGAATTGGCGGAGAAGATCATCGACGCGATCCGTATCCGCAGCGGTCGGTGCCGGGCCATCGTCGGCCGACTGGGCGGGTGCGGAGGAAACCGGTTCCGAAGCGGGGGGAATTTCCTGCGCGGCAATCTGGAATGGCGAATCAACGGGAGGCTGAAATTCCGTCGCCGGGGCCGGCTGCCATTCCTGAGGAGCAAAAGCAGTCTGCGGCGGCTGGGGAGTGAACGAACCGGCCGCCTGGAAGGGAGAATCGACCGGCGGCTGGAAAGCAACGGGCTGGGTTTCCTGCCATTGGGGCGGAGCAAATGAAGCGGCGGGAGGGTTCGGCGTGAATGGCTGGGGCGAGGCCGGCTGAAACGGAGTCTCCACCGCGGTCTTGGGCTCGAATGCGGGATTCGGCTGCCATTCCTGCATGGAGAAAGAGGAAGGATCGGGGTTGCGGGAGAATTCCTGGGTTTCGGCAACGTGAAATGGGGAGTCGGCCGCGGGCTGGGAGGCGGGCTGCGGATTTGGCTGCCATTCCGGAGCCGAGAAAGAGGGAGCGAACGACTCCTGGGCCACTTGGAACGGAGACTCCAGCGCTGGCGGATCGCGGTCCGGAACGACGGAAGACATTTGAACCTCCGGCTTGAACTCCTGAACATCGGCCAACTGAAAGGGTGAATCCAAAGGCCCGGCCTCACACGATGGCGCGGGAACCGTTTCCGCAGCCGCCGCTGACGGCGTCCACGAGGGAGAAATGACCGGCTCTTCCTGCCACTGTGTGGGAGCGAACGACGCCACCGGCTCAGGGGACGCCATCTTGAAGGGCGAGTCCACCGGCGGCTGGTAGGCGGACGGCTCTGTCGTGACTTCCACCGGAGGAGCCGGGTCGAATTCAGGGGCTGGCCATGCGGGTGCCGGCACCTCGACCGGTGAGGAGGCTTCCGGAGAAAAGGTGAAAACCGGAGCGGTGGCAAAAATGGGTTCCGGCTCCACCACTGGCGTCGGAGCCGTTGGTTCGATGGCCGCCACGGCCTCCGGCAACGGAGGCGGAGAGGCTGGCGGAATCGGTGCCTCCGCAGCCGGAGGCGCGGTGAAAGCGGTATTCACCGCCGGAGTCGCCGCGGAGTCCGTCGCGGTCGCCTTGAGCCAGGCCATTCCCGCGGCGCGGATGAGGCCGCGGGCGTGGGTGCCGGCGGAACCGACGTCGATCCGGTCCAGCACGCGGCGGCCCAGACCCGGAACCCGTGAATCGAGCAGCGCGGCCATTTCAGCCTCCGTCAGCGGCTCAAGCTCCACCACCACCTCGGACAGGCGGTCGGCGAGACCACCGCTGAGGCGGGGAACGAAGGCGCTCTGCCAGATGTCCTGATTGAGAGAAAGGACGACATCAAGACGCTCCACCGACTGGCGCAGCGAGCCAAGAAACGCCGCCAGCCGGAGCGCCGCGGTTTCATCCGCGGAAAATCCTTCGAGATCATCCGCGACCAGCACGACCCGCATCAGCAGGGTGAGCAGGCCTAGCAGCGCTTCAAGGCGCTCCATTTCCATGCCCACCGCGGCATGGACCTCGTCCGCCAGAATCCTGACGCGGTTGGAATTCTCCAACGGTGCGGAGGCGAAACGGAACAACACATCCACCCAGAACGAAATTCCGCCCACCGGCAGGCCGCTGCGCTGGGAGAGTTCCTGGGCCAGCCGCTGGCCCAACACCTCGAAATTCTCGCGCGCCCAATGCGCGGTCACCGCATTCGGGTGATGGAAATCAAAGGTTTCTATCGGACGGTTGCGCAGGGCTGTCAGAGCACCTTCGCGGTCCTGGCAGGGGACCTCTCCCGACCCCACCAGCGGCTGCAATGCGGAAGCGAACAAGCGCCGCGTCATCAGATCCAGAACCGTCAGCCCGCCGGATGCCGGCAGCTGCCGCACCAGACGGCGCAGCGTGTCGTCAGTCACCGAAGCCGCGTCGATCCGGCAGCCGAACGCCGCGTGCAGCGGCACGAACTCGCAGGATGCGCCCAACTGATGCTGGATGCGGGACAGCAGATGCGTCTTCCCGTGACCGGCACGGGGCGCGCGCAGCAGGATGCAGCGGCCTGTTTTCTCCACCGGCACCGACAAAATATCGGATAGAATCTCATAAGCCTGGCGGTTCACCGACTCCGCGTGGGAAGCGGGGACGCGGCCCAGGGTTTCGAAAAGAAGTTGGAACGGATGATCGCTGGCCATGGGGGTATTCATTCGAATCGGGCGTAGCCTGAAGACCTTTTCATGGTTTCACAAGGCCGGAGGGAATAAAATCAAGCCACCCGAAAAGTCCCCGTTAGCGGAAAATCTCTGGCATTTCACAGCCGCTCTGCTCTTTTGAATTCATGAAATCCTACCTCGTCATGACGGTGCTCGGCACCGACCGCCCGGGACTCGTCAGCTCTCTCGCCGACACGGTCGCCAGCCACGGCGGCAACTGGCTGGAAAGCCGGATGGCCCGCCTCGCCGGCCAATTCGCCGGGATCGTCCGTATCGAATGCGAATCGGAATCCGTGGACCCATTGATCAAGGAACTGCAAAGTCCCGGCACGTCCGGACTCACCATCACGGCCGTCCGCGAGGAAGTGGTGGAATCCGTCACCCGCCGCACGCTGGTCGTCGATGTGGTCGGGAACGACCGCCCGGGCATCGTCCGCGAGCTTTCCGCCGCGGTGGCGAATGCCGGCGGAAACATCGAGGAACTCACCACCGGCCTCGAAAGCGCGCCGATGAGCGGCCACCCGATGTTCCGCGCCCACGGGGTCATCTCGATCCCCGAAAACACGGAGACCGAAGTCCTCACCGCCGCCATCGAATGTCTCGGCAACGACCTAACGGTCGATGTGTCGCTCTGAGACTCCGCCTCTCAGAACGGCCAGATATAGGGAATCAGCAGGCAGGAGACGACCCAGCAGATGATGTTCAGCGGGATTCCCACCTTGAGGAAATCGCTGAACTTGTAGCCCCCCGGACCGTAGACCATCATGTGCGTCTGATAGCCCATCGGCAGCGCGAACGCGGTCGAGGCGGCGACGGTGACCGCCATCAGGAACGGCCGCGGATTCACTCCGATCTCGTTCGCGAGGGTGAACACGATCGGCACCAGCATCACGGCGGTCGCGTTGTTGGAGAGCACCTCTGTCAGGCAGATCGTCAGCAGGAAAACGAGCCAGAGCAGCACCATCGGAAGATTTTCCGCCGAGACGAACTGGCGTGAAATCTCCACCAGCTCGCGCGCCAGCCACTCGGCGGTGTGCGTTTCCTTCATCGCCATTCCCAGCCCCAGCAGGCCGTAAAGCATCAGCATCACCTGCCAGTCGATGCTGGCGTAGGCATCGCGCGGTGTGATGACTTTCATCCATAGCAGCAGCAGCGCGCCAACCATCGCCGCATAGTGGATCGGAATCACCGGCACCGCCGGGAAAAAGCCGTTCAGGACATCGGTGACCGTCGCGGTGAGGACCACCCCGACCAACACGACCCATGAAAGCACGACATGCGGAGTCACCTTTTTCACGTGATCCTCTTCCGGCAAATCTTCCGGCGAGTCGGTGAGGATGAAATCGCGGGTGGCATCCAGCGCGTCGAGATTGTTCAGGGCGGTGATGACCAAAAGCGTATCGCCGATTTCCATCGAAAGCTCGGAAATGCGGCTGGTGATGTTGACGCCATTCCGATGCAGCGCGAGCACCACACAGTTATAAGTCTGGCGGAAATCCGCCTGCGCCAGCGTCTTGCCGAGCAGCGAGGATTCGTCGCGCACGACGAGTTCCGAAACAATGCCATCCACGGTGGAGAGGAGCTGCGCGCCGATCGATGCGAACACCGCGTCCGGCTTCGCCGCTCCGCCCCGGCGGCGGTGGATGGCGACGAGAAAGCGGTCGTTCTTCTCCACCACGATGCGTGACAGCGGGATCATCAACCGTGTCCCCCGGCGGCGGACTTCCATCACGTGGATGCCGAGAGCGCGGTCTGCCAAGGGTGTTTCCGAGAGAAGCTTGCCAATCAGATTGGAGTTCTCGGTGATCAGAAGGTGATAAAGCGGCGAAGTGCGGCTGTCGATTTCCAGCGTCCCGGTGATGGACGAACGGGCGGGAATCATTCTCGGCCCGAAAATGGTCAGATAGGCGATCCCGGCGATCGCGAGGGGAATGCCAAGCGGAGCGAGTTCGAACATGGTCATCTGCTTCACGCCCATTTCACGGAGAGTGCCGTTCACAAGAATGTTCGTGGAAGTGCCGATCAGCGTGCTGCAGCCTCCTAGGATGGACGCGTAGGAAAGCGGCATCAGCAGGCGCGAGGCCGCGATGTTTTTCGAGCGGGCGAAGCCGAGCGTCACCGGCAGCATGATGGCGACGATGGCGGTGTTGTTCATCCACGCGCTGAAAAACGCGGTGATCGCGGAAAACGCGAAGATCGCCATCCGCGTGTTGCCCGACAGCCGGTCACGCAGCGCCCGGCCGATGTGATCAACCGCTCCGGATTTCTCCAGGCATCCGCCGATGACGAACAAAGCGGCAATGGTAAGCGGTGCCTCGTTTTTGAAAACTTCGGTCATTTTCCCCGGATCGACCAAGCCGAGCGCGACCACGAGGCAGAGGACGGAAAGCGCGATGACATCCGGCGCGGCCCATTCGCGGATGAAGGCAATGAGCGTGATGAGGATAACCGCCAGGGTCAGGCCGATCTGAAGAGTCATGGATTTTTAGTCCCCGTGTGAGGTGGGACTCCCATGAACGGCCCCGGAGGATTTGGCAAGGGCAGGATGCACGAGACCTTGCGCCTCAATCCTCCTGCGGCCAACCTCCGCCATGCCTCGCCCGCGAATTTCCACCAATCTAGCCATCTCTGCGGATGGTAAGATTTCCTCGGTCCCGCCGCGGCCGTCGGGCTGGACTTCCGGCGCGGATCATGCCCGGCTGTTGGAATTGAGAGAAAACGCCGATGCGATCCTGGTCGGACATGGCACGCTGAAGTCCGACCGCATGACGATGACTGTTCCGGGAAAGGCCTCGCAGCCGTTGAGATGCATTGTTTCGCGCCATGGAGACCTCGATCCCACGCATCCGATTTTCACGAAACCGGGCGGCGACATTCATTTGCTGGTGACCGGAGATTTCACGGGTTCCGTGGATGAACGTGTCACCGTGCATCGTCAGCCGCTGTTGGGATTTCTGAACGAACTGGGGACAAGATTTGAAATCAAACACCTTCACTGCGAAGGTGGCGGACAATTGATCCGCGCGCTGGCGGAACTCGACGCGATCGATGAATTCCACTTCACGATCGCCGGGCATACGTTGTTCGGCGGCTTGGAGGCTGCTACCGCCACCGGGATTCCAACGGATTTTCTTCCGAAGTCGGTGGATTTCGAAATCACCCGTTTCGAGATTCACGAAGCGGAATGCTTCCTCAGCCACTCCCGCGTCCGCTAGGAAAGACAGAAATTCAGTGCTCCGCCTTCTTCTCCTCGTGATGGGCCGGAGCTTCGGCATGGGCGTCATGTCCGGCGGCATGCTCTCCATGGGCAGCGGCGCCGTGGTGTTCGTTCAGCTGCTTGGTGCCATCGGGGCCCTCGAATTCATGGCGCTCGCAGGACACTCCGAGCAAGGAAACGGCCACAAGAAGGATGGAGAATGATTTCATCGCGCCGCTTCAATAGCCACTCGCCACCGAAAGGCAACCCCCAAGGAAATCGAATTTCACGGCTGCTTCAACCAACCCGCCACGGCGCGGGCGGCGCGGTCGTGAGCCCCCTTGCCGCCGAGTTTCGCGGAGGTTTCCGCGAGGCGGGCTTGAAGGGCTTCTCGTTTCGCCGGGGATTCCAGGAATTCGCGCAAGGATCGGGAAACCGCGACCGGCTCGGCCTTCGCCTGGACCAGCTCCTCGACGACTTCTTCTCCGGCGAGGATGTTGACGAGGCCGATGAGTTCGATTTTCACCACCATCTTCGCCACCAGATAGGTGGAGGGGGCGATGCGATAAACGAGGCAATAGGGCAGTCCGTAATATCCTGCCTCCAGCGTCGCCGTTCCACTGGCGATGACCGCACAACAGGCCCGCTGCATCAGCGAATGACTTCCGCCATTGGTGATGGTGACCAGCCCCCCCGCCCCCGCCCCCGCCTCGCTCATCAGGCTGCGGATTTGCTCAGCCAATTTCACGGAGGCGGCGGGAACTTCGAATTTCAATTCGGGTTTCCACGACTTCAGCCGTTTTGCCGACTCGATCATCATCGGAAACAGCAGCGCCACTTCCCGCTCCCGGCTTCCAGGGAAGAGCCCGACGAGCAGTTCGTCGCGCTGGACGCCCGGGATCCGCTTTCCCTCCAGTTCATCCACCAGCGGGTTGCCTACGAAAGTTGCTTTCAGCCCTGCTTTTGCGAAAATCGGCGGCTCGAATGGGAAAAGGCAGAGCACCTCATCCAACAACCTGGCCATCACCGGGATGCGCTTCTTGTTCCACGCCCAGACTTTCGGACTGATGTAGTAAATGATGCGGGTCCCCGGACATTCCCGCTTCACCGCCTCGGCGAAGCGCAGGTTGAAACCTGGGTAATCGATGAGCAGCAGGACGTGCGGTTGGATTTTTTTCAAATCCGCCAGCATTTCCGCGAACCGCTGCTTGAACCAACCATAGTGTTTCAACACTTCCCACACCCCCATCACCGCCGCGTCTTCGACCCAGTCCTTCAGCCCCGATCCGGCGACCTGCGCCATTTCCGGACCGCCGACGCCGTGGATCTCCAGATCCGGCACCATTTCCATCAACGAACGCAGCAACCCGGCTCCGTGGGCATCCCCGCTCAGCTCTCCCGCGACCACGTAAACCCGTTTCGACATGCGTCGGGACGCTATTCAGGAGGCCCCGCTCTGACCATTAAAAATCCCGCCGATTCCCTCCAGTCCGTTGAAATCGGAAAACTTCCAGACTTCCGCATTGATTTCGACGCGACTGCCGCTTTGATCGGCCCCCGCAGCCCTGCTTATTTTCCATCATGTCCGCTGATCTCAAAGAAACCGCCGTCCCGCTTGCCGAAATTTCCCAAGGGCCCAATGCATTCGAGGCGTTTCTCGACCGGAATCAGAAGGGCCTCGTGGCATTGGCCGCCGCTCTCGCCCTCGGAGCCGTGGGACTCGTGATCTACCGCGGCATCGAAAACAGCCGCCAGGAAACCGCCGGTGCCGCCCTGACCAAGGCTGAGGATCTCGCCGCCTACCAAGCCGTCGTCGACGGAAATGCGGACACCACCGCCGCCGGCAGCGCGATGGTCCTCCTCGCCAACAGCCAGTGGGCCGCAAACAAAAAGGACGAGGCCGTCGCCACGCTGCAGAAATTCATCGCCGCCTATCCCAGCCATCCGGCCCTTTCCTCCGCGAAGGCGAATCTCGGATCCAAGCTGATGGCCCAAGGCAAATCCGGTGATGCCACCAAAGTTTTCGAAGAACTCGTTTCCACGCCGGAAGCACGCTTCATCGCTCCGTTCGCCCTCGTCTCCCTCGGCGACATCGCCAAGGCATCCGGCGATCTGACCAAGGCGGAAGAATCCTACAACAAGGTGAAAAACGATTTCCCGGAAAGCAGCTTCTCGGAAATGGCGAACCGCCGCATCGCCATCCTCAAGGCCAAGCCGCCCGTCGAAATCGAACCGCCGCCGGCGCCGCCCGCTCCTTCAGCCACCGGCACCGGAGCACCTCCATCCCTTTCTCCTCCTTCCGAATCCGTCGTTCCTAGCTTGGAAGTCCCGGCGGTTGAAGTCCCCGCCGAAGCTCCGGCGCAGGATCCCGTCACTCCCAAGCCGTAAGCCAGGAATCGATTTGACATCCCAATAACTCCAACCATTCTTTACCACCGTGTTTAAAAAAGTAATCGGCCAAGACAATAGCGAAACCCAGCGTTCCGCTCCTCCACTTCCGGAAGCCCGCCACCCGGATCCAGTTTCCACTCCTGCGCCACCGTCATCCTACGGTGCCCAGCAGCCCGCCGTCGCGGCATCCCGCCCGTCCCCTGCCGCCACGCGCAACGTTCTTTCCACCGACGTGGAAATCAAAGGCACCGTCAAATTCACCAACGACCTCGTGGTTGACGGGAAAATCGAAGGTGAAATCCAATCGGACGGCAATCTCACCGTCGGCGAAAACGCCCGCATCAAGGCCGAGATCAAGACCGCGACCGTCGTCGTTTACGGCAAGGTTCACGGCAATCTCACCGCCACCGACCGCGTCGAACTCAAGGCCAGCGCCGAAGTCGTCGGCGACATCAAGGCCAAGACCCTCTCGATCGAAGCAGGTGCCATTTTCGTCGGAAAATCCACCGTCGGCACTCCTGCGAACGCCCCGGCATCCGCTCCCGCCAAGGGCACGGCCACACCGGAAGCTCCGAAACAAGGCACACTTGCAGGCACCGTCTCCTAACTGGTCGAAGGTAGGTCCTTCGCCATCCCATCTCCCCTGCCATGGCCGATGAGCCCCAGCGCCATCGCATCGAGGTCACTTGCCCGGAATGCGGGCAAGTCCAGTCCGAGCCCGCACTCGTGGTTTCCACCCAATGCCGGGCTTGCCGTGCCAATTTCCAGGTGAGGGAAGGCAAGGGCGTGGTCAGAAACCGTCCGGTCACCCGGCTGGCGAAACCTCGCAAGGATTCCGATCCCGAGCCGGAGCCGCTTCCTGCTTCGCCGAAAGCCTCGCCATTTCTCCGCCGGACCGCTCCCCTGCCTCCGCCGAAGTCGTTTCTCATGCGGCTTTTCAGCCCGAACAAGCCGCCGCGCGAGGTCACCTGCTTCAGCTGCGGCTACAGCTACACCACCAGTTCGGAAGCCCAGTCGAGCCAGTGCCCGAAATGCAGCGGCTACATCAGCCTGCTGGACTACGAAATCAACGAGCACTGGAACCGCCGGATCCAGACTTGTGGCGATGTGACCATCCAGAAAAACGGCGTCGTGGCCGGCGTCACGCTCCAGTGCCACAACCTGATCGTGCTGGGAGAACTCGCCGGTTCGGTCGAATGCACCGGCGACCTCGTCATCCGCAGCCACGGCAAGATCATCGGCAAGGTGAACTGCCGGAACCTGCGGGTCGAAAAAGGCGCCCGGGTCGAATTCCTCAACCCCGTCACCGCGGTCACCGCCTTCATCGACGGCAATGTCCGCGGCCAGATTTCCTGCACCGGATCCGTGACTCTTGAAAAACGCGCCCACCTCCAGGGCCTCGTCCGCACCAGTTCGCTGGTGGTGAAACCCGGAGCCAAACATTCCGGCACCATCGAAATGGTCCAAGCCACCCCGAAAGCCTGAGTTCGAATTCCAGGCATCAGATTTCCAATCCCCGCAGCCATGTTAGCAGCCCTCGACCTCAAGGAAGAAATCCTGGCCCTCAAGAAAGCCCGGAACGCCGTCATCCTCGCCCACAACTATCAGACCGGCGACATCCAGGACGTCGCCGACTACGTGGGCGACTCGTTAGGCCTCGCCTATCATGCCAAGGCCACCGAAGCCGACGTCATCGTCTTCTGCGGCGTCCACTTCATGGCGGAAACGGCGAAGATCGTGAACCCGGGAAAAATCGTCGTCCTTCCGGATGCCGACGCCGGCTGCTCGCTGGAACAATCCTGCCCCGCGCCGCAGTTGGAGGCGTTCCTCAAGGCGAACGCCGAGAAGAACTACTACGTCATCGCCTACATCAACTGCTCCGGCGGCGTGAAGGCGCTCTGCGACGTCATCTGCACTTCCGGAAACGCGGTGAAGATCGTCAACCTTGCCCCGGCGGACCGACCCATCCTTTTTGTCCCTGATGAAAATCTCGGAGCCTGGGTGATCGAGCAGACCGGCCGCAAGATGGACCTGTGGAAGGGCAATTGCTACGTCCACGTCGAGTTCACCCGCGACTCCATCAACCGCATCAAGTCCGAGTATCCCGACGCTCTCGTCGTCGCCCATCCCGAGTGCCCGCAGGCCGTCAGACTGCTGGCCGACGAGGTCTGCTCGACGGAGAAAATGATCGCCTACTGCAAGAACGCGCCGGTCAAGGACATCATCGTCGTCACCGAGAGCGGCATGCTCCACCGCCTGCGCAAGGAGTGCCCGGACAAGAATCTCATCCCCGGCCCCACCGACCGCTGCGCCTGCGCCGACTGCCGCTACATGAAGATGAACACGATGCAGAAGCTCCGCGACTGTCTCGACACGCTCCAACCACGCGTCGAGATGGAGGAATCCCTCCGCGCCCGCGCCGAGCTGCCGCTGCTCCGGATGCTGGAGCAGTCGAAGTGAGTGGGTCGATCGCCTCACCCTTCCCTCAGGACAGTCCACGGCAACCGTTTCACCCGCTCCTCCCATCCGCGGCACCACTGCGGATGATGCAGCACCCATCCGCCGATGGCACCGATCACGCTGCCGAGGGCGATGTCCATCAGCCTTGTCATGAAAAGCCCGTGGATCGGCACCCCGCCCGATGAAAACTCCGCGAAACTCACCGTGAGCGGCGTGATGAAAATCACCGCCAGCCCGTAGTGCCGCGGCACCAGGTATTCCACCACGAACACCAGGACACAGACCACTCCGACCAACGCCACGGGATCCGGCACGGGTGGAAACAAAAACCACGACAATCCCATCCCCACCGCGGTACCCAGGATTCGATGCACCTTCCGATGCCATACCGCGCGGAATGTCCCGCCTTGAAGAATCGCCGCGCAGGACACCGGCACCCAATACGGGTTTTCCAGCTTCAGGAGCCGCGCCGCCAATAGCGACAGCGCCACGAAAAAACCGATCACCGAGGACTCTACCAGAATGGCAGCCGGACGGGTGTCCTTGGCAACGGGTGCGGATGGAATCACTTCCTTGCTCATCGTCAGCACGCTGTAGAAAAACGCGACCATGCAGGAAGTCGCCCCGCCCAAGGCCACCCATCCCGCGTTCGTTGGAATAGCCAGCGGATCGAACGGCGCGTTGCAGGCGATGGCACCCGTTAGCACGAAGAAGAAACTCCCCGGAGGAGCAACCCTGTTCCATCGGCAGACCGTCGTCGCCAGCACGGTCAGGATGCCGAGCATCACCGCGGCGCTTGCCAGATGAAACGCGCTGGCGGCCCCCAGCACGTAGCTGACCACGAATCCGGACGAACCGATGATGAGCCTAACCATTCTCCCCGCGACGGACGGCAGTGACTGCGGCAGATACAGGATCACCATCGCCCCGGTCGCGGCGAGCATGCCCTGGCGAGGCTGTCCGCACCAGACACCCAACCCGACAAGCGAACCCACGCCGAGCGCGGCGAGAAACGGAATATGCCATGACAGCCTTTGCGACCTCCATTCGAGCAACGGTTTGACGTATTCCAAAAACATCCGGTATTCCGCCATGCGGTGCCGGAAGCGTAGACACCGGACCGCCACGTCGCACGGAATATTCCTTCATCCGCTGCCCCCCACCTCCGCTTTTAGGATTTCCAACCGCCCCTTGCTCCGGATAGTGTGCGTTCGAAATGAGTGAAGCCTCCCTCCGTGCCGCCATCCGCGACGTTGTCGATTTCCCCAAACCCGGAATCGTCTTCAAGGACATCACCCCCGTCCTCGCCGATGGGAAGCTTTTCCAGGAATCCATCAGCCTTCTCTGTGCCACCGCCGGTGACGTCAGGATCGACAAGGTCGTCGGCATCGACGCCCGCGGCTTCATCTTCGCCGCCGCCGTCGCCGACCGGCTCGGAGCGGGATTCGTCCCGGTCAGGAAAAAGGGCAAGCTGCCGTGGAAGACCCGCCAGACCTCCTACTCGCTGGAATATGGCGAATCCATTGTCGAGCTCCACGAGGACGCGGTGAAACCCGGCGAGACCGTCCTGCTGGTGGACGATTTGTTAGCCACCGGCGGTACCGCCGCCGCAGCGGTGAAACTGCTGGACGAACTCGGCGCGAACATCGTCGCCATTTCCGTGCTCATCGAGCTGGGATTTCTCAACGGACGGGCAAAACTCACCCCTCACACCGTCCACTCCATACTCAGCTATTAAACCGGCTAATCCCGAATTCCCCCATCTTTCATCGGCCGCCTGAGGTCATTGATTGAACGAATTTGCCGAAACCCTTTAAACTACCACCCACTACTTCCCATCATGTCCTGGCAATCCTACAACCAAAGTCTCGTCCGCTATCCCCAACACGGATTCTCTCTCGATCTTTCTCTCATGGACATCGCGCCCGAGCTGGTCGCCTCGCTCCAACCCAAGGTCACCAAGGCCTTCGCCGACATGGAAGCGCTCGAAGCGGGGAAAATCGTCAATCCCGACGAAGGCCGCATGGTCGGACACTACTGGCTCCGCAACGCCGCCCTCGCCCCTGACGACGAGGTGCGCCGATCCATCACCGGCCCGCTCGACGACCTCAAGCGCTTCGCGGAAAAAGTCCACACCGGCGCGGTCACGCCTCCATCAGGTGGAAATTTCAGGCAGGTCCTGCTCATCGGCATCGGCGGTTCCGCCCTCGGCCCGCAGCTGGTTTCCGAGGCCATCGGCCAGAATGCCAAGCTCGCGCTCCACTTCTTCGACAACACCGACCCGGCCGGCATGGACACCGTGATTTCCCGGCTTTCCCAGGTCGGCCTCGACAAGACGTTGGTCCTCGTCATTTCCAAATCCGGCGGCACCGCCGAGACCCGCAACGGAATGTTGGAAGCCAAGGCCGCCTATGAAGCAGCCGGACTCGACTTCGGCCGCCACGCCGTCGCCGTCACCGGCACCGGGTCCAAGCTCGACCAATACGCCACCCAACACCATTTCATCACCCGCTTCCCGATGGAAGACTGGGTCGGCGGACGCACCTCCGTCCTCTCCACCGTCGGCCTCGTGCCCGCCGCACTGCAAGGCCTCGACATCGACTCGATGCTCGCCGGAGCCGCCGCCATGGACGTCGAGACCCGCAGGCAGGACGCCGCGAAAAACGCATCCATGCAGCTCGCCATCGCCTGGTACAGCGCGACCAACGGCAAGGGCGAGAAGGACATGGTCGTCCTTCCCTACAAGGACTCCCTCGTCCTCTTCTCCAAGTATCTCCAACAGCTCGTCATGGAGTCGTTAGGAAAAGAACTCGACCTCGACGGCAAGGTTGCCAACCAGGGCATCGCCGTTTACGGCAACAAGGGCTCCACCGACCAGCACGCCTACGTCCAACAGCTCCGCGACGGCGTGAACAATTTCTTCGCCACTTTCATCGAGGTGCGCAAGGGCCGCTCGGGCCACAGCATCGAGGTCGATCCCGGCACCACCACCGCCGACTACCTGCAAGGGTTCCTCCGCGGCACCCGCAAGGCGCTGCACGAATCGGGCCGCAAGTCGCTGACCATTTCCATCCCCGAGGTGACGCCATTCCAGCTCGGCCTGCTCATCGCCCTCTTCGAGCGCACCGTGTCCTTCTACGCCTCGCTCGTGAACATCAACGCCTACCATCAGCCGGGCGTCGAAGCCGGGAAAAAAGCCGCCGGCACCTTCCTCGAAACCCTCAACAAGGTCCGCGGCCATCTCACCGCCTACGCGAAAACCGCGGAAGAAGTCGCCACCGAGATCGACGCGGATCCCGAAGACGTCTATCACTGCCTCACCCATCTGTCAGCCAACGGCGAGGTCCAGATCTCCATCGGCGCCACACCTGCCCAGGACAGCTTCCAACTTTGAACCACCCCCAGCCAGCCGACTTCCGCCCCGCCCCGCGCATCAAGCCGCCTGGGAAATTCATCACCAGCCTCGCCATCTTCCTCAGCGGATGCGGCGTCGTGCTGGTGATCGGCGGCTTCCTGATGTGGATGAACGGAGCCTTCACCTTCAGGACGAACGACAACCTGAGGCCGATGCTCTCGCCCGACCGCAAGCTCGAGGCGGTGCTGTTCCGCAGAACCCGTGAAAACGGCGATGGCTACACCACGCACGTCGCCATCATCAAGGCGGGGACCAAGCTTCCGAACCGTTCCGGCAAGGCGTTCATCGCGGAAGGCGAGCCCGCCATCACCGTGCATTGGACGGACAGCACCCATTTGATCATCCGCGAACCCGAGGGCACCAGGATCATCCTTCGCGCCTCCCAGCTCGGAGAGATCAAAATCAGCGAGAACTGACAGCCTAACCGAAAAACTCCATCTGCTCCGTTTCCTTCGGGTCCTCGAACCGCACCCCCACTCCCAGCAATCTCACGGCCCGGTTGTTGCCGCGTTTCCAGGCTTCCGTCAGGAGCTCCTCGAACACCGCCGCATCGATGGCATGACCGGCCCGCTCCGCGGTGGTGCGGTGGAAATCGGCGAATTTCATTTTCACCACCAGCGAGCGGATGACCCGGTCGGAGTGGGACTTCGCAAGGTCTTCGAGCAGTCCTTCGATCATGCCGCGCATCGGCGGAAGGAGGGCGGGCAGGACTTCGATGTTTTCGGAAAAGGTCGTCTCGCTGCTGACCGACTTGCGGGTGCGGTCCGGAGTGACGGCGCGGTCGTCGATGCCCCGGCAGAGGTGCCAGAGTTCGAGGCCCCACCTGCCGAAACGGCGGGAGAGTTCTATCTGGTCGAGTTGCTGGAGATCACCGCAGGTTTCGATCCCGAGGGCGGTGAGCTTCTCCCGCATTTTTTTCCCGACTCCCCAGATCCGTCCGACCGACAGCGCGGAAATGAAAGCGGGGATTTCCTCCTGGGTGACCTGCTTCTGGCCGTTCGGCTTCTGCCAGTCCGAGGCGATCTTCGCGATCAGCTTGTTAGCGGAAATCCCGGCGGAGGCGGTGAGTCCGGTTTCCTCGAAAATCTGGGCACGGATCTCGCGGGCGATGGCGGCGCCGCTCGAATGGAGGTGGGAGACATCGAGGTAGGCTTCGTCGAGCGAGAGGGGTTCGATGAGCTCGGTGAAGCGGCCGAAAATGGCGCGGATCTGAGAGCTGACGGCCCGGTAGAGATCGAAGCGGATCGGCACGAGGATGAGATGCGGGCAGAGTTCGAGCGCCTTGAAAACCGGCATCGCCGAGCGGCAGCCGTATTTCCTCGCCTCGTAATTCGCGGTGGTGAGCACGCCGCGGCGCTCGCTGCCTCCGACGCCGACGGGTTTGCCGCGCAAGGCGGGATTCTCCCGTTCCTCGATCGCGGCATAGAAGCAATCCATGTCGATGTGGATGATTTTTCTCACGTTGGCGGGAAGATTGTCAGCCCCGGCGTCGGCAAGTGCCACCGGGAACTGCGAGATGAAGGTCATTTTTAGTTAAGTTCTCCGAAAGATCGACAGCATGGAAATCTTATGGCAGAAGTCCGCTGCATTCCACCCCGTCAATGGCCGAAGTGATCCAATTCAACTGCCCCGCTTGCGGGACGATGCTGCGTTTGCCATTGGAAATGGCTTCCCGGCAGGGCCCCTGTCCCACCTGCGACCGGGAGATCGTCGCGCCGGATCCCCACCGGGGGATCGGTGCCTATGAAGTTGCCATCGCCCCTCCACCGAAGGAGATCGAACCGTTCAGGATCTTTGCGGATTCACCGCCTCTTGTTCCGAAGGAGCCGGAACCGGCCGCGGCGGAAATGGAGGAGTCCGAGCCGGTGGAAGTGGAGTCGCCTCCGATGGCGGCCGAAACCGACGGGCCTCCGCCCGCTGTCGTTCCACCACCCGGCGGCCCCAGACGGTTGTGGCCGATTCTGGTGCCCTCGTGCCTCGCAAGCGCGGTCATCGGAGGAGTGGTTGTCCACTCGTTCATCGCCCGAGCGCCCCGGCCACCCATCTTCATTCCTCCCGCATCCCTCCCCGTTCTCCCGGCACCGGCGGTTGAAAAAGAGGTGGTGGTCGCCGAGCTGAAGAAACCCGAACCGGCGCCCGAACCCGTCGTGGAGGAGACGGAGTCCGAAGTCGCACCGATCGAAGAAAAGGCCTCACAGGAGAAGGCCTCCGCCCCTGCGGAAGCCACCTTGCGAGCCTTTTTGGATGCTCCGGACTGGGCCGCCCGCAGTGCCTACGTCCTTTCTCCCGACAAGGTCTGCGGCGCGATGGAGGCCTACTCGCGGGAAGTCCCCGACGGGCCGATTCTCTATCAGTCGATCTCGGTGAAACAAAGCCACCTCGATGAGAAAACCGGAGCCACGCTGTTCATCTTCTTCGTCGCGACCGAAAAGCATCCCAAGGGGATTCCCGTCGCCGTGAAGGAGACCCCGGGTGGTTGGCTCGTCGATTGGCCGGCGTTCGTGGAATTCAGAGACGGTCTTTTCCAAAAATTCGTGGAAGGCCCGATCGATCAAACCGGAGATTTCCATCTCGTCGTGAGCCGGCCACCGGCCGAGCGCGCCGCGAGCACCGAGAACGAGCATTTCTCCTCATTCCTGCTGCAGTCGCCGCTGGATGCGAAGCCGCAGATCGCGTTCGTTAGAAAATCCTCGCAGGTTGCCGCGGAATTCGAGGCCCAGCTCGCTACGGCCGGGAGCTTCCAGCCCGTTCTGGAGGTGGTGAAGCGCAAGACATCCGGAGGCCGCGGTTATTTCGAGGTCCTCAGCGTGAAAGAGGTCGACTGGTTCCCGAAGGAAAAATAAGTCCCTCAACAGGACGGGCTTGCAAGGCTGGCGGGTTCCCGCTCGTTTCATGATCCATGATCCGCACCGCCTGGTTTCTGCCGTTCGCCCTTGCCTTTCCCCTCACCGCACGCGAGCTCCCGCCGCTGCCCTCCGACCTCGCGGTCTATGTGCTGGAACCCGCTCCGGAAACCGCGGCCCCGCTGCTCAAGAAAGGCGACCGCCTCGCGATCTGCGGCGACTCGATCACCGAGCAGAAGCTCTATTCGGCATTGTTGGAAACCTACCTAACCGCCTGTTACCCGGAGCTGGAGATCACCTGCCGCCAGCACGGCTGGAGCGGCGAGCAGGCCGGCGGATTCCTCAACCGCATCAAGAGCGACGTGCTTCGTTTCAAACCGACCATCGCGACGACCTGTTATGGAATGAATGATTTCCGCTACGTCCCGTATGACGAGGCCATCGCCGCGGAATACAGGAAGAACCAGACGGCGGTGGTCGAGGCGTTCCAAGGCATCGGCTGCCGCGTGGTGCTCGGTTCGCCGGGCATCATCGACTCGGTGCCGCACTGGGTGAAGTCGGCGGCCGGCACGCAGCAGGATCTGAATCTCAGCCTGTCGCGCTTCCGCAACATCGATGTGGAAGTGGCCAAGGCCAGGAATGTCGCCTTCGCGGATCTCTATCGGCCGATGCTGCTGGCGAACCACGAGGCGAAAAAACAATACGGCCCCGATTTCAAGGTATCCGGCAAGGACGGCGTGCATCCGGCATGGGCCGGGCAGGTCGTCATGGCCTACGGCTTTCTGAAAGGCATGGGAGTCGATGGCGATCTCGGCACTGTCAGTTACGATGAAGCCGCCGGCAGGGCCCACGCGGTGAACGGCCACGAAGTCCTGACCACGGAAAACGGCAGGATCACCCTGCGCAGCACGCGCCTCCCCTTCGCCACCGGCCCGGGCGCGAAGGACAACGACGACTCGATCCGTGCCGGCCTCGCATTGGTACCGTTCGATGACGAGTTGAATCGATTCATGTTCCGCATCAACTCGCCGAAATCCGCCGCCTACACGATCTCCTGGGGCGGCCAAACCCGGACCTACACGGCCAGGGAGCTGAGCGACGGCGTGAACCTCGCGAAAGACTTCGACAACAATCCGCTGGTCCCCGCGTTCAAGAAAATCTGGGATGCTGTTTCCAAAAAGCAGGAATACGAAACGCGCCAGATCAAAAACCTCGTGCACGGCCCGGAGGGCGCTGCCGACCTCGAGGCCACCTTCGCACTCACGGAGAAGGCCCGCGCTCCGCTGGAAAAGGCCATCCTCGATGCCCGGCAACCCGCCGAGTCAGTGATCACGGTGGCCGCCGTGAAGTGAAACATCCCGCCGCCGGCAACCGTAACGCCCGCCATCATGAAACGTTCCAGCCTCATTCTCACCCATGGTGCCGTCTTCTCCATCGGGATCGCCGCGGCGATGATCGCTAACAGCGTTCGCGGAACCAACGACAGGGATACGGCGGACACCACGGTGCCCGCCACCCGCTCCTCCTCCCGGACTCCGGCAGGATCTTCCGAATCCGGCGGCATTTCCCGTGATGGAAAAATGAAGGAAACGGAGCGTTCGAAATCCGGCAGGCAAGCAGCCTCCCCGTTGGAACGTCTCGGCGAGATCGTGAAAATGACGGATTCCTTTTCCCGCCAGCGGGCGTTGATGGACATGATCGAAACCCTCGGCCCCGGACAGTTCGCGGAGGTCGCCGGGCAATTCCGCAATCTCGACCACTTGGGAAACTCGCGCGGCGAATACGGGCTGATCCTGCAAGGCTGGTCCAAACTCGATCCATTGGCCGCTCTCGACTACGTCGGCACCCGCGATGACGGCCGCGGGCGCGGAACAATCCTGGAAACGTGGGCGGGCAACGACGCCGCCGCCGCCGAGGCGTGGGCGAAGGCCAATTTCACCGGCGAAGGGCCGAACCCCTACATGGCCTCCATCATCCGGGGTGTGGCGGGCAACGATCTGGCGACCGCCACCCGCCTGGCGGAAGCGATGCCACAGAGCAACGAACGCGGCCAGGCGGCCGGTTCGATCACCGACGCGCTTTTCCAACAGGGCGTCGAAGCGGCGAAAAACTATCCGGCAGGCATCACCGACGAAGCTCTGCGCGGGGGATTCGTCGCCATGATCGCCAACCGGCTGGCCGAAAAGGATCCCGATGATGCCGCCAGATGGCTTGCCTCGATGAACGCGGGAGAAGACCAGCGCCGCGCCGCCCGAAGAGTCGCCGACGCTCTGGCAAAGGAGGACCCGACCAAAGCCGCCGCCTGGCTGAAATCGCTGCAGCCGGAAGCCCGTGCCGAGGCCGCGCGCGGCATCATCCCGGTGATGTCGTCGGGCGATCCGAACAAGATCACACAAACGGCGACGTGGGTCGCATCGCTGGCAGGGACACCGGGATATGACAATGTCGTCGAGGAATTCGTCTGGAGCTGCAACACCCGCGCGCCGGAACAATCGGCCGCATGGATCCAAGGCGTCGCCAACCCGGACCAACAGCGCAGGCTCTACTATCGGATGCTGGGAGAATGGTCGCAGAAGGACGCCGCCGCCGTGAAGCAGTGGGTCGCTGCCAACAATGTGCCTGACGACGTCCGCCGCCGCTTCCTGCGCTGAGTTTGCCGATTTCCGCCTTTGCCTGAGCACGGGATTCATTCAGAAACCCCGCATGCCGATTTTCGAGAAAGCCCGCGAGCTGGCGGTCATCAATTCATCCGCCGCCGTCATCGGCTGGGACCAGGAAACCTACCTTCCGCCGGCTGCGGCGAAACACCGGGCGGATCAGCTCGCCTGGCTTTCCTCACGGGCTCACGAACTCTCCACTTCCGATGCGTGGAAAAAGGACCTCGAAGCCGCCGAGGCCGCCGACAACGGCGCCGATCCCAAACTCACCGCCAATCTGCGCGAACTACGCCGCGAATTCGACCGTGCCACCAAACTGACCGTCGAACTGGTCGCCCGCGATTCCGTGGCCAGCTCTCTGGCAAAACATGCCTGGGCCGATGCCCGCGAGCGCTCGGATTTCTCCACCTTCGCACCCCATCTGGAAACCCTGCTCGGCATCGCCCGTGAGAAAGCGGATCTCTGGGGCTACTCCGGCGAACCGTATGACGCCCTGCTCGACGGATTCGAGCGCGGCACCAGCACCGCCGCCGTCGCCCGCCTGTTTGATGCGATGCGTCCGTCAGTTAGGGAAATCGCGGCGAGCGCGGTGGAAAACTCCGCCTCCCATTCTCCAAGCCTGCCGGACGGCCCCTACCCGATCGCCGACCAACAACGCTTCAACGCGCGGATCGCCGAGGCCATCGGCTTTGATTTCGACGCGGGCAGGATCGACACCACGACCCATCCGTTCTGCACCACGCTCGGGCCGCGCGACGTCCGGCTGACCACCCGTTACATGGAGTCGGATTTCACCTCCTCGCTCTTCGGCGTCCTTCACGAGGCGGGACACGGGCTCTACGAGCAAGGCCTGCCCGCCGACGATTTCGGACTGCCGTCCGGCAATGCGGTCTCGCTCGGAATCCACGAGTCCCAGTCGCGGCTGTGGGAAAACCACGTCGGGCGTTCACGGCCATTCTGGGAGCACTGGTATCCTCTGGCGCAGGGGACATTCCCGCAGCTCGCCGGATTTCCGTTGGAAAAATTCCTCCGCTACCTCTGGCGTGCGGAATTTTCGCCGATCCGCGTGGAAGCGGACGAAGCGACCTATGACTTGCACATCCTTCTCCGCTTCGAACTCGAACGCCGGATGGTCAGCGGCACCCTCGCCGTCGCCGATGTGCCGGCGGCTTGGAACGAAAGTTTCCGCGAGCTGTTCGGGTTCGCCCCGAAGGACGACCGCCACGGCTGCCTGCAGGACATCCATTGGTCGATGGGCGGACTTGGCTATTTCGCGACCTACACGCTCGGCAACATCAACTCCGCGCAGCTCTTCGCCGCCGCTCGCAGGGATGCTTCCATCGCCGGCGCCATCGACCAGGCCGACTACCGTCCCCTGCTCGGCTGGCTGAGGAAATCGGTCCATGCCCAAGGCGCGACTCTCGATCCGGCCGATCTGATCCGGCACGCCACCGGCAGCGCGCCATCGACCGGGGATTATCTCGCGCACCTCAAATCCCGCTATCTCTAACGACATGCCAGACGGACTCTTCATTGTCATCGAAGGAATCGACGGCACGGGCAAATCCACCCAGGCGAAACGCCTCGGCGAGTGGTTCTCCGCGCAAGGCCGCGAGGTGGTTCTCAGCCGCGAACCCACCGCGGGGCCGTGGGGGAAAAAAGTCCGTGAGACCGGAGCGACAGGCCGGCTGTCTCCCGAGGATGAACTCCAGTATTTCCTCAACGACCGCCAGCAGCATGTCGACGAGCTGATCGAGCCTTCTCTGGCAGCGGGAAAGGTTGTGATCCTCGACCGCTATTATTTTTCCACCATGGCCTACCAAGGGGCCCGCGGTTTCGACCCACAGGAAATCCGTAGGAAGAATGAAGCGTTCGCTCCAGTTCCCGATTTGCTGCTGATCATGGACCTTGATGTCGACATCGCCCTTGGCCGCATCGGCGCGCGCGGCGACATCGCAAACGAGTTCGAAAAACGCGAGAACCTGGAGCGCTGCCGTGATATCTTCCTTTCGCTCAAGGACGAGTCCTTCGCTCGTGTCATCAATTCCAACGGCACGCTTGAGGAGATTGCAGATCAGGTTGTTGAGGCAGTGAAAGGCAGCTTGAAGTAGGCGGCGGTCCGTTCCGAGTGCATTTTGCACCCATCACCGCGAACTGCACGGGCCACCGGGTGACTTTTTGCCCGAATACAAAATCATTTCTCTCATTTTCAGCGAGTTACCACTCCACCGAGTTTGGTATTCTTCCTGCGAAAGGACCTTCATGCCCACCGCTGAAGAAATCCGAGTCACCGATGCCGCTGAGTTACAAAACGTTCTCACCCGCTATATCGATTCATACGACGGCTACACCCAAGCCGCAGCCGTGGTGGATTCTCCCACCCTTGCAGCCGCCTTTTTGGAGATTGCCGCCCGTCGCAAGGTCATCGTCCAGCACGTCGCGGTTCTGATCGTCCGACAAGGCGAGAAAGCGGAAATCGGCGGGAGTCCCGAAGCGGCGGTCCATCGTTGGTGGATCCGCGTTCGCGCGATGATGACCGAAGAGGAGTTCAAAGCCACCCTCGCCGAGTGCGTGCGCGGAGAAAAGGAACTGGCCCGCACCATTCAGGAAGCGCTCGATCATGGCAATCTCGAGGCAAACCATGCGGCCATCGTCGCCGAAGTCTCCGCCGAATTGAAGGAGGCCATCCACACTTTCGAATCGGTGTTAGGCCGATAATCTTCACATCACGGTTGGCAGGGACACGCCGGATTCCTGCCAACTTCAATCAATCTCCGGCATGGAAAACCAAAATTATGTTAAGCTGGGCACTCACCTTCCTCATTCTCGCTCTCATCGCCGGCATTCTCGGCTTCGGGGGCATCGCCGGAGCTTCCGCCGGGATCGCACAGATCCTGTTCTACGTGTTCCTGGTCCTTCTGATCGTGTCCGCCCTTTCCCGGGCCCTTCGCGGAAAAACTCCCTGATATCCATTCCAACCCACCTCCATTGAACCATGAATTCCTCTCTATTCACCGATCGCCGTGCCAACGGACTCCTGAACCGCGTGCGCGAAGATGTCTCCCATCTGCGTGACGACATCGGAAGCCTGTTGTCCCATACCACGAAAAAAACGCTGCCTAACGGCGCACGCGAACTCGCCGATCAGGCGAAACACCAGTTCGCCGCGGGCAGCGCCTACGCCGCCTCGCGCTTCCGCGATCTCCGCAGCCAGCCACCCCGACAGTCCGCAAGCTGGATCGGCGGAGCGCTGGTAGTGGGCCTTCTCGCCTACGGCGTTTACGCGCTCTGCCAGAACTCCTGCCAAAACCGGCGGATCGCGGATGCGGACCAGTTCGAGCCGGAAGACGAAGTTACCGGCTGACACCCATCCGTTTGTTCATCCAAAGCCGCCACCCGGTCAGACCTCCACCAGGTTTTTCCGGCTGGCGGATTTTATCAATTCCCCCTCATGGATCTCACGTCGGATCATCCGTTCTGGACGTTGAAAAACGGTTTGCTGGCGAATTTTCCGCCACTCGCTTCGGATCAGGCATGCGACATCATCGTGCTCGGGGCCGGCATTACCGGAGCCTGCATCGCCGAGGCACTCACTGCTGATGGTCATGACGTGATCGTGATCGACTCGCGTGACGTCGGCCATGGAAGCACCAGCGCGAGCACCGCCCTGCTGCAGTATGAGGTGGACACGCATCTGATCGATCTGATCCGGCTCCACGGCCCCAACCACGCGCGCAAAGCCTATCAGTCATGCCATGAGAGCATCGACATTCTGGAGGAGAAGATCCGGTCGCTCGGGCTGGAGGACTGCGCTTTCACCCGCAAGGAAAGCGTCTATCTCGCTTCGGCGAAAAGCGACGTCCCTGTCCTGAGAGAGGAAAGCGCGGCGAGGCGCGACATGGGGATCGAGGTTCAAGACTGGAGCGAACATGACGTGAAATCCCGCTTCGGATTTTCCAAACCCGGTGCCCTCCATTCGGTCCAGGCGGCGGAGGTGGATGCCTATCGGTTGACGGTCGGACTGCTTGAAACCGCGGCAGGCCGTGGCGGACGGATTTTCGACAGGACCCGGGCGACACGCCTCGACATCGACAAGGCAGGCGTGCTCGTCCGGACGAACCGCAACGTCACCATCCGCGCCAAGCGGGTCATCGTCGCGATGGGATATGAAAGCCAGTCGCTCTTCGACACCGCCGGCTGCGTGAAACTCCACAGTTCCTTCGCGCTGGCCTCCGAGCCTCTCACCGAAGAACAGCACTGGTGGCACCGCTGCCTGTTATGGGAATCCGCGCGCCCCTATTTCTATCTGCGCACCGACAGCGACGGCAGGGCGATTCTGGGCGGCGAAGATCTGCCTTTCCGCAACGCGGCGGCCCGCGACAAACTGATCGGGAAGAAAAGCCAAAGACTGAAAAAGCGCTTTGACGACATGTTTCCAAGTGCCCGAATGGAAGTCGCCTATTCGTGGGCAGGGACATTCGGAGAAACCCACGATGGATTGGCCTACATCGGCCCATACCGGAAACATCCGCTCTGTCTGTTCGCCTTGGGTTTCGGCGGAAACGGGATCACTTACAGCGTCATCGCCGCGGAAATTCTGAGGCGGGAGGTCAGGGGCCACCGCCACGAATATTCTCCGGTATTTCACTTCGACCGGGCATGAAAAAGCCGGGCCTGCTTTCACGGACCCGGCTTTCTCAAAATCATGGGATGATCAAACCATCGATGCGGCTTGGTTCACTCCGGAGCGGAAGGTTCCTCCGGTTGCGATCTTCGTGATCTCCGCATCCGCGGCCCCTTCTTCCTGCAGCGTTGCGTACAACAGCTCGGAATCGGCATCGAATCCAAGACAGTCGGCGAATGCCTTCGCCACGCCATAGCCCGCGATTTCGTAATGCTCGATCCGGTTTCCGGAAGCGATCAACACCGCATCCCGGATATCGCCGGGAACGGTTTCGGTCAGATGCTTTTTCGTTTCCAATACGATTCCCTTCATCGCCTCGCATGCCACCGTGTCATGGCTGATTCCGTGGCGCTCGCTGATGGTTCCCAAGCGCGCGCAGTGGGTGTGGGTTTCACGCAGGCTGTCGTTGAAGGCCTCACGCAGCTCCCGACAGGAGGAATGGGCCGCCATTTGCGGAAGAATTCCGAGCAGCTGGGTTTCCGCGCTGTATAAGTCGCGGATTTGGTTGAAATAGAGTTGTTCTAGATTCGTGATCATGGTCTTGGTGGGTTGTTTCATCTCCACTTGATCGAGGAGTCGGTGTCTACGTCGCAGCATCCATGCCATTTCGATCAAGCTGCTGGTTTCAGGCGAGTTGCAACCTATCTATTTCTGATATGCCCGGAGAAACCAGTGCAGGCTGCATCATTCGGGATCACCTGTGCACGAACTCGTGCATCTGTGGCGATTTGCACGATCATCAAGCATATTGCAGAATGCGCGACTCCAAAGACCTTGGATTTGTGGGCAAAACACCCGGGCACGCTTCCTGCGAAGGGAGTGCAACCATGAAAACGATCAGCCTCCTTACCATTCTCGCCGCACCATTGCTTTTCTCCAACTGCCGGGAAACGAAACAAAAAATCGCCGAGGCCAAAGAGGAAGTCGCCACCGCCGGAGATGTCACTTTCGCGAAGAACACTTTTGAATCTCTGGCCAAAGGAGACTCGGCGGTTGCCGATAAGATCGACTGGGCCGTCTTCACCCCGCTGGGCGAAAATCTCGGCGCCGCTTACGTTGCCCTCAACTCCGCCGTGGAAAAGCAGAAGCTTGTCAGCGGCTTCATCACCCAGTTCTCGGTTTCATTCCGCGAAAGCGGTGGAAGCGTCGACGCCTTCACCAACTGGCGCGTCACCGCACACGATTCGCAAAAGACCGAAGTCGCCGCGGACTCCACCACCGGGGTGCTCACCATCATCGTTTCCGAGCGCGATGGCGTGGAGAAAGTCTCCTCCATCAACATGATCAAGTGATCCTCTGACCGGAGCGCGGAATTCATTCCGCACGGCTTCAGCTCATGCCCATCCGGGCCGCCCGGTTTCGAACGTCATCTCGGCCCCGCTCAGCGGATGTTGGAATGTGAGTTTCCAGGCGTGAAGCTGGAGAGGTGGCGATGCGGGATCGAGCGTCTGGGTGTCGCCGATTTTTTGATCCGGCAGATAGGCGGGATCACCGGCGACCGGCCACCCCATCTGCCAGAGATGAAGGCGGATCTGGTTGGTCCGTCCTGTTCCCAATTTTGCTTCCAGTAAGGTCGTTCCATCCTCACGGCGTTCGAGGACTTTGAAATCGGTACGCGAGGGCAGGCCGTCGAGTTCATCAATGACGCGCGTCCCCATCACATCGGGCTCGGAGGAAATCGGAGCCTCCGAGAAAAATGTTTCCTTATCCGGCCGGCCGATCGCCCTCACCAGATAGCGCTTGTCCACCAGGCCTTCGAGGAACTGGCGCTGGAGCACCCGGCAGAAATGTCGGGTGCGGGCGAACACCACGAGTCCGGTCGTATTGGAATCCAGGCGATGCACCGGCCGCGGATACTTCGGCGCATAGACTTCGTTGAGAATGTGTTGAAGCGTGTTCCGATGGAAACGCCCGCTGGCGTGCATCGGCAGCGGCGCCGGTTTGTGGACCACAACAATGGCCTCGTCCTCATACACCACCCGGATGTCCGCCGACACCGGCGGCTCGACATTCGCCGGAAAAATCTGCACCACCCGCTCGCCGCCACGGACGATGTGGTCCTTGCCGCGGATGGTTCCGCCATAGTTCACGAAACGGCCGGCATCACAGCGCGCCTCCCACTCCGCCGGAGAAATCTGCGGGAAAAGATCGATCAGCGTTTCCAGCAGAGTCCGTCCGTCATGGGCGGCGGGAACATTCACCGGACGGCGGTTTTCCTGCGGCACGGAGCCGGGCAAGGGATTCGTGGCTTTCGCGATCGCCTCGTGAAGCAAGGAAATCCGTTCCGCCATGCGCTCCGGCGCGCTCTTGAAACAATGCGGGCAGCTCACCCCCTCGACATGCCGCGGGTCTTCCTGATCGGCCGCGTCGAGCGGGGCCTGACAGGCGAAGCAGATCGCGTAATCCGTTTCCCGCAACCCGGGATCCACGCCCACCCGCTGGTCGAAGACGAAGCACTCTCCGTCGTAGTGATCGCCACCGCATTCCTCGAAGTATTTCAGGATGCCGCCATCGAGTTGATAGATATTGTTATACCCCTCCTGTTCCATGAACGGTCCCGCCTTCTCGCAACGGATGCCGCCGGTGCAGAACATGACGACCGGCTGGTCCTTGAGCGCTTCCGGCAGTTTTCTCACCGCCTCAGGGAATTCGCGGAAGGTGTTGATGTTGGGAATGAGCGCGCCCTTGAAGGTGCCGAGCTTCACCTCGTAGTCGTTGCGCGTGTCGAGCAGGGTCACCGGGCGGCCCTCGTCAAGCCAGCGCTTCAGCTCGGTAGCGGCGATCTTCGGCGAGGTGTAGTTCGCCGGGCGGATGCTCTCCATTCCGAAGGAAATGATCTCCCGCTTGATCCGCACCAGCATGCGGTTGAAGGGCTGCTTGTCGCTGATGCTCACCTTCGGCTCCAGCCCTTCGAGCCCGGGGATTTTCCGCAGCTTCGCAAGCAGGAGATCGATCGATTCCGCCGCCCCCGCGACGAACATGTTGATGCCTTCCGTGCTCAGCAGGATCGTCCCCTTGAGTTCCCAAGCCTTGCACCCGGAGATCAATTCCTCACGCAAGTCCTTGAGACCGGTGAGTTCGGCGAAACGGTAGGTCGAAATGTTCGTGACGGCGGACACGGCGGAAAAACAACACGAAGCCCGCCCTGTTGCCAGCGAAGAAAGCGGAATCTTTGTTCCGATGCTGTTTCTTACACTGCGGAATTTCATCAACAGTGAAGAAAAAACCCTTGGGTCTCCTTTTCAAAGTCGCCGATGCGTTGCAACAGCGAGAGTCGGCAAGCGGATCGGATCCGGACTTATTCCGACGGAGAAGTTACGTCGTCCCAGGTCCCAAGCTCCATATCCGGTCCGGGAGCAAATGTGGAAACCTTACTCTCTATCACCGGGCTCGCGCGAAATGACTTTGGCGTTCCCACCCGACAAAAAAGGCGGAGCTTGCGCTCCGCCTTTTCGTGAAATGATTTCAGCTTACTTGCCCCAGCGTTCGAGCAGGGTCTTCGCCATGTCGGAGGGAGTCTCCGCGACGGCGATGCCGCACTCGGCGAGGATGCGCTTCTTGGCTTGGGCGGTGTCTTCCTCACCGCCGACGATGGCACCGGCGTGGCCCATGCGGCGGCCCGGAGGCGCGGTGGCTCCGGCGATGAATCCGGCGATGGGCTTCTTGCTGTTTTCCTTGGCCCAACGCGCGGCATCGACCTCGGCGTTGCCGCCGATTTCGCCGATCATGATGATGGCTTCGGTCTCGGGGTCGTTGTTGAACATTTCCAACACTTCGAGGTGGTTGGTGCCGTTGATCGGATCGCCACCGATGCCGACGCAGGTGCTCTGGCCGTAGCCGAGCTGGGTGAGTTGGAAAACGGCTTCGTAGGTTAGAGTGCCGGAGCGCGAAACCACGCCGACGTTGCCACGCTTGTGGATGTAGCCGGGAGCGATGCCGATGCGGCAGCCGCCGTGCGATTTCTCGCCGTGACCGGGAGTGACGAGTCCGGGGCAGTTAGGGCCGACGAGGCGTGACTTGGAGCCGCGGAGGGCTTCCTTGACGCGCATCATGTCCATGACGGGAATGCCTTCGGTGATGCAGACGATGAGCTCCACGCCCGCGTCGGCGGCTTCGAGGATCGCATCGGCGGCGAATGGCGGTGGAACGAAGATGGCGGAAGCGGTGGCTCCGGTTTCGTTCACAGCCTGGCTAACGGTGTCGAAGATCGGCACGACGTTTTCAAACTTCTGCCCGCCTTTTCCGGGAGTGACGCCGGCGACGAGTTTGGTGCCGTAGGCGAGTGAGAGCGAGGCGTGACGCGCGCCGAAGCTGCCGGTGATCCCCTGGACCAGGAGCGTGGTGTTTTCGTCGATGAGAATGGCCATAAGAAATGTTTGCTAGATTTCGGTTTGAAGGTTTCAGGCCACGGCGGCGACGATCTTCTTGGCACCGTCGGCCATGTCATCGGCGGAAACGATGTTGAGTCCGGAGGCGGCGAGGGTGGCTTTGCCCATTTCCACGTTGTTGCCTTCGAGGCGGACGACGAGCGGGATCGGCAGACCGGTTTCCTTCGCGGCGGCGATGACGCCTTCCGCGATGACGTTGCAGTCCATGATGCCACCGAAGATGTTGATGAGGATGCCCTTCACGTTCGGATCACCGAGGATGATCTTGAACGCGGCGGTCACCTGCTCCTTGGAGGCTCCGCCGCCCACGTCGAGGAAGTTGGCCGGATCGCCACCGAAGTGCTTGATGATGTCCATGGTGGCCATCGCGAGACCGGCGCCGTTGACGAGACAGGCGATGTTTCCATCGAGACCGATGTAGTTCAGGTCGAACTCGGAAGCGGCGACCTCGCGGGGATCTTCTTCGGTCTTGTCGCGCATGGCGACGATGTCCGGGTGGCGGTAGAGCGCGTTGTCATCGAAGCCGAACTTGGCGTCGAGGGCGAGCACGCGGCCGTCGGGAGTGGTGACGAGCGGGTTGATTTCCAACATCGCGCAATCGCAGGAAATGAAGAGCTTGTAGAGGTTGCCGAGGAGTTTTGCGAACTGCTTCGCGATGTCTCCGGTCAGGCCGAGCGCGGCTGTTAGCTTGCGGACTTCGTAGCCTTGGAGGCCGAGCAGCGGGTGGATGAACTGGCGGACGATCTTGTCCGGCGTGTTGTGCGCGACATCCTCGATGCTCATGCCGCCTTCGGTGGAAACAACGATGACCGGGCGACAGGTGGCGCGGTCCATCAGGATGGCGAGGTAGTATTCGTGGGTGATGTCCACGGCCTCGGCGATCATCACCTTGCTGACGAGCTTGCCCGCTTCGCCCGTTTGCACGGTGACGAGTGTTTCATTCAGCATTTTCCCGGCGAACTCGGCGGCTTGCTCGGGCGACTCGATGAGATGGACGCCTCCTTGGAAACCGTTTTTGAAATGACCTTTTCCGCGGCCACCGGCGTGGACCTGCGCCTTGATGACGAGTTTCGCGCCGGCGAATTCCTTGGCAGCCGCAGCGGCTTCCTCGGGAGTGCTGGCGACCCGGCCGATCGGGCTGGGGACTTGGAAGCGGTCGAACAGCTCCTTGGCTTGGTATTCGTGAATGTTCATGATGGCGGAAATCGTGCGCTTACACGGGGAAATCGGGCGGACGGTATTCCCCCACCCCGCGCCGGGTCAAGGCATCCTCTTGGAAAATTCGGG
>JAZKCQ010000040.1:0-46107 GCA_040388015.1 Verrucomicrobiota bacterium | reverse complement strand
CCACCCTTTTCCGGTCTTCATCGATGAGAGATTGTTTGAGGTTACTCCAACCGCTCATCGACACGCCTGCCGCCCATCCGGGATGAGGCAGGTATTTCAAATAACATGACCCCGAATGAATTCGAGGCGTTGCCATTGGCCGCGCCCCTCCAACGTGTTCTGCGCGAGCTGAACTACACCACTCCATCGCCTGTCCAGGCCCAGGCCATCCCGCTGCTGCTGGAAGGCCGCGACCTCCTCGGTTGCGCCCAGACCGGCACCGGCAAAACCGCCAGTTTCGCCCTGCCGATCCTTCATGCGATCAGCGAGCGGCCGAAACAAATCAAGCCCCGCCAATGCCGCACGTTGGTGCTGGCACCGACCCGCGAACTCGCCGGTCAGGTTGGCAAGAGTTTCACCACCTACGGAGCGCACATCCGTTTCCGTCAGACGCTGATCTACGGTGGCGTCGGCCAGAACCCCCAGGTCTCCGCAATGCGTGGTGGTGTGGATGTTCTCGTCGCGACTCCCGGCCGCCTGATCGATCTCATCGAACAACGTGCCGTGGATCTCTCCGGCGTCGAGTTCTTCGTGCTCGATGAAGTGGACCGCATGCTGGACATGGGCTTCGCCCGCGATGTGAAGAAGATCGTCGCGCTGCTTCCCTCCACCCGCCAGTCGCTGTTTTTCTCCGCGACACTCGCGCCTAACATCGTCGAGCTCGCCCACACGATCCTTCGCAATCCGGCCCGGGTCACCATCGATCCCGGCACCACCACCGCCGAGCGCATCGAGCACCAGGTCTGCTTCGTGGACCGTGAGAACAAGCGCCCTTTGCTTGAGCAATTGCTCCGCAGCCAGGCCTCCGCCACCAGCGGCAAGCTCACCATAGTCTTCAGCCGCACCAAGCACGGTGCCAACAAGCTCGCGAAGAGCCTTTGCGAAGCCGGCTTCCCGGCCGATGCCATCCACGGCAACAAGTCGCAGGCACAACGTGAGAAGGCGCTCGAAAAATTCAAGAAAGGCCTCACGCCCGTCCTCGTCGCCACCGACGTCGCCGCCCGTGGTGTCGATGTGAAGGACGTCGGACTCGTCGTCAATTTCGACCTGCCTAACGAACCGGAAGCCTACGTCCACCGCATCGGCCGCACCGGTCGTGCCGGAGCCGAAGGCCGCGCCGTCTCGTTCTGCGCGGAAGACGAACGCGAGTTCCTGCGCGAAATCGAGAAAGTCATCAAGATGCCCGTTCCCCGCTGGGACGATCATCAATGGCACGACGAATCCCTCGCGGACCGCCATCTCCGCCTCCGCACCGGCGGCGGCATGGTCCAGGGCGGCGGAAACCGCGGTCGCCAAGGCGGCGGTGGAAACCGTAATGGTGGTGGCGGAAACCGCAATGGCGGCGGTGGTCTCGACTACAGCAACGCCTCCCGCGGCAACAACCGCCGTCGTCCGGCCTCCCGCTAACAAATCCTGTAGCGTCGGTCTGTGACCGTCGCTAACTGATTGTTCCAACGCGTGAAAATTTCCTGAGAAGGAAGTTTCCACGCGTTTTCTTTGGAAAAACAAGGAGTGGCGGACTCCGATCAAAAGCGGCCAGCCATATTCCATCCTCACTTCATGGGCTTCGGCGGATCGGAGTCCGCCGTTCCTTGATGCCCTATTTTCCGATCTCCCGCAGGGCATCGGCAACTTCCTGCGTGTTCGTTTCCTGAATGGTGTTATGCCGCCCGCCGGAAATATCTATCAGATGCACAACATCCTTCCGCTGTGTGGCAAGAGTCCGGCTCATCGTTACGGGAATCGCTTCATCATCGGTGCCATGGAAGATGATTACTTCGCCCGGACCTCTTGCCGCCAGCTCCGCGAGGCGCTCGGCGTTGTCGAACCGGTGCCAGACCAGCGGACCTAACGGCAGTCCGGTGACGCTGCGGCTCATGTCCATCGTGCTGGTGAACGGTGAGATCAGAACTCCGCGCTGGATGTTGAATTCCGTCGCGGCGAGCAGACAGGCGGCGCTTCCCAAACTGTGTCCGAAAAACCGAAGTCGCCGTGAATCCGGTTTTCCGCTCCAGCCGATTTCCCGCAAGGCAAGAGGCACCGCAGTTTTTAGATTCTCGCGGATGTGACCCGGACTAGGAGCTCCTTGACAATCTCCGTATCCCGGGAAATCCACCAGCAGCCAGGCATCCTCTTGCGGCGCGTGGGTTTGCAACCATTCCGACCAATCAAGCGCGACGGTGCCGTTCCCGCCGCAGAAGATCCACAAGTTCCGGGGAGACTTGAGATTGCCTTGGAGAAACGCCCGCTGCCTGCCTTGCGATGTCGTGTAATCGATGGGCTTTCGAGAGGTATCCCGCTGCCATTCCTCCACAGTTCCCGGGCCATAAGGGCGGGGAAAATAAATCAGCTTCGATTGGCAGGCGACCAACAACACCAGGGGAATCGCTACCAGCAGAAAAATCACCAGGAACAACCTGACGATGCGACGGCGCAGGGTGGCGTGGCGTTGGTTCCCGGGTTCAGGCATGCTGGAGTTTCAGAAATTCCGGCGATTGCCGCGACATCAAAAAAAATTGGGGGTGGCGCGGGATCCACTCGGACCATTCGCACCACCCCCGGTTTCCCTCTCCTGTCTGGAGATCTGTTATGTCACGCGTCGAGCCTGAGGGCGGCTTTCTGCGCGGCGCTTTTCGCTTCGGTCTTGTTCCCCTTGCCGTCGTCCGCGGTGAGCCGCATGCCGACGGGTTTGGAAACGCCGAACTCTTCCATGGTCACGCCATACATCACGTCGGCGCGGGCCATCGTACGCTTCGAGTGGGTCACGATGATGAACTGCGAGTTGTCGATGAAGCGGTCGAGCACCTTGACGAAGCGGTTGATGTTCGACTCGTCGAGCGGCGCGTCGAGCTCGTCGAGAACGCAGAACGGGCTGGGCTTGATCATGTAGATCGAGAACAGCAACGCGACGGCAGTCATTGAACGCTCGCCACCGGATAGAAGCGTGATCGACTGCAACTTCTTTCCGGGTGGTTTCGCCGTGACCTCGATGCCGGATTCGAGCGGATCGCTTTCGTCCAACAGCGTGAGGTCGGCCTCGCCCTTTTCGCCGAAGAGTTCCTTGAACATCTCGCGGAAGTTGATTTTGACCTGAGCGAAGGTTTCGGCGAACAGGCGCTGGGTCTCCGTGTTGATGCGGTCGATGACTTCGAGCAACTCGGTCTTCGAGTTGACCAGGTCGTCGTGCTGGCCCTTGAGGAAATTGTAGCGCTCCTCGAGCTCGTCGAATTCCTCGATGGCGTCGAGGTTGACCGGACCCATGGCGTCAAGACGGCGCTTGATGTCGGCCACGATCGATTCGACGAAATCCCAATCCGGCTCGCCGGTCATCTCACCGGGAAGCTCGGCATCATCGCTGGTGCCATCGACCACTACGGTTGGCATTTCATCCTCGTTGTCTTCGGACTCTTCACCGGTGACGATTGATTGGCGGCCGCCGCGGCCTTGGAGGGCCTTCTGCGAGGCGATGCTTGTCAGAAGTGCGTGGGCATCGGGTTCGAAGGTGGATAGATCGACCTGATGGCGCTCCTGAATCGTCGTCGCGAGACTTTCGATGCGGAGATCCAGCTTGGTGCAGGCGACTTCCTCGCGGCCCTTCTGCTCGTTGACCCGCGAGTGGTCGCGGCGGATCGCGGCGAGCGCGGTCTCGGCGGTTTCGATCGCTTCGAGCAAAGCCGTGCGGCCTTCCGAGCGGGTGTTGATTTCCACTTGGAGATCCTCCACTTCGGCGCGGTGGGATTCGCATTCCTCGGAGAGGCGGGCGTTCTCGGCTTGGGCGGTTTCGATGCGCTGGTCGAATGCTTCGATCTCCGTCTCGCGGCGGATCGCCACGTCGCGGAGTTCTGAGAGACGTGCTTCCATCGGCTTCTGCTGCTCTTCGGCGGACTGCTTGGCGCGGCGCTCGACGGCGAGCTCGGTGCGGAGTTCGTTGAGCGTGTCGACGATGTCCTGCTCGCGGCGGACGACGGCTTCCGACTCGGATTGCAAACGGCGGGATTCGTTTTCCAACGCCTCCAAACGTTCGCGGGCCGAGGCGAGTTCGCCCTCCATGTGCTCTCGACCTTCGGCGGCGGCGCGCTCGCGGTTTTCGAGTTCACCGCGCTCCCACTTGACGTTTTCGATCTTGGTTTCGAAATTCTCGACCTCGCGGGTGGCAAGACTGAGCTGGCCTTGAAGAGTGGATAGATCGACCTTCTGACGTTGGAGGCGCTCGCGGGAAACTTCCACTTCTTCACGAAGTTGTTCGAGTCTCGCTTCAAGTTCGGCCACCCGGTTGCGGGCGGCTTCGTCGGCGGCGGCCAGCGCTTCGACCTCGGCGGCCAGCGTGCGGGATTCGTTCGCGAGTTCGAGCACTGACGTGCTGCCTTCGGTTCCGCAACCGCCGCGGAGCATGCCTTCGCCGGTGAGGATGACGCCGGCGAGCGTGACAAACGTGATGCCCGGATGCGCCTCGCGGAGACGGAGCGCGGTGGCTTGGTTCGGGACGATGAGGACCTTTTCCAACAGCCGCTCGATGACGTTGGAAATGCGCTTGTCGGACTTCACCCGATCAAGCGCCCAAGCGGTCGCGCCTTCGGGAAGTGCTTCCATCTGCGTGCCGGCGGAGTGGCCGATGAAGGTTTCCGGAATGACCGCGGCGACGCCCAGCTGTTTCTCCGTCAGACGGCCGATGATCGCTTCCGCCATCGCCTGGTCCTGCACGAGGACGGCCTGGAGGTGATTGCCGAGCACGGCTTCCACGGCGCGCGCGCAACTGTTCTCGGCTTCGATGAATGAAGCGAGCACGCCGTGGATGCCGGGCTTGAAAGTATCGGGTTGGCCGAGGCCCTTGAGCACGTTCTGCGTGCCTTTTTCGAACCCTTCGCCGCTCTCGACGAGCTGGCGGACGGCGTCGAAACGGGCGGAGCGCTGTGCCAGCACCTTGTTCGATTCCACCGCCGCGGTGCGGGCCGCGTCGAGATCGCCGCGGGTGTGCTGATAGGTGCGCTCGGCGTGTTGGAAGGCTTCGGTCAGCTCGCCCAACATTGATCCGGTTTCCTGGACTTCGTTGGAGATCCGGGCCTGCTCGGCGCGGGATTCCTCGATGGCGAGCGTCTGGCGCTGCTCCTCGTCGGCAAGCTGGCGGGAGCGCTCGCGGTTTCCCTCTAACTGGGCAAGCGCGCTTTCGATCTTCGCCTGCATCGAGGCGATGATCTGCTGTGTGCGGTTGGCCTCGCCGCGGGTTTCGCGGAGCGACGCCTCGATCCGCTCGCGCTCCTCACGGGTGCCCTTGGTGCGGGATTCCTGCTCGGAAAGCTGGATTTCCTTTTCCGCGATGATGCGGCTGAGCTGGTCGAGCGACTCGTTCGCGGCGATGAATTCGAACTCCTGCTTCGCGAGTTTTTCCTTCGTCTCCGCGATGTCCTCGTGGTTCTGACGGATGCGGGATTCGAGCTCTGCCTTGCGCTCCTCGTTGAAATTGATGCGGCCGGCGGCGGAGTTCAGCGCGTTGCGGTGTTCGTTCAGGCGTTGGCGGAGTTCCGCCAGTTCGCCTTCGAAAATTCGGGCTGCGGTGCGTGCTTCGGTGACCGCCTCTTCCTTGGCGGGAAGTTGTCTCTCCAGCTCGGTGTCGCGGACTTCGAGACCACGGATGGAAACGACGAGTTCATCGCGCTCGGCGGTGAGTTCGACGAATTTCTTATGACCGAGATGTGTGTCGAGCACCCGGGTGTCGGCGGCGAGCGCCTGATAGCGGCGGGCCTTTGCTACCTGGCGGCGCAAGGAATTCATCCGGCGCTCCTGTTCGGCAAGCACGTCGGAAACGCGGAGCAGGTTGGCTTCGGTGAATTCCAATTTTCGCAACGCTTCCTTCTTCTCACGCTTGAATTTGGTGATCCCGGCAGCCTCTTCGAACACCGCGCGGCGTTCTTCCGGCTTGGAGGAGAGGATCTGGTCGATCTGGCCCTGAGCCATGATCGAGTAGGCCGTCCGGCCGATGCCGGTATCCATCAGGAGGTCGTGGATGTCCTTCAGGCGGCAGAGCGTGCCGTTGATCCGGTATTCCGAACGCCCGTCGCGGAAGACACGACGGGTCAGGGAAACCTCGTTGTAATCCACTTTCAGCGCTGCCTCGCAATCGCCCATCGTCAGGGTGACTTCGGCCATGCCGAGCGGCTTGCGCTTTTCCGTGCCGTTGAAAATGACATCCGCCATTTCGCCGCCGCGCAGGGCTTTCGCGGAAGTTTCGCCAAGCACCCAGCGGATCGCATCGACCACGTTGGACTTGCCGCAACCGTTCGGACCGACGATGCCGGTCACGCCTTTGGCAAATTCGAACACGGTCTTGTCCGCGAACGACTTGAAGCCGTGGATTTCCAAAGTTTTTAGATACATTCCAGACAGTGGGGTTAGAGGTGAAGCCCGAGAGGGAAGTGGGCTGGCATCAGACTACTCCCCGTTTCCCGCGCGGCAATCCGTGAAATGACTTCCACACAATATACGGTATTTAATTCTTGAAACAAACACAAGATGCGGTGTTTTGTGAAAACTAAGAAACCTAAAGTATTTTGCACGAGACGATCGCAAAGAAGGAAAATAGATTTTTCGAGTGATCCGAATCACCAAGGATTCACGGATCAGAATCGAACGCATGCCGCTCAGACCTATCTGAAATGGCGGCGCAAGCCTTGAAACGCTTTGCCAGTCCTTGGTTTTATGTAACTTTGAAATTCTCCGTCATGTTCAGCCGTCATTTCCCATCCATCCTCTTCTTCCACCTTGTCTGCGGAACCTCTTTGGCGGGCGCGGCGACCGTCCCAGCCCCGACAATACCTTCCAACCTCAGGGTCAAGCCTTTGGGAGTGAACTCCTTCCTGTTGGAATGGAAGGACAATTCCAACAACGAGGTTGGCTGGGAAATCCTGGCGGCGGTCAAGGGCTCGGCCCCCAAACGGTATGCACTCCACGCCGTGCCGAACGCGACTTCCTACATCGTGACGACCAACGACCTGCCGGGGAAGGAATTGAGTTTCCAGCTCAGGGCTTACAATGGCGCGGCCGGTGCGGAGAAATTTTCGAAAAAAACCTCAATCGTTACCGCCAAGGCGCTCGCGTCCAAAACCTTTGATCCTCCCACCAAGATGAAGGCGACCGTCGTCGACGATGGCAGCATCCGCATTTCATGGAAGGACAACTCCACTTCCGAAAACGGCTATCAGATGGAATACAAGATCAGCTCGGCGAAGAAATGGACGTCCCTGGGGGCAACCGGGCCGGACCTGACGTTCAACGTTCCGCTTACCGGGCTTGAGCCGTCGAAAAGCTACTCATTCCGGGTCCGTGCCTTCCGGAATACTCCTGCGAAAGCCACCGCATACAGCAAGGTCGCCAAAGCCAAAACCAAGGCATTCCTCGCTCCGACCAATCTGGCGGTGACGGCGGAAGGTGACGGCGCTTTCACCTTCGACTGGAAGGACAAATCCTCCCTGGAAACCGGTTACGACCTCCAGTTCAAGGGAAGCACTGGTGATTTCACATCCCTCGACCCTTATGCGGCCAACACCACCCGGGTTCCCGACATCACCGGGGCCGATCTGGAGACGACCTATCAATTCCGGGTGAGGGCGATCCGGACGGTCGGCACGACCAGTGTCTATTCCGGCTTTTCCAATACCGTTTCGATCAAATCCAGCACTCTGGCCGCTCCCACGACTTTGGCCGGAACCGGTGCCAGCGACTCGTCCGTCACCCTGACTTGGAAGAAAAATTCCACCCGCTCCTCGGGCCATGACATCGAATATCGCGAGGCGGGCAGCTCCGACACACCCACCATCGTAACTGTCGGCAATGTGCAGACATACACCCTCACGGGCCTCGAGCCGGGGAAACTCTACGAAATCCGCCTTCGCGCCTCCGTGACGGAATCCTTCGTTTCATACAAATCCACCTACACCGACTACATCCAAGTGAGGGCGAAAGACGGCATTGCGGGAGATTTTCACCCACAGATCTTTTACGGAGCCTCCTTCCTCTATCCCATCCAGGTTTCCCGACTCAGCGCTCTGACAAGTCTGAGTGTCACCGGACTGCCCGCCGGCCTCGTGCATGATCCGGTCGCCCATACGATCAGCGGCAGCGCGACCGAAGACGGAGCGAAAACCGTCACCTTAACCGCGAATTTCAATGATGGCTCCACGGTCACCAAAAGCCTGATCCTGCGCATCGTTCGTCCGCCGGCCGCACCCGTTGTTTCGGCGGCTTTCGATCCCGTGAATGTCGCAGCCACAGGGACCTCCACGGTCTCCTTGACCGGAAAATTTGCCGACCCCGACACGGCCAGCGCGGCCCGTTTCGTCACTTCCTCAGGCACCGTGGACATCATCCTCTACTCGCTCGCGACCCCCGCCACCGTAACCAATTTCCTGAACTATCTGGATGCAGGACGCTACGACGACGGCTTTTTCCATCGCTCGGTCGCCGATGCGGAGGGATCTCTCTACATCGTCCAAGGAGGTGGTTACCAATACACTTCCACCACAGGATTCACACGGGTCACGAAAAACACCGCGATCCAGAATGAACCCGGGATTTCCAATCTGAAAGGCACGGTGGCCATGGCCAAGGTTTCAGGAAGTCCGAACAGCGCCACTTCGGAATTTTTCGTCAATCTCAACAATGTGAATGCCGGGAATCTCGATAAACAGAATGAAGGCTTCACCGTTTTTGGCCGAGTCTCATCGTCGAGCCTTGCGGTGATGGAAGCCATCAATGCTCTGCCCACCAAGGACTACACCGTTCTCATCGGCACCGGCACCCAGTCTCTCGAAGATGTGCCGATTTCCACCACGACCACGGCCGTCCCCATCGATCCGGCTCTGCTCATCAAGGTGCCTTCCGCCGGTCCGGCTCCGATTCTGAGTTACGAAGTCGTCAGCCAAGACACGGCCGTTGCGACGGCCAGTGTGACCGGAACCGATATCACGATCACCGGCGTCGCCACCGGCACCACCACCATCAAGGTGAAAGCCACCGACCTCGATGGCGAATCGACCACGCAGAACATTACCGTGACGGTCCCTTAACTGGAGCGCGGAATTCATTCCGCGCGAAAGTTCACTTTTTATCCTTCGCCCGCTGGAACCGTGCGCTTCGTGCGGATTCTTCCGGTGACGCTGTTTGAATTTTGACTTCAGTCGGAACGACGGGCGTTGGCTCATTTTTTTCCGCCCGCTTGGGCTTGGGGATTTTCACCTTGGCGTCTCTAGGCACGCGCTTCGGCAGCGCAAGCTGCGGCAACTGCCACCCGGTTCTTGTGAGAAGCGCCTCCGCCAGAGTCAGGAGGACCAATGCGATTCCCAACGGCAGGCGCAATGACGTTTCCGCGATGAACGGAGGTCTCAGCCAGGCTTTCGAAATATCCAACAGTTCACGGCCATTCGTTTGATTGGAAACCGCCCGCAGCTCGGCCAGGCGTTCCGGCTCGAACGCCCATTCCACCGAAGAACCGACACTCAGAGGACCGAATGGCAACGCATTTCCACCGACCTGCACCGCGCCCCGAACCACGCTGCCTTCATTCAGATCCCGGGTCAGAGAGAAATGACCGGGAGCGATCCGCCGCCACGGAAGATCGAGCGTGGTCCCACCGGTGTCGTCCTGAAGCCTGACCTTCGGCGGAACCGCGGAGAGCTTTTGCGACCACTCCGCCGTGTCGTATAACAGATCGAGCGTCAGCCGTGTGCCATCCAGCCGATGACGCAAGGCGATCCCCGGCGGCGTGTCCTCGCCCATCAGGAAGCGGCCCATGGTTTGCAGGAAATCTCCATACCCCGGCCAGTTGCGTGCAGTTTCGGAAAACTCACCGCCCAGCGGAAAGGAAACCGCCGCGCTGCGTCCCAGACCACGTCGAGAATGGGCCACCAACGGGGCGAGGTATTCATCTTTGGAAACCAGAGAGACGGTCGCATCCTCACGAGCGTAGGACAAATTGTAGCCATCCACCTGCTTGAACCAATCCACCGGCTTCGGCGAAATCTCCGCCCAACGACCGGTCGGTTGCGCTCCCACCGGATCCTTGATGAAGGCCGAACGCGCGATGGTCACCGTTTCCTGAGCGAAGATTTTGGGGATATCCATCGGTTGGTCCGAGAAGAACATCCGCCCATTCCCGCGTTTCGCGACATCGATCAACAGCGCTGAGTCAGAGTCCTTGTCGGTACCGAGTCCGATGACGGAAATGGTGGCAGCGTTGTCGGTCATTTCCTTGATCAGATTCTTGTAATCCCCGGGTTCTTCCGAATCGTTCGCATCCGAAAACAAAATGACGTGCCGTGTCCCGGCAGGGGATTTCTTCAACTCATCCCAAGCCGCCTTGAGTCCCTGATAGACATAGATGCCGCCGCCGGCGGACTTGATGCTGCGGGCGCGGGCCGCCAGCTTTGCTTTCTTGTCCTCGATCCGGGTCAGAGGAATCGTCTTCGTCGGTTCGCTGTCCACGGCGAAGACCGTGATCTGGTCCATCGGTCCCAGCAGTTCGATGGCATTGGCTGCCCCGGAATTCGCCAGATCCATTTTGGTTTTCCCACCACCAATTCCGACGCTCATCGATCCCGAGCGGTCCATGACGATGGCCAGCGCCACCGCCAGCTTGCGGTGTTCGGATTTCAGCTCCATCGACACCGGCAGCAGCGCGTCGATGGGGGATTGGAAATAACCTCCCGAGCCGAACGAATGCTCGCCACCCGCCATCAGCAATCCGCCGCCTTGTTCGCGGACAAAGAAGTCGAGCGACTTGAGGAAATCGGTGGGAATCTCGTGGGCCGGCACGTTGTTGAGGATCACCGCCCGCGCTCCGGCGATGAGACCGGGTTTTAATTTCGTCGGATCGCTCACCGTTTCCACCGTGAAATCCAGCGCCGCGAGCGCCTTGGCCACCGGATCGTCCTGATAGCGGGTCGCCAGCACGATGCGCGGTCCGCCGGTGATCTCGATCCAGCGCGTCGCCCGGTTGTTTCCGGGATGAGCGTCTTTCTCAGGCCGGATCTCCGCCTGATACTCGAAGCCTCCACCACGCGTGATGCGGTCGGTGAATTCCACCGTGGCCTGGCCGTTGACCAGCGTGACGGAGGAATCGGTGAGTGTCTGTCCGTTTCGTTTCAGAACGAGTGGAAATGTCGCGTCGGATGAGCCTTTGACCGTGATGGAAATGAGGAAGGGTTCTCCCACTTGAACGCGCTCGGGAAATCCTATTCTGGCCACTCGGAAATCATTATCCTTCTCCTCACGCACCAACCGGAAGTCCAAGGGAATGCCGCGGGCCTGCATCTGCGCCGCCGCTTCCTGCAGTGGTTCGGTCGAATAACCGTCGGTGAATAGCAGCACTCTCGACGGCCGTTTCTCATCCGCCTGCGCGGCGATGGATTGCAAGGCAAGGCCGGTTTTCGTCAATTTCCGGGAACCGGTGAACGATGAGCCATCCGCTCCGAGTTCCGCGACTTCGGTGGCGTAGTTGATGAAATGAAGCGTGTCCCGATGGCTCGGTTGCGACGATTCGAGCAACCGCTTCCACTCAGGGAGTCCTTTATCGACCAGATCTTCCGTCGAGTCCGAGCGGTCCAACAGCACATAAAGATCCAGCGAGTTCTGCTGATGCTGGATCACCGGTTCGGCCAGAGCGATGACCGCCAGTAATAACAAAATCGCCCGCAGCGGCGAGTGCAGCTTCAGCCCGCGCCAGAACCACCCGGCCAGCGCGAGGGCGGGAATGAGAAGAAAGTATTCCGGTGAGGTGAAGGTCATGGTTTGCTTGTCGGTTCGGAAAGCTGCTCCACCAATTCCCGAAACACCGAGGAGCCGCCCTTTTTCTCGCACCACCTGCCCACGTTTTCCAAGTCCACACGTTCCTTCTGCCGGCGGCAGACGAGCAGTGCCTGATTATAACAGCTCCGGCGTTTCCAATGAATGTATGCGGCGAGCCGGTCCTTCACGCAATCGGTGGGGGAGAGCAGGCGGATGATCCTGCCCTCGAACGGAATTATCGAGCGGATGCGGGCCCCTTCCAAGTGCCATGCCACGTAGCGCCAGAGTTCCTCCTCGCTGCATGCTTTGAAATCGGGGGTGTTCATGGAAAATTTAATGACTGCTAATTTCGGTCATATGACCTGACATTCGGGTCATGAATTTCACAGGATTGGCAGAAATTTTCGGCAGCCGCGCGGCGGAAGCCGTTTTGCTCCATCTGTTTCATCATGGCGAATCCTATGGCAGGGCGGTTTCCGGCGATTGCGGGATCTCGCTCGATTCGGTACAGCGGCAGCTTGAAAAATTCGAGCGAGCGGGGATTCTGGTGGCGATGCGTCATGGACGGACCGTGGTTTATTCTTTCAATCCGCGGTCCAGAGCGGCGTCGCGGCTGAGAGATCTCGTGGCGGTTTTTTATGATGGCATGTCGCTTGAGTCCAAAGAGCAACTTTTCCCGGTCCGCCGGCGTCATCGCTCGAAGGACAAACCCGTCATCTACGGCAAACCTTGACGTCCTCATGCGGTGGCGAGTTTCGAGGTGTTGAACTTCCACGAGACCAGCAGCGCGGTGATGAGCAGGAGGATCCAGACACGCCAGAGCGGGTCGGGTTTGGTGTGGCGCTCGATGGTGGATTGGTTGGCGATTTCCGTCGGATCGGATTTGGCGCAGGCTGAGAAATCGGCCTCGCGGGTGTCGGCGAAGTGGACGGCGGCGTCGAGCAGGGTGGTCTCGTTCTGACGGATGGTTAGAAAACAGGGCGTCGGCGGAGCTTGGGCCGTGGAGGCGGGCGAGGGGAGTGGTTTTCCATCCAAGGCAGTGGCGGTGATTTGGAGCGGAAGATTGGGAGTGCTGGTGATCCGGATGGGTTGTCCGGTTTCCATATTCAGCGAGGTAGGCGCGACTTTCGCTTCACGGACGGACTCGGCGAAGCGGTGGAGCAGAACGATGAATGCGGGCTGGTTTCCTGCATTGGAAAGACGGAGGTCGAAGTTGAAACAAAGCTGTCGCGTGGCGGGCTGCTTGTCGGTCGCGGCTTTTTCACGCAGGAAAATGAGCGGGCGCTTTTCCTGCCAAAGCAGGACGGTGTCGCTCGGCTGGCGGTCGAGTTCGATGGTTTCCCTGACCAGCAGCGATTGCCAGTTGAGGCCGTCCAGCAACGGGTTGGCTTCGGCAACGATGCCCCCTTTGAGATAAGCTCCGGTCCGGGTGCTGTCCTCGACGAAAATGATGGAATTCCCCGGCGGAAGCACCGGGTCCAGCGGATCATAGGACGTGATGGAGAGATCGGCGCTGGCGGCATCGTTGGTCGGAACCGCGGCATCCAGTGCGCGCAGAAGCTTCGTCGTGAGATCGGCGAAGGCGGGCGAGGTGGCGGTGAAAAGCGCGAGCTGCTTGGGCTTCGGAGCCACCAACGGCAGTGTGTCGTCCAACGGGAAACGATCCGGAGAAAGGATGAGTCGCACGTTTTTAGCATCCGCCGGAAATGCGGATTGGAGCGTGACGAGGGCACCCGCGTCGAGATGGAACGGGCGCGGTTCGGTGCCGCCGGTGGCGGTCTGGATTGACCAAGTGCGGTCCACCGGGGTTTTACCGTAATTCCTAACCAACGCCCGCCAGACAAGCGATCCTTCTTCGGTTGCGAAGGTCACTCCGGTGAATCCGACATTCTCAATCGCCTCACCCACGGAAATGAGCCGGGCATCGAATGGCAGCGAATCGGCCGGGGTATCCGTGAGGTAAATGACGGTGCCGTCCCGCGAGACGAGGGATCTGGCGAGCCGGAGCGCTTGCGATGGATCGGTGAGACCGTCGAGCGGCTGCCATTTTTCCAAAACCGCCTTCAATTCCTCGACCGATGATCCTGCGTAAAGCCGCGGACGGCTTGGCGCGGACTCGATCACCGTAAGTTCGACAGTGGAAGCCGGACCTTGGAAACCGGGAAGTTCGGCAGCCAGCCGGGCGATGGCTTCGTTTTTGAAAACGCCCATCGATGCGGAGGAATCCAGCACGACCGCGATGCGCTGGACGCTGCCGGATTTCTGCAAACGCGGTTCCGCCAGAAACCACGCAAGCAGCAGCACCGCCAGCAACTGCATCCACAGCGGGATCGATGGGATGATCCTCTCGATGCGTCTTCCGCTGGCCGCGTCGCGCTGGGTGCGTTCCAGAAGGAAGAGCGTGGAGACCGGCAGTTCGATCGCTTTCCGTTGGAGGAAATGGATCGCCAGCACGGCGGGGATGCCGAGCAGTGCGAGAAGTCCGTAGGGATTGGCGAGGGTGAACACGGGAAATGGAAATTATCTAGCCGCTTCGAGAGCACCGGCCGGCACGGCTTCGCGGAAAAGCACGGTGGCGAAATCTTCTTCTACCGGGATACGGGCGAAAGCCGCCTGATGCCGACGGGCATGTCCCTTCCAAAGGGCGAAGTGGTTGACGTATGCCTCCTGATAGCGTCGCAGCGTCGCCGGTTCGATGCGGTGCGGGTGGTGGGTTTTCTTTTCGGGATCGATGAATTCGTAATTTCCGGACCACGCCGGACGCGCTTCGGTCTCCAGGAATGGGGAAAGCAAAACCAGCGTGCCATGACGTTGCCCGAGATGCCGGAGGATCGGTTCCGGGTCGGCGGAGAAAAGCAGATCAGATAGAAACACTCGGATCGCATTCGCCCGCAGCGGAAGGCGGGTGAGATCAGGAGCTTTCGACGGATCGGCGGCGGGAAGCGCCCGTGCGGTTTCCAGCCACTGATGGCTCCGCAGTGTGGACGGGTCGAGAGCGAGGGTGGAATCTCCGCGGACGGCATGCAGTGCGAGAGAGGCTCCGGCCGCGAGCGAGCTTTCCGCGATCAGATAGAAAAGCTCGGCGGTGCGTGCTGCCTTTTTCTCATCGAAGAACATCGACTCCGAAGCATCGAGAATCAGATCCACCACCGGCCTCACTTCCTCGCGGAAAAGCTTCATCGTGTAGCTGCCGGTGCGGGCATACGCCTGCCAGTTGATGTGCCGCGGGTCATCGCCCGGCGAGTAGGCGCGGTGGTCTTGGAAATCCATCGAAGAGCCGGTGCCGCCGCCGGTGAACTCGCCGGACTGGCCTCTCCACACCCGCGAGCGCAACGGCAGCCTCAGCCGGTCCGACGCGGCGAGGGCGTTGGAATGGCACTGTTGGAGCGTGGCGGGGTTCATGGCTCGGGCTGGGGTGAAACCGGTTTCACACCGGCGGCCAGTTCATCCTCAGCTTCCTTGAAAATCCTGCCATATCCACGGAATGCGATGGCGGCGGTGATCAGCAGCAGGACCAGATAGATGGCGTCGACGATCAGTCCGGCCTTCAGCAGCGAGGATTTGGCGAAGGAATGGTCATCGACCATCGTCAGCAGCACCGGAGGATTCCAAACAAAGAGCCACAGGTATTTCTCATGGTGATTCATGTTGGCGAAAATCGCCGGAATGATCGTGAGAATGACCGAGGCTAGCAGAAAGATGATGAAGTTGGTGAACCTCTTGCTTTCCTGTTTGGTGAAGTTCGACGCCAGCAACGCGGGAAGCAGGATGCCGCCCGTGAAGGCAAGGCAGACAATTGCGGCGACATCATCGATCGGAGAACTCGTCGGCTTGTGGGAGAGCACGACTCCGACGACGCTGATCGTCACCAGCAGCATCGTGTAAAACACACCCGCCGGCCAGCCGGGGAGAAGGAACAGACTGGCGATCCGCCCCGCCGCCCCGCGCTTCAGGAACGGCTTGCAGATCGGCGGCAGCAGGATGGAGGGCTCCGTCAATGCGGTAAGGACGGCGGGAGCCAGGATGATTCCGAAAACGAGCGGCAGGAACTGCGGATTGATGGAATCGTGAAGGCCGATGGCGGCGGTGATGCAGGCGAGGGTCAGAGCGACCACCCGCCGGATCGTCGAGTGGTTTTCCGCGATGGGAGCGATGACGGAGGTGCCGTAGGAAAGCGCGCACCAGCCGACGTAGGCGATGAAGCAGATGTAGGAAAAGATGCCGAGCCGGCTCTCCCAGGTGGACATCGTGCAGATGCTCATGAAGCCGTTGAACCCGCTGCGGAAAAGGAACATCGGCACCATCTGGATCATGAAGATGAATCCTAGGATAGGCAGCACCCGGATCAGCTTGGTCGTTGTTCCCGACAATCCGACCATGACCGCGGTGAGCGCCATGGAGGTGAGGAAAATCAGGGTGAGGAACACCATCTCTCCAAACAGGATCATGCCACCGTAGAAGTATCGAAGAATCAGATAGGGAATGATGGTGATCAGGATCAGCGCCGACTGGCTGACGATGGCGATCCATTTCCCAAGAACGATCCGCGAGGCGCTCAGGCGGGTCAGCACCATCATTTCAATCGTGTTGCCGCCGATCTCGCCGGAAAGCGCAGTGAGGCCGCGCATCGGCTGGACGAACAGCACGGCGATGGTGAACATCGTGAAAATCACCCCCGACGCAATCCCCCCGGAGTCCTCCGGATCGGCTGCGGATCCTGCGGTGAGGAGGATGAACGCGAGCAGCAGTTGGAAAATCAGGAACAGCATCGTGAAGCTGCGGGCGCGCATGCCCTGGCGCAGCTCCTTGACCAGCATCGGAGACAGCCGGTCGGAGAAATCGGTGAGATGGGTGACGGGCATCGGATTTCAGTTGGGAGATTGGAAATTTGAAACCGCAGGTTCTGGAGGAAGAGGCGGTGGAGTGACGGCTGGCTTGCCTGATTCGAGACGGCCGATGATGTCGATGAACGCATCCTCCAGATTCCGCTGCTCACGGTGGAACTCGGTGATGCGCAGGCCGTCCTTGACCATGCGAGCGAGGACATCGGCTGCTTTTGTCGGGTCTTCGGTATCGATGCGGATCCGTCCTCCTTGCTTGCGGGCTTCTAGAAATTCGACATTCGGCTGAAGCACACACCAGTCGGAAATGGAGTCCGGTTTGCCATCGACCTGCACGTCGTAAAGCACGCCGCCGAGAGTGTCCGAACCCTTGCGGAGCGTTTCGGCGTCGCCGTGGTGGACGATGCGGCCGTTGTTGATGAAGAGCAGGGAATCGCACATCTCCCCCAGTTCCGATAGAATGTGAGAGGAGATGAAAATCGTTTTCCCTTCCTTGGCGAGCACCCGGATCAAATGCTTCAGCTCCACCCGGGCCTTGGGATCAAGACCGGCGGCGGGTTCGTCCATGATCAGGACCTGAGGGTCGTGCAAAAGCGCGCGGCCAAGTCCGAGCCGCTGGGTCATGCCTTTGGAAAGCTTGTTGGAAAACCGCTCCGCCAGGGGAACGAGGTCGGTGAAATCCATCACCTCCTGGATGCGTTGACGGCGCTCCTTGCCTTTGTAGCCGAGTGCCCGGGCATAGAAATCCAGGTACTCGAGCACGGTCATGTGTTCGTAGTTTCCGAAATGGTCGGGCATCCAGCCGATGAGTCTTCTCACCTCCGACGGATGATGAACCACGTTGATCCCGCAGACTTCGGCCGTGCCGAGCGTGGGGTAATCCAGCGTGGCGAGGATCCGCATGGTGGTGGTTTTCCCGGCACCATTCGCGCCGACGAAGCCACAGACCGAGCCGTGGGGAATCTCGAAGGTGACGCCGTTGACGGCTTGGAGATTGCCGAAGTAGCGGTAGAGATTGTTGATCTTGAGCGCGGACATTGGGGAAGTTTCGGGTGATCAGGGAGCGACGACCGGGCCGGTGATGACGGTGCGGGTTTCCTTCCAGCGGATGCCGCGGTGGGTGTCGATGCCGGGAGCGTGGGTGGTGATGGCGACGAAATGGCCCGGACGGTTTTTCGCGGTTTCGAGAAGCTGGTTGTTTCGATAGGAAAAGGCGTTGGCTTCGGCTGTTAGAGCCGGCAGGACCATGCTCGGGTCGACGGGCGACAGGGTGAACCGTTTCCCGGCGGTGATTCCTTCGGCACGGTGCCACTGCTGCGACGCATCGAGGAAATAGAGCGAGTCGATCGGATAGTCGAATGTCGAAAGGAGGGTGCCTGGCGTGTCGGTGGTCTCGATGCGACCGCGCGTCGGGACCACGGAGGAAAGGATCTGACCGTGTTCCGAGCGGCTTTGGAACCAGTCGCCGGAAGCGATGAGTTTGCCATCGGCGGGTTGCAGATTGAACGCCCCTTTCTGACCCGAACCGCTGGTGAAGCGTGCCAGACGGGTTTCCTCAATGGAAACCGGTTGGAAGAACGAAGGAGTATCGAGAGTGAATTCCGCACCGGTCAGGACACCCGTGCGGGCGAATTGTTCCTGATGGACGTAAGCCGCATTCACGTCGCCATCGGGGCGGACTTCCATCAGCACCCGGCGTACACCGTTGCCGCCGAAACCATCCAAGAGGATGATCAGGCCGATGAGCAGCAGGCTTGCGGCCAGCGAGATGATCGGCGTGGTGATGAACAAACGGTGGCGTTGGCCCGATTTCGCGAAGACGAACAAATTCACCGGCCCGACAAGGATGCCGAAGCAGATCATGATGATGACAAAAAACGTGTAATGGGATGTTTGGCCCCCGAAGACTTTCCGCAACGGCCAGGCCGCCTGATAGTCATTGTGCTGCGAGGCGTGCTGCGGCTTGTTCGTATTGGCGATCACGGCTTTCACCATATCGGCGGCGAATGTGGAGCCCGTGACCATCGCCGGCCGGGAAATGGATCCGAACCCGGCTTCCGAGGGCAATCCCAAGCTGCTAGAGGATGCGCCGTCACTGGAATAAACCATCAGCTGTCCGCCCAGCCGGACCCAGGAAAGGAGGGCGTTGCGAGCTCCGGGCGGGATGTTCGACCAATCGGCATCGGTCAAAATGACGCTGTCGTAACCGGAGAATGCGAGCCAGTCGTCCGGAAGCTGCTTGGGATCGAATTTCGCGGCGAATTCGACGGAGCCGCGAGAGGAACCACTGGAGGAACCACCCAGAGCGGTGTTCATTTCACTATCGAGCGTGGAGGCGTTCGGCGTGAAAAGCGCCTCGCTGAGCAGCACCGCAGGCTGGCTTTTTTCCTTATCCGCTCGGATGGAGTTGGAGGCGCGCCCCAAGGAACCGCTGAGCTTCGCGGTGATCATGATTCCACTGTCGTAATCCCTGGTGGGGCTCAGCGGCACCATGATGTCCCGCGTCACCGCTTTTCCCGCCGGAACGGCGAAATCGAATGTCGAACCCGCCCGCAGTTCCTCGTTGTAGGTGGGGCTGCTTTCGAAATCCAGACGGACGTCGCTGTCCCGCTTCAGATTGTTAGCGATCTTCACCCGCACCGGGAAATAACCGCCGGGTGATGGCTTGGTGAAAAGCGCGAGCACCTCGACATGGGTATCGGTCACCGGATCGAAAACCTCGCGGATCATCGTTTCCTGTGCGGAAACCTGTAGGGCGAGTGCGAGGAAGAGGAAAAATCGGAGCATGAAACGGGGTTGCTGGTTTTCAGTTTTCAGGCGGTGAAATCACGCGGATTTCAAATTCTTCGGAGTCGCGGTCGCCTGGAACGGCACCTCTTCCAACAGAGCCCGCACGATGTCATTCGTCGTGTGGCCTTCCACCCGGGCGTTGTAATCCAGCACGATCCGGTGGCGCAGCACGGCGGGGGCGATGGCCTTCACATCCTCGAAACTGGCATTGGTCCTCTCCTGCATCAGCGCCCGCGCCTTCGCGCCGGAAGCCAGCGCCAGTGCCGCCCGCGGGCTGGCTCCGTAACGGATGCCCCGCGACGCGGCGGATTGGCCGGGATGGCTGGCATCGACGAGACGGGCGATGTAGTTCGCCACCACGTCCGGCAGATAGATCCGGCGCACCAGTTCCAACAGCGAGCCGAGCGTTTCCTCGCTCATCACCGCGTCCACCTGTGGATCGGTGCCGAGTTCGCGTTGGGAAACGATCCTCTGGAGCGTCGCAACATCGTTGCGGGTGACTTCCAGTTTGAACAGAAAACGGTCGAGCTGGGCCTCGGGGAGGGGATACGTGCCTTCCAACTCGATCGGGTTCTGTGTCGCCAATACGAAAAACGGTTTCGGAAGATCATGGGTTTTGCCCAACACCGTCACCCGCCGCTCCTGCATCGCTTCGAGCAGGGCGGACTGCGTTTTCGGCGAGGCGCGGTTGATTTCATCCGCCAGCACGATGTTCGTGAACAGCGGACCCGGCTGAAAAACGAACTCGCGGCGGCCGTCCACCTCCTGCAGCACCGGATTCCCCGTGATGTCACCCGGCAGAAGGTCGGGCGTGAACTGCACCCGTTTCGTTCCCAGCTTGAGCAGCTTCGACAAGCCTTTCACCAGTTCCGTCTTGCCAAGTCCCGGCAGCCCCTCCAGCAAAATGTGCCCCCGTGCCAGCACGCCGGTGATCACCAGATCGATGAGTTCCTCCTGCCCGAAGAGGACCTGGTTCAGCCCGGCGGAAAGCGAGCGAAGGTGTTTGGCGGCATCGGCGACTTCCGTTTCGGTGGCGTTTTCCATGGATTTCCCCGTGAGACTAACGAATCTCGCGCGCTTGGGAATGCCGAAGGTGTGAAATTTCGATGAAGGCGTGTCGCGAGCCTCCGGGAAACGCAGGAATGCCTAGATCGTGGAGGTCAATGCACCTGGAGAGCCGCATTCGGAGCATCTGTCACTCCTGCGGTGGCGGCATCCTCGGACTTGAGGGCGGCGATGCGGCTGGGACGGATGTGCGAGCGCTCGTTCAGGAAGGTGAGGAGGTGGTTGCGGATTTCCAGATAGCGCGGGTCAGCCATTACCTCGGCACGGACTCGGGGGCGGGCGAAGGGGATGGTGAGGATGTCGCCGACCTCGGCCTCGGGGCCGTCGGTCATCATGACGACGCGGTCGGAAAGGAAGATGGCCTCGTCCACGTCGTGGGTGACCATCAGGGTGGTGAGCTTGTTGCGCCGCCAGAGGTCGAGGAGGACTTCCTGAAGCTCCATCTTGGTGAGGGAGTCGAGCATGCCGAAAGGTTCGTCGAGCAACAGCATTTTCGGCTGGAGGGCGAAGGCGCGGGCGATGCCGACGCGCTGGCGCATGCCTTGGGAAAGGTCGGCGGGATACTTGTGCATCGCATTGCCGAGCCCGACGACGGAGAGATAGTATTCGGCCAGCTCGCGACGCTCCTGTTTGGAGGCGGTGAAATAAACCTGGTTCACCCCTAACATGACATTCTCATAGGCGGTCATCCATGGCAGCAGGCAGGGGGACTGGAAGACGACACCGCGGTCGGGACCGGCTTCGTTGGTTTCCTTGCCGGCGAGGATCATCGCACCGTCGGTCGCGTCGGTGAGTCCGGCAACCATTGAGAGAACGGTGGATTTCCCGCAGCCTGAGTGGCCGATGAGGGTGATGAATTCTCCGGCGGCGAAGTTGAGAGTGAAGTCCTTGACGATGACGGCGGGCCCTTTGGCCGAAGGATAGGCCTTTGAGAGCTTGAAGAGTTCGAGGACTGGAGCTTGGGCGGTGGTCATGAGGCTTCGATTTTGAGTTCTTCACGCTCGAGCTGGGAGCGTCTGCGGGGTGCGGGGCGGTCGAAGATGGAAGACTGGCGGCGGTGGGCGAGGTCTTCCGGCAGGATGTCCGGGGCGGCGAGTTTTTTGGTGATGGTCGGCGCGGTGTCGCGCTTCGCATTGAGAAGTGTTTCCACCAACTGGAGTTTGAGATCCTTGAAATCGGCGGATTTCAGCACTTCATTGCGCATTCTCGGGCGGGGGATGCTGACGGATATTTCTCCGCCGAGGGTCGCTCCGTCGCGACCAGGGAGCAGTGGGATGACGCGGTCGGCGACGAGCAATGCTTCATCCGGATCGTTGGTGATCCAGATGACCGTGGTGCGGTTCTTGTGCCAGATGTCGGCGATTTCATCCTGCAAGGTGGCGCGGGTGAGCGCGTCGAGGGCCGAAAGCGGTTCGTCGAGCAGCAGGATGCGGGGATTTGCGGCGAGGGTGCGGGCCACGGAGACGCGCTGGCGCATGCCGCCGGAAAGTTCCTTGGGGTATTTGTTGGATGCGGGTGTTAGCTTCACCATATCCACATATTTCGCCGTATATTCCTTGCGCTCCTGCGCGGACTTTTCCGGGAAGAGTTGGTCGACGGCGAGCTGGACGTTTTCGGTGACCGTCAGCCACGGCAGCAGCGAGTAGTTCTGGAAAACGATGCCACGCTCGGGACCGGGGCCGTCGATGGCCTTGCCGTCCATCATCGAGGTGCCGGCGGAGGGCTTGAGCAGGCCGGCGATGAGATTGATGAGCGTGCTTTTCCCAGAGCCCGAATAACCGATGATGGATACGAAGTCGCCCTCCTGCACGGTGAGGTTCACGCCTTGGAGAACGGTGGCGAGTTCGTGGGCGCGTCCGAAGGTTTTCGAGACGCCGGTGAGTTCAAGAATAGGTGTCATAAGTTTGACGGTTCCCGGATGTGATCAGGCCGAGCGGAATCGCCCTTCGATCATGCTCATGGCACGGTCCAGAATGAACCCGATGAAGCCGATGGTGAGGATGGAAAGGATGATGTGGGCGTAACTGTTGGCATTATACTGCTGCCAGAGGAAGCCGCCGACGCCGGGTTTGCCGATAAGCATTTCCACCGCGACGATGACAAGCCATGCGATGCCCAGCGAGAGGCGGAAGCCGGTGAACATGTAGGGCAGGGCTGAGGGGATGAGTATCTTGAAGAGCGTCTTCATCTTCGAGAGCTTGAGCACCTTGGCGACGTTCAGATAGTCCTGCGGCACGGCACGCACGCCGACCGCGGTGTTGAGAACGGTCGGCCACATCGCGCAGATGGCGATGGTGAATAGCGCGGCGGCGTCGGAGGTGCCGAAGACGGAGCGGCCGTCGGCGTCCATGATTTTCAGGCCGCTGAAAAGCACCATGCCGAGCGGCAGCCAGGCGAGCGGGGAAACCGGCCGCAGGATCTGGATGATGGGATCGAACGCGCGGGTGAAGTTTTTCGAAAGGCCGAGGAAGAAGCCGATCGGAGTGCCTAGCAGAAGGGCGATGGCGTAACCTTGGGCGACGAGTTTCAGCGAGAGCCAGGCGAAGCGGAGGATGCCCTGGTCGAGTTCGCCGCGCTTGGCGAAGGGCTCGACGATGTAGGGCTTGCTGGCGGTCCAGGTCTCGGAAGGAGACGGGAGGTTTTTGGAAAGACCGAACCGTTCGGTCTTCGTGACCTTGTCGCCCCAATCGTCCACGGAAACGGTGGTCTTGCCATGGCCGGCGACGAGCGCCCAGCCGCCGAGGCAGATGAGCAGGGCGATGAGCGGAAGAAGGATGGCGTCGAGCTTGAGTTGATAGAAGAGCTTCATGGAGTCTGGTTGCGGAATTGATTGGAGAGGGCGGACCGCTGCCGGTCCGCCCCGTGATGCGCGCGGAATGATTTCCGCGCTCCGGTTGTGTCAGCCTTTGAGGGTCTTGACGGCGAAGGAGGCGGCGTAGGCTTCCATGTCCGCGGCAGGGTCGAAGACTGTGCCGTCGAAGAAGGTTTCCTTTGAATTGCTCGCACCACCGTGGGTGTAGCCGATTTCCTTCATGGCTTCCTCGTAGATGTCGGAGCGCATGACTTGCTTGGCGACGCCTTCATAGTCAGGCGCGCCGTCGGTGAAGCCCCAGCGGCGGAGCTGGGTGAGCCACCACTTGCCATACTTGAGCTGCGGATAGTTGCAGTTCCGGTCACTGAAGATCATGTAGTTGGGATCGCGGACCTTGCGGCCGTCCCCCATGTCATACTTGCCCTGGAGACGAGGAAGAATGGCTTCCGGCGGACAGTTGATGTAGGTGGGGGCGCTGACGATTTTCGCCTGTTCCGTGCGGTTGTCCATCACGTCGAGCCACACGCTGGCTTCGTGGAGCGCCTTGAGCACGGCCTTGACGGTTTTCGGGTTCTTGGCGGCGAATTCCTCGGTGAAGGCACAGACCTTTTCCGGGTGATCCTTCCAGATGTCCTGGGTGTTGATGGCGGTGAAGCCGATCTCATCCTTGATGGTTTTCCCATTCCATGGCTCGCCCACGCAGAAGCCGTCCATTTTTCCGGCCTGCATGTTAGCCACCATCTGCGGCGGCGGGATGGTGATGAGGGAGATGTCGGCACCCGCACCGGAGGCGTCGCCGGGATTGATGCCGCCGGCGGCGAGCCAGTAGCGGATCCACATGGCGTGGGTTCCCGGAGGAAATGTCATGGCGAAAGACATCGGCGCGCCGGCAGCCTTCGCGGCATCGACGAGCGGCTTGAGCGCCTTGGGATCGGCGGCAACCTTGCCTTTCAGGGAGTTGGCGAGGCTGATGGACTGGCCGTTCCGGTTGAGGATCCACGGTGCGATCATCGGCTTCTTCGGCGCGCCGCCGAGCCCCATGGTGGAGGCGATCGGCATGCCTAGCAGCATGTGGGTCGCCTGGATGTCGCCGTTGGAAAGCGAATCGCGGATGGCGGCCCAGCTCGCACCCTTGGTCACGGTGGAGTTGATGCCGTATTTTTTGAAAAGCCCTTTCTCATGGGCGATGACGATCGGCGAGCAGTCCGTTAGGGCGATGATGCCGAAGTTGACATTCGGTGACTCGGGCGCGTCGCTCGCGGTCTGGGCACCGACCCAACCTACGGGAAGTCCCGAGGCAAGAAGTCCGAGTGCTGTGGTCCGGGTGGATACGGAAAGAAATTTCCGGCGGGATAGTGATAGGTTTGGTTCCATGGTCGAGTGGATGTGTCGTCCGTTTGTAAAGCGGCATGGATGCCAACTGAGATTTTATGGAATTAATCGGAGAGATGTATCCTCATCATGGAGATGAGATCAGCTCATGCGCCTGAGGAACAGAGCGTGGCGGCATGAAACAGATCCTCCCGATAGATGCGGGAAAGGGAGCCGGCGGTCACATCGGGAAGAATGCCGATACTGCGAAGTCCGGCGAGAACCCATGATGCCTTCTCCACGGTGGGCCTGTTCACAGATTCACCATGAAACACATGAAACGCCGCGGCGCTTGCAGGACCGGACCCCATATTGAACTGGCCGCCGAGACTGTTGCGCAGGACATCCTCCGAAACTCCGGTGTATTCCTTCATGGCGAGGATCGACACCATGTCGTTGCGGAAACCGGAGTCCTGACAAAGCTTGCAGGCGTCGAGCAGGGCGGCAACCAATGCGGTGGATTCATCCTTCCGCTCGCGCAGGAATTTCCCCGAAACGAGCAGGACCTTTTCCGGGTGACCATGCGAAAGATCCGAGGAAGTGGCGGGACACCAGCCGATGCCGCTGAGGATGGACTCGGAGTTGTAAGGTTCGCCCACACAATAGCCGTCGATATGTCCCGCCTTGAGATGGCGGGGCATGAGGGGAGGCGGCAGGAAAATGATCTCCACATCCGCAGGAGCGGACAGGCCGTATCTCCTGAGCCATTGATAGAGCAGGATGTGGTGGGAGGAGAAGCGATGGGTCGCGGCCAGGGTGAACGGACGGTCCTTTTTCCAAGAATGGGTGAGGTAGGATTGAAGTCCCTCGCCTTTGCCGATTTCCGAAGGCTTCAGATCGGTCGACAGGGTGATCGCATTTCCGTGGAGATTGAGAATGAGCGGTACTGCGACATCGCAGCGCAGCTCGCTGAACCCCATGCCCAGCGCGAACGCGATGCCGGCGATCGATTGCGCCGCATCCAGATCCCCATAGAACATCTTGTCTCTAACACTCGCCCAGCCCAGTTCGCGGGACAGGACGACATTCAGCCCGTAGCGTTCGAAAATCCCGGTTTCCTTGGCAACGGCGATCGGCGCACTGTCACTCAAGGGTACGAATCCAAGCCGGATCGGGTGGTTTCCTTTGGCCTGGCGTGTCCGATCTTCCATGCCGATGAATAAGCGTATGGAGTGCCAAAGGTGACAATTTGGCACAAGCACTGCTCATTGAAAACAGACTTTCGATGAAAGTCGTTCATTATGGAGTGGGTTCCGGATTTGAGACAGTTGAGGGCGTTTGTGGCCGTGGTGGAAGAGGGCAGCTTCACGCTTGCCGCACGGAGGATTTTCGTGACGCAATCGGCTGTCAGTCATTCACTCAGAACTCTGGAAGAGCAACTTTCATGCCGCCTGCTCGACCGCACCGGGAAGCGAATTGCGGTCACCTCCGAGGGCGAGCTTTTGCTGCGGCGCTGCAAACGCGTGATTTTCGAACTCGAACAGGCCAGCCGAGATCTCGACGGCCTGCGCCGCTGGGGGCAAACCCGCATTCGGATCGGCGCGCCCCACAGCCTCTGCCACTTTTTGATTCCATCGGTGCTGCGTGAATTCCGCGATTGCTTTCCGAGATGCGAACCCGTCATCGAAGCGGGAGATACGACCGTTTTGCTGGACCGGCTTTCGGGAGCCGACCTGGATCTCGTGGTCGGCCTGAAGCCGCGGGGGCGTGGGGACGAAGGCTACCGGCCGATGTTCAAGGATCGCCTGGCGTTCGTGGTTTCTCCGTTTCATCCTTGGGCTGCCGATCATTCACTGGTGCTGGGGTCGATCAATGATCATCAGTTCATCATCTATGCCAAAGCCACCGAGACCCACCGTCTGATCGAAGAATGGTTAGAGCAAAAGGGCGGGCGGGGCAAAAAGCCGCTGGTCCTGGGTGACATGCAGGCGATCAAGGAAATGGCCAAACTCGGCATCGGTGTCGGCATCGTCGCACCTTGGGTCGCAGCCCGTGAAATCGCGGAGGGCAGTCTCAAAGTCGTCAATATCGACGAGCCCGGAATCGAACGCGAATGGGGGGTTTTCCACTCGCCGAAGCGTGAGCCGAGCCTGGTGGAGGAAGCCTTCATCGGACTGTGCGAGATGGCATTCGCCGCGATGCCTGCGAGCCTTACCGAGTGAAATGAAGAACGGGCCATTTCGTTTGACCGAAATGACCCGTTCAGCAGCAACCGACGAAACCAATCGTCAGAAGGTGTAGTTGAGTTCGATCGAAACGCGGGTGGCGGTCGGAAGCGCGAGTCCCGCGCTGCCACCGGTGTAGGCGTCTCCCTCGGATTCGAATTGGGCGAACTTGGCGATGGCGGTGAAGTTGTCGTCGAATTTCTTGGTCAGCACCGAGTCGAACTCCCAGCCGTAGCCATCCGAGATCTCGTCATCGCCGAAGGCATGGAGCGCGTTCATCCACTTGATGCCGAAGAAGATCGGAATCGTGTGCGAAACGTAAAGATCCGTGAGTCCGTTCTGCGCGCCGGAAATCCGGCCGCCGTCGGTGACGTCCGCGAATCCATTGAACGTGTGGACCGTCGCAAGCGGTGTCTTGAAGCCGGCGTCGAGATGCTCGATTCCGAGTGTCAGCGACTGCGAGCCGAAGGACTTCGTCGCGGTGGCATGCCCGTAGAAGGCGTCCTCCTCACCGAGGAGCCCCGCCTTGTCCTGATAGGCGAGCTCGCCGTAAAGCATGATGCCGCCGAGCGCGCCTTTCGCGCTGACGCCGAAGGTGTTGTTATCCCATGCTCCGACATCCTCGAAGTTCATGATATAGGCATAACCACCGAGGGTCAGCCCCTTGATCCCCGCATAGGATGCGTTGAAGAGGTGGACGTCCGAAGCAATGTCCTCCACATTGGTGAATCCCGGCAGGAATCCGATGGCGGAGTCCGCGTCCGAGCCGAAGATGCGGTTCACCTGATTCACATAGGCATAGTTCAGGGTGAGGCCGTCGATTGACTTGTTAGCCAGCGAGAGGGCGTCATAGGTCTGCTCGTTCTGACGCCAGCCGACATTGCCGATGAATGCGGCGTTGTCATAGATGATCTTCTGCCGTCCGACCTTGGCCGTGGTGTCGTAGCCTTCGTATTGCAGATAGGCTTGGTTCAGTTCGTTCGTTTCGGGGTCGAAGATGGAGGTGTTGGCCGGGTCGAAAGGCTCCGCACCCGGGCCTGCGCCGCCGTTGTAGTCATCGATGGCGGCTTGGCTGAATTCCCCTTCGATCAGGGCGCTGAAACCGTTCCAGGCCTGTGTTTTCAAGCCCAAACGCTCGCGGAAGGTCAGAGCGTGGGAGGGATCGAAGCCGTCGACATCGCCGAATTCATAACGGGCGCGGATGTCTATGACCGGCTTGATCCAAGGCTCGGGCTTGGGAGCGATCGTGGTTTCCAGGTCGGGCGATCCCGCGTGAAGCAGGCCGGCGGTGGATAAAAACAATGCGAGTTTGGTCTTCATGGATGATGTGTGGTTCTATGCGAGCTTGATGGCACTCGATGAATCCCATGTAGCGCGTGGCCTGCCATTTCACGCCGTCATCGTGCATAATGAGTGAAGCGTTTTCCACCGGAGCATGAGGGCCAATCATGCCGCCGCAATCGACCGATCAAACCAAACGCAGGCAAAAAGGATATCGATGCCAACCGCCTTTCTGCGCGGCAACCGCCGCCATAACCTCCGCAACGACCGCCAGAACCTGCAGCACAAGGATCACCGGAATCAGGAAAAATCCCACGAATACAAACAACAGGACGATCGTCGCCGAGCCCAGGGCGATGAAGATGATGAGTATCGTGAGCTGGAAATTCAGAGCCTCGCGTCCATGGTGATTCACGAAAGCGCTGCGATCCTTTTTCACCAGCCAAAGAATCAGGGGGCCCAGGAATCCCGTGAAAATTCCTAACAAATGACAAAGCATGCCGAGGGTCCTGTCCTCCTCTGACACCCATCCTCCCGAAGCCGCGTGATCCAGCGGGGGAGGAAGGGCCGCGGGCAGGGGAGGCGGGGCGGGGGAGTTTCCGGCGAACGGATCCTGCATGATGGTCAGGGTTTCCCCGCTTGGATGAAATTGACGATGTCCGACCGGCACTTGATCAGATCCGGCGGATTCAGATAGAACATGTGACCTCCGTCGAAGAAGGTGGTCGAGATGTTCTTCCTGACATTTTCCGGCAGATCCAACATATGACGCACCGAGTATGCGACACCTTCCGGCGGAGTCGCCAGATCCGTATAACCGCCCATGACAAGAACGCGGAGATGCGGATTGTCCCTCATGGCGGTGGCGAGACGGTCGCTGACATTGACCACCTCATTGGTGGCATTCCAGTGCCACGGCTGGACCTTGCCGGTGAGGATCTCGTAGGGCTGGTCTTCCTTGTAGCCGAGTTCGCGCCCCAGATAGTCCAGCATGGCGGTGGCGAAGGCACCGTAGGCCAGGGAATACGACGGGTCGTATTCAGGAGCGGCCGAACCCTTGTCCGTCGCGTCCCAAGCGACCCGGCCGTCGAACCTGCCTAACACCTTTCCCTCCTTGCGCAGCAGCTCGCCTCGGAAAAGCGTCGCCCCGAGGCGCAGGTCGTGTGCCAGCCAGATAGCGGCATCAATGCCGGTCAGGCGCGCCAGTTTCCCGGCAATCGCCGTGCGTGCCGCCGCATCCAGATCAGTACCTTTGAGCAGCGCCGCGGCATATTCTCCGAAGGCGAATTCGGTGCTCTCCCTGACCAACGCGTCGCGGTCGCCCTGGATCTTCTTGTGGAAATGAGCCACACCGGTGAGGGATGGCAGGAAAACCTGATATGCCAGATCATTTCCGGGGGCCGGTTGCAGCGTCGCGAAATCCATCAGCGTCGAGAGCATCACCACGCCGTTGAGGCTCATTCCATAGCGGGACTGCAAGTGGCTGGAGAGACCGGCCGCCCGGATGCCGCCGTAGGATTCTCCCAGAATGTATTTCGGCGACGACCAACGGTCATGCTCGCTGACCCAGCGGCGGATGAAATCGCCGACCGATTCGATATCCTCGTCCAGTCCGTGAAAATCACCGGGTTTCACGTCCTTCTCCGCCCGGCTGTAGCCGGTGGAAACCGGATCAATGAAAACCAGATCGCAGACATCCAGAACGCTCAGGGGGTTCTCCACCAGACGCACGGGTGGAAAGGGAGCTTGGGTGCCATCGCCCGGAAGTTTGACAATTTTCGGGCCCAGCACGCCGATATGCAGCCACACCGCCGAGGAACCCGGGCCGCCGTTGAAAGCGAACATCACCGGACGTGCCGCCGCGTCCTTCGTATCCGTCCGCTCGTAGCTGACGTGGAAAATCGAAGCGCGGGCTTTTCCGTCGTCTTCCTTGAGCTGGAGTTTGCCGGTCGTGACTTTATACGGGATCTTTTTTCCGTCGATCGTCACGCTCGATTCACGCGTCACCGGTTCGACGACTTTGGCCGGTGGTTCTTCTTTTTTGGGGACCTCAGCAGGCTTTTCCGCTTCGGGAGCTCCGGTGGCCATTAGGCTCAGGACATAAAAGATCGGCAGAATGAGTCGTCGCATGTGCCGGATACTAGGAATGAGAAAGAATCTTGTCGATGGCTCTTGATCATCGATTGCCGCCAAATTCATGAAACTTCCGACCGCAAGACGCGGGTTACCAGTCATCCGATTCAAATGGGACGAACTGCCGATTTAAAACTTGTTACAATATATGTAATGCGGAGTCAAAGATGCTGTCTTTAAGCGGTGGCTGTGAGCCTTTCCCGCGATGGAATTCAAATCAATGTTCGGTGTCCACTGTCTCCGCCTCAGCGCCCCACCAGTTTCGCCGCGGTGGCGGCGTCCAAGTTGAATGTCCCGGTGCCGAACGGCTTCGCCGCTTCTCCGGCGGCAAGTTGGTACTCGAATGCTTTGACCGGCTTCGCTCCGGCCACTTCCGACATCAGATACACCCGGATGGTCATCACTTCCTTGCCGGTTCCGCCATCCAGCTTCTTGGTGGAATATTGGACTTCATTTGGGCCTTCCTGTGCACCGCCGATGACAATTTCCGCTTCCTTGGCATTCGCAAACCGGTGTCGGCTGATTTTGTTAATCTGAACCTGCACCTCGCGTCCCGGGCAAAAAACATAAACCTTGGCCACGTATTTGGCGGGATTCGCGGCGATCGGCGTTGGCGGGACCACTCCGCTCGGCTGGGCTTCCGGAGTTTCCTTGAGATACTTGAGATCGCCGGCGGCAAGCTCCTTCCGGACGGCGGCGAGAGCGGTCAGATTGACAAAATCCGCTCGGTCGTAGAGCCATCCGCCGTTGCCTTTGACGAAGGATAAAACGAGCAGATTCTCCGTCGGCTCACCTCCCACGCCGAAGTCGACCTTCCCGAAATAAGATGCCTTGGCGGTCGCGCCATTCTGTTTGGCTTCCAGAAATTTGAGACCATTGAGGGATGGCGGCGGAGCAGGCAGGTTGAATACCGTCGCGGGAAACGGCTGTTTTTCCGAGGTGATGCGGTTGCGGACCTCGATCCGGCGGTGTTCCGCGGTGACGCGCTGCCAGACGGAGACATCACGCCGGATCATCGCCTCCCGCCAGGCGCTGTAGGTCGTTTCCAGCGACGGGCGCAGATTGTCCTGAGCGGCTGCTAGGCCGGCCAGCATCAATGAAAACGCGAAAATTATTCGATTCATCGGCGAAACGATTGGACAAGACGGGCGTTCCCACAACAAACAAATTGCAGGCCGATTCGATTGTGGGCGGCAGGTTTCTCCTATGAGCAGTATTTTGCAGAGAGTGGCGCCGATTGGCGAGGCGCGCGATCGTGAGATTTTGAAGGATGCTTCTACCTACGTTTACGAACAACGCCCCGAGGGCGACGTTCTGGCCCACCTTTTCCTTCCCGAGAAAGACCTCGGGGTCCCCCGCCCGGTCGTGTTGTTCTTCCATGGCGGCTTCTGGGATTCTCCGACACCCACCCAGTTTGTCCCTCACTGCCTGCATTTCGCCGCCCGCGGCGCGGTGGCCGTCGCGGCGGAAACGCGAACCTCCGCGAAGCATGGCACGGGTCCGTTAGAGGCGATCGAGGACGCGCGCGAACTCATCCGCTGGCTGCGTCACAACGCCGACACCTTCAATCTCGATCCCAACAAGATCACCGTCGGCGGCGCTGCCGGTGGTGCCTATCTGGCGCTGCTGGCGACCATGCCCAAGGCCAAGGACCTGCCGCCGGTCGATGGCGTCGACTGCTTTCCGCAGGCGCTCATCCTGTTCAGCACGCTGATCAACACCGCGGCGAAAGGTCCCGCGATGGATCGTTTCCCTGATGCGAAAACCGCCAAACGCCTCAGTCCGACCAATCTCATCCGCCGCAAGCTGCCGCCGATGCTTTTTTTCCATGGGAAATCCGACCGCATCACGCCTTTCGAGGAGGTGGACAAATTCCGCCGCCGGATGCGCTGGCGCGGAAATTCCTGCGAACTCATCGATTTCGTGCGGGCGGATCACAGTTTTTTCAACTTCAACGTCAGCCACAAGAATTTCGAGCTGACCATCGGCGCGGCCGACCGGTTCCTCGTGGATCGGGGCTTGCTGCCGCCGGAGGAATCCGCAGGCGAATTCTGATCGGCGCGGGCTTGGTTTGCGCCATCGTTTGCGGGCAAGGGAAAGTTGCGGCTGATGGGCCACAGGCACAATTCCTGCTTGGCAGTCAAGGATCCCTGTCGTTTATTCCGCCCCCCTGCCGCGGGTTTCACTTCTGGCGGGGACCTCCTGATTTCCATGAACGCGTTTTACCACTCAAGCACCCCGTTGGTCGCCGGCTCATTGCACCGGCTCTCGCAAGAACATGACAACTGTGGCATGGGCGCCATCGCCCACTTGCAAGGAAAACGGAGCTACAAGGTCCTTGATTACGCGCTCACTTCCGTCTGCTGCATGACCCACCGCGGTGCGGTCGATGCGGACATGAAAACCGGAGACGGATCGGGTGTCACAACCCAGATCCCCTTCCCGCTTTTCCACAAGGCTGCGGAGAAACTCGGCTTCACCGTGGAAAACGAAGGTGATCTGGCTGTCGGTGTTTTCTTTTTCCCTCAAGACAAGCCGGACTCCATCGCGAACATCAAGAGCCTTGCCGCGGATATCACGAACAAGCGGGGTATCGGCAACATCGGCTGGCGCGAGGTGCCGGTTGATATCGACGCCCTTGGGAAAATCGCTCTCGCCAGTCGTCCACAGATCGAGCATCTGCTGATGTCCCGGCCGGAAGACATGGACGCCGATACCTTCGAGCGCCAGCTCTACCTCTGCCGCCGGGAGATCGAGCACCGCACGAAGGAAATCCACGGCTTCTACATGCCGTCGTTTTCCAGCCGCCTGATTTCCTACAAGGCGCTGGCCATGCCGGCGGCGCTGCGAGCGTTCTATCTGGATTTCGCCGATCCGGATTACCAGATCGCCATCGCGCTCTATCACCAGCGTTTCTCCACCAACACCTTCCCCGCCTGGCCGCTCGGCCAGCCGTTCCGGATGATGTGCCACAACGGCGAGATCAACACCGTCGAAGGCAACCGCAACTGGATGACCTCGCGCGAGGAGTTCTTCGCATCCCCGGTCTGGGGTGACGACATCGAGCTGGTGAAAAACCTGATCCGTCACGGCGAGTCCGACTCCGCCTCGCTCGACCACGCGCTGGAGCTTCTCATTCTATCAGGCCGCTCGCCGGAGCACGCGATGTGCATGCTGGTGCCGCCCGCCTATCGAAACGACGCGGACATTTCGGACGAACTCCGCGCGTTCTATCAATACACCCGCTCCTTTTCCGAGCCATGGGACGGTCCGGCCGGCCTCGTCTTCACCGACGGCACGAAGCTCTGCGCCTCGCTCGACCGCAACGGCCTCCGCCCTTCGCGTTACAAGATCACCGACGACGGCATCCTCTACATCGGTTCCGAAGCCGGCGCCGTGGTGCTTGAGGACTCGACCATCATCCGCAAGGGCCGCCTCGGACCGGGCCAGATGATTTCCGCGAACACCGCGACGGGTGAGTTCAAATACGACCAACAGATCAAGAACGAGCTTGCGAAGCAGCAGCCTTACCGTCGCTGGATCGACGAGCAGCAGGTCGAGCTTTGCAAGTTCGTTTCACCGAAGGCCCACGTGCCGGAAATCGATTTCGCGCCACTCGACCTCTCGCGCCAGCAGGTCGCTCACGGCATCTCGTTGGAGGAGCTGGACATGGTGTTCCCGCCGATGATCAAGGGCGCACAGGAAGCGGTCTTTTCCATGGGCGATGACATTCCGCTGGCGGTGCTTTCGACGCATCCGCGGTTGCTCTACACCTATTTCAAGCAGCTCTTCGCCCAAGTCACCAACCCGCCGATCGACCCGATCCGCGAGTGGGCAGTCATGTCGCTCGGTGCCGGCCTCGGACCGGAGCGCAACCTGCTCGTGGAAACTCCCGAGCATTGCAACACCGTCAGTCTCGACAGCGCGATCCTCTTCGAGCACCAGCTTGAAAAGATCAAGCACCTCGACGAACAGGGCTTCCCCGCCATCACGCTCGACTGCACCTGGCCTGCCGCCAGCGGGGCCGCCGGAATGAAGGCGCGTCTCGACGAACTCTGCCTCGAAGCGGAGGCCGCCGTGCAGGAAAACCGCAACATCCTCGTTCTTTCGGATCGTGCCACCTCGGCCGAGCGCATTCCCATTCCCGCGCTGCTGGCCATCGGAACGATCCACCATCACCTCACCCGGATCCGCAAGCGGATGCGTGCGTCCTTGGTCGTCGAATCCGGCGAAGTTCGCGACGTGCACCAGATCGCCTGCTGTTTCGGCTTCGGCGCGACGGCCATCTGCCCTTATCTCGGCTATGCCACCGTGCGTCAGCTCGTCGCGGCGGATGCAGGAAAGGGCAAGCTCGACATCACCGCCGCCAAGGCGATGACCAACTACCGCAAGGCATTGGAAAAGGGCATCCTCAAGATTATGTCCAAGATGGGCATTTCTGTGCTCAACTCCTACCAAGGCGCGCAAACCTTCGAGGCGATCGGCGTCGGCAAGGAAGTTGTTGATTTTTCATTCACTGGCGTGCCGTCGAAAATCGGCGGTGTCGGTTTCGAGGAAATCGCGGATGAGTCGATCATCCGTCACAAGGCTGCGTTCGAAACGGTCGTTGCAGACGGCGGTTCGCTTGACCTTGGCGACCCGGGCTATAACCGCTATCGCAAGTCGGGCGAGCGCCACGTTTACACCACCGAAGTGATCAAGAATTTCCACACCTACGTGAAATCCGGAAAGGCCGAGGATTACGAGGAATATGTGCGTGTTGCATTGGAAACCAAACCTGTAGCGATCAAAGACCTCATTGAATTTGAGCCCGCTGCAAGCGGCCCCATCCCGATCGAAGAGGTCGAGCCAATGGAGTCGATCCGCCGTCGCTTTACGACCGCCGCAATGTCGCTCGGAGCGCTTTCTCCCGAGGCTCACGAGACCTTGGCTATCGCCATGAACCGCATCGGCGGCAAGTCCGACTCCGGTGAGGGCGGTGAGGATCCGGTGCGCTACAAGCCTTACGCGAATGGCGATTTCGCCCGCTCCTACATCAAGCAGGTTGCATCCGGACGTTTCGGCGTCTCGGCTTACTACCTCGTCAACGCGGATGAGCTGGAAATCAAAATGGCTCAGGGCGCCAAGCCTGGTGAAGGTGGTCAGCTTCCCGGCCACAAGGTCAACGCGCTGATCGCCCGTTTGCGGAACACGCAGCCCGGCGTTCAGCTCATTTCGCCGCCGCCGCATCACGATATTTACTCCATCGAAGACCTCGCACAGCTCATTCACGACCTGAAGGAAGTGAATCCCCGCGCAAGGATCACCGTGAAGCTCGTGGCTGAGTCTGGCGTCGGCACAGTTGCAGCCGGATGTGCCAAAGCGTCAGCAGATAACATCCTTATTTCCGGACATGACGGAGGCACAGGAGCATCTCCCCTTTCCTCCACCAAGCATGCCGGGTCACCTTGGGAACTTGGTCTTGCCGAGGCCCAGCAGACGCTGCTCATCAACAACCTTCGCGACCGCGTCGTCCTCCGCACCGATGGAGGCATCCGCAACGGCCGCGATGTGGTGATCGCGGCGATTCTGGGAGCCGAGCAATACAATTTCGGAACTACGGCCATGATTGCGATGGGCTGCGTTTACGTCCGCAAGTGCCACCTCAACACCTGCCCGGTTGGCATCGCCACCACCGACCCGAAATTCCGCGCCAAGTTCAAGGGTACGCCGGAAATGGTCATCAACTACTTCACCGCCGTCGCGGACGAAGCGCGTTCCTACATGGCCAAGCTCGGAGTCCGCTCGCTCGATGAACTCATCGGGCGCACGGAATTCCTCAAGCAGCGCCACATCCCGAACCATCCGAAAGCGAACACACTCGATCTCTCCGCCCTGCTCAAGGACGTGGTGCCCGACCTCGCCGCGCACACCGGCAAGGATGCCGCATCGATTTCCCGCATCTGCGCGAAGGTTCGCAATGACGGTCTGACCAAACCCGAACTCGATCTCCAGATCCTGGATGACATGGTGGAGGTCATTTCCAAATCAAAGGCACCGGAGTCTCCTGAATACGGCGAAGGTTCCGTGCCACAGGAAATTAGCGATGCCGTCAAACTCCTGCCGGACCGCCCGCCGGTCGCACTGAGTTACGACGTCATCAACACGAACCGCAACATCGGCACCCGGCTTTCCGGGCGCATCGCCGAGGTCCACGGCGACCGCGGCTTGGCAGCAGGCTCCATCCACATCACCTGCCGTGGCAGCGCGGGCCAATCGTTCGGCACCTTCCTGGTCGCCGGCTTGAAACTCGAACTCATCGGCGAGGCCAACGACTACGTCGGCAAGGGCATGGCCGCGGGCGAGATCATCATCCGCGTTTCCGAAGATGCGAAATTCGAAGCCGCCGCCAACGCCATCGCAGGCAACACCTGCCTCTATGGTGCGACAGGTGGGAAGCTCTTCGCCACCGGCCGCGTCGGCGAACGCTTCGCGGTCCGGAATTCGGGAGCGATCACCGTCGTCGAAGGCGTGGGCGATCATGGCTGCGAATACATGACCAACGGCACCGTCGCCATTCTTGGCAAGACCGGGAAAAACTTCGGTGCCGGCATGTCCGGCGGCACGGCGTATGTCTATGATGTGGACGGGAAATTCTTCTCCCGGGTCAACTCCGAGATGGTCGTGGCGCTACCCGTCCGCCGTCCTCAGGATTTCGCCGAGATCAAGGCGCTCATCGAGCAGCACCTTGAAAAAACCGGCAGCGTCCAAGCAAAGAAGCTGTTGGCCAACTGGGAGGAAACCAGTCTCAAGCTCGTCCGAGTCATCGCCAAGGAACGCGCCGAACTCGAAGCCGCCGAAGAACTCCACGAAGCGGCATCGACTCCGGTAGGGACGCACTGAGATTCAAGCCCGGAATTTCAGCCAGCTCCTCCGCCGCCATCGCAGCGTGGGGAGCATGGCGCGGGTTTGTTGGCTTCGATCCACTAGGGTTGGCAGACCCAGAAGTCGTAGTGAGGCGGGCTGCCCGAGCAGAGGGTCATTTCCTTGAGTTTCAGAATCTCGCCGGTTGGCAAAGTGAAGCACTTCGCCGCAGCAAGCCGGTTCGGCCCGGGCATCGGGCAGCATGGCCAGAAGACCCCCACACCGAGGAGTAGAGGCAGAATCGCCGTTCCGCGTGCCAATGGGAGGTCGTCCGCATCCAGAAGAATCACCTGAACTTTCTGAGGTTCGGGCGTCTCATCGAGCAATTGCTGATGAGATTCAGGCAGTTGAAAGACGTCGTATTTCATGATTTTTGGGTTTCTACGAAGATACTTAGTTTTCCCAAATTGCCTAGCTGAAACTGCCTGCGATGAATGATTTTGCTGGCCGTCTTGATGGAATCAAGGGTTTGCCGCATCACTCCGTTTCGAGTGGATGACGCATGAATCCGGCGCATGCGGATTCTGCTGAAAATCGTGTGGATGCGGGAAGCCCGATGGCGCTTGGAATCGGAATTCCAAGTTGCGATCGTTAGGAAATCAGCCTGGTCTCAACGCTGGACCACGACCGGAGTTCCCAATCGCACCGCATCATAAAAGCGCTTGGCCTGACGCTTCGGCAGCCGGACACAACCGCTCGACGCGGGGTAACCGGGAATGTTTCCGGCATGCAGGCCGTAGGCCCCGTTGAAGCGGAGGAAGTATGGCATCGGCACGCCCTGGAACTTGCTGCCGGCAGGACGCCCGCCTTTGCGGATGTCCACGTTCTCTTTGACGATTTTCCCGCCCTTTACGTAGTTCCCATAAAGGGACGAAAGGTGGTCGATGTCTTTCTCAATCACCTGGAACTTCCCGACCGGGGTCGCTTTTCCTTCCCGACCGGAGGAAATGGGAGAAGTCGCCACCAACTTCCCACGGTGGAAAAGATCCGCACGTTGGGATTTCAAACTCACCACAATTTTCCGGCCGCTCGTGCCGCCCCTGTCCACCAATCCGCCCAACTCCGGCACCGTGGTGCAACTGGCGAAGGAAAACACCGCCAGCACAGGCAGCAGGCGGAACATGCGGGAACGGATGAGAATCTGGCGGAAAGGGCAGCGGTCGGACATGAGAAGGTGAATGGAACCGCGAAGGGCGGATTGTCAAACTTCATGTGATTTCAAGACTTGGGGAAAGAGATCCCCTCACTCCCGCCATTCCTCTCCTGCCTGAAAATGACCACGGGCATCGGATCCCTAGTTCCGATGCCCGTGGGCCCTTTGGGGGGCTTTTGTTGTGCTATCCCTTACGCAAGAGACCATGTCAGAAATCGGCCACATCGCCATTACGCGATCGCGTAATGCTGGAATTTTCCTATTACCGGAAATCATTGCCGGCCAATCCATTACGCCTGAAAATGACCACGGGCGTCGGATCCCTAGTTCCGACGCCCGTGGGCCCTTTGGGGGGCTGTTGTTGTGCTATCCCTTACGCAGGCGAGAGTGCCACAAATCGGCCATATCGCCATCACGCAATCGCGTACACGCTCCTCTCAAATCCTTCCCGCCGCCTTGATGTCGGAATAGGCGTTTGCCAGTGCCACCGCGAACTCCTGCGCGGTGGAATCCAGCGTCAGAATCCCCAGAGCTCCGAGCGTGGCCAGGATCTCCCGGCGCTCGTGTACGTAGCGATCCGCCGCCAGGAATTTTAGCGCGGACGAAAACGAATCCACCTGATCAGTGATGGCGTTTTCCACCGCCCGCTCGCGCATGCTGGCCAGCAGGACGAGATGGCGGGATTTCATAACCTGCAAGGCGGGCACCAGTTCCTTGCCGTCCTCACCCCGCAGGTTCGTCAGCAGGATCACCAGCGAGCGACGGCGCTGGCGTGCCATCAATTGCTCGACCGCTCCGGAAAAATCGCTCGGCGCGGCCGTCGTCTGATAGTCGTAAAGATGGTTCAGCAACACCGGCATCGCATGCGATCCCTTCACCGGCGGCAGCCAGCGATCCGATCCACCGAAGGATTTGACCGCGACCTGGTCGCCCTGCCGCAGCGCCACGTGGGAAACCAGCAGGATCGCATTCAGGATGTGATCGAACTGCGGCACCCCTCCATCCAGCGCACGCATCCGCCGGCCGGTGTCCAGCAGGAACACGACCGACTGGTTCCGCTGTTCCTGATAGTCCCGGCTGATCAGTGTCTGGCGGCGCGAAGTGGCCTTCCAATCGATCTGCCCCAAAGGATCGCCATCGCGGTAATCGCGGAGCTGGTGGAAATCCCGGCTCGATCCCGCACGCGGCCGGCGGACAATTCCCATCGGACTTTCCCGATGCTGCATGGCGAGCAGGGCGAATCGGATCACCGGCTCGTAATTCGGATAGACCTTCACCGTCTCATGCGACAGATGCAGCGTTTTCTGTGTCCAAAATCCCATCAACGAAACCCGTCTGACCTGCACCGGACTGAAAACCGCCTCGCCGCGCTCCGACAGCGTCACCGGATGAAACACCCGGATTTCCCGCTGCGGCGGCACCGCGCCCGACCAAGGCAGCGTCGGCGCGACAGCCCCCTGCGGGATACCGTCGAATACCTTCACTCGGGCCGCTCGGCCGCTTTCGTTTCTCAAAATCAACCGCACTTCCCCCGCCTCCCCCAGCGCGAACCGGCCGGGCAAGCGGCGTTGCAAATCCAGCGGCTTCCACACCCTGACCATCACCGCATCCGCCAGCACCACGAGCGCGATCACTCCGCCGAGCCACAGCCATGGCTGCATCAGCGACGGCACCGCCACGGCGATGGCCGCAAGCAGCAACCACAGCGAGGACAGCACCAGCAGGCGGAAGGTGGGGCTCATGGAATTATTGCCTCGGTGCGGGAACGCTCTCCACGATGGCCGTTAAAACATCATCCACATCCTGACCGCTGATCGCGATTTCCGGAGTGAGCTGCACGCGGTGGCGCAATACCGGCAGCGCGGCGCGTTTGATGTCGTCAGGAGTGACGAATCCCCTGCCGTCCAGCGCGGCGAACGCCTTGCCGATCTTCACCAGACTGATCGCGCCGCGGGTTCCCGCTCCGAGCGAAATTGATCTCGATTCCCGCGTTGCCTGGGCAAGAGCCACCGCATAGCCGACGACTTCGGGCACCACCTGCACCGCCGCCGTCGCCTGTTGGGCGGCGACGATTTCGTGGGGGCCGCAGATCACGGAAACTCCGCCGCCCGCCCCGCCCGCAGTCTCGGCGGCGGCGCGGGTGACGATTTCGCACTCCGCCTCACGCACCGGATAGTCGATGAGCACCTTCATGATGAAGCGGTCGAGCTGCGCTTCCGGCAGCGGATAGGTTCCTTCATGTTCGACCGGGTTCTGTGTCGCCAGAGTCATGAAAGGCGGCGTCAGTTTCATGGTCTCGCCGTCGATGGTGACCTGCTGCTCCTGCATGACTTCGAGCAAGGCCGACTGGGTCTTCGCCGGAGCACGGTTGATTTCATCGGCTAACAGAAGATTTGTGAAAACCGGACCCTGCCGGAGTTGGAATGTCTGGCTCTTCATGTCGAACAAACGGAAGCCCGTCACATCCGACGGCATCAGATCCGGGGTGAACTGGATCCGCGCCGACGCTCCTCCGAACGTTTTTGCCAGGGTCGTCACAAGATGGGTTTTCCCCAATCCCGGTTTGCCTTCCAGCAGCACATGCCCCCCTGCCAACAATGCGGCGATGACCTGCTCGATGACCACATCCTGACCGAGGATCACCCGGCGGATTTGTTCTCGCATCCGCTGGATCAGCTCCGTAAGACTGCGGACCGGAGGCATTTCCTGGGGAACGGGGGCGTAGGGATCTGGATTCATGAATTGGTTAGTGAAGGACTTGGAGCAGGCGTTGGAGATCGGCGGCGGTGCGGGTGAGAATGGCGGAGTCGGGCGGCGCGGCTTCGGCCAGCGCCCGGTGCACCCTTTCCTTGGTGAGACCCGCGCGGTCCGCGAGGAACTGGAAAAAATCCTCGTCCCGCCGTCCGGCACGCGTGGCGATGCGCTGGCCGCGCTCGACGATCTGCGCACGCAGCGGCACCAGCAGCGCGGCCGCATGGTCCAGCCTCCATTGGAAATCGCCAAGCGCTTCCAGATGATGCTCGTAGCCTCTGAGCGTCGAGACTCCGGCCGCCGCCTCGATCGGCCCGAAGCGGGTGAAATTCTTCCACAGCCAGAGCAAGGTGAGGACGCCGAGCCCGATCAGTACCGGCCACAGGTGCTCGCCCAGCAGCCCCCACAGCGACAGCCCGGTGCCGCGGAGGAAGCCGATGTTCCCTTCATATTCCGTAGCGGCTATCAGAGCGTCGAGCAGCGCCGCATGATCCTTGTCGCCGATCCACCGGTTGCGGAACAAGCGGCCGTCCGTGAGCACCGTCACCCGGCCATCGCCGCTTCCGACGGAGGCGAATACTCCCTTCTTCTCGCCACGGAGGGACACCACGGCTTTCGAACTCGCATCCACTTCATAGGACTCATCCTGAAAGGTGATCTGCGAGACGGTCATCTTCCCGCCCGTCCTCTCCTCCTTCAGGTCGATCCCGACGTCAACGAGCATCGCCACCAATGCCGGATGCCATCCCGGCTCCTCCACATGCCGCGACCAATCGTTGGTCTCGGCATTCGCATGCTCCACCAGCAGCACCAGATGCCCACCTTCCTCCACCCAGTCCTCCATGCGGCGGGTGAAACTTTCATTGCTCAACAGCGAGGCCGGCACGAACCACACCGCGTCGTCGATGTCCGGCGCGGTCCACGCCGCCAGCGAACGCACCTCGCCCTCATACCGCGCGCAGAAGCGCTCGGCAGCCAGCCACGGGTTGATCCGTGCCTTGCCCTTGTAGCCGATCTCGCGCTTCACCTCCGTGTAGTCGCAAGACGTTAGAACGAGCGCCGCCAGCAGCATCAGAAAAATCCTCACCGCGCCCTCCCTTCTCCGAACGGCCACTGCTGGCACACCACCTGCACCTCGGAATCCGCCGGGCTCACTCCCGCATACGCCAGCCGGATCCACATCCCGGTGATCCCCCGGAAATAATCCGGATGCGCCATCGCTCCGGTTTGCTCCACCCGCCGCATGCAGTCGCCCTCCGTGTCGGACTCATGGATCTCCACCCGCCCGAGTTCCATCACCCGGGAAATCGATCCGCGATACAGCAGCCCAAGCGCTTCCTGATGCCGCCCCTGCTGCCACAGCGCCCACGCGGCGGTCGGCACATCCGCGGGCAGCGAGTCCGGGGAAACCTCCATCCCCATCACCACCCGCGCGGATGGCTTCACCCCGAGCTCCATCATGCCACCTCCACGCATCAGGAAAACGTGCCGGTATTTCCAAATCATCCAGCCGATCAATCCCGCCAGCAGCACCACGGCGCACACGCCGAAAATCATCATCAGGGCTTCCATCAGCTCGACGGGAAATGTCCCGCTGAGCGACTTCGCCGGACTCGATGATTTCGGAACCTTCTCCGTCACCGTATGCACGACGAATGCGGGATCCGCCTTGATCTCCTTGATGACTTCCGCCGGCGACTTCGAGTCCTCGGCACGGGCGGACAGGCCGATCATGAAAAAGGACAGCATCACCACCGCCACCTTCCCCAGCCGCTGGGCCAGCCGTTTGAAGGCGAGCTCCACGTCCCAACCTTCGATCCATGTCCGGTTGTTGATGTAAACGCCGAAGCCCGCACCGATGACAAACACATCCGTCAGCGACATCGCCGCCATCACGCAGGCCGTCACCGTCCGCATCACCAGCAGCGGGATGTCCCACGCGGCACTCGGATCCCAAGCCTCGATCGCTTGCTGCCACGCGCCGTCCTGTCCTTCCGGGATCAGCATCAGCACGATCGTTAGAATCCCCAGCCCGAGCCACACCGAAGCGACGTCGGACAGGAAATAAATCCACATCACCACCCCCTCTCCTCGCCGCACCACCTGCCCGCAGCGCTGCTTGTAGGACTCCCCGCGCAGCCCTTCCAGATCCTCCACCGCCAGCGTCACCGGCAGCCAAGGGGAAAACCGCGCCCACAGGAATCGATAGAAAAACCGCCGCCACCACGCCCTCGGGATTTCCCGCCAGACGGATTTCCATGACGGCTCCTCGCCGAACAAGCGCCGGCTCAGCTCGAACAACACCATCCGCGAGCCCGCCGGCTTGGCCCACCAGAAGAGGACCAACAAAAGCATCGGCCTGTCCCACAGCAGCACCGCTCCGATCGCCGTGGGGATTCCCAGCGCCAGCCACCAAACCGCGATGCAGCGCCAGAAACTCCGCCGCACCATGGCGAAGCCCAGGTCCACGGCTTCCCAATCGCTGCGCGGGCGGATCTCCGCCGTCACCGTGTCAAGGCGCATGGCCGGACCTCCTTCCTGCCAGAGTGAAGTAGGCGATGTGCAGGATCCAGCCGATGATCCCCACCGTGTATTTCAAGTTCGAGGGCAGCGCCTGCGCCGACCAGAACCCTTCCACCACCGCGGCCAGCGTGGTCATGATCGCCGCGCCGTAGATCAGCGGCAGTGCTTGTCTCGAGGCTTCCACCAGCGCCCTCACCCGGGGCAGCCGCCCCGGCCTGAGGATCGCGAGGCCCAGCCGCATTCCCGCCATGCCGGAAACGACCATCCCCAGCAGCTCCAGCGACGAGTGCCCCGCCACGAAGGTCCAGAACGACTCCGGGTTGCACGCGTGGTTCACGTAGCCCGCCGCCGCGCCGATGTGGAGGCCGTTGAATAACAGGAAAAACAAAGTGCCCACTCCCGCCGCCATGCCGCCCGCGAAGATCCGGAAGTCGATGGCCACGTTGTTATAGATGTAGAAGCAGAACATCATGAAATTCGAGCCATACTCCGAGCGCAGATGGCTAAGCTGCTCTTCCTTGCCGCCGTACATCTGTTCCATCGACGCCATCCCGTCCGCGCCGAGCACCGCCTGGATCCAGCGGATGTCGTGGTTTGCGGAAAGCATCATCGCGAAGAACGGCAGCCAGAACACCGCGTTGCACAGCCAGAACAAGCGCCACTCGCCACGCACCGCCTGGGGGAACCTCACCGTCACGAAACTCACGACGTTCTCCCAGCTCCCGCGCCGTGTTCGATAGATCAGCTCGTAGCCGCGGATCACCAGCTCGTTCAGCCGCTCCGTGATGCGGGTCCCATACATCCGCGATTCCGCAAGCGACAGGTCCAAGCTCAGCTCGCGGAAAAGTCGCGGCAGCTTCTCCGCCTCCGGCCCGGCATGGCCCTTCTCCATCAGGGAAACGAGTGACTCGTATTCCGCCCAGCGCGCCGCGTTCTGATATTCGAAGTCTCCGGCCGTCATCGCTCCCCCCTTTTCTCCTGGATCCAATGCGCCATCGCCATCAGGCGGCTCACTCCGGCCGCGCCCGTCGCCCCGCTCAGCACCGAAGCCTGATCCGCGATTTCCGCCCGGCGGCCGTCCGACCACAATCCCGCCCTCTCGCGGAACAATGCCAGCGCCCGCATCTCATTCGCCGTCAACCCGACCGGCAACGGCACCGCGGCGATCGGCGGCGGCAGCGAACTGGAAGGCATCTGCGGGAGGCGGTCGTAAATCACCACCGTCCCCGCCGCCAGATCCCCGAGCCGTTGGAAACGCTTCGTCGCCAGACAGCTCGTCAGCCCGAAGCAATACGTGAACAACGGCATGCCATCGATGAAGCGCAGGAAATTCCGCACCACCGCCTGGCCGAGCGTGATCGGCGAGCCGGTCGCCTGCACCACGCGCAGACCCATCGCCCGCTTTCCAGGCGTCGCGCCGCGTTTTCCCGCTTCGAAAACCACCGGATACAGCCAGTCCATGAGAAACCACGCCAGCAGCATCACTCCGCCCGCCACTTTTCCGCCGATGGCGATGCCCGCGAAGTTCACCGCGATCCCGCCGACGAGCAACACCGCCGCCCGGATCAGAAAATCGATCAGATACGCCCCGGCGCGAAGCATCGGCCCTGCCATCCGCAGACGGATTTCGATGCCCTCCGCCAGCTCCACCGCCTGCAGGGTGTCGAGTTTTTCAGTTTCCGCCATGTTCCGGTGCCGGCCTGAAACTAACCGGATCCAAGGGCAGGTAAAGCCCGGGGTGGTGAAAATCTGGCGGACTTCCGGCATGCACACCTCGCCATCACAAATCCGGATGGAAATCTGACCGGGTTCGGACAAGAATCCCTTCAATGACTTCCGGAGAAACGACGTTCATCCGCCGGGCCATGGAGACGGACACACCGGCCTTGGAGCAGCTTTTCCTGGAGGCGCGGATCCGGGCCTTCCATTGGTGCGATCCGAGCTCGTTCCTCCGGTCCGACTTCTCCATCCAGACCGAGGGCGAGATCGTCCATCTCGCGGAAGACTCCCGCGGGAGCCTGCTCGGCTTCATCTCGGTGTGGCGCTTGGAGAATTTCATCCACCACCTTTATATCGCTCCGGGACACCAGCGGGCGGGCGTCGGCTCGCAACTTCTTCGCAGTCTCCAGCCGTGGCTGCCGTTGCCGCACCGGCTGAAGTGTCTCAGTAAAAACGAAACCGCCCTCTCCTTCTACCGCAAGCACGGGTGGACCACCCAGGGTCGTGGCTCGGACGCGCTCGGCGACTACCTTGTGATGGAGTATGACGGTGGCGCGGCCGGATGTGAGCGTGGCTGAAAGCCCGGAAACCGCCGACGAACCGCAGAGCCTTCACCGCCGAGGCCGGAGCAAAACTTCACGCCGGGTGGAACTTCCTCTCCGCGAACGCCGTGGCAAGCGGCATACCGTGGTGGGGAGGCGTCTTCAGGCGCATCTGTCCGGACATCGCGTTGTGAGATGCAACGGATTTTTGGACCGGTTGTGGTTTAGTTAAGAGAGTGGATTC
>JAZKCQ010000039.1:0-35365 GCA_040388015.1 Verrucomicrobiota bacterium | reverse complement strand
CAAACTGCTTGGATAACTCGCCATGCCGAGTTTCTCCCGGATCCTGACAGAAATGTACAGCCCAACAAGCGTTTGGAACTATTTTTCAGACACGCTCTTAAACAAGAGATAAAAGAAGAAATCGGAGGTTTATTGAAAGCATCGGATTCGAACAGCCTTATTCTCCGAGTTGCGAGCACTGACACTTATCACAGTTTGAATATCGCGTTTAGAGCTGTTATCGAACACCAAAGTCTTTTCAATGATGTAGTGCCCAATGCAGACACGAAAGAAGTTCGGGTCCACGCAAAATATCCAAATGCAGAAGACAGATACTTAATCGAAACGCCACATGGAGATATCGATGTCGAATCTATCCAGTTTATGGGCGATCTATCAATTATTTCTGACGAGTTGCCTGTAGTATTCTCTGGGCGTTATGAAAACCACCTTGGGGATTCTGTCTATTCAGAGGTAGTTGGATATGAACCGATGGAAATATTCGGATCACAGTTTACATTGGAATTTCACAAGATCGCCGATACCGGCGAGACTCACGTGACATTAAGAAAATTAAAATAAATCCCAACAAGATGATGGTATCAACTCCGTTACGCGCTCCGCGCTTCTCTTCGTGATACATCTCGACTTAACACTTCGCTGAATTCCGACTGGAGCGTCAGCGAGAAAAAGAGTGGGATCACCGTCCCCGCTCGATGTGCACTGCGACGCACTCGGTGTTCGGGAGGATGTGTTTCTCGATGGTGACGGCGACGTGGCTGAGGGAATGGTTTCCCAGGAGGTGGCTGGCGATGTCGGTGGCAAGGGTCTCGATGAGGCGGCGCGGGCGGGCGGCGGCGAGGGCTTCGATTTCCAGTGAGACCTCGTAGTAGTTGATGGTGCGGGAGATTTCGTCGGCGAGGCCGTCGAAGTCTTGGGAGGGGGTCATGTGCAGGGTGACGAGCAGGGTCTGGGCATGGGCGCGTTCTTCATCCGGGACGCCGATGAGGGTGGTGACGCGGAGGCGGCGGATCTCGATGGTGTCCATGGGAGTTTAGAATCAAGAGGCAAGAAGCCAGAATCAAGAGAGGAGGGAGAGGTGCCGGGGGCGGATCTTCTTCAGTCGATGTTCGATGTTCCCGGAGGGGGCAGAAGGCCGTTTTCCAAGGCTTCGGCGAGGAGGGTGCGGGTGGGCTGGTTGAGATCGAGGGCGAGGGCGTCGGCGGGGGAGAGCCAGCGGTGTTCCTGGGCTTCGTCGTTGAGGAGGACGTGGGTGGTGGTGGCGCGGGCGACGTAGTTGAGGAGGAGGAAGTGCTCGGGGCGCATGAACTCGGGGGAGTCGATGCAGTCCTGGACGAGGGCGAACCGGATGTCGGTGAGGGTGAGGGCGGTTTCCTCGAGGATTTCGCGCCGGAGGGCGTCGGTGGAAGGCTCGCCGCGTTCGATTTTTCCGCCGGGGATGCCCCAGCGGTTTCCCCACTTGTGGGTGCGGACGAGGAGGATGTGGCCGTTTCCATCGTGAATGAGCGCGCCGACGGTGGCGATGGGCCGGGTGGAGGTGCGGCGGCGGTCGAGGAGGGTGCGGAGGACGCCGAGGTCGGGGACGGTGATGTCGGGCCGGACGGCGGCGAGGATTTCCGCGTGGTTGTAGCCGGTGAGGACGGCGATGGAGGAGATGCCGCCGTGGCGGGCGGTCTCGACGTCGTGAGTCATGTCGCCGACGAAGGCGGTCTCGGCGGGGTCGAGGCCGTGGGTCTCGAGGATGCGGTGGATGATGTCGCGCTTGTCGAGGACGCCGGAGTAGGTGGCTTCGAAGTGTTTTCGGAAGCCGAAGTCGTCCATCTGGCGCTCGAAGGCGAGGGTGTCCATGGAGGTGAGGACGAAGCAGCGGATGCCGAGGGCGGCGCACCATTCGAGTTTTTCCCGGGCGTGGGGGAGGACGGTGACGGGCGTGACGGCGGCGTCGAAGGCGGGGCGGAAGTGGGCCTCGAGTTCTTCGAGCGGGATGTGCGGGAGGAGTTCGGAATAGAACTCGCGGTAGGGCAGGCGGAAGGCGCGGCGGAACCCCTCGCGGTCGAGTGCGGCGATTTCATATTTCCCGAGCACGGCATTGGTGGCCTCGATGACGGGGCCGAGGTCGTCGACGAGGGTGCCGGACCAGTCGAAGATGAGGTTGCGGAACATGGGGTGGGAAATTTGGATTTACCGCGGAGGCGCGGAGGTCGCAAAGGGTCGCGGAGGAAGAGTGGAGATGAGAAAGGAAGCGCGATCGGGGGGATGACAACAATTTCTAAAACTTTGCGTCCTTCGGCGACTTTTGCGGTCAATCTTCCGTTGGGACCTATCCGAGCTGGAACTTGATGGACTTCACCTTGTCCTCGCCGAGCTGGGTGCGGATGCGTTTGAGAAGCATGGGCTTCATCTGTTCAAGCTGGAAGCGCAGGGCGGGCTGGGTGACGCGGAGGACGAGGTTGCCGCCCTTGACGGAAATGGGCTCGGTGTGGGAGGCGATGAAGTCGCCGGCGAGTTCCTTCCACGTGGCGCGAACCTGATCCTCATTGAGCCCGTCCTCCATGCCGGCGGAGCGCAGGATGGCGGCGACGAATTTCTGCGCGAGGTGGATGCCTGCGTTGAGATCCGCCGGTTCCTCGGCACCGCGCCATTCCCGGAGGATTTCCTCGCGGATCTTGCCGGGGCGCGGCGGCTTTTTTTTCATGAGACCCGGCGGGTTAGCTTTCGCCATCCTCGCCGATCGCTTCGACCGGGCAGCCTTCCATGGCTTCGCGGGATTGGGCGATTTCCTCGGGGGTGACGGGCTGCTTGAACACGTAGGAGTAGCCCTCGTCTTCGGCGCGGGTGAAATTGTTCGGCGCGGTCTCGCGGCAGAGGTCGCAATCGATGCACTGGCTGTCCACATAGAACTTGCCGGGCACGTTTTCCACATTCTTGTCTTCGCGGTCAGCCATGGTAGATAAAGGAAATTACGGCCCTTCGATGCCTTTCCCGGGCTTGTGATGCAACTGGATTTTTCCGGAACTTGGGAATCGGCTTTCGCACTGGCCAAGCCGGAGCCGCCGATTTAAACCTTTCCGCGCTTCCCGCCATGACACCCACGCCACCTTCATCTCCCGACGGATCGTCCCTTCCGCCACGGCATCGCCCGAACATGGGAAATCTCGAAAAGGACACAACGGAGTCGGATTTGTGGGCGTTCGATGATCTGGATGGTGCGGCGGAGGAGGTGCCACAGCCCTTGAGGAGATCCGCGGGGCCGGTGGTTCCCGCGCCCAGGGACCCTGAGAAAACCAAGGGTGGCCCGAAAAAGGATGCGGCATCGGCGAAGGCCGGAGGGGGCGACGAGAGCATCAAGGTGAATGTGAGCAAGCAGCGTCCCAAGATTTCCGCAGCACCGGTGGTGGGGCAGTCGAAACCGGGCAGGGAATTTGATGATCTCGATGGTCTTGATGAACTGGACCACTGGGACGAGCTGGTGGATGAGCCGGTGGTTCTGAAGATTTTGCCTGAAGACGGGGGCACTCCTGCGGCCGCCCCGGAGCCGGCCCCGGTGGAGGTTCCCCAGACGCCCGTGCCCGCGCCTGCGGAGGAGGTGGATGAGTTTTCCCCGGTGGCGAAGAACGCCGGCCCGTCGGCCGCGCGGTTTCCCAAGATGAATCTCACGAAGGTCGAGCGCATCGGACTGGTGGCGCTGCTTGCCGTGCTCTTGGTCGGCGGCACCACGGTTTTCCTCAATACGATCAGCCGCCTGCCCACGGGCTCCGAGCTGGTGAAAGAGAATGATTTCCCGCTCAAAGGCACGCACCTCACGATCGTCTCCGCTGCCAGCCACTGGCGTGCTCCGGGGGACTCGGACACCGTGCGCCGCGGCACGCAGCTGGTGCCGGTGCTCACTCTCCAGGCCGACGGCGGCCCTGCGGCGATCCGGGTGTTCTTCCGTGACAGCAACGGGGAACTCATCGGCGACCCGGTGACGCGTCTGGTCCGTGCGGGCAGCAAGCTCGAGATCGGCGCGACCGCCGGCTTCGACGACGTGGGCATGCACGCCGCCTACCGCACCGGGCAGAGCAAGCCCTGGACGATCCAGGTGCATGAAGCGCCGACGGAGAATTCTCCGGTCGCCGAGTTCAAGAAGCTCTTCGAAATGAACATTTCCACCGACCGCCGCTGAATTCCATTTTATGTCCAATCCAGAAGTCACCCCGCTCGTGCCCCGCGAAGGCTGGCACGTCATGCACCTGTTCTATCATGTCGATCACTCGCAGTGGTCGCTCTACAGCGATGAGGAAAAGCGCCAGGCCAAGACCCGCCTCACCGAGCTGGTGCAGGAAATCCGCTCCACGCCCGACACCCACCTTCTGATTTTCTCCATCGCCACTCCCAAGGCGGATCTCGGCTTCATGCTTCTCACGGCAGATCTGCAGGTGGCGAACACCTACGAGAAACAGCTCACGCTCTCGCTCGGAGCCGGCACGCTCAGCCCGGCCTATTCCTACCTCTCGCAGACCGAGGGCTCGGAATACACCACCACCGGCGAACAATACGCCGCGGAAACGCTCATCGGTGAAAAAGGTCTGGCCGAAGGCTCGCCGGAATTCGTCGCGGGCATGAAGGAGTTCGACGAGCGGATGGCGCACTACCTCAAGCACCGCCTCTATCCGGTTCTGCCCGACTGGCCGGTGATCTGCTTCTATCCGATGGCCAAGCGCCGCAACGGCGGCGACAACTGGTACGCGCTGGATTTCGAAGCGCGCAAGAAGCTCATGGCGGGACACGCCCGCGTCGGCCGCACTTACTCCGGCCGCATCCTCCAGCTCATCACCGGCTCCACCGGTCTCGACGAGTATGAATGGGGCGTCACCCTGCTGGCCAAGGACACCATCGATGTGAAGGCCATCGTTTATGAAATGCGCTTCGACGAGGTCACCGCACGCTACGGCGAGTTCGGGGACTTCTACATCGGCATGCAGCTCCCGCTGGACGTCCTGTTCCGGCGGATCTGTTTGTGAAACCGCGTCCGGGCGGATTGGTAACTGACAGCTTGCAGTTCGGTAAGCTCAGCAAGCCCCCGGTCCGGTGACTTCGTTCTTTCCGCTGATCCGGTGATTCCGGACGCTTTGTCGTGAATTTGAAGAAATCGCGAAATGAAGGCTGGCGGGGATTTGCGGAAATCCGGCTGTTGCTGTTGTGCGGCGCGTGCCTGTTTCCCGCGCCCGTCTTTGCGGATCGTCCGGTGACTTTGGATTCGTTGCTGGACGAGATGGTGGATTTCGAATCGGTCGCCCGCTGGCCTGATCCGGAATACAAGTGTCTCCAGGCCAGCAGCCACGACCGCGCCACCGTCGCGCCGGACCAGCCCGGCTGGTTCGCCAATGACGACCACACCCGATACCTGCGAACCGAGGAAACCGACGGTCGCAGGGAAAACGTGATGATGGATGCGGCCGGGCCGGGCTGCCTCATCCGCTTCTGGCTGACCACCATCAAGAACAAGAAAGGCACCCTGCGGATCTATCTTGATGGAGAGGAAAAACCGGCGCTCACGTTTCCAGCCTACGATTTGTTAGCCGGCGATCTTCGTCTCGAAGCGCCACTCGCCCAACCCCATCCAGGATACAGCCCGGTGGAAAACGGCGGCAATACGCTCATGCTGCCGGTTCCCTACGCGAAGCATTGCAAGGTGACGTGGGAGGAATCGGGGGAGGGCCCGCGCTACTATCAGATCAACTACCGGACGTATCAGGCGGGGACCGTGGTGAGCACTTTCACGCCTGCACGATTGGAAGCCGCCAGGCCAAGGATCGGAACGGTGGCGGAAGGATTGCTCTCCCCGCCTGCCGCGAGCGAAGGCAAACGATTGTCACTGGAACGGGCTCTCTCCCCGGGAAAAACCGCTTACATCGACCTGCCTGCCGGGCCGGCTGCGGTGCGGCAGATGGAATTCCGTCTCACCACGGACGATCCTTCGAAAATGGCCGCCGCGCTCCGGTCCACCATCGTGCAATTCCGTTTCGATGGCGAAGATTCGGTCTGGTGCCCGGCCGGTGATTTCTTCGGCAGCGGGGTGGGGGTGAATCCGCTCACGAGCTGGTATCGCACCGTTCGGCCGGATGGCACCATGGTCTGCCGCTGGGTCATGCCGTATGCGAAAGCCGCGCGGCTCACTTTTGCCAATACCGGCGGACAAAGCGTCGGGATTTCCACGGATCTAACGATCAGTTCGTGGAAATGGGATGACCGCTCCATGCATTTTCACACGACCTGGCATTCGGAGCTGGAACTCGCCACCCCTCCGGGCCGCGACTGGAATTTCGTGAACATCACCGGCCGCGGAGTCTATGTCGGCGACACGCTCTCGCTCTTCAATCCCGTCGCCACGTGGTATGGCGAGGGTGATGAGAAAATCCGCGTGGACGGCGAATCCACGCCATCCCACCTCGGCACCGGGACCGAGGACTACTACGGCTATTCCTTCGCCCCGCGCGGCGTCATGCAGACGCCCTTCGCCAACCAGATCCGCGTCGATCAGGCGATGACCCAGGGTTACAACATTCTAACGAGGAGCCGGAATCTGGATGGCATCCCGTTCAGGAAATCACTGTCATTCGACATCGAGCTGATGTCATGGAAGCCCACGCGCCCGACCTATGCCGCCACGACCCACTGGTATGCCGCTCCCGGAGCGGCTTCGAACCGCCGCCCCGAGCCCGAAGAGGCCAACCGGCACCTGCCCACGCTGGCCGACGCCCAAGCCGCCGGCCGCATCCCCGGCGCCATCGAGTGTGAGGACCTCAAGGTGGTCGCCTCTTCCCCGGATCTCGCCGTGATGCCGCAGGACATGGAGGCGTTCGGCGGCGGGCGCTGGAGCGGTGGCAGTCAGTTGTTAGCCAGGGCCGGTGCGGTGGGTGAATTCCTGGAGATCGAGATCAAAGCCGCCGATTCCTCTCCCCGCAGGCTGAAGTTGCGCGCCACCCGGGCTCCCGATTTCGGAATCCTGCGCTTCAAGGTGAATGATCTCTCAGTGCCACGGAAATTCGATGGATACGCCCCGGACGTCAGACCGGCGGAGGAAATCGATCTCGGCGTGTTCACTCCGAAAGACGGCCGTTTCAGACTGCGGATCGAAGTGGATGGATCCAACTCCGCCGCCACCGGCAGCAGGTTCTATCTGGGGATGGATTGCATCATTCCCGAAACGCCCTGATAGAGGGATGAGGTGGCTTCCTCCCTCGATTGGTGCGGTATCCGGTAAAGAACAACTTACCGGGTTGTAAGCTCAGGAAACTGCGAACCCGTTGGATTGCAACTTCTCAACCTTCCGGCGCGGCGGAAGGTTGAACCTCAGACCGGCGAGTGATGATCCCTGTTGGATCGATCCGTTCCGCCGTCGAGAACCCGACAAACCCTCAAAATGAAACCCCTCCGCAAGACTGACAAAACCTCCCTCGCCGTGATGAAGTGGATCATGGGCGGCGCGGCCCTCGTCCCGTCCCTCGCAAGCGCCATCGACTGGACCGGCACCACCGGATCGTTCGGCACCGGAACCAACTGGAACGGCGGCGTGGTGCCATCCGCGACCACCGCCAACATCGCGAACGGCGGCACCGCCGGCATCAACGGCGGCGATGTGTTCGGCGTCACCGCGCTCACGCTGGGCAACCATGCCGGCACCGGCTTCATCACCCAGGACGGCGGCGCGCTCACCGCGACACAGGTCATCATCGGCGGCGACAACGCCAGCGGCTCCACCGGCCAAGGCATCTACTCCATAAGCGGCGGCAGCCTGAGCGGCACGGGAAACACGGAAATGTGGATCGGCTCCAAAGGCGGCACCGGCACCCTCGCCATGAGCGGCGCGGCGGCGGTCACGAATAACAACTGGGTCATCGTCGGTCGCGACGGTGGTGCGGGAAATGTCACCGTCGGAGGCACTTCCGAGCTGAAGAGCACCGGGCAGAACATCGGCATCGCGGTGAATTCTCCGGGACAATCGTCCACCATCACCGTCCAGGAATCGGGCAAGCTCACATCCTCCAACGAACTATATGTCGGCTGGCTGGGAAACAACACCAACCAGGGAACGCTGGTCGTGAAGGACAACGCGCTCGTCAGCGTCAACGCCGGACTGGTGGTGGGCCGGGAAAACGGCAAGGGAACGATGACTGTCTCCAACAGCGCCACGGTGAATGTGGGCGGCTTTCTGGTGATCGGCGCTGATGGCGGCGGCGACGGGGGGAACGGAACGATGTCGATCAATGACACCTCGTCGGTGAACGTGACCCAGATGATCTGGCTCGGCCAGGCGGGCAACAGCAAGGGCACGCTCAACATCAACGGCGGGACGACCACCAGCCACGCCAATCTAACCCAGGATAACAAGGGAGCCAGCGTCGCCTTCCGTGGAAACACCGGAGCGCTGAACCTGAACGGCGGCACCCTGGAGGCCACCGGATTCAACAAGGCCAGCGGCACCGCATCGATCGCTCTTAACGGCGGCACCATCAAGGTGACGGGAAACACCAACACCGGCAGCTACTTCAACAATTTCGCGGATTCGGATCTCAGCGTCCAGGCCGGCGGCGCGAAGTTTGACACGAACGGCAACAGCATCACCGTGACCCAAAGCCTTTCCGGAGCGGGCGGCCTGACCAAGAGCGGTGCCGGGACCCTGACCTTGAGCGGGGCGAACACCTACAGCGGCGCCACAACGGTTTCCAACGGAACCCTCGCCGTGGCGTCCACCGGTTCATTCGCCAATTCGACCACGCTCGACATCCAGTCCGGAGCCACACTCGACACCACCTCGCAGAGCGGCTGGACGCTGGCGACGGGCCAGACCCTGAAGGGAGACGGAACGGTGAATGTCGGCGCGTCCAACACGATGACCGTTGGCGGCGGGGCGATCCTCGCACCGGGTGCCAGCCCGGGAACGCTCTCGGTCACCGGCGGCCTTTCCTTCGCCGCCGGTTCGACGTTTGCGGTGGAAATCGCGCCGACCACCCCGACCAGCGATCTGGTGAATCTGACAGGCGGGCTTTCCATCGATCCGGCGGCGACGTTGGCGCTCGGCCTCTTCGGATCCGACACACTGCTGGCAGGCGGCACCAAGTTCGTGCTGGTCGACTACGGCACGACCTGGAATGGCGGTTCCTTCTCCGGATTGGCCGATGACAGCACGACGGTGTTCGGTCTGAATTCCTACTATGTCGATTACAACGATGTCTCGCTCGGCGGCACCGCGTTCACGCTAACGGCCGTGCCGGAACCGGCCGCGGCATTGCTGGGCAGTCTGGGACTTCTCGCCATCATGCGCCGCCGCCGGACCCGGTGACCGGCGACGGATCCGATCCGCTGGCTCTTGCGGCCCGGTCGCTGGTGCGGCCGGGCCTTTGATTTTCATAAAAAAGACGGCACCTGTCAGGGCACCGTCTTGGAAAGAACCGGATGAATGCGACGCCCGGATCAGGCGCGCCGGCGGCGGAGGATCGCCAGCATGCCGCAGGCTCCCAGAAGCGCGGCCGAGGGCTCGGGAATGAGGACGAGGTTGTCCCATCCGCCGACGGTTAGCGTCGCGCCGCGCAGGTCGCCGTAGAAGCCGATCGCGGTTCCGAGGTTGGTATCGGCGACCGTTCTTGAAATGGTTGGCACGAAAACGTTGGTGGCATTGATGTAGCCGAGATCGTAAGTCGTGCTGGTCGTCCGCTTGATGAAGAGTCCGAGGATGCTGTCTTCGGGGATGGTTCCGTCCACATCGGTGGCGAAGTTGGTTGTTCCGTTGGATCCGGCGCTGCGGATTTCATTGGAGCTGGAGCGCGCCGCGACGAAAAGGAAGGAATAGGTCCCTCCCGTGCGGGTATCGCCGGTCGCGCCGCCCGACAATCCGGTGGGGGTTGCCGTGCTGGCGATCGCCAGCCCGAAGTCGTCGACCAAGCCCGAACTCGTGGGAGTGAGCGCGGTGTTGAGAATGATGGTCTGACCCACGTCCAGACCGACGGAGCTCTGCAAAAACAGGACTTGCTCGGGAGTGGCGTCGGTCGAGGACGCGGACACCTTTCCATCGGTCGCGGAGAATCCCACATTGAAACCGGTGGCGTTGTTCAGGATGACGGTGCTGGTGAAATTCGACAGATCGTTGTCATTGAAGTCATCCACCAGGACAGGCCCGGCGGTGGTGCTCACGAACGCTCCGTGGGCGGAAGCCAACAAAAGAGGAATCAGAACGACGCTGCGGGATAGCAATGGATGGTGCATGACGGATTGGATTTGGATGTCCCGTTTTTTACGAGTTACCGCCAAGTATCCCGATTGGATCCAAGGCTCAATCTGAAACGGGTCATGCCCCCCTTAATGGGGGTCCTCCAATCGCGCGCCGCGCTTCCCGGGATTTGCTTCACTAACACCGGGGGGATTCGGAATTTGAGGCGGCCGGTCTGTTGATTCCCGGATTCGTGGTAAACGTCAGCTTGTCAGCATTGTAAGTGCAGGAAACGATCCATCCGGTGAATTCCATCTTCTTCGGTTTCCCGCCATAGGGAATGTTGGATGTCCGTTCGGCCTCACGGAACCCCATTGAAATCCCGCGGGTTTCAACCGTCAGCGACCTGCCGAATCCCAAACCCAATGAGATCGACCTTATTCAATCTGGCCCGCAAGGCCTTCGGAATCGGCGGAGCCCTGATCGCCGCGTTGCCTGCAACGGCTTCGGCCGATGGCGAACCCTTCCGCCCCCAGTTCCATTTCACACCGGAGCGGAACTGGATGAACGATCCTAACGGACTCGTGTATTATGCCGGCGAGTATCACCTGTTTTTCCAATACAACCCGTATGGCATCGGCGGCGCCAACAAGAGCTGGGGCCACGCGGTGAGCCGGGACCTCGTGCGCTGGGAGGAGCTGCCGGTAGCGATTCCCTATGCGGATGGCATCGAAATCTATTCCGGCAGCGCGGTGATCGATTGGAACAACACCAGCGGTTTCCAGACCGGACCGGAGCCGCCGATGGTCGCGATCTACACCGGGGCCCACGGCATCCAGGATCAGCGGATCGCCTACAGCAACGACCGCGGCAGGACCTTCACCAATTATTCCGGCAATCCGGTGATCGACATCGGCAGCAATGATTTCCGCGATCCCAAGGTGTTCTGGCACCCGCAGACTTCGAAGTGGGTGATGATCGTCGCTCTATCAGCCCAAGACAAGGTGCGTCTCTACTCCTCGCCCGACCTGAAGTCGTGGACGCTGATGAGCGAGTTCGGGCCTGCGGGCGCGACCGAGGGAAGCTGGGAGTGTCCCGACCTTTTCACCCTCCCTGTCGAGGGAGAGATTACCGAGAAATGGGTCCTCACCGTGGGGGTGGCGGGAGCTCCGGCGGGCGGAACCGGTGTCCAGTATTTCACCGGAGAATTCAACGGGACGACCTTCGTGGATGACAATGCCTCGATCGTGCCGCCATCCCTTCCATCGGGCACGCTGATCGCGGATTTCGAGGGGGCGGACTACGGCGCGTGGACCACCACCGGCACCGCCTTCGGCAGCGGCCCGGTGGCCGGAGCGTTCGGAAACCAGAATCCGGTCACCGGCTACCGCGGGGCGAAACTGGTGAACAGCTTCCTCTCAGGGGACGGGACGACCGGCACGCTGACCTCGCCTTCATTCGCCATCACGAAGAACTATCTGAATTTCCTCATCGGCGGCGGAAACCATCCCGGCCAGACCTGTGTCAATCTCCTCGTGGGCGGCAGCGTCGTCCGCACCGCCACCGGTGCTAACAACGAGCGGCTCGGTTGGAAAAACTGGGATGTCTCGCAATACATCGGCCAGAACGCGTCGATCCAGATCGTCGATTCCATCGGCGGCGGCTGGGGACACGTCAACGTGGACCACATCCTGATGGCGGACAGCGCGGTCGCGGTGGAACCGGATACGACGCGCTGGACGGAATACGGGCCTGACAATTACGCCGCCATCTCGTGGGCGGACATTCCCGAGAGTGACGGCCGGCGTCTGTGGATCGGCTGGATGGTGGATCTTCGTTATGCCGGTTCGCCGCCGACCACGCCGTGGCTCGGCGGGATGACGCTGCCGCGCGAGCTCGTGCTGAAACGGACCTCGCTCGGCCTGCGCATGGCGCAGCGTCCGGTGGAGGAATTGGAAAGCCTGCGCACCGCCCGCCTCACCCACGGCTCCGGCAGCATCGCGGAGATCAACTCGTGGCTTGCCGGGCAGAATGTTCCCAAGCTTTTCGAGTGCATCGTCGAGCTCGAAGTGCCGGCGGGCCAGAATGCGGGACTCAGGGTTGGCAGTCCGACGGAAAACACCCTGGTCGCGTGGAACCGCGAGACCTCGCTGCTTTCCGTGGACCGCACGCTGTCCGGAGCCACCGGCTTCAGCGGCAGCTTTCCCGGGGTGTTCTCCGCGCCGGTCATCGACGCCGGCAGCCGTCTGAAGATTCATTTGTTAGCAGACGCGGCGTCGCTGGAGGTTTTCTCGGCCGATGGCACGGCGACCCTTTCCAATCTCATCTTCCCGGCGGCGGCCACCAAGGGGCTGCAACTTTTCGGAGCCGCCGGAACACAGGTGGTTTCGTTCGATCTCTGGGAACTCGGCTCCATCCATCCGACGGAACCCACCGGTTTGTTAGGTCAGTGGAAATTCGATGAGGCGGCGCCCGGCACCTATGCGGACAGCTCGGGCAACGGCAACACGATGACCGCCGCCGTCGGTCTCCCCGCGCCAGCCGTGGTCGCCGGCGCCCATGGAAACGCCGTGGAACTCCGGCGGCTGGAGTCCGGCCAGCAGACCTCCTCGCTCAACGTGCCATCCGCCACGTCGGTCATGCCGGACAGCTTCACCGTTTCCTATCACTTCAATCCGAAGGCGAACGACAATGCCAAGCTTTCGCAGATCCGTTGGGAAACTCCCGCCGGGCTTGCGTGGGGATTCGAGATCCTCGGCAACCGCCGGATGAACTTTTATGTCTTTGATTCGGACTCGGCCAATGACGTGCAATCCGTCGCCACGCTGCCGTTCGAAGCCTTCGACGCCTCCGCCGGAACTTCCGACAACATCGACAACGATCCGGCATGGCACCACGTCGCCGCCTCCTACGACGCGCTCACCGGCAGGCTGGCCCTCTATCTGGACGGGGTGAGATCCGAGAAAACGGCGACCGCGCTGTCGGGGTCTCCCAAATACGGCACGGCGGGAATCGGCGGCGGGATCCGATCCGGAGCCGGCCTGACGATCTACGACGACCTCCGCCTCTACGGCAGCGTGCTGTCGGATTCCGACATCGCCTATCTGCGGTCGAATCCCGGCCTGGTGATTCCTCCCGTCACTCCTCCGCCGGCCGTCGCCCCGTCGCTGAAAATCGACCGGCACGGCAGCAGCACCTTCGTTTCATGGCCCGCAGGCACCGGTTTGGCTCTCTGGCAAAGCAGGACTCTCGGCGGAAGTGACTGGACGAAAGTCCCCAACAGCGAATATACCACCGGTCATTCCACCGTCACTTCGACCGAAGACCGGATCTTTTTCCGCCTCGGTCCCCGTTGATCCGGATATTTGTCGAGATACCGGCCGAACCCGCCCGTATCAGAGGCGCCATTTCTCAAAATCCATATCACCCATGAACAAACTGCTATTCTGGTCCATCATTTCGGCGCTCGCCGGCTTCCTCTTCGGCTTCGACACCGTGGTCATTTCGGGAGCTGAAGAGAAAATCCAATCGCTGTGGGGGCTCAGCCCGTTCCTGCACGGACTGGCCATTTCCGGAGCGCTCTGGGGCACGGTGCTGGGGTCGCTCGTCGGGGCGTTTCCCACCGACAAGTTCGGACGCAAGAAAACACTCATCTGGATCGGTGCGCTCTATCTGGTTTCTTCCGTGTGGTCCGCCCTCGCGGGTGATGTGTTCTCATTCATCATCGCCCGCTTTCTCGGTGGAGTCGGCATCGGGATTTCGACGGTAGCCTCGCCGTTGTTCATCTCGGAAATCGCCCCGCCGGCGAGCCGCGGCCGCCTTGCGGGCATGTTCCAGTTCAACATCGTCTTCGGCATCCTCGTCGCGTTCCTGTCGAACTATCTGATCGGAAAATACATGGGCGAACACGCCTGGCGCTGGATGCTGGGCGTGATGGCGGTGCCTTCGCTGATCTACACGGCCTGCTGCTTCATGCTGCCCGAGAGCCCGCGCTGGCTCATCGCGAACCGCCGCCAACGCGCCGAAGGCCTTGCCGTGTTGAAAAAAATCAACCCCGACATGCCGGATGCTGAGATCCATGCGATGGCCGACTCCATCGAGGCCGCGGCAACCCGTGAGAACAAGGCCGGCGGCTTCTGGAGCGGTCACCTTCGCACGCCGATTTTGTTGGCGTTCCTCATCGCGTTTTTCAACCAGCTCTCCGGCATCAACGCCATCCTCTACTTCGCTCCGCGCATTTTCAAAATGACGGGTCTGGGGGAAAGTGCCGCCCTGCTGCAGTCGGTGGGCATCGGTGTGACCAACCTCGTGTTCACCTTCGTCGGCTTGTGGCTCATCGACCGTCTCGGTCGCCGCACCCTGCTTTACATCGGGTCCTTCGGCTACATCGCCTCGCTCGGACTGTGTTCGTGGGCGTTCTTCACCGGCCATTTCGCCATCGTGCCGGCCTGCATCTTTGCGTTCATCGCCTCGCACGCCATCGGCCAGGGCGCGGTGATCTGGGTGTTCATCTCCGAAATCTTCCCCAACCGTTTCCGTGCCACGGGCCAATCCCTGGGCAGCGCGACCCATTGGGTGTTCGCCGCGCTGCTGACACTGTTTTTCCCGAAGATGGTCGATGCGCTTCCCGCCGGGGTCGTGTTCCTCATCTTCACGGGCATGATGGTGCTGCAGCTCATCTGGGTGAAGATGATGGTCCCCGAAACCAAAGGCGTTTCCTTGGAAGGCTTGGAGACCAAGCTGATGCATTGAGGGCCGATGACGATTTCCCCTCCGCCGCGACGGTCCATGACCGTCTGCGGCCAGTGGGGGGACTCTCACCGGAAAAGCGGTTTTCAGTCTCAGCCCTGCGCCGGTCGCCGCAGATAGGCGCCGCAGGAATCACGGATGATCAGGCGTGGCGCAACGGTGAGCTGGCAGGCGGGCAGCGTCGGATCCGCAAGGCGGTCCATCATCGCGCGGAAGGCGGTCAGGGCGATCTCCCGGCACGGCTGCTGGATGGTGGTGAGAGGAGGAGAAACGAGCGTCGCGAATTTCACGTCGTCGAATCCGAGCACCCTGACATCCTGCGGCACGCGGATGTTGCTCTTCTGGAGTTCGCGCATCAGGAGCGCCGCGGTGTGATCGTTGGCGCAGATATAGGCATCCGGACGCAGGGGGCCGGTCAGGCCGCGGACGAATTTCTTGTCGTCGAGATCGCCGATGTGAAGCCAGCCGCGTTCCGGTTCGATACCCTGGCGGCCCAGCGCCTCTCGCACTCCGGCGATGCGTGCTTCGACGGTGGGGGCCGACATCGGCCGGGCCACGAAATGAATCCGGGTGCAGCCGAGTTTCAGGAGATGTTCGGCGAGCATGTAGCCGCCGGCGAAGTTGTCGATGCCGACGAGATCGAAGTCGCTGCGGGTCGGGAATGATGTGAGATCGCGATCCAGCAGGACGACCGGAATTCCCGCCTCACGCAGCATGACCGCCATCGAGCGGTTGCTTTCCTCCTTGTCCTTCACCAGTTCGTGCGGGGCGAAGAACACTCCGGAGACACGGCGTTCGATGAACTGCTGGCAGAGTTCCTTGGAGTGGCGGAGGCTGAGTTCCGGATCCAGCTTCGGCAGCTCCGAGCCGCCCCACACGAGACCGTAGTTGTGAACCCGCGCGAGACTGGCGATCTCGCCGCAGATCAGTTGGAAAATCTCCGTGTTGCCGAGGCTGGGAACCAGCAGGGCCAACAGATTCGTCGAGCTTTCCACCCGCCGGCCCGCCTTCGCATAAGTTCCCGAACCGGCCCGGCGTTCCACCAGTCCTTCGTTTCCTAACAATGAAAGCGCCTTGGCCACCGTCGGGCGCGACACCCCGAAGCGGTTGACGAGCTGGGCCTCGCTCGGCATGCGGCCTTCCTTGCCGTAAAGGCCCGAGAGAACCTCCTCCTTGAGTTGGCGTGCCACTTCACGGAAGCGGATCGTGGAGTCATTGGAATCGTTCATGGTGACAGCTTGTTTGATCTGTAATGTCAGGAATATGTCGAAATTGACAATAAAAAGTTGCCGGTTGGTAATCAGATTAGAACCTTTGATCATGTCATTTGCGCTGCAACCCATGATCCGTTCCGGATTTCCGCTCAGGGCCTCCATTCTCCGGCTCGCCTGTCTCCTCTCCACCGGCGCGGCCTGCGCGTCCGAAGATCTGATGGTCGCCGATTTCGAAGGAGCGGGTTTCGGAGAATGGAAGACGACCGGCGAGGCCTTCGGCAAAGCTCCGGCGGCGGGCGCGGTCGATGGCCAGATGGCCGTGGAGGGATTTCTGGGCAAGGGCCTCGCGCATAGCTTCCACGGCAGCGATGAAGCGACCGGGACCCTGACCTCGCCACCGTTCAGGATCGAACGCAGGCATCTCAATTTCCTGATCGGCGGCGGTGGCTTCCCGAAGGAAACCTGCCTGAACTTGAAATCGGAGGGGAGGGTGGTCCGCACGGCGACCGGATCTAACATTGTTTCCGGCGGCAGCGAACGGCTCGACCGGGAGTCGTGGGATGTCTCCGATCTGATGGGGAAAACGGTCACGCTCGAAGCCGTCGATTCCCGCAAGGGGACGTGGGGTCATGTGAACGTGGACCAGATCGTCCAGAGCGACAGTCCGGCGGTGCTGGACCTCCGGCAGGAATTCACGGTGAACCAGCGCTATCTGATCTGGCCGGTCACCCTGGACACCAAGCAGAAGAGGCGCTTTTTCATCACGCTGGATGGCGCGGAGGCGCCGCTGACCTACAACGACATCTGCCTCACCAACAACCCGGACTTCTGGGTTTTCACGGATCTGGCCAACTATCAGGGCCGGAAGATCACGGTCACCGGAAGGATCCCGGGCAAGCTGGCGGAGGCTTGGAAAAAGGTCTCGATCAGCGCGACCTATCCCGGCGAGGAGGAAACCTACCGCGAGGCGCTGCGGCCGCAGTACCACTTCAGCAGCCGCCGCGGCTGGCTCAACGATCCCAACGGTCTCGTGTGGAATGACGGGACGTGGCATCTTTTCTATCAGCATAATCCCTACAACCACGGCTGGGACAACATGACGTGGGGCCACGCCACGAGCCCCGATCTGTTTCATTGGAAAGAAGGGCCTCCGGGACTTTTCCCCGATGCCGAGGGGGTCATGTTCTCCGGGTCCGCGGTGGTCGCTCCCAAGGGCAGCACCGGCTTTCCCATCCAGGGTGACAACGCGCTGGTGCTCGCCTACACGGCCTTCGGGCGCCTGAGCTATGTCCCGGGACGGGAGGCCGAACAAGGCATCGCATTCAGCGACGACAACGGGAAAAGCTTCCGCAAATTCAAGGGCAATCCGGTGATCCCGCACCTCCGCGCGGAGAACCGCGATCCCAAGGTGATGTGGCACGCGCCCACGAAGAAATGGATTTCGACGCTCTACTACGATGGCAACGACTACGGAATCTACACCTCGCCGGATCTGGTGAAGTGGGAGAAAACCGACGACTATCAGATTCCCGGTGAGGCGGAGTGTCCGGACATGTTCGAGCTGCCGGTCGACGGCGATGCGAAGAACACCCGCTGGGTGGTGTGGGGTGCGAACGGCATCTATATGTTAGGTCGCTTCGACGGCCGCGAGTTCAAGGCGGAAAGCGGCCCGCACCGCCATTATTTCGGCAGCGCCTACGCCGGCCAGAGTTATGACAACGCGCCGGGAGGCCGCCGCGTGCACATCGGCTGGCTGCGGGACAGCGGCGCCGGCCTGCTCGGTGCGCCCTTCAACCAGCAGATGACTCTGCCCATGGATTTCACCCTCAGAAACCTCGGCGGCGGTCTCCGTCTCTGGGCCGATCCGAGCGAGGAGGTCAGCAAGCTCCGCGAGACGACGAAGGAGTGGAGGAATCTCGTCATTGCTCCCGGCGATGCGGATCCGCTGGCGGAGGTCCGCGGCGGACAGTTTGAAATCGAAGCGGTGATCGATGCGGATTCCCAAGCGTCGGAAGTCGGCTTCAACATCTTCAACAACCACCCGGCGGTTTGGAAAAAGGCCGACCAGACCTTCACCGGAGCGGAAGGGAAACAGGCTCCGTTGGATGGCAAGATCCACCTCCGTCTTTTCGTCGACACCGTTTCGCTGGAGGTCTTCGTGAACGGCACCTTCGTCAGCCGGTATATCCGTCAGACTCCGGGATTCAAACCGGTGCGGATCGTCGGCACCGGCGGCCCGGTGCGGTTCGATTCGCTGAAGGTCCACACCCTCCGGTCTGTTTGGAAATGACCGCCGACAAGCCCATGAAACCCTTGATCATCGGCGTTGGCGAAGTCCTCTGGGACATCCTTCCCTCGGGGCCCCGGATGGGTGGAGCCCCCACCAATTTCGCCTGCCACTCCCGCGCGCTCGGCTCCGACGCACGGGTGGTGAGCCGGGTGGGGGACGACGCCTCGGGCGTACTCTTGTTGCGCGATCTGGAGGAAACCGGGATGCCCGTCTCAGGAATTTCCGTCGACGCCGATCACGCCACCGGTTCTGTTGGAGTCGAAATCATGGATGACGGGCAGCCGCTTTTCACCATTCGTGAAGATGTCGCGTGGGATCACCTGGTTGCGGATCTCCCGACCATGGATCTCTTCACCCGCGCCGACGCGGTCTGCTTCGGCACGCTGGCTCAGAGGAACCGTGGCTCCGCGGCGGTGATCAGGACTCTGGTCGGTTCGACGTCGGACCACGCGTTGCGCATCTTCGACGTGAATCTCCGGCAGGATTATTTCTCCGTCGAAACGATCACCTCGTCACTGGAGCTGGCGAATGTGCTCAAGCTGAATGACGCCGAACTGCCGCAGATTGCCGGAATGTTAGGAATTCCGGGCACTGTCCGCGAGAAAATCACCACGCTGTGCTCCCGCTTCGCCCTGCGGCTGGTCGCCTACACCCGGGGAGCGCAAGGCAGCGTCTTGTTTGATGGCCGCGAGTGGTGCGAGCACTCCGGTCTTGCGACGGAAGTGTGCGATACGGTGGGCGCGGGTGACTCGTTCACCGCGGCGGTGACGCTGGGTTTGCTGAAGCAATGGCCGCTCTCCACGATCTCGGCGGCGGCCAACGAAGTGGCGGCGCATGTCTGTTCCCACGATGGTGCGGTACCTCCGCTGACCGACTCGTTGTGCGCACGGTTTCAGTTGGAAACCGCCGGATCCGCAGGGATTTCCTGAGGCATTCGCGCGACCCGGGCGCCTTCTTCCGGAGTGATCGGGAGAGGAAATATCATCACCCCCATTAAAGGGGGGATGGGCGCATGTTGGTTGATCTTGCGGAATGCTTGTCACTACATCGCACCGATTCTGGATTGATGCCCTCCCAAGCAAACACGGGCCGAGGTCCTGAATTTGTCATATGAAACCCCGTTTTCGATTCCTTGGCCCATGGTCACGGAGCCGAAATCATTCCGATCCGTTTGCGAAGCAACCCACCGATGAAACCCAAAAACTTCTCCCGCAATCTCTTCCAAAATCCCGTGACCCTGACGTCCATCGTGGTCGCCACTCTCGCCATTCCGGCCGCGCAAGCGGGAACGATTTACTGGGATGGCACGACCGCCGGTTGGGATTCCACCGCGAACTGGTCCACCGCATCGGGAGCGGCGACGCCCGATCCTCTGACGGTTCCCGGCATTGCCGATGATGCGGTTTTCAACATCACCACCGTGAATGGAGCGGAGACCGTCAGCCTCAATGCGAACCAGTCGGCGAATTCCCTCACCTTCAACAACACCGGCACCACCCTGCTCCAGGGAAACACGGTTGCCAGCGCCAACCGCGTGCTGACGATCGGAGCGGGGGGCATCACCGTGAACTCCGGTGCGGGTGCGGTCACCATCGGTTCGACCACGACTAACCAAAACGTCGCCGTCACCCTGGGTGCCGGCCAGAGCTGGATCAATAACAGCGCCAACGCGCTCAATATCGTGAACGCCGTCGGCGGTCTTGCCGGCGCGAATCAAACCCTGACCATCGGCGGCACGGGAGACACCACCTGGGGAGCCGGCAACTCGTTCGGTGCCACTTCGGGCGGCATTCTGAATCTAACGAAGTCCGGTGCGGGCATCCTGCAGCTGGGGGTGACCAGCAGCGGGACGGCCAACAATCTTGGCGGAGGCATTCTGAATGTCACCGGCGGCACGGTGAACATCGGAGGCCGCGATCTGGTGGTGGGCGGACTCACCGGCGGCGGCACGGTCGGGAATGGCTCCGGCACCACCCGCTGGCTGTTCGTGAACAACGGCGGCGACAACACTTTTTCCGGAACCCTGCAGAACGGTGCCGGGGCTGGATTGTTAGGTCTGAACAAGAGCGGAACCGGAACCCTCGCCCTTACCGGAGCCGCAACCTACACCTCCACCACAACCATCAACGGCGGAACCATTGAATTCGGTTCCACATCGAGCGGCGGGGCCGGCCGGACCGTTTCCACCGCCACCGGATCCGGTGTGGTGTTCGCCGCGGGCGACGGTGGGTTGAGATCCAGTTCGGATGGCACGGGGACCGCCAGCCTGACCATCGGGATCGGCTCGACAAGAACCGCCGGTGCGACGGCCAACTACATGGTCAGCGGCGGGGTGAACGGCATCAGCAACTCGATCAATCTAACCAAGGCGGCGGGCTTCATCGACCAGGGGTCATTTTTCAATGGTGCCAACTTCGCCGTGATGGACGGGCTCAACACCTATGTCCGCGGCATCTCCTACGGCATCGATGCGGGTGCCGTCACCAGCGGGACGACCGCCACGCTGGCCGGCACCGCGCATCAGGAAATCACCGGTGACATCACCGCCCAATCCACGGCGGCCTTCACCACTTTGAAGGACAACGGCAACCACGCCCTGACGCTGGCAAGCGGCGCCACGGTGACGGTCAACGGCATCCTCAAAACCGGCAATGTCGCCGGGGGCGCGACCATCAGCGGAGGCGCAGGCATCCAGGCCGCCTCGGGCCTCGAAATGGTGATCCGCACGGACGGAGCCAATGACGCGCTCACCATCAGCACACCGATCCTTGCCAATGGTGCGAACGCGTTGACAAAAAGCGGGGCCGGTTCGCTCACCCTCTCCGCTGCCAATACCTACACCGGAATAACCACAAGCAACGCGGGTAATCTCACCATTTCGGGTTCGATTCTCAATGGCGGGATCCTGTTGCGCGGCGGGACCATGAATGTCAGCGGTGCGGTGGGTACAGGAAACGTCAACATCGCCGGCGGCACCTTCAATGTGTCCGGCTCACTGGGCACCAACGGAACCAACGGCAACTTCCGTGTTGGAACCGCCACCGGGACACCTGCCGTGATGAACATCCTTCCGGGGGCTGTTATGAATACCCGCTTCAACCTTTTCGTAGGCGACGCGGGCACAGGATTCGGGGGTGGTGCGGTTTACCAAACCGGAGGCTCCCTGACGCTGACCCAGGCCGTGGGGGTCGACAACCTGCGCATCGGTTCCAACGGAACGGGCTACGGCTACTACAATCTGTCCGCGGGCTCGGTGACGTCGAATCGTCCCGCCATCGGCGCGAGTCTGGCGGATACCGTCGGAGTCGTGGAAGTCTCCGGCGGCAACTTCAACGCTCTTGAGCAGCTTCATGTCGCGGCTGGATCCGCCGGTAGCTCGGGCCTGCTCAACGTCACCGGCGGCACGGTCGCCGCAGGCACGGACATCCGGCTTCTGTCACTTCAAGCGGGCACGGCCGGGGCCACTTCCCTGGCGGTCGTCAATGTCGGCGGCGGGGTGGGGCAGGCGAGAATCACCACCGGAAACAGTGCCACCCAAGGACTGAATCTGGCACAAACCAACACTGTCGCCGGTGCGACGGGGGTGCTCAACCTGCTGGCCAACGGCACCTTGGTGACGGGCCGCGTGCTCGGAACCCAGACGGCCGCCACCACCCATTTCAACTTCAACGGCGGCAAGCTTGAAGTCACGGCCATCAATGCCGGCACGATCTTCAATGACGCGACACTCGACGCGGTGAATGTCTACAGCGGTGGCGGCACCATCGACAACAGCGGCACGGCCATCACCATCAACCGCGGATTGCTCGCTCCAACGGCTTCCGGAGTGAGCGGCACTTCCCTCGCCGTCACGGGCGGAGGCTCGGGCTACATCGGTGCTCCCTTGGTCAAACTCACCGGTGGCACCGGCACCGGGGCGACCGGCTACGCGGTGCTGACGGCTGGCGTGGTTTCCAGCGTCGTCATCACCAGTCCGGGCATCGGTTATTCGCCTGGCGACACCTTGACCGCATCGTTCTTCGGTGGTGGTTTCACCACGCCCGCCACGAACATGACGGGGATTGCGGTGGCCGCCAATACCAGCGGAGGAATGACCTTCTCGGGGTCAGGCACCACGATTCTATCAGGGACGAGCACCTACACCGGAGCGACGGTGGTTTCCGCAGGAACCTTGCTGGTCAACGGAGCTCTCGGAAACACCGCGGTGACCGTGCAAACCGGGGCCACCCTGGGCGGGACCAACGGCACCATCGGCTCCGCCGGTGCTTCCGTGACGGTGAACGCGGGCGGCACGCTGGCACCCGGTTCGTCCATCGGCGCCTTGGCGGTGAATGGAAACGTCACGGTCAACGGAACCTTCGCATATGAATACGACGGCGGTACCCCATCGGGCGACGTCCTCGATGTGAACGGCATGCTGACGCTGAACAACGCCACCCTGAGTCTCGCGGATTTCGGCGGCGATTCCTACACCGTCGGCGACAAATTCACGCTCGCGGCGTATGACCTCCTCGGTATCGGCAGCTCCTTCAATGGCTATGCGGACGACACGGCCTACGTCTTCAACGGCGGAAGCTGGCGCTTGGACTACAACGACGCGACCGCAGGCACCAACGGCGGCGTGGGGTCCAACTACATCACCATCACCGCGGTTCCCGAACCCGCGTCACTGCTGTTGGGAGCCCTTGGCCTGCTCGGCCTGTTGCGCCGCCGCCGGGTTTCCTGAAACGGCAACGGCTGATTTTGAAGAAGGCACCGGGGATGTTCCGCCCGGTGCCTTTTTTTGTGGAGCGGCCGCCGGGCCATGCGCCCTTGACGCCGGATCGGCGGGAAAGCAAGTTGCCGGAAGCGGGTGTCCGCTGACAGACCCTTCCGTTTCGTGATTATCCCACCGTACCGATTTCTGGCCGTCATGCTCCTGTCTATCGCGGGGGCTTGCGCCGCTCCGGAGACTTTCGATCCCTACGAAGCGGATGCGGACACCCTGCACCTGTGGCATCTGGATGAATCCAAGGTGCCGTTCGCCGACATCGAAAATGGAACCCCGTTGCGGGGATTGCTCAACGGAGCGCGTGCCGGACAGCCTTCTCTGCCGGGCTTCGGAAAGGCGGTCTCCTTCAATGCGAATGTCGGCGGCACATCCGGCAGTTCGGATTTGAAGGGGGCGATCCTGATCCCGAATCCGGGGCTGCACAACGGAGGGGAGGACAACGCGCCCTCCGGCTTCCGCTACTTCGGCACTGGCGGCGCGTTCACTTTTGAAATGGTGGTCAGGTTCGACGTGCTGCCGCACGACTCGCCTAACATCGCGCTCGATCTTCTCACCATGGAAGGAGATGGCGCGGACCGGATCTTCAATTTCAGGATCGAGAAGGAGGGCTTCCTGGTCTTCGTCCCGCTGCCCCACTGCGGCGCGAGCGGCGGCGCGATCGCCACGATCCCCGCCAGCGGACCTAACATGCCAGACACGGAAAGCTGGTTCCACGTCGCCGTGACCTACAACGGGAACGACGGCATGACAAACAATCTCAAGCTCTACTGGACGCGCGTCGGCAGCGGCGCGCTGGCGGCGAACTACATCGGCAGCGGAACCCTTTCCAACGATCTCAACGGATTGAACGGGGATCTGGCGATCGGAAACGAGGCGCGCGAGTTTTTCCAGAATGCGGAAGCCGAGCCCTTTCCCGGGTTGATCGACGAGGTCAGGATCAGCGGCGTCGCGAGGCATCCCACCGATTTTTTCTTCGTCCCGCCCGAGCTGCGCCTGAATCCGAAGCATGTGCAAACCGACGCCGCGAAGGTGGAGCCGCCGCCGGTTTTCAATCTGGAATTGATCGACGTGCTGGTGGATTCCGCCGCGCCCGCCGCTGCGGAAGGTCCGGGAACGGTTTTGCAGTTAGGCCCCGGACTGCACCGGTTGGATTTCGACTTCGGATTCCGTCCGGACACGCCCGACCAGATGGCGGAGGTGGGGTCGTGGCAGAGCGCGGTCGACATGAAACTCCGCTGCCAGCTGCAGGGGATCGACGATCAATGGCAGGAAACGGAGGTGGGGATGGGGCTGGTGTGCCAGATGCTGGATGAGAAGAACCAGGTGGTGTCCCAGTCCAGGTTTCCGGCGGTCGGCCGCAGCGACGGATGGAAGACGACCCTCGAGGACTCGACCATGACGCGTCGGCTTGAGCCCGTCTATGTTCCTGCGGGAGCGAAAAAACTGCGGCTGATCCTGAACTCCGGCTCGCCCGATACGACCGGCTTTTTCGGCATCGACTACTTCGGCCTGCAGACGGCGGGTGACGGCAGTCCGTCCCTGTTGGAAAACGGGGTTTTCTCCTACAACGCCTACACCACCTCGCCCGCCGGATCGCCGCAGGGGTGGCAGCGTGGGGGGGAGGATTCCTCCATCGCCCGCATGATCCTGCGTCCGGATCGTCCGGGGATCGGATTGGTCGATGGCGATCAGACGAAATACGGCGAGTGGACCTCGGTCCAGAGGCTGAAGCCCGAGGCCTTGCGTTCCGGGACGTATTCGCTGTGTTGGTATGAGGCCTACAACGTCATCGGAGGCAGCACCCACCGCGCGACCTATCTGAATGTGCCGCCCGGAGAATACACGTTCCGCGCCATCGGGCTGGCCGGGGCGGGGGAGACGCTGGGGGACGAGATCTCGTTCGCCATCAAGATTCATCCGCCGTTCTGGCAGCAGGTGTGGTTTCTGCCGGTGGTGACGGCGGCGGGTGTGGCGATGATCGCGGGGATGATCTTCGCTTCGCACCGCCAGCGCTCGAAGCGCTCCCTGGAACGGCTGCGCTTCCAGAATGCGTTGGAAAAGGACCGCATCCGCATCGCCCGCGACATGCATGACGACCTCGGTTCGCGTGTCACATTCATCAACATGAGCGCGGCCCTCGCCCAGCGCGACATCGAGCAGGCGCCGGACAACGCCCGCCGCCATCTTTCGAAAATGACCGAGTCCGCCCGCGATCTCATCGTCGCCATGGACGGCCTCGTCTGGGCGGTCGATCCGACCCATGACACGCTGGACCACCTGGCCTCTCATCTCACCCGTCTGGCCGAGGAAATGTTCCGCGACACCGCCTTCCGCTGTCGTCTGGACATTCCCCCGCTGCTGCCGGCGCTGCCGCTGGGCTCGGATGTCAGGCACCATATCGCGCTGGCGGTGAAGGAGTCGTTTCACAACGTGCTGCGTCATGCCGGGCCTTGCGAGGTGTTCTTTTCCCTCGTTTTCGACGACGGCCAAATCCGCATCACCATCCGTGATACGGGCGTCGGCTTCGATCCGGAAAGCGACGAACGCGGCCACGGTCTTGACAATTTGGCCAGTCGTTTCAAGGAAATCGGCGGCACCTGCAAGATTACCTCGTCACCGGGCTCCGGCACGTCCATTATCCTGAGTTGCGGGGTCAAGGAGACTCCGACGTCCAAATAACAGATGGCTAAGAAATCCCACACCATAGCGATCGTCGAGGACGACGCCTCGCTCAGCGAAATCCTGACGGAGATCGTGACCGCCTCGCCGTGGAAGCTGGTCAGCACCTACTCCAGTGCGGAGAGCGCGCTCACCGGCCTGGCCAAGAGCTGTCCGGAAGTCGTGCTGATGGACATCCAGCTCCCCGGCATGTCCGGCATCGAGTGCGTCGCGAAGCTCAAGGCGCTTCATCCCGCGGTGCTGGTGCTGATGGTGACGGTGTATGACAACAACGAGCGCATATTCGAAGCCCTCGCCGCCGGAGCCTCCGGCTACCTGTTGAAGCGCGACGCTCCGGCCAAGCTGCTCGAAGCGCTCGACGACCTGCTGGCCGGCGGATCACCGATGTCGGGAGCGATCGCCCGCAAGGTCGTCCAACATTTCCACAAGACCCCGCCTAGCAGAAACAAGGAGCACAACCTCACGCCGCGCGAGACCCAGATTCTCGAGCTGCTCGCAAAGGGCAGTTTGTACAAGGAAATCGCGTGGGATCTGGGCATCGGTTTTGAAACCGTGCGTTCGCACATCGACAACATTTACAACAAGCTCCACGTCCGCACCCGGACCGAGGCGGTGGTCAAATTCCTTGGCCCTAACTGACTGGTTTTCAGCGGCTTGAGATGGTGGCTGAAATGCCGTTTTCAGGCCCCATTTATGGGGATAATGGGTTTTCGCGGTACTAAAAAGGCTGGTTTGATGCATGGTGCGCCCAATGCATCCGTTTGCCCGCCTCTCCTTGGTTTCCGCCTCGCTGGTTCTTCCTGCCGCGGCGGTCGTGGTCGGTCCCTACACCGCGGACTCTGACACGGTTCATCTGTTCCACCTGAACGAGGCCGCCGGTTCCTCCGTCTCGGCGAACGCCGTTTCCGGTGGCGCGCCGCTGATTTCCTTCAACGGAACGACGGCGGTCGGCGCGAACGATACCGCGCAACCGGCGCTGACCAGCATGTTAGGAAATGCCGGACCCGCTTCGTTCGGCAATGCCGCTTCGATTTCGAATGTCGCATACGGATTGGGTCTGGATGCGAATCTATCCGGCGGATTCCAGCCCGGCACTTCGGCCACGACTCCCGCGCTGCCGGATGGCGTGGCGCATTCCACCTTCACCGCGGCCGACGGCTCCTTCACGCTGGAGGCGCTGATCAACGTCCCGAACCTCTCGGTGAAGCGCGAGATCATCAGCACCGACAGCGTGCAGACGAACCGTTGTTTTCAGTTTTACACCGACACGGACGGCACGCTGAAGTTCAACTTCATCGGCACGGCCAGCGCGACCGCCACCGCTCCGGTTCCGGCCAGCGGTGCGCATGCGTTTGTCGCGAACCAGTGGTTCCACGTCGCCTACGTTTTCAACGGAGCCACATCGGCCTCCACCTTCTACTGGACCCGGCTTGCGGCGACCAGCACCCAGGCCAACGCCCTCGTCACCACGGGGGCCGAAACGACGACCGCATCGTATGCCGGACCGCTCGTCATCGGCAACGAAGGCCGCGGCCCGTCCGCGGAAGGTCTGCTTGGCCTCATCGACGAGGTGCGGATCAGCAAGGTGGCGCGCACCGCGGGCCAGTTCCTTTTCGCCCCGGATGATTCGGACAACGACGGCCTTTCCGATACCTGGGAGATGCTCTATTTCCAGGATCTGGACGAGGTCGGCAGCGGTGATCCCGATGGCGACGGCTATTCGAACGAAGCGGAGGAAACCGCGGGAACCAGTCCGGCGGACGCGGCGTCGAATCCCGGTGATCAGGATGCGGACGGACTGCCGGACGCCTGGGAAACCAGCAATTTCGGCGGCATCGCGGCTCAGAATGGCGGTGGCGATCCGGATGGTGATTTCGCCACCAACCTTCAGGAGTTTTCCGCGGGCACCAATCCTAACGGACCTTTGTCATGGCCGGATGCCGACAACGACCAGCTCAACGACGGCTGGGAAATCCTTCATTTCACCAATCTCAGCCGCGACGGCACGGCGGACGGCGACAGCGACGGTTCGACCGACCGGCAGGAGCACGATGCGAACTCGGACCCTCTCGATCCCCAATGGAGCGCCACGGCTTCCGAAATGAAGCACCGCTGGAGTTTCAACGGCAATCTCAACGACAGCGTGGGAACCGCGACCTCCACCCTCGTCGATCCCGACTCAAATGCGGCGGTCGGCGGAACCGGTGTGCTGTCATCATCGGATGTCTTGTTAGGCGGAGGTGCCAGGGCGTCCTCGGCGTACATCCAGCTCGGTGCCGGAGGATTGCTCGCAGGGCGGAAGACTCCCGTCACCATCGAACTTTGGGCGACCCAGGTCGGTGTGCAGAACTGGGCACGGATCTTCGACTTCGGCAGCGGCACCACGGAATATCTTTTCATGTCGTGGACCCGCGCGGCGACGCTGGCCCAGGACCAGGTCCGCTGGCTGGACGCCACCAGCATCGCGGCGGATGACAAGATCGCACCCTACGCGACCGGCACCGCCCAGCACATCGTCATGACCATCGAGCCGCGTGCCGGAGCCGCCGGTTCCACACGGGTGACCGTTTACGCCGCTCCCGCCGGCAGCCCGACACTCGGCTCGCCGAAATGGACGTTCGACACGACGAACACGCTGCTCAATCTGAATGACACCTTCGACTATCTCGGACGCTCCCAGTTCGCCGCCGACAACACGGCGAACGCGCGCTACGACGAATGCCGTATCTGGAACGGCATTCTCACCACCACCGAGCGCCAGGCATTCCACGCCGCCGGGCCGGATGTCGCGACCGTGGTGGATTCGGACGACGACGGCCTGCCGGACGCGTGGGAAATCCGTTATTTCAACAATCTGGATCAGACCGCGGAGGGAGATGCCGATGGCGATTCCTACACCAACGCCATCGAACTCGACTCGCTCAGCAATCCGAATCTCGCCGCTTCCACTCCGGCGGACCTTGATGCCGACGGGTTGAAGGACAGTTGGGAAATCAAATATTTCGGCAATGTCTCCGCCACTCCCGCCGCCGATGCGGATGGCGATGGCGAAACCAATCTCACGGAACAGACCAACGGATCCGCGCCGAATCACCGCGCGTCGAACTCCGCGGACATCGATGCCGATGCGCTGCCGGACGCGTGGGAACTCACGCATTTCTCCACATTGTCCCATAACGGCGGATCCGATCCGGACGGCGATGGATTCGGAAATCTCCAGGAACTCACGGCTTCCACCAATCCTGCGAACGTGTCTTCCCGCCCATCCGGAACGGCGGTCAAACTGGTGCCGCTGGATGACGGCGACAACTCCACCAGTGATTTCGGCTACGCCGGATCTTCCGCGATCAACTCCGTGGCGTTCGTCCGTTCTTCGATCAAAACGGTCGGCAGCCAGCAGTTCATCACCTGGTACGGCCGCCACCAATACGATGCCGCCGCCCAGTATAACAACACGATCTGGATCGGCCGCCGGACTCTCGGGTCATCGAATTGGGAAATCTTCCGCCACCCCAGTTTCACCGCGAACACCATCACCGACGGTCACGACGTGATTTCCTACGGCATCGATGGAGACGGCTTCATGCATGTTTCCTGGGGCATGCACGGCGACGCGTTCCATTACTCGAAAAGCACCACGCCTGTGACCGGCACCGGGCCGATCGCCCTCGGACCGGACACCACGATGACCGGCCTGGAAAATGAGGTGACCTATCCGCAGTTTCTCAAGCTTCCATCCGGAGACGTGCTCTTCATCTTCCGCGAGGTGGCTTCAGGAAACGGTGACACCTATGTGAACCGCTACTCCATCGCCACCAAGACGTGGTCGAACGTGCATGGCAGCACCACCACGCAGAGTCCATTCATCAAGGGCACCGGCTGGTCTCCGAACTACAACGCCTATCTCAACATGCCCCAGCTCGGCGGCCCGGACGGCGACGATCTGGTCATCACCTGGGGCTGGCGCTACGAGCCCGTGGGCGGCGATTCTCCCGGGAATTTCGACGGCTATCAGACGAACAACAACATGAACTTCGCCCGCTCCCCGGATGCGGGCCTGACGTGGAAGCGGTTCAACGGCACTTCCTACTCGCTGCCGATCACCCGCGACCTGGAAATCTCCGCGGCGAACAAGGCGGAAATCATCGTGCCGATTCCGGAAGGTTCCAGCCTCATCAATCAGGCGAGCACCTGTCTGGATCGGAACGACAACCCGGTGACCTGCACCTGGTGGGCGCCGGAAACCGTGTCCAACAACTATCGCAGGCAATACATGGTGGTCTTCCGCGATGACAACGGCACGCCGGCCACCGCCGCCGACGATACCTGGCAGACCCGCGCCGTTTCCAACCGGGCCAGCGACCCGACGGGCACCCGCTATGCCGAGGACCACGTCCGCGACCTGGGACGACCGATCGTGGTGAGCGATGACGACGACCGCATCATCGTCTCCTATCGCGACAATCAGAGCACCTCCAGCCTGACAAACGGCCTCACCAACGGACTGACCATCGTCCACAGCCTGCCGAGACGCGACGACCCCCACCATCTGGTGTGGATGCAGTTCAACCTGACGGCGGAGAACCTCGGGAACTACGAGCCGATCATCGATAACGAACTGTGGGATCGCGAACGCCAGCTGCACTTCCTCTATCAGCCTGCCGAGGGACAGGGCTACGTGACGGCTTCCAATCTCGCCTCGCGGTTCTCGGTTCTGGAGTGGGATGCGGCGTCCTATTTCAACCATCATCCGCAGCCGGGCGTCTCATTCAGTGCGGACAAGACACAGATCACCATCACCTGTCCTTCGCAGCCGAGCTGGAGCTACCGCCTGTGGAGCAGCACCAATCTGGAGAACTGGAGCGTGATCGAAACCCGCGCCGGGACCGGCCAGCCGCTGGAGTTCACACAGGCCGCGAACCTTGGTGAAACCAAGCGTTTCTGGCGCATCGAGTTCAAGGAAGGCGGTTTCTGAGGCCCCCCCATTTAAGGGGGCAGAAGGCCCAAAAGGTTGAGCTGCGGCGGTTTCGAATCCTAGTTTCCAAACCAATCACAAATGCGGATCCCATTATCCGCATTTTTTTTGATCAACCCATTATCATATGAAACCCAAGAAATGCCAGATCCTCGCCTTCGCCATTACGGCATCGGCGCAGGTGCACGCCGCGAATGTTTACATGACGGCTGATGATGCGAACGGAGCGACGACTTCGTTCGACTCCGCCGGAAAATGGAATGTCGCCGCCGCCCCGAGCGCGGGAAACGCCTACTTCAACGCGAACTCCGCCGGCACCGCGAACCATCTTTTCCGGACTCCGCTGACCACCACCACGGCCTACACCTTCGCCGGCGATTCCCTAACGATCACCGGCACCCCGGCCGTGAATTCCACACAGGGAATCATCTACAAGGGAACGAATACCGCCGTCACGACCATCACCATCAACAATCTAACGGTGAACGGCGGGAATATCCGCAGCGCGAGCGGTGACAATGCGCCGGTCGTTTTCGCCGGCAACGGCCTCGCCATCGGACCAAACGGGGCGGGGGTGCAGGTCCAGGGACCCACCACCGTCTCCGCGCCGATTTCCGGAACGAGCTTCATCCGTATTTTCAACGCGGACAACGCGGGGGCCGCCCGGGTCTTCCACATCGCAAGTCCCGCCAACACCTTCACCGGCAATGTCGAGCTGACCCAGGCCACCAACGCCCGGTTCCAACTGGATGCGGGAGCGAACTTCAAGTTCGCGGTGGGGGCCACCGGGGTCAACAACACGATCTTCGGCACGGGAGTGGTGTTTCTCAACGGCGTCTTCGACATCGACCTCACCTCGGCCGGCACCACGGTCGGTAACTCATGGACGTTGGTTGCGGGACCGACCCTCACCGAGACCTATGATGCGGCGACGTTCTCTATCAACGGTTTCACCGGCGACGGTGGCACGGCAGGCTCCCGCGTCTGGTCCAGACCGATCAGCGGCACCACGTTCTACCGTTTCAGCGAGGCCACCGGCGTGCTTTCGGTCAGCCAGGCGGACACGGATAACGACGGGATCTCCGACCTTTGGGAAGATCAGTATTTCGGGAACAACAACGGGATCGCGACGGTCGAGGAACTGGCTTTTCAGCTCGGCACGGACGATCCCGACGGCGACGGAGCGGACAATGTGGCTGAGGAAAAAGCCGGAACGAATCCTAACAATCCGAGTTCGTTTCCCGATGTCGATGCGGACGGCCTGAAGGACAGCTGGGAGGTCACCTATTTCGGCAATATCGCGGCCCAGGGCGCGCTTGGGGATTTCGACGGCGATCTGGCGACCAACATCCAGGAATACACCCTCGGGACGACGCCGACCGATCCCACGAACTGGCCGGACACGGACGCCGACGACATGAACGATGCGTGGGAAACCGCCTTCTTCGGCGCGAACAACCTTTCGAAGGATGGATCGGCCGATACCGACGGTGATTCGTTCACGGACCGCCAGGAGCACGACGCCCACACCAATCCTAACAATGCGACCGTCTCCCCGATCACATCCGCCCTCAAGAACCGCTGGAGCTTCAATGGAAATCTGAGTGATTCCGCAGGCGCCAGCCCCGCGACGATCGTGGAAGTCGGGGCGAACGATGTCGCCTACAACGATCTCACCACGCCGACCGCGATCACGATGACCGGCGGCGCGAGAGCCGCGTCCGACTACATCAGTCTCGGCACCAACCTGCTGCCCAAGAGCATCACCCCGGTCACCATCGAGCTGTGGGCGAAGCAGAACGCCATTCAGAACTGGAGCCGCGTCTTCGACTTCCATTCCGGCACCACGGAATACCTCATGATGGCCTGGACCCGCGGAGCCGCCGACGCCACCGACCAGGTGGAGCTCGTCGACGGAGGGGTGGTGGCTAACAGTCCGGACAGGAACCAGCCTTATGGCATCACCGCCGAGCATCACATCGTCATGACGTTGGAACCGCTGGCGGGTGTTTTCGGCCGGATGAAGGTCACCGTTTACTCGGCACCGGCTTCCGCCGGCGATCTCGGACCCGCGAGAACGAGTTTTGAAACCACGAGCAACCTGGTCAATCTGAACGACGTGGTGAACGCGCTGGGCTATTCCCCCTGGGGTGGCGACAACACGGCTTCCGCGACCTACAATGAGGCCCGGATCTGGAATGGCGCGCTCGTTCCCTTCGTCCGCGAGAGGCTCCATGACCAGGGAGCTGACAATGCGGCGATCATCGACAGCGACAATGATTTCCTCGCCGACGCGTGGGAGACCACCTATTTCGCCAATCTCACCGTCGCCACCACCTTGGGCGACAACGACAGCGACGGCATCCCCAACCGCGAGGAATACCAGGGCGGATCGAATCCTAACAACGCTGCCTCCACACCCGAAGACACCGACGCCGACGGTCTGTCGGATGCCTGGGAGATCAGCTTTTTCGGAAACATCGCCGCGCAGGCGGGCACCGGTGATCCGGATAACGACGGCTTCACCAACGAGACCGAGGAAACCGATGGAACCAACCCGATCGTTTCCGCCGACGGCGATGGAGACGGCCTGAGCGACGTGTGGGAAACCACCTATTTCACCAACACCACCGCCCAGGACGGCACCGGAGATCCGGATGGCGACGGCTTTGACAACGAAACGGAGGAAACGGCCAAGTCGAATCCGATCGTGACGGCTTCCGTTCCAACCGACGTCGACGGAGATGGTCTGCTGGACACATGGGAAGTCACCTATTTCACCAACATCACCGCGCAGAACGGCACGGGAGATCCGGATGGCGATACCCACACCAACGAGGCCGAGGAAACGGCGAAGTCCAATCCCACCCTCGCGACTTCGATCCCGGGTGACATCAATGGCGACGGACTGGCGGATGGAATTCTCTTCGTCATTGCGGATCCGCTGGGCAGCGCTTCGTTCAATTCGGGCCTCGGCTGGAGCGACCTGCTGGCGCCGTCCGCGGGCAAGAACTACCTCGTGCCGATCGAAGGACTGCGCACGCCTGCCGATGCGAATCCCTACACCTTTGCCGGGGACAAGCTGATCCTCACCACGGGTGGCAGCCTCGTCGTAAAAACCACCGGGGTGATCACCATTCCGTATTTCGGATTGGACGGAGGCTTCGTCAACAACGCCACCAATACGAATGTTCCGATCACCCTTGAAGGAGGGTTTAATGTCACCCGTCAGTCGAACCTGTGGGCGAACAACAACAGCATCATCGTCAATGCGGTGGTATCAGGGACGAAGAATCTCGATATCACCCGTTCCGGAACCACCAATACCGTCACCTTCAACGCGGTGAATCCGTTCACCGGAAACCTCAACGTTCCCGGAGGTTTCATCCTCGGCAGCACCGGAAGCCTCGCGTTCAAGCCGGGGGTCACCGGAGTGACGAATGCGATCACCGGAGCAGGAACCGCGGTGTTCAACGGGGTTTTCAACATCGACCTCAGTTCCGCCGGCACCACCACGGGCGACAACTGGACCTTGGTCAGCGCCACGACCCTCACGGAATCCTACACCACCACCTTCGCGGTGGCGGGATTCGCGGCGGATGCCGGTGCCCTCGGAACCCGCAAGTGGACGTCCGGAAGCTACCAGTTTGACGAAGCGACCGGCGTGCTCACCCGCTTGGCGGCGGGCGCGGGCGACTCTGACACCGACGGCCTGGCCGATGCGTGGGAAACCACCTACTTCGGCGGTCTCGTCCAATCCGCCACCGGAGACTTCGACGGCGACGGATCGAACAACCTCACGGAATACCGCCTGGGTCTGATTCCGAACAGCGGCACCTCGCGCTTCGCCGCGACCCGTGCGGCCACCGGCCAGCTCACCTGGCCGAGCGCCGTCGGCCTGACGTTCCTGATCCAGCGCAGCACGACGCTCGCCACCGGAAGTTGGACGACGGTGGGGACGATTCCGGGAACGGCCGGCACGGCCAGCTTCACGGATCCTTCGCCACCGGCTGGCAAGGCCTTCTACAAGGTTCTGCTCCAACCCTGAGAACAGGACGGGGCTGGAATTCCAAGACCGGGGTCCGCGAGGGCTCCGGTCTTTTTTTGTCTTATTTCCCAGCGATCGCTCGGAGATATGTATATAAATTTTTTGATTATATATTTGATGAAATTTAAACCAAATAATCAAAACAATTAATCACTAACAAAATAATAGTTCGGCCGGTGGGCGTGGTGTCATTTCCAATTCGATTTTCATATGCGGCGAAAATTTTCGAGGCGGTGGTGTAACAATCATGAAATGAACGATATGTGGCGTTTTTTTTGCGTCTCGCTGGTCTCCGTTTTCATGGTTTTCAACTAACTCCGCGGTTTTGGCCGTGATGCTGCTTCCATATCATGTTCAATCTATCAGCAATTTCGTCATGCTGTCTGGCAGATAACCCGAAAACATCATAATTCATGAAGCCGACCAACAATGTATTTTCAGGAGGATTCC
>JAZKCQ010000038.1:0-57837 GCA_040388015.1 Verrucomicrobiota bacterium | reverse complement strand
ATCCTCCAGGCCGCCGCCAAGCCGGAATACAAGCACCTCGTCGAGCAAGCCGTCAAGGAAGCGAAAGACGGCGGGATGGAAGCGATCCTTGACCGCATCCTGATCCTCTTCGGTCTGGAAATTCTGAAGATCGTCCCCGGCCGCGTTTCGACCGAAGTCGACGCCCGTCTCTCGTTCGACACCGCCGCCACCATCGCCAAGGCCCACCAGCTCATCGGCGCCTACGAGAAGGAAGGCCATTCCCGCGACCGCATCCTCATCAAGATCGCCTCCACTTGGGAAGGCATCAAGGCTGCGGAAGCGCTTGAGAAGGAAGGCATCCACTGCAATCTCACCCTGCTCTTCTCCTTCGCCCAAGCCGTCGCCTGTGCCGAAGCCAAGGTCCAGCTGATCTCGCCGTTCGTCGGCCGCATCCTCGACTGGCACAAGAAGGAAACCGGAAAGGATTACCAAGGCGACGAAGATCCGGGCGTCATTTCCGTCCGCTCGATCTACAACTACTACAAGAAATTCGGCTACAAAACCGAAGTCATGGGTGCCTCGTTCCGCAACAAGGGTGAAATTCTCGCGCTTGCCGGTTGCGACCTGCTCACCATCAGCCCCGGCCTGCTTGCCGAGCTCCAGGCTTCCGAGGAAGAAATCACCCCGCGCCTCACCGCCGAGGAAGCCGCCGCCAGCGACCACGAGAAAATCACCCTCAACGAGAGCGATTTCCGTTTCATGCTCAACGAAGACCCGATGGCAACCGAGAAAACCGCCCACGGCATCCGCGCCTTCTCGGCCGATATCGTGAAGCTGGAAAAGCTCATCGAAGGTCTGCTCGGCTGAGAACTTCGATTGAATCATGGCAAAGACCGCAGGCATCGCGCCTGCGGTCTTTTTTTGCAGAGGGTTCAGGATTTTTCAGAAGAAACCTCTTTCTCACCCTCGATATCCGGCAGGAATACGGTGAGCAAGCCGATCAGCGGCAGGTAGGCGCAGATTTGGAAAACAAAGTTGATGCCAGTGTGGTCGGCGACCTTTCCTAACACCGCCGATCCGATGCCCGCGATCCCGAAGGCGAGGCCGAAGAACAATCCGGCGACCATCCCGACCTTTCCCGGCATCAGTTCCTGCGCATAAACCAGGATCGCCGAGAATGCCGAGGCGAGGATCAAGCCGATGAAAACACTCAGCACCGCGGTCATTTCCAGGCCAACATGGGGCAGCGCCAGCGAGAACGGAGCGACACCCAGTATGGACGCCCAGATCACCCGCTTGCGGCCGAATTTGTCACCCACCGGTCCGCCAACGATCGTGCCCACCGCCACTGCGAACAACAGCACGAACAAATGCAACATCGCGCTCTGCTTGGTCACGTGGAAACGATCCATCAGATAGAACGTGTAGTAACTGGTGAGCGACGAGAGATAGACATACTTGGAGAAGGTCAGCGCCACGAGAATCCCGATCGCGCGGAAAACCGTCTTGCGCGAGCGGACGTTGGCTGCCTCGCACGCCGTCACAGCCTGAGGCTTCCGTTTGATGCGGTGGGTGTTCCCCGCCTGCCACTTGCCGATTTGATAGAGCACGATCACCCCGATCAGCGCGATTGCGGAAAAGCCGATCAACGACCGCTGGCCGTGCGGCACGATGATCAGTGCCGCCAGCAACGGTCCGATCGCGCTGCCCGCGTTTCCGCCGACTTGGAAAAACGATTGCGCGAAACCACGCCGTTTTCCCGCCGCCATATGGGCGATGCGCGAAGCTTCCGGATGGAAAATCGCCGAGCCCGAGCCGACCAGCGCCGCACTCAGCAGGATCGCCGGAAAGCTTGATGCCATCGCCAGACAGATGAGGCCTGTTCCCGTCAGTGTCATTCCCACCGGCAGCGAGAACGGCAACGGTTTCTTGTCCGTGATGAAGCCAACCAGCGGCTGCAGCAATGAGGCGGTCAGCTGGAAGGTGAAGGTGATCATCCCAAGCTGGGCGAAGCTCAGATTGTAGGAATTCTTCAGAACCGGATAGATCGCGGGGAGCAGCGCCTGGATCGTGTCGTTGAGCATGTGGGAAAAGCTGATCGCGAACAGCAGCGCGTAAACGGTGTTCAACTCCGGACGATCCCGGATTTCCGGAGGCGAGGTTGCGATGGACTCTTGCATGGGGACGGAACCATCCGCCTCATCGGCCCTCCGGGCAATTCCGGGGAACGGTGCTATCCGGGCTCTTTCTGGTATTTTTCTCGGATTTGGTTTCTGAACTCTGCCGGAGTCATTTCCTCGTAGCGCCGGAAAAAGCGGCTGAAGTAGGATGGATCCTTGAACGAGAGATGATAGCCGATTTCCGAAATACTTAGCTCGGAATAAAGCAGCAAACGCTTGGCATCCAATAATCTGCGCGATCGGATGTGTTCACCCGCCGACTCGCCGGTGGTCTCCTTGATGACGTCGTTCAGGTGATTCACACTGACCCCGAGAAGTTTGGCGTAGGGTTCCAGCGCCTGCCATTCCTGAAAATGCTTCTCCAGTTCCTGATGAAATTTACGGACGATGACATTGCTCCGCCGCCCTTGGACGGAATCGTCTCCCGCTCCATACCAGCGGCCTGCCTTCACGAAAAGGATGTGCAGCAAGGAACGCAGGATCTCGGCCGCTCCCGGTTTTGCCAGATCGAACTCCTCCTGCATTTCCCGGAAAATTCCCCTAACGGTCTCCGCATTTTCACTGCCGACTGACAGCCACGGCGTGCCATTGGTCGCGAAGTAGAACGGTAACTCCAACAGCTTGCCGGAAGGATCATCCAGGAATTCCCGGGTGAAGGAAACAATCGTCCCATCCGTCCCCGCCGCAGGCCGGACGGTGTGGACCTGGCCGGGGCTGAGGAAAAACAAGGTGTCCCCATCGACCTCGGTTTCCCGGAAATCATGCATCAGCCGCCCGGGTCCCTTCAGCAGCGAGACCTGGAAGAAGTCGTGATAGTGCGGACTCATCCGGTTCGGGTCCTTCTTGAACGAATCGTCGAACCTGACCACGACGAACCCCTGCTGGCGCAGCTGGTCCTCGCCGTAATCGATCATCTCGATCAATGGAATCTCACGCCGGTTCATCGCGGAATCATTTCAAACCTCAGCCCGGGATCTTTTCCACTCCTGTTAGCGTGTTGAAACTGACGCGCTTCATGATGGAGAGGAATTCGATCATGTAGGAGGTCGCCGCCGCCTCACGGGTGGTGGCGGCGTAGAGATTCGCGAACAGGCCGCTTTTCCGGATGGGCCGCGAGGCGACGTAATCGCGGTCCAGATAAGGCTGCACCGCCCAGCCGGGCATCGCCGCGATGCCGCGCATGCTGGCGACGAGCTGGAGAATCGCCACCGTGAGTTCGGTCATCCGCCGCGCGGGTTCGATCCCCGCCGGTTTCAGAACCTCGCGGATCACGTCGATGCGTTCGTCCGGAATCGGATAGGTCACCAGCGTTTCCCTGGCGAAATCCCGCGCCTGCAGACACGGCTTCCCCGCCAGCGGATGCCGGTGCGCCATCAGCGCCAGCACCTCGTATTTGAACAACGGATGATAGGTCACACCCGCTCTTGGTGTCGCCCGGGAAACGATCACCAGGTCGGCCCGATCCTCCAGCAGCAACCCCACCGGATCCGCATGAAATCCGGAAACCAGATCCATTTCCACCTCCGGCCAGCCTTCACGGAACTCGTCCATCGACGGCATCAACCAGTCAAAGCACGAGTGGCACTCCACCGCCATCCGCAGTTGTCCGGACACTCCTTCGAGAATGCGGAACACATCGCGCTCTGCCTGCCGCAGCATGCGGTCCGTATCATAGGCCGCCTCTAGCAGCCTTTGCCCCACGGGACTCAGTTTCAGCGGCTGGCTTTTCCGCTCGAACAGCTCCGCACCGAGCTGGTTCTCCCACAGCTTGATCTGATGGGAAAGCGCGGGTTGTGATAGATTCAGGCGCTGCGCAGCGCGGGAAAGGTTGCCGGTTTCGGCGATTGAAATCAGTGAGCGGAGCTGGCGGATGTCGATCATGGCGATGCGTCGGTCATAACGAAATCCGATGATGATCCAAGATTAAATGCATTTGGTGAATGATGGCATTCAGACAATCATCGGGGTCATGCCAAGCATCCGCACTCACAACCTCGGCTACCCGCGCATCGGGGAGCACCGCGAACTGAAGAAAGCCACCGAACTATATTGGGAAGGAAAACTCTCCCGCGAAGAGCTGGAGGAAACCGGCCGCAAGCTGCGCCGCCAGAACTGGCTCAAGCAGCAGGCCGCCGGAATCGATCTCATTCCCTGCAACGATTTCTCATTTTATGACCAAGTCCTCGACACCACCTGCCTCCTTGGAAACGTCCCGCCGCGTTTCGGCCAGCACGACATCGCCGATCTCGACACCCAGTTCCTCATCGCCCGCGGCGCGCGTGGTGCCGGGAAAACCTGCGAAGATGCGTGCGGTTGCAAGACGGAAGCCGTCTCCACTTTCGCCAGCGAGATGACCAAGTGGTTCGACACGAACTACCACTACATCGTCCCCGAGTTCCGTGCGGACACGACCTTCAAGCTCTCCGCGACCAAGATCTTCGATGAATTTTCCGAAGCTCTCGCGCTCGGCATTCAGGCCAAACCGGTGCTCATCGGTCCTGTGACTTATCTGAGTTTGGGAAAATCCCAGGAAGCTGGATTCGACCCTTTCAGCCTGCTCGGCGAGCTGCTGACCGCCTACGAAGAAATCCTCGGCAAGCTCGCGGAACTCGGCGCTTCCTGGATCCAGATTGACGAACCGATCCTCTCGCTCGATCTCGCCGATCGCCAGTGCGACGCTTTTCTCGAAGCCTATCCACGTCTTGCCAGGGCTGCGGGTTCGTCGAAACTACTGGTGGCCTCGTACTTCGGCGAGCTGCGTGACAATCTCCCTCTTTTCCTGGGACTGCCGGTCGCCGGACTTCACTTCGACGCCGTGCGCGGAGAGGCTGAAGTTCCAAATCTCCTGGCGAAGTTTCCTGAAAATAAAATTCTATCACTTGGCATCGTCGATGGACGGAACATCTGGAAAAACGATTTCGAGACATCGCTCGCCATTCTCACCAACGTCAGGGAGCGCCTGGGAAAAGACCGCCTGTGGATCGCTCCTTCCTGCTCGCTGATCCATTCGCCAGTGACTTTGGAAAACGAGCCGAAGCTGGATGGTGAAATCAAAAGCTGGCTCGCCTTCGCCGACGAGAAGCTAACTGAAATCACCGATCTCAGCGACATCCTGCGCGGTCGAGCCGCTTCATCCGTGTTGGAGAAAAACCATGCCGCTCACGCCAGCCGCCGCAACAGCCCGCGCATTCACAATCCCGCCATTCAAGCGCGGCTTGGGGCCGTGATTTCCGCCGATTCGGATCGGAAATCTCCGTTTCCGATACGCCAGCAACTCCAGCGTGAGAAGATGAAGCTCCCGCTTTTCCCGACGACCACCATCGGTTCGTTTCCGCAGACTCCGGAAGTGCGGTCCGCCCGGGCGCGTTGGAAAAAGGGGACTCTCGAAGGCGTGGCTTACGATGCCTTCATCAAGGAGGAAACCCGCCGCTGTGTGGCGTTTCAGGACGAAATCGGCATCGACATGCCAGTGCATGGCGAGTTTGAGCGCAATGACATGGTCGAGTATTTTGGCGAGCAGCTCGATGGATTCACCTTCACCGCGAACGGCTGGGTTCAGAGCTACGGCACCCGCTGCGTGAAGCCGCCGGTGATTTTCGGCGATGTTTCGCGCCCGCAGCCGATGACCACCTACTGGTCCGGCTTCGCGAAATCTCTCACCGACAAGCCGATGAAAGGCATGCTCACCGGTCCCGTCACCATCCTTCAATGGTCGTTCGTTAGAAACGACCAGCCGCGCGAAACCACCACCCGTCAGATCGCGCTCGCCATCCGCGACGAGGCGGTCGACCTCGAAGCCATCGGCATTGCCGCGATCCAGATCGACGAGCCGGCGATCCGCGAAGGACTGCCGCTGCGGCGCGCGGATTGGCAAAGCTATCTCGACTGGGCGGTGGACGCCTTCCGCCTCTGCGCCAGCGGCGTGCGCGACGAGACCCAGATCCACACCCACATGTGCTATTCCGAGTTCAACGACATCATCGGCTCCATCGCCGCGCTGGATGCGGACGTGATCACCATCGAGACCTCACGGTCCAACATGGAGTTGCTCGACGCGTTCGTGGACTTCAACTATCCGAATGAAATCGGGCCCGGCGTTTATGACATCCATTCGCCTCGTATCCCGAGCGTCGAAGAAATGGAAAACCTCATGCTGAAAGCCGGAGCGCTGCTTCCTGCCGAAAACCTGTGGGTCAATCCCGACTGCGGCCTCAAAACCCGTGGCTGGCCGGAAGTGAGGACATCGCTGGCTAACATGGTGGCCTGCGCGAAAGCGCTGCGCGAACGCAACACCGCCGACCTCCGCTGAGCCATGCACATCCTCGATCTGCTCGCCCGCCGCAAGCCCGCCATTTCCTTGGAGTTTTTCCCACCGAAAAACCATGAGGACCGCGGCAAGCTGTTGGAAACCATCCGCCGGCTCGATGCCATCGATCCGGACTACATCAGCATCACCTACGGCGCTGGCGGAGGCACGAGGGATCTCACCTGCGGCCTGGTGGAAACGCTGCGCGACCGGAATCCCATTCCGCATCTCACCTGCGTGGGACACACCAGGCAGGAAATCCGGGGAATCCTAACACGTCACGCGGCGGCGGGAGTTTCGAACATCCTCGCCCTGCGGGGAGATCCGCCGAAAGGCGCGGATGTCGGACCCGGTGATTTCGCGCAGGCGGCGGATCTGGTGAAGTTCATCCGCGAGTTCGCGCGGCACAGCGATCCGCGCGGTTTCGGCATCGGCGTGGCGGGATTCCCGGAAGGCCATCCCGCCACGCCGAACCGGATGGTGGAAATGGATCATCTCAAGGCGAAGATCGACGCCGGTGCGGACTACCTCTGCACCCAGCTGTTTCTGGACAATCATGATTTCCACGACTTCCGGGACCGTTGCGAACTCGCAGGGATCCGCGTGCCGATCATCGCCGGCATCATGCCGGTGACCAGCGTGGCGATGATGAAACGCGTCGCCACCCTGGCGGGCGGTGCGCGGTTTCCCGCGAAGCTGATCCGCGCCTTCCAACGCGCCGGCTCCGACCCGGAAGCGGTCAGGCGGGCGGGCATCCACCACGCGGCGGCCCAGTGCGCGGACCTGCTGCATCACGACGTTGCGGGTTTGCACTTCTACACCCTGAACCAAGCGGACGCGGTGGTGAAAATCTGCGAACGGATCGGGCTGGCGAATCAGGCGAGCGCGGCCTGAAAGACACGCTACTAACGAAAAAGGCGGCGGGATTTCCCCGCCGCCTTTGCCAGATCGTGTTGGGCCGCCGTCGCTCCGAGCCGGTGATGACGCGAAGCGGTGGCCGCCCATGAATTGATTGCCTGCAACATCAGAATAAACGCCGGAGGGCTCCGGATTGTTTCAAAAAAGTGGGACTTCGCTTTCCCACGCGCCAGATCGCCCGGGCCGCCGCCGCCCCAAGCCGCTGACGTGGGGCGACGGCCGCCCTCAAAGCGAACCGACGCCGGGAACCTAACGAAACCCGGCCGCGGCCTGAAGCTTTCCAAGGTGACAGTATTTTCACCCGCCCTTGCGGCGGACGGGTTGTCGTGATAACCCATTGGCCGATGGGCATCGCCGACAGAGATTATCACCGTGAGAACCGCAGCGGAGGCGGTGGTCTTTTTTCGCAAATCACGCCGGTGGTGAAATGGCTGCTGATCCTGAATCTTGGGATCTATTTCCTGGATCTGCTGCTGGCGAATCCCGCGGGCGACCGGCCGTTGCGGGACTTCGGGGTGTTTTCCATCCGGAGCGCGGTTTATGAATTCAGGATCTGGGAGTTTGTAACGTTCCAATTCCTTCATGGCAGCGTCGGCCACGTTTTGTTCAACTGCGTGGGGATCTTCTTTTTCGGCCCATGGTTGGAACGCTGGTGGGGCTCGGCGAAATTCCTGATTTTCTACCTGCTCTGCGGCGTGGCGGGCGCGGTGTGCTTCACCCTGCTGGTCCTGCTGGGCGTGCTGCCCGGCGATGGGGTGAATTCCTACCTCGTGGGTGCCTCCGCCGGGATCTACGGAATTTTCATCGGTGTGGCGGTGATCGCTCCGGAGGCCCGGGTCGCATTGCTTTTCCCGCCGATCGAGCTATCGATGCGGCAGCTGGCGATGGCTCTTCTGGCGATTTCCGTAGGATCGATCCTTCTCAAATTGGGTGGCAACGAAGGCGGCGAAGCCGGGCACCTCGGAGGAGCGATCCTGGGATTTCTGCTGATCCGGTTCCCGTGGTTGCTGGGCCGGGACGGTGACGGAAAAATCATCCGGCCGAAGGCTTTTTCCAAGCATCCGCTGCCCAAGCTCAGGCCGCGTTCCGAGGTGGAAAAGGAGCATGACACCGCCGTGGATCTCATTCTCGACAAGATCAGCCGTGAAGGGATCCAGAGCCTCACTCCGCAGGAACGGGAATTTCTCGAAAAGGCCTCCAACACCAAACCCTCCCCATGATGACCGACGCGGAAATGATCGAATGCCCGGACGCCGGCCGGCAACTCTCCCGGCTGCGCGCCATCATGCACCGGCTGCGTGCTCCCGGCGGCTGCCCTTGGGACGCCGAACAGACGCACGAATCCATTGTGCCGAACCTGATCGAAGAAGCCTACGAGACGGTGGACGCAATCCAGCGGGGCGACCACGAGCACCTGAAGGAGGAACTGGGCGATTTGCTGCTACAGGTGGTTTTCCACAGCGAGATGGCGGAGGAAGCGGGCAGATTCACCTTGGACGATGTGGCCCGCGGGATCAGTGACAAGCTGGTGAGACGTCATCCGCATGTTTACGGGGCGAGCGAGGTTTCCACGACCGATGGCGTCCTCCAACAATGGGATGAGATCAAGCGGGCGGAAAAAGGGGACGAGGAAAAACCCTACCTGCATGGCGTCGGCAAGGGCCTGCCCGGTTTGCTCCGGGCCTCGAAGCTTCAGAAGAAAGCGGCGAAAGTCGGCTTCGACTGGCCGGTGGAAGCAGGCGTGCTGACGAAGATCCGCGAAGAGCTGCTGGAGCTGGAAGCCGCGATGGACGAGCAGGACCTGGCTGCGGTTTCAGAGGAAATGGGCGACCTGCTTTTCTCGGTGGTGAATCTGGCGCGTTTCCGGAGAGTCGATCCCGAAGTCCTGATGGCCGCGGCGAACACGAAATTCGAAACGCGCTTCGGAGCCATGGAAAAGATTCTCAAATCCAACGGCCTGACGCTGGAGGCTGCCACGGCGGATCAGATGGAAGATGCTTGGGAGGCCGCGAAGCGCGCGCTGAAATCACTTTAAGCCCTCCCTGCCGTGAATTCACGGCCCGGTGACCGTAACGGCCTTGGGCGGGCCAAGCGGGAACCACTTGCCGCCCAGTTTGGTCCGGAGGCGGAGGTGCCATTGGTCGCCCTTCACCAGATTTCCCGCCGTTTTGGTGCTTAGGGAAAACTGTCTGGAGGAGGCTGAAAGGGCGTTGGCTTTTTTCGTCTCCAGCCAATCGCATTTGGTCACCGTGACATCGTCGATGAAAATTCCGGTCGGCGACTTGGGTGCCGCTTCGTGGGTATAAATCGAGCCGGTCTTGCTGGCATAATAGCGGAAGCGGATGCGGAACGGCGTGGCCGATTTCGCCAGCGGGATGCTGACAAGGGAAACCTTCGTATCGTATTTCGTATCAGAGAGTCCCTTGATCGGGCTGCCGATGGTGTTCCAAGTGACCCCGCCATTCGACGATGTTTCCACCACCAGAACACTGGTCTTCGTCATGAATCCGCGGCGGTAGGAGAAATTGAGTTTCGCTTTGGATTTGGCAATGAGCTCGCGATCAATTTCGAAAAACTGTTCAGGGACGCCGCGCTTGAGGACGTCGTAGGATGTCGGGAACGTCAGATGAAAGGCGGAGGCACCCTTGACGGCTCCGAAACCGGCGAAAGAGGCGGTTTTCACGATCAGCGGATAATTGGCTGCCGTCCCGTCGATCACTTTTGCTTTGGCGGCATTTTCGGCGGTTTCCGTCCAAAGCGTCGACCGCTTGATCGAGCTGACCACCTGAATCCCCTCCGCACCTGCGGGTGGCAGGAAGGTGTAAACGGCCGATTTGCCGGCAGCCACTTGCGCCGCTCCGACAATGTTGTGGCTGGAAGTGATGCGATCCGGATTGATGAGGGTGACGGAGTAGCTGTGAGTCGCCGGAACCCCGATTCCTGAAATCCCCGAGACATCAACCTTGAACGTCGTGTCATTGTAAACCGAAGCGGTGGCGGCAGCCGGACCGACCTGCCACACCAGCGCCGGGTCGCCATAATTGCTGTTCGCCCGGACATTCGAGACCGGGACCGCTTTTCCGCTGGCATCGGTCACTCTCACGCTGGCGGATGAGAAATTCGCGCCCTGACGGCTGATCGACCAAAACGGAGAATTGACGGGGGCGGGGAAAAATCCTGCGGCCGGATACGTGACAAAGTTTGGCACCCGGATGGCCAGCAACTCCGCAGGCTTCTGGGATACGTAAAACACATTCGTCGGAGGCCGCGTCGGACCCGATCCCGGTTGATCTCCGGTCGCGAAATCGGTGGACTCCGGGTAAAGGCACCACCGCCGGTGACCCACCAGCGAGTTCCAAGGCGAAGTGGCGGAATTACTGGCCAACGCCTCGATCATGTATTCGGTGATCGCTCCAGGCCCGTAGAGCCCGAAGGCGAAATTCCCCTTCGCAGCGGCATTCCAAGCGGAAGCCGACCAACCGGTGAGTCCGGAGGCAGGATCATGGGTCAAGGCCGGATTCGCACCCGTGCTGGAATTGAAATTCCGGATCATCATCAGCGAGGCATTCTGGGCCGCGACGGCCTTCGTGGTGGAGCTGCCCGGTTTGAAAGGATCGATGAGATCGATGGAAACTGTCGAGCCGCTGTTCACGCTGGCGTTCGCATCCAGGCCGCACATGGCCCGGAAATAGTTCAGGCGGCGCTCGACATCATCGAGAAACGGGCCTGAAACCGTACCGTTGTTCCCGGTGTAGTTTCCGGTCCAATTGACGCGCGATTCGTAACCTTCGGACGCTTGGTAGACCGCGTGCCAGAAGGCGACCACGTCGTTCCGGTCGTAATTGTCGACGTCGAATCCCGCGGCATACATCCGCGCCGGAGGGGCGGGATAAGTTCCGGGCTCCCATGCCTCCGCAACCAGCGGATTGCAGGCGAGCAAGCAGAAAACCGAACGTGTCAAAAGCCTGTGATTGATCTTCACGGCTCGATGCATAGTCTATCAACCCATTTCCAGCAATACGAAATTAAAAAAGATTGAACGTTTGGCTTTGCGAATGTTCTAAGTTTTTAATTTTCTGCCGAATCGAACTCATACCGCAGCGCCGACAGGCAAAAAATCGTTGCGGTTTCCACTCTCAGAACGATGGCGCCGAGCGAAATCGGCAAAAATCCAGCCGCCAATGCGGAGGTGGTCTCTTCTTGGGAGAAATCCCCTTCCGGACCGACAAGCAAGGTCGCCTGGGTGGTTCCGGGGTGATTTCGTAAAACCTGCCGGAACGGAAGAGCGCCCGGCGCGAGTGAGGCGATCAACTTCAATCCCGCGGCTTGTGCCTGACCACCGATCCAGCGATCAAACGCAAGTGGCTCGGCGATTTCCGGAAGAGTGTCCTGCCCGCATTGCTTGCAGGCTTCGAGAGCGTTGCGCCGCCATTTCTCGGATTTGCCGTCGCCGGGCTGGACGACGGTGTAGCGGGTGACGAGCGGTTGGATGGCGGCGATGCCGAGTTCGACGGATTTCTGGACGATGAGGTCCATGTTTTTTCCCTTGGGAACCGCTTGAGCCAGAGTGATGGCGGGCAGCGGTGCGCGGGATGGCAGGATCTCCCCCAGCTTCAAGGGCACCCGGTCGCGGGAAACCGAGAGGATTTCCGCGGAGGCCCGGCGGCCCCGGCCATCGAAGACGATGACGGACTCGCCGGGCTTCATCCGCAGGACCTGCGACAGATGGCGGGCTTCGTCTCCAGTCAGGACCGGCTCGGTGAGCCAGTCGAGGGGAGGCAGATAGAAGCGAGCCATGGGACGGATGGATTCTCTCAGAGATCGAAAAACCGCTTCGCCTTTTGGAAGAAGCCTTCCTGCATCGGCGAGTTGTGCTCGCCGATGGACTCGGAGAACGCGCGAAGCTTTTCCTGCTGATCGCTGTTGAGCTTGGTCGGGACTTCGACCTGCACCGTGACGTTCAGATCACCGCGGCGGCCGTTCGAGAGCGACGGCATGCCTTTTTCGCGAAGCCGGAATACGGTGCCGCCTTGGGTTCCGACCGGGATCTTGATCGAGGATTGGCCGTCGAGTGACGGCACCTTGAGCTCGCCGCCGAGGGCTGCCACGGAAAATGGCAAAGGAACCGAGCAGAAGAGATCCGAGTCGTCGCGCTCGAAGATGTCGTGATCGCGGACGTGAAGGAAAACGTAGAGATCTCCCGCCGCGCCGCCACGGACTCCGGAGTCGCCATTTCCTGAGGAACGGAGGCGTGTCCCGGTATCGACACCCGCCGGGATGCGGAGGGTGATGCGGCTGTCGCGCTGGACCCGGCCGTCGCCTTTGCAGGCTGAGCAAGGATCGGAAATCGTTTCACCCGCACCCCGGCATTCCGGGCAGGTCGTTTGCTGGATGAAAATGCCCGCTTGGCGGGCGACGACTCCGCGGCCGCCGCAAGTGGAGCAGGCCTTGACGCCGCCGGAACCCTTGGTGCCTTTCGAGCCGCAGGGTTCGCAGGGAACGTAGCGCTCGATTTCCAATTCCTTCTGCACGCCACGGGCGGCTTCTTCGAGGGAGATTTCCAAATCATACCGGAGATCGCTCCCCTTCTGTTTGGCGGAGCTGCGGCGCGATCCGCCGCCACCGAAGAATTCTTCGAAGCCGCCACCGAAGGCGCCGCCGAAGACTTGGGAGAAGAGATCCATCGGATCGTGGAAGCCTCCGCCGCTGGGGCGTCCGCCACCACCGCCGGAAAAGGCGGCGTGGCCGTAGCGGTCGTAAGCGGCGCGCTTGTCGGCATCGCTGAGCGCTTCGTAGGCTTCGCCGAGTTCCTTGAATTTGTCCTCCGCCGTGTGGTCTCCCGGGTTCTTGTCCGGGTGGAACTTCACCGCCAGCTTGCGGTAGGACTTCTTGATTTCGTCAGCCGAGGCGTCCCGCGAGACGCCGAGAATTTCGTAATAATCGCGTTTTTCAGCCATTTCGTTATTGAGCCGGAGTTGGAAGCTTGGAAACGACCACGCTGGCCGGGCGGAGCAAACGGTCACGCAGCTTGAAACCGCGGCGCGTCACCTTGAGGACGCGGCCTTCCTCGCCGGCGGAGCATTCTTCCTGGGCGACAGCGTCGTGGAGGTTCGGGTCGAATTGGCCGTCCGTCGGGATTTCCTGCACGCCTTGGGAGGTGAGGAATTCGTTGAGCTGGCGGCGGACCATGTCCATGCCGATGTAGATCATCGACTTGGTGTCCTGCGAGGCGGCCTGCATGCCCATTTCGAAATTATCGATGACGGGAAGCAGCTCCTCGAGAAGCCGTTGGTTGGCGTAGCGGATCGCATCCTCGCGTTCGCGGGCGGTGCGTTTGCGGAGATTGTCCATCTCGGCGGCGGTGCGGAGGGAGACTTCCTTCCATTTCGCGGCCTCGGCTTCGAGCTCTTCCCAAGGGTCGAGCGCGGCGGCTTCGGCGGATGGAGCATCAGAGGTAGGTTCGACTTCGACGGCGTCTGCCGGAGCTTCATGCGCTTGGTTCGGATCGTTGGCGGCTTGCATGGCGGATAGGTGTAATCGCATCGGGGCGAGCGTCAACCCACTTGGCATGCCGAAATTCGAAATGCTGCGGACTCAGCTTCCCATTTTCGCCGGCTGGCCGGTGGATTCGAGAACCGAGCGCCAGAGATCGCCCTGCGCATCCACCTTGCGGCGACCGCTGGTGACGAGGTCCATCGGCAAATGGACGAAGCGCTGGTGCCAGCGCGCGACGACCATGCCGGTCTTGCCCGCCATGGCCGCGTGAACGGCGTGACGGCCCAGATTGCTGCAGAAAACCCGATCCTCGGGAGCAGCCGCCACACTGCGGATCATGTAGCTGGGGTCGATGTATTTGAGATTGAGCTCGGTGTTCTTCGTTTTGAAATGAGCGGAAAAGCGGTCCTTGAGAAACACGCCGATGTCGCCGTAGCGCTGGTTTCCCGAGGCGTCCGTGCCGAGGGTCGCCGCGTCGAACAGATCCTGCCCGGCCCCCTCCGCCACGATGACCACCGCATGCCCGCGCTCGGCGAGACGTTGTTCCAACATCGCCAGCAGACCGGTCTCCCCTTCCAATTGGAAAGGAACTTCAGGGATCAGAACGAAATTCGCCTCACCGGTCGCCAGCGCGGCCGAGCAGGCGATGAAGCCGGAATCGCGCCCCATCAATTTGACCAGACCCACGCCATTGCGCGCGCCGGCGGCCTCGGTGTGGGCAGACGTGACCGCCTGGAACGCGGAGGCGAACGCGGTGTGGTAGCCGAAACTGCGGTCCATGTAGAGCAGGTCGTTATCGATGGTTTTCGGCACGCCGATGACGGAAATCGGGTGCTGACGCTTTTCAAACTCGTGGTTGAGGGCGTTCGCCCCGCGTTGGGAACCATCGCCGCCGATGACGAAAACCATGTTCACGCCGAGTTCTTGAAGCCGGTCGGCCATGACCGCCGCGTCCTGTTTGCCACGGGAAGAACCGAGCAACGTGCCGCCGAAGTGGTGGATGTTGCTGACCACCTGGGGCGTGAGCTCAATCGGCTCGTGGCCGAAAGCGGGGTTGAGTCCCTCGTAGCCGTAGCGGATGCCGAGAATGCGCTGGATTCCATAGCCGTAGCGGGCCTGCATCACGATCGCGCGAATGACGTCGTTGAGACCCGGGCAGAGTCCGCCGCAGGTGACGATGGCGCAGGCGGACTTCGCGGGGTCGAAGAAAATCTCGCGGCGCGGACCGGCGAGCTCGATGGATTTAAGCGGGGTGTGGTATTTAAGTGCATGCTCGATGACGCTGAGGTGGTCATTGAGCAAAATCCGGTCGCCGTCCGAGTGCCAGGCGGGGCCTTCCGGGGAGTAGCCTCGTTTGAGCGTGGGCGACGGAAACAAACGCGGCCCCAGATTGCTGATGGTGAGATTTCCGTAAGGCAGGGACGTCTTGGACATGGATTGAGTCCGTTCAGCAATCCGCGTGCAAATCGTGGAAGAGTGTGAGGTGAGCCGCCGTCGCACGAAAATATGCACCCGTCGCCACACGGCCGGGATGGATCCCGAAGCTCCGGCCCGGTCCGAAGGCGGTGAAATCCGCTTGCCATCAGGGAATCCGGGCGGTAACCACTCGCCCCCACCGCAACGACTGCGGATTTCGATTTTCGTTTTATGAAGTTAGCGAAGTTGCTCTGCGCGGACCACATCCTCCTTGATATGAAGGCGGTGGAGCACTGGCCTTCGATCGTGGAACTGGTCGGCCATCTGGTGGCAACCGGACAACTCCCGCCGGATCAGGAGCAGGAAATGCTGGCCGCCTTCAAGGCGCGCGAGGAACAGGTCAGCACGGGCATCGGCTCCGGCGTCGCGATTCCGCATGCCTTCTCCGACCATCTCGACCGGGTCATCGCGGTCTTCGGCCGTTCCAAGGCGGGCATCGATTTCGAAGCGCTCGACCACGCGCCGGTGCATTTCATCATCCTCTTCATCGTCCCGCGCAAGGACTATCACATGCATCTCCGGACGCTGGCGGCCATCGCGAAAATGTTCACCAATGGCGAGGTGCTGCGTCAGCTGGCCGCCGCGGTGAACCATGAGGAAATCCTCGCCATCTTCGACTCCAAGCCGTCCCGCGTGGGCGCTTGATTCCTGCCGGTCCCACCCCGCTCCCATTTTTTATGACGCTTCTTCAGGAACTCGAATCCCGTCTCGCCGCCGCCCTAACCGCCGCACTCGGCGAACCCGCATCCGCCGCCGTGACCGCCGCCGCGGACCTGCGCTTCGGCGACTATCAGACGAACGCCGCGATGGTCCTGGCCAAGCAGCAGAAGAAAAATCCGCGCGCGCTGGCTCAGGAAATCATCGACCAGCTGGAGCTCACCGGCCTCGCCACCGCCGACATCGCGGGTCCCGGATTCATCAATTTCCGCATCCTTCCGGAAGCATACGCCGCCCGCACCGCCGCGCTGATCCGTGACGAGCGGCTCGGCGTCCCCGCCACCGGCACGGGGAAAACGGTGGTCGTCGATTTCTCCGCGCCGAACGTTGCGAAGCCGATGCACGTCGGCCACATCCGCTCGACCATCATCGGTGACTCGCTCGCCCGCATCGCCCGCTTCCTCGGTTTCAACGTCATCGCCGACAACCACATCGGCGACTGGGGCACGCAGTTCGGGATGATCATTTACGGTTGGAATCATTTCCTCGACGAAGCCGCGCTGGCTGAAAATCCCATTGCCGAGCTGGTTCGCATCTATCGCAAAACCAATGCCATCAAGGAAGAGCCCGGCATTCTCGACGCCTGCAAGATCGAGCTGGTGAAACTCCAAGCGGGCGATCCTGAGAATCTCGCGATCTGGGAGAAATCCATCAGGTTTTCCAAGATAGGCCTGCAGAAAATCTACGACCGCCTAGACGTGAAGTTCGACCACTGGCATGGCGAAAGTTTCTACAATGACCGCCTCGCCGGCGTAGTGGATGAGTTCTTGGAAAAAGGCATCGCCCGCGAAAGCAATGGCGCCGTTTGCGTCTTCTCCGACGGCTCGCTGCCGAAGGAGGAAGATCCCTACATGGTCCACAAGGAAGACGGTTGGACGGACAATCCGGCGATCATCCGCAAGGCCGATGGCGGGTTCCTCTACGCCACTTCCGATCTGGCGACCATCGAATATCGCATCGACGAGTGGAAGGCCGACCACGTCTGGTATGTCGTCGGCGTGCCGCAGCAGCTCCATTTCCGCCAGCTCTTCAATGCCGCCGCGCGTTGGGGGAAAACCGGTGATTTCCAACACATCCAGTTCGGCTCCATCCTCGGCGACGACCGCAAGCTGATGCGCACGCGCTCGGGCGAAAACGTCGGCCTCGTCGAAGTGCTGGAAGAAGCCGTCGAGCGTGCAGCGAAGGCCATCGCCGAGAAAAATCCGGATCTCCAAGGCGAGGAAGCCGCACAAATCGCGGAAACCGTCGGCATCGGCGCGGTGAAATTCGCCGAGCTCTCGCAGAACCGCCTCACCGATTATGTTTTCTCGTGGGACCGCATGTTAGCCCTGCAAGGCGACACCGCTCCCTACCTGCAATATTCGCACGTCCGCATCCGCTCGATTTTCCGCAAGCTCGACGCCCCGTTCGACCCGACCACGGCGGAAATCCATCTCAACGAGGAGGCGGAAATCCATCTCGCCCGCTTGCTGGTCCGCTTCGGCGAAGTGCTGCCGACGATCCTGGAAGACTTCCGCCCGAACCTGCTCGCGAACTACGTGCTCGAACTGGCCCGCGCCTTCCACTCGTATTTCGAAGCCTGCCCGGTGCTCAAGGCCGAGGAGCCGATCCGTTCCAGCCGCCTCGCGCTTTGCGACCTGACATCCCGCACCTTGAAACAGGGGCTCAACCTTCTGGGCATCGACGTGCCGGAGCGCATGTGAGACGGCGACCGGGAAGAATCTTGATGTCTTTCCGGCTTTGCCTACTCTGATGCGACCAATCGCTTCCATCCACCCCCCTCATGCCTGCCTTCTACGTCATCGGCCATAAGAATCCCGACACCGACGCCATCTGTTCGGCCATCGGTTACGCCGCCCTGCTCCGGGCCGTTGGCGAAGAACCCAACGCCATCGCCGCCCGCTGCGGTGAGATTTCCCAACGCACCAAGTGGGTGCTGGAACGCGCCGGACTCGATGCGCCGATGATGCTCACGGACGTCCGGGTGAATTCCGGCATGATCTGTCACCGCAAGATCATCAAGGTGAGCGTGGCCGACACCTTCCTCACCGCCTACCGCCGCATGCTTGCTGCGGAAATCCGCTGCGTGCCCGTGGAAGATGATGAAGGAAATCTGGTCGGCATCCTCCGTTACTTCGATCTGCTCAAGCTCCTGCTTCCCGCCGACACGGAAGGCCTCAGCGTGCGGACCGTGCATGTTTCCCTGGCCAAACTCGCCGACACCCTCGGCGCGGAGAGCCTGGGAGCGATGCTGCCCTCGCCCGAGTTTGAAGAAGATCTGATCCTGCTCGTCGGCGCCTCGTCGCAGACAACGGTGGACAAGCGGCTCAAGGAAGCGGTCAAGGATGGCAATGTCGGGAAGTTCCTCGTCATCTGCGGCGACCGTCCGATCGTCCAGCGCTACGCCATCGACCACGGCGCGCGCGCCCTGTTGGTCACCGGCGACAATCCCGTTTCAGGAGAAATCCTCGCCTACGCCGCCCGAAAAGGCGTGGTCGTCCTGCGCTGCCATCAGGACACCGCCAGCGCATCGACGCTGATCCGCTGTTCCCGCACCGTGCGCCACGTGATGGAGAAAAATTTCCTCACCGTCGGCGCGACCGAACCGATTTCCCGCCTGCGCAAGCGCCTCTCCGCCGTGGATCAGGACCTCTTCCCGGTGGTCGAGCATAGCGGCGGCAAAATGATCGGCGTGCTCGCGAAATCCGATCTCGTCGATCCGCCACGCATCCGCCTGGCGCTGGTCGATCACAACGAATACGCGCAAGCCGTCAATGGTGTGGAAGAGGCCGAGATCACCGAAGTCATCGACCACCACCGCCTCGCCGGCGACCTTGTCTCGCGCGAGCCGATCCGCTATCTGAACGAACCCGTCGGCTCCACCTGCACGCTGGTGGGTCGGAAATTCTTCCACCGCGGCCTGATGCCGGCACCGAGCGTGGCCATGTGCCTCTGCGCCGGAATCGTCTCGGACACGCTCTGCCTCACCTCACCGACGACCACCTTGCTGGACCGCGAGATGCTCACCTGGCTGAGCGGCGTGGCGGGTGTCGATCCCAAGAAATTCACGGACGAGTTTTTCGGAGTCGGCTCGCTGATCGCGAACGGCACTCCGGACGAAATCCTCAACGCGGACCGCAAGGAGTTCACCGAGCAAGGGCTCTCCGTCAGCATTTCCCAAGTCGAGGAGCGCGACCTGCACGGATTCGCCGGCCGCCGCGAAGAGCTGGAAAACGCACTGAGAGAGCTTTTCCTCCATCAGAAATACGACCTCGCCGTGCTCGCAGTCACCGACGTGGCGCTGCACCACAGCATGATCCTCGCCATCGGCCAGGAAGCGGCGGTCTCCAAGCTGCCCTTCGAGCGGATGGATGAAACGCTCTTCCATGCCCCGGGAGTGGTCAGCCGCAAGCGCCAGATTTTCCCGGCGGTGTGTGAGGCGATCCAGCTTTCGCGTTGAAAAAACTCACTCCGCGAGGTAGCCGCTCAGCGCTTCCCGCAGCGAGGTCCGCGCGCGGAAAAGAAGGCTCTTCACCGCCGAGACGGATAGATTGAGCACGGTGGCGATCTCCTCGTAGGAAAGCTGTTCGTAGCGGCGCAGGACGACTGCCATGCGCTGGGCTTCCGGCAGCGAGGAGATGGCGTCGTCCACCGCTTGCTGGAGCTCGGCCTGGAGCAGCTCCGAATCCGGCTGGCGGTCCGGGCTGGCTTCGATGAGCTGGTTGGAATTCTCCTCCCGCTCGTCGGAGGAAACTTCCTTTTTCCGGCTCTTGCGGCGGGTTTCGTTGAAAACGAGATTGCGCGTGATGGTGTAAAGATAGGTCGTGAACTTCGCGTCCGGCCGGTAGCGTTTCGCATTCCGCCAGATGCGGAGGAAAACCTGTTGGGCGATGTCCTCCGACTCCGACGCATTTCCCAGCATCTTCGCCACCGTGCCGATGACCGCATTCTGATGGCGCTCGACGAGCTGCCGGAACGCCTCGTGATCCCCCGCGCCGATGCGCTCCATCAACGCGAAGTCGATGGTGCTGACTTCGACCGGATTTGGAACGGGATCAGCCTCCATCTTCAGGAAAAAGGGTGTATCGGCGACGTGGGCGCTGAACATGGGCGTTAAACCTCATCAGCCGGCCGAAGTTGCGTTTCAAAATTGGAGCGCGGAATTTATTCCGCGCGTCAATTTTGCTCAGAGTTCCTCCGCTTTCGCCCACGCTTCCACCTCCTCATCCAAGAAAACCTCTTCAATCACTTCCCGCGCCCAATCCTCGGATTTTGCCAGGCGATTCAGCATCCGCCAAGCCACCACCTGTGCCGCCGGCAGCTCGGTCCACACCGTTTCCGCAAGACATTGCCACTCGCGCCCTTTCAGCCGCTTCGGATTCTCCAGAACCTCCAAACAAACGTCGCTGACCAGCAAGGTCCGATCCAGATCCGGATCGTCCGCCACCGGCGGCACCTCATACGGCCGCAGCGGCACTCCCGACGCGCCGGTCAGCTCACACTTCGATTTCGCCCGCCGCGCGAGATCTTTACCAATTCCCTGCAGCGCCAAAACACGCGCCTGGTGTGTTTCATAACCTTTTCCCATGCGCGAAGGTATGACGGGAAATCGGGCGGGTGGAATCTTGAAATGCGTCCAGTCCTTCTGCGGGCTTTTCAAATTTCCGCCGTGTGGTAGATATCCGTTGTGCATCTGACCCAGTATCATCCTTCGATCCGGCGTTTGCAGGAGGATTTCGCCGCGAGAATCGCTCGGCGGAAATACACGGCGGGCCGTGGCCCCCGCCCGCCGAAAGGCAAGATCACCGATAACAGCGAGCCTTGGCTGGCAAATCCGGATTCGGTCTCGGATGACTGGTATATCGCCTGCAAGGTGAGCGAACGGGTCGAAACGGGAGATCCGTTTTCCCAAGCGATTCTCGAAGGCCGCAAGCTACCTTGAGGACCACTCCACCGCCGACCGCGCGGCGCGGGTGGCGGTGGCGAAGCAGCCTTGCATGAGGTAGCCGCCGGTGGGGGCTTCCCAGTCGATCATTTCTCCGGCGACGAAGATGCCGGGGAGTTTTTTCAGCATGAGGGAGGAATCCAGCTCGCTCCAACAGATGCCGCCGGCGGAAGAAATCGCTTCGTCGATGGGGCGGGGGCGGGTGAGGGGGATGGAGCAGTGTTTCACCTCGCGGGCGAGAGAATCGGCGTCCGGGTAGGTTTTGCGGGAAAGGATGGCTTGAGCCGGTTCGCTGAGTTTCCAACGGACAACGGCCTCCTTGAGGAAATCGCGGCGGACGGATTCCATCTTCGCGACGAGTTGCTCCTGGCTGAAGGTCGGTTTGAAATCGATGGCGATGGCGGGCTCCGTCATGGCGCGGAGGGTGGCACCGAGTTGGTAAATCGCGCCGCCTTCGAGTCCGTAGCGGGTGAGCATGAGTTCGCCGATGACCTCTTCGTCTCCGGCGCGGACGTGGATGTTCTTGATCGGCTTTCCTTCGGCGGCGGCGAGGATTTCCGGAGTCCATTCGTGTTCCCAACCACAGTTGGCGGGGGCGAGGGGGTGGTGGGCGATGCCGAGAGTTTCGCAAATCGAAGTCCAGCCGCCGTCGGAGCCGGTTTTCGCCCATGAGCCGCCGCCGAGGGCGAGGAGGATGGAATCGGCGGTGGCGATGGTGCCGTTGAAGAAGTCCAGTTGGTGGGGTTTGCCCGGTGAGAGCGAAGTGAGCCGATGATTCATTTCGAACCGCACGCCGAGGCCGCGCAGGCGCTCGATCCAGCGGCGGAGCAGCGGCGCGGCTTTCAGCGCCTTCGGATAAACGCGGCCGCTGGTGGCTTGGAAAGTTTCGACTCCGAGATCGGCGGCCCAGGTGCGGAGGGCGGCCGGATCAAAGTCGGCGATGAGGTTTTGCCAGCTTTCCTCGGGTTGGTCCGGGCCGCTGTAACGGGTGACGAAGCGGTCGAGCGATTCGCCATGCGTGAGATTCAGCCCGCCTTTTCCGGCGACGAGGAATTTCCGGCCGACCGATGGTTTTGCGTCATAGAGCGTGACCCGCAGCCCTGCGGAAGCGGCGACTTCCGCCGCGCGGAGACCGGCCGGGCCGCCACCGATGACGGCGAGTTGGGAATGAACGTGCAAGCGGCGGAGGTTATGGCACGGCGGATCGGCGTCAATTCCCGCTTGCAGGGCCGGGTTGACAGGATGTCCCCCGCCCCCCATGGTCCGCGTGTTTACCGCTTTTTTGCGCCTTTATCATGATATTCAAAAGTCTCTGTCGTCACGCCGGTATCGGTGCGAATTCCTATTTGCTGAAAACCAAGATCGCGCAGGTCGTGCTGGATGCCGGGATGCACCCGAAACACGAAGGTTCGGAAGCGATCCCGCATTACGAATTCATCGACGGCCGCAGCGCGGATTCGATCATCATCACCCACTCCCACCTCGACCACGTCGGGACGCTGCCGGTTTTCCTCCAAGGCCAGCCGCAGGCGAAGGTTTTCATGACTCCGGAAACGGCGGAACTCGCCACCGCGATGCTTCACAACTCGGTGAACGTCATGCAGGCGAAACGCATCGAGCACGGCATCGCCGAGTATCCGTTGTTCGAACACCGCGAGCTGGATGAAATCGAAGACTCGTTCGAAACCCGCAACATCGAGCGGCCGTTCGACCTCGATCCCGCAGGTTCTATCCGCGGCACGTTCCATGATGCGGGACACATTCTCGGTTCGGTCGGCGTGACGATCGAAGCGGAAGGAAAGAAGCTTTTCTACACCGGCGACGTGAATTTCGAACACAGCACGCTGCAAAAAGGCGCGCTGTTCCCGGAAGGCACCGTGGACGCGCTCATCGTCGAAACGACCCGCGGCGAACAAGCCCGTGATCCGAAATACGATCGTGGAAACGAGGAAAACGAATTCGCCGCAGCGATCAAAGGCGTCCTCGAACGCAAGGGCTCGGTGCTGATTCCCGTCTTCGCGATGGGCAAGACGCAGGAGGTGTTAGGGATGATCCATCGCTTCAAGGCGGAGGGACTCATTCCGAAAAAGACTCCGGTCTACATCGGCGGACTGAGCACCAAGATGACGCAGGTTTACGACCGTTTCAGCACGACGTCCCGCCGCCATCTGCCGAACTTCCGTTTCCTCAAGGACATGGAGCTCGAAGCCGGCAGCAAGAAGCGCAAGGGCCCGATCCCGTTCCATCCCGGATGCATCTACGCCCTATCCAGCGGCATGATGTCGGAGAAAACCGTCTCCAACAATTTCGCCCGTCAGGGAGTTTTGGAAAACGAGAAGCACGGTTTGTTCTTCGTTGGTTATGCTGATCCGGAAACCCCCGGTGGCAAGATCCGCACCGCGAAGCCCGGCGATTCCATCGTGCTCGATCCCGCCTATCCGGCGGTGAAGCTGAACTGCGAAACCCGCATCTTCGATTTCAGCGGCCACTCGACCCGCGAGGCGATCCTTCACTACATCCTGAAAGTGGCTCCGAAGAAATGTTTCCTCGTCCACGGTGACGACGGCGCGGTGGCGTGGTTCAAGCACGAGATCGAGAAACGCCTGCCTAACACCAAGGTGATCATTCCCGAGCCGGGTGTGGAATACGAAATCTGACTTTCAGGCGGGAAAGACCAGGCTGAGCGCCATGGTCAGGAAGAAATTCACGATCAGGATTGCGAGCGACGAATAAACCATCGCCCGCGTGGTGCCCCTGCCGACGCCGACCGCGCCTTGGTTCGCCTTGAGGCCCTGGTGGCAGGAAAGCAGGACGATGAGCATGCCGAAAACCAGACCCTTGACCATGGCGATGACCACATCGGTGCCGTCGGTGTGCAGGTTCATCTGATGCAGCCAGTAGGCGCCGTTCACGTTGAACGGGCCGGTGCCGACGACCAGCGAGGCGAGGATGCCGAACGCCGCGGACTCGGCGATGAGTAGCGGCATGGCGACCAACATGGCGAGGAAACGCGGCGTCACCAGGTAGTCGATGGGGTGCACGTCCATCGACCGCAGCGCGTCGATCTGCTCCGTCACTTTCATCGTCCCGATTTCCGCCGCCATCGCCGCGCCGACGCGGCCGGCGAGCATCAGCGCGGTGACGGACGGACCGAGTTCGCGCAGCATCGCCACGCTGACCAGCGCGCCGCCGCCGGTTTCCATGCCGAGCGGCTTGAATTGGAAAAGCGCCTGCGCGGCGAGCACCGCGCCGGTGAAGGCCCCGGTCACGATGACGACCGGCTGCGAGCGGAATCCCGTTTCCGCGATCTGCTCCAGCACCATGCGGCAGCGGATTTTCCCGTGGACCAGCGAATCCGCCACCGACGCGACGAGCTTGCCGATTTCACCGAGGTAGGTGAGGAAATTCAGCGCGCTGCTGCCGAGAAAGCGGATCACCCGTCTATCATGCCGCGTAAATTCCGCATGGCAATGAAGTTGACCATGAGGGGCATCCCGCAATAGTTGGCGCGCGCCCCTTTCCCCGCGTGATTTACCCAAACTGATTATGATCGAGAACCTCTCCACCCTCATTCCCGTGGTCGCCGTCACCTCCGCCGTCAGCGGATTCCTCGGCTGGTCGATGCGCGCCCCGTCCAAGAAAGCCGTGCACCCGGCGAAATCCTCTCCCGCCGCGGACAGCGGAAAACAGGAGCGCGTGAAAAACCTCGAAGCCGCGCTGGAAAAATCCCGTGCGTCCCACAAGGAAACCAAGCACGAGCTGGAAGCTCTCCAAGCAGGCTCCGTTTCCAAGTCCACCCTCGACGCCACCGCTGCCGAGCTGGACGCCGCCCGCAAGGAACTCGACGGCGTCGGCAAGCGCATTTCCTCGCTGGAGGCCGATCTCAAGAAGTCCCAGGAAACGATCAAGACCCTCAACAGCCGCGCCAACGAGGTGGACAAGGCACAGAAGGACCGCAGCTTCGCTTTGGAAAACGAGCTTTCCAAGACCCGCGAACAACTCGCCCTGCTCCAAAACCGCCCCGACGACAGCGCCGAACTCCAGGCGGAAATCGAGCGGCTGCGCGAATCCGTCGCCACCAGCACCCGTTTCGCCGGGGAGTTGAGAAAGCGTGAGTCCACTGCGATCGAGGCGCTGGAGAAGGCCGAAGCCCGTCTTGCCACCGCATTGGAAACCGGGCGCGACCTCCCCGCCCCGTCGAAAAAGATCGGACCGGTTGTTGATTCCGGCCGCATCGCCGCCGCCAAGGCCGAGGTGATCCGCCTCGTCGAACTCAACAAGCAAAAGGCCGCCGCCCCCGCCGAGGCGAACATTCCGACTGCCCAGTCGAATATTCCGACTGCCGAGGCAGACATCCCGACTGCAGAGTCAGACATTTCGACTGCCGAGTCGGACATCGCGCCTGCCGAGCCGATCATCGCTCCTGCCGAGCCGGACATCACGCCTGCCGAGCCGAACATCGCGCCCGCCGAGCCGATTGTCGCACCTGCCGATCCAGACATCGCACCCGAGACCACGTCTGCCCAAGTGGAGAGAAAGTTACCCAAAAGCGGCGAACTGTTCGCTTTGGATTGATTTTGAATCCTTCGTTTCTCATCAAGGAGCGCCAACTTCCGACCTCGTAACCCAGGCGCTCATGCGAAAAACCCTCTCTATTTCACTTCTGCTGATCGGCGCAGCCACCGCCGCCCCTCTCCGGAAAGACACCGTTGCCGAGGGATTCCATGACCCGATGTCCATCACCGTGGCACCGGATGGGGACGTCTATCTGGTCGAGCGGGAAGGCCGGCTGCTCCGCATTCGTCCCACCACCGGCGGTGTGTTTGAAATCGGCAATCTGCCCGTTTCCGCGCTGCGCTCGACGGATCCGAAAAGCAATTCCGCGGTGGAGGATGGCCTGCAGGGCATCGCGCTCGATCCGGATTTCGCGAAGAACCGCCGCATCTACCTCTACTACAGCCATCCGGAAAAGCTGCTGGACCGGCTTTCCCGCTTCACGCTCAAGGACGGAAAACTCGATGTTTCCTCCGAGCTGGTCCTGCTCGACGTGCCCTCGGAGCGCCACGACCGCATCTGCCATCACGGCGGCTCCGTCCAGTTCGGCCCGGACGGACTGCTTTATCTGAGCATCGGCGACAACACCAACCCCTTCGACAGCGACGGCTACGCCCCCATCGACAACCGTGAAAACCGCATGCCGTGGGACGCCCAGCGCAGCTCGGGAAACACCAATGATTTCCGCGGGAAGATCCTCCGCATCCGCCCGACGGAAACGGGCTACGAGATTCCGCCGGGCAATCTTTTCCCGAAAGGCACCGCCAAAACGCGCCCGGAAATCTACGTGATGGGCTGCCGCAACCCGTTCCGGATTTCCATCGATTCGAAAAACAGCACGCTCTACTGGGGCGAGGTCGGACCGGACGCCGCCAAGAATTCCGAAAAAGGTCCCGCCGGCCATGACGAGGTGAACCAGGCGAAGTCCGCCGGCTTTTTCGGCTGGCCGTTCCTGGTGGCGGATAACAAGCCCTATCCGATTGTCGATTTCACCACCGGCAAGCCCGGCCGCATGACCGATCCCGCCGCGCCGAAGAACACCGGCATCCGCAATACCGGCCTGGTCGACCTGCCGCCCGCGCAGTCCGCCTTCATCTGGTATCCTTATTCCGAAACCGCCGAATTCCCCGTCATGGGCAAGGGCGGCCGGAATGCGATGGCGGGTCCGGTGTTCTACTACGACGCCGGCCGCAAATATAACATCCTCGGGAGGGAGGACGACCACACCCTGCTCACCTACGACTGGGTCCGTGCGAAACTCTGGAAAGCCCACCTCGGCAAGGGTGAGAAACTGGTGAAACTCGAAAACTTCGACGACCTTTCCAAACACCCGATGGACATGGAGATGGCCGCCGACGGCTCCATCTGGCTGCTGGATTACGGCACCGAGTGGTGGTTCAACAAAAACGGCAGCCTCATCCAGATGCTTCCGGAAGACGCCAACCACTCGCCTGTCATCGCCATCGAGCCGGTCGCCGGCAAGGACCGCACCTACACCGTCTCGTCCGCGACCGATCCGGACAATGACCCACTCACCGTCACCTGGTGGCTCACCACCGGGGTGACCGAGAGCAAGCTTGGCAGCGGAAAATCCATCACCCTGCCGGCCGCGGCCCAAGGCAGCGAGGTGCGCGCCGTGGCCTCGGATGGAAAGAGTCCGAACACCGCAGCCCGGATTTCCCTGGTGAGCGAAACCGCCGCACCGGAGCTCGCGCTCGAACTCGCCGGTGATGCGAAATCCTATGGCTTCGGTGAGACCGTGCGCTTCAAGGTCACCGCGGATCATGCACCGGACGCCGCGCGGATTGTCGTCCACTCGCGCTACATTCCCGCGACCGGCCACGACGCCGGCGGCCCGCAGTTTTCCGACAAAATCACCGCTCTCGTCACCGCGAACCAATGCTTCGCCTGCCACCAGGTGGACAAGGCCTCCGTCGGTCCGCCCTATGTGAATGTCGCGCTCAAATACCGTGACCAGCCCGCTGCGGCCGACCAACTGAAAGCCAAGCTCAAATCCGGCGGCAGCGGCGTCTGGGGAGAAGTGCCGATGCCGCCGCAGATCGCCCTCAAGGACGAGGACGCGGACACCATCGTCCGCTCCATCCTCGGTCTCGCCGAAGGCATCAGCGAAACCAAGGGCAGCCTCGATGGCAAGATCACCCTCGCCCCGAAACCCGCCACGGCGGAAGCGGGTGGAGCTTGGGAATTCAGCGCGGAAGCTCCGGGCTACACCACCGCCAAGTTCCGGGTCCCGGCGAAGTAGCTTGTTGGAATGATCAGCCCTGAGCGAGCGCGACAAACTCGTCGGACGTCAAACCACAGGAACGGATGAGGCTTCTCAACGTTCCTTTGGCGATCTCCTTGTGATCGGGAACTGAAAGGGTTACCAAACAACCCTCCTTTACCAGGATCATATGGCTGCCACGCTGGCGCACCTGCTGCCATCCATCCTTTGCAAAAACTTTTGCCACCTCGCGGCCGCTGAGTGTGGGCAGGACAGCCATCAGACCGCCACTTCCACTTGCTGGGTTTCGATGGTCAGGGGCATTCCCATTTCCGCCCGCACTTCCAAGCAAGCGGCGATCGCTTCGCGGATGTTTGTGAGGGCTTCGCTCTTGGTTTCGCCTTGGCTGACACAACCCGGAATGGACGGACACTCGGCGATCCAGACTCCGTCTTCATCGCGGTCGATCGTGGTCACGAATTTCATGACACATGTTTACTGCGGCCCGTTGCTTTTGGAAAGTCATTCGTTCGGAGCATCACTTCGTTGCGATCAACGCTCCAAGGCGCTTTTCCAACAGCTCGGTGAGCTGGAGCGCGCCGCCTTTCGCAGGGAGGCTTCCGGCGGCTAACATCTCGCTGACGGGGATCGGCTCGCCGGCGATGACGTGGGCGGTGCGGTTGATGGGGTAGGTCGGGAAGCCCAGCAGATCTTCCTCCAGCTTGAGGATGGTCTCCGCGCGGCGGTCGAGCGTGGGGTCCGCCAGGAGGTAATCCCCGATGTAGCTGTGGGCCTGGAGGGCGGTGAACACGCGGTCGAGGTCGTCGAGCAGGGTTTCCTTTTCGTCGTGGGTCGGCGGCTTTTCCACATCGAGCAAACGGCGGCGGATGCGGTAGCGCAGGGCGCGGACGCGTTCCGGAGGAGTGACGGCCTTGGCATCGCGCGGGTAGCGTCCTTCGACCAGGGTGAGGAGGCTTTCGCAAAGGTGGGTGAGGCGTGACTGGACGTCTCCGGATCCGGAGTAGCCGAGGTATTCGGTCTCCTTGAGGGCGAGGATGCCGGTGCCGAGACGGTGGATGCGGTCGTCCACCGGCATCAGCGGTTTCGGCGTCCAGCCGATGCGGTCTTCCAGCCGTGACAGACGATCACGGAACGTCGCCTCCACCGACGGATCGTGGAAAAAGCGCAGGCCGACCGGCACGAGGAAGGCTCCCTTCCCCACCGGCATCCGCCCGGCGACCTTGAGCAGGATGGACGCGACGCCTTCGTTCAACGGATCAAGCCGGCGATGATGGTGATAGATCTCACCTTCGGGAAACATGACGAGCGGGTCGTTCCCCGATTCCAACAACCCGATCGCCGTCTTGATCGCGGAAAGGTCGGGCCCGTCGCGGTCCACGGAGAAGACGCCCATGCTCTGCAGCGCCCACGACGCCACCGGGCTGACTTCGAATATCTCGCGCGCCGCCATGAACATCGCCCGCATGCCGTGGCGGGCGACGAGCTCCATCACCACGTGCGGATCGGAGTGGTCGGAATGATTCGGCGCTAACAACACCGCGTTCCCCGCTTCGTTCAGCTCGCGGATGCGCTGGAACCCCTCGCCTTCGATTTTCCCGATGCGGTATTTCCGCTTCAGGTGCACTTCGCGGTTCAGAGCGAGCCCGAGCGGGCGGAGCCACTCCTGCGGCTGCGGCGGACGGAAGGTGTAGGGAAGATCGTTGCGGAGACGGCGCATGGGGTTTCCTATCCGAATGACACGGAAAGGAAAGATTCAATCCGCACTGAGGTACTTGAAATCGCGGAAGTTGACGGAATGGATTTTCCCATCCGGATCATCGTAGAGGACGATGACGTAGTTGCCGGTGTCGCTGATGGGAATGGGTTCCATCTCGTTTCCGTTCACCTTCACCGGCGCATAACCTTCGGGATAGCGGATGGTGGCTTCTCCGATGGTCAGACGTTTCACAAACACCTTCTCCCACTTGCCGGAGGGATCGCGCAGCTCGGCCACCACTTCGGGCTGGCCGGAGACGGAGACAAACGAGGCGCTGCGGCCGTCCTGGATTTCCTTCTGCTTGAGACGGAGGATCCGGACGGCGAAGTGGGCCGGTTCCTGATCGGTCGCCGGGACGCGCTCCGCGAACGGGATCAGGGTCACGGTCTGGTCCTTGTCCACCTGGACCTTCGTCGTCCCTTCCTTGAGACCCTGGCGGGTGATGGTCACGCTGTGGCTGCCCGGGGCCAGACCGATGCCGCCGGTGACGGCGCCGAACTTGTACCCCGGCGGATAGACGTCCTTGCCGTCCACCACGACCTTCACATTGCCTTCGCCGGGAGCGACGGTGTTCGCGATGCGGATGAACCCCGTGGGAGCCGGCACATTCTTTTTGTCTTGGGCCGGGGCCAGCTGAGAGAGGAGGGCGAAAACCGCGGGCAGGGCCAGCTTGCGGAGACCGGCGGTCACGCCGAGGTGGCGGAGTGTTTCAAAAGTCGTTTTCATGAAGAACCGTGATTCGGGTTTTGGCGGGGTCGATCGCGCCGTCATTGTCGCGCTCGCCGGGATCGGAAAAGATCGTGAATGACCGGCGCACCTCCGAGAGCACCTCGGGATTGGGATTGCCGGAGCTGGTCGGCATGAGCGACTGCCCGACCACCCAGACGCGGAAGTTCCGGGAGCGGACGGTGGAGGCTTCATACACCCGGCCGAAGACCTCCTCGGCGGCGGCGTCCGACCACTGGGTCTTGCCCTTGTCCGGATAGAGATCCGAATTTCCGAAGACCTGCTTGCCGTCGGTGCCGGTCACGCAGGCCAGCTCGGAGGGGGTGGCGTAAGGGCGGCCTTTGATGATGGCATCGGCAAGCCGGTCCGCTTCCTTGCTGGAAGTGGGTGCGGACAAGGTGGTCACGAGCTGGGTCGGGGGAGCCATTCGTCCGTCGAAGTTTTCGGAGGTTCGCTTCGAGAGCTTGGGATCCATCGTCAGGTAGCCCGCGGCCATCGAGCGAAGCGTCTCGCGGGACGCGGTGTTGATGTTCACATGGCCCTCGATGCGGACGAGCGGTCCTTCACGCAGATCCTTGTCATCGGAGCGGGATTTCCCGGCATGGAAGAGGTCGAGCAGGCGCGCCGCGTGATTGCCAGGCATCGCGCTCGGGGCGTGGCTCACGGAACCATTCTTGTCCTGATTGAACATCGGATGCTCCGGCCGGCCGATACGGAGCGTGTTGCCTCCTCCGAAATAGGAACTGGCGGCATTGTTGATCTGGACCAGCGGCCAGGCGGTGCCGCCGGCGGGCATGTTGCCGGCGGTGGGGCTGGGATTTCCGTCGGCGCGCAGGATTTTCGAATCGAGTCCGGACGTCGGATCAAAAGTGGGCACGAACATGACCGGATCGTAGAGGCGGCCCAGCTCGGTGGCGCTGTAGTAGCGGCCGTAGCTTGAAAGGAAGGTCAGTGATTCCCCTTCCTGCGGAACGGAGCCCGCGGGAATCGTCGTGGGATCAAAACCGGGACCGGTCCCGTGGGTGGAGGCGGAACCTTGCCTCACATCGCTCCATCCGGAACTCCAGGTGGTGACCTGGGCATCATGTCCGCCGTCCGGCCACTCCGAGGGAATCACGCGGCCATAGGTCTTGAGCTTGGTCGCGCCGTCGGTGGAGTAGATGGATTTGTAACGGATGTTCCGGCGGTTCGGGCTGATGTTTTCAGGAAACGAATTTTCCCCCAGCGGGATGCCGGTGATGTAGTGAGCGATGCGCGGGTCGCCCATGTTGTTGATGTAGGTCCCGAACGGCCCGTAGCTGTGGCCGGGGATCGCCGCCTTCCCGAAATAGCGTCTCAGGCCGCTGCTGAAGGTGAGGCCGGTGCTGTCGCGGACGATTCTGGGGATGCGGTCCACTTCCTCACCGTTCCACTTCAACCCCAGGCCGACGGATCCCATCGGTTCGGTCAGCACGAAATTCGACCCGATCGAACCGGAACCGATGTTGATGGTGTAGTTCACCGTCGCGAACTTGAAGAATTTGTATTCTCCGGGAACGAGGGAAATCGTCTGAGGCCTGGTCCAATATTGTCCGCCGTCGTTCACCAGATCGGTCGAGTTGCTCTGGCTTCCGTCGCCCAGAACCGACGGATCCCCAAAACTCACCCCGCCGGGAGACGGGCCGATCGGTGGCAGAAGCAGGCCGACCTCATAACTCAGCGCCGCGTCGCCATTGGTGATCGGAAGATTGGTGTGGTTCAGCAACTCGCCGTACAGGACGAACTGATAGTTCATGATCTTGCTGCCCGCCTTGATGTTATAGCCGAGGTAGTTGATCGCGAGCACGATCTCGCTGACCACCGGGCTTGCCCCCAGTCCGCGGTAGGACCCCAGCTTGACGACCGGCTTGTTCCCCGGAGCCGCGTAGCCGATCGCGCCGGCGGCGAGGGTTTTCAAGTAATCCTGCGAGGCCGGAAATCCTCCCTTGCGGGTGTCGAACCCGGGCAGCCCTTTTTTGATCCAATCCGCCATTTCATCCACCGCGGTGGAGGGCGTCTTGGACAGGAGGGCGTTCAGGTTGAGCTTGGGTTCTCCCGCGACGGAGGAATCGATGCCATTGGCGAAGGGCACGACCGCCTGCTCGTCGTAGGGCTGGACCGAAGCGGTGAGATTCTCTTCCACCGCCCGGGCCTTCTCATCCATCAGACGGCCATCCGCCCCCCGGGTGAGAGGAGGCAGCACTCCCGCCGCCGCCAGGACGGAGTCGGGAGAAAGGAGCATCTTGCGGCTGTCGATGATCTTCTTGTCAAAGGCCGTATCGTCCTTGGCCCCGGATGCCGGATCAAGTTCATACAAGGCCACCTGATTGAGCGGCGGTTTCTCATCGCGCCCGTCGCTGCGCGGCTTGGAGTCTTCCGGATTCAGTCCCGGCGCGGGGAACTGCTTGAACTCGGTGTCCGACGCCTGCCAGCCGTAGCGTTTGTGAGACCCGTCGGCCTCGGTATTGCCCGCGGTCCCCGCATCCACGCGGCTTTGCAAGTCCTCGGTGAAATAGGCATATCTCGAAACGATCCGGCCCTTTTCGTCAGGCAGTTCGATCCAAGAGACCTTGGCGGAATCGTACCATGGAAGTGTCGCCAGCGTCTTCGGGTTCTCCCCCACCAGATCTTCCGGGACGGGAGCGGCGAGCGGAGTGGCGGCGGAGGACGACTCCGGAGATTTTTCGGTGCTGAACAACGGAAGGTAGCGGTATTTCACCTGATCTCCCCCACCCGATCCCCTCGCCAGATAGAGATAGGGAATGGACTCCTTGATCGCACCGCTCTCCGCAGGGTTGGTGCCTTGGACAATCAGGAAATCGTCGTTCGCGGCCTCCTTCAGGAAAACCGCCTTGATCTCCTCCAGGCCCGCCTGGGCGGAAAGTTCGGCACGCTGGCGATCGGAGAACGAGCGGGCGGTGTTCCGCTCGACGCCGACGATCATCAGGATTCCGACCGCGAGGATGAGCAGCGCTCCGACGACAACCAGAATGGCGGGCAAGGTGAATCCCGCCTCCGTCCTGCGGCCCGGCGGAGATTTTTTATTTCGCATGATTTCCAAAGCGTATCGTTGTTGCGTAGATTTCCAGATCCTTGTTCCGATCCGCCTTCGAAGCCTCTCCCAGCAGCTTTCCGGCACCATTCCAGTCCTCGGGCTTCTTGAGTCTTCCGACCAGGTCGCGACGGGCGATGACAAGCTTCACCTCCAGCGAGTCCGGCCCGGTGATGTCGTTCTTCACCCAGTCGATCCAGTTGCCGGCCGCATCCCGCGACCTGGGCCTGGCTTCGAAGGCGACGACGCCGAAGGCGACCGGCTCGTCCAGATCCGCCTTCGCGCCGCTTGGATCGAAGAGGCCGGCCACACTGTCGTTCCTCAGGGCGTCGAAGGTATCCTTGCTCTCGCGGAATCCGCGCATCAGGCAGCGGACGTTCTTCCCGCCCATGGTCAGGTCCTTGATGTAATAGGTCACCGCGCAGAGGTCGCCGATATGCCCCTCCTTGGTCTGTGCCTGCGACGGCTGGAGGCTGAGGAACCCCAGACGGTCGGTCGGCCACGATTCGGAGGATTTCTCAATCACCCCGTCTTTCTGAAACTTGGCGGTGGAGAGATCCGAGGCGAGCTGGGAGATCAGCGCCCGCGCCTCGCGCTCGCTGGCGACACTGCCGCCGACGCGTTCATAACCGTCGCCGGAACTGCCTAACATGGTCGCGGCGAGAATCAGGATGATGGACCCGATCGCCATCGAAAACATCAGTTCGATGAGTGAGAACCCACGGACGCGCTGATGGCTGGAACTCATGGAATGCGGGTATAGAATTCAAGTTTCTGCCGCTTTTCGGCCGGAGATGTCGCCGGGTATTCAAGGGTGATGCGGGTGCGCAGCATCGGGGTCATGCCGGGCTTCGCCTCGGCCTCTTCGGGAGTCGGCGTGGTGACGGCGGAACTCAGCGAGGCGATGTAGCGGACCGGCGTGCCGTCGATTTCCCTGGTCCCCTTGTCATAAAGATTCTTGGTGGCCTTCCCGACCGGTTTGCCCTCTGCGGAAAAACCCAGAGCCCAGATCTCACCGGCCGGAGGAAACACCTGGCTCACCGCCGTGGTGGTGAAAAACCGTGATTTCCCGTCGCGGGACGCCTGGATCTCCTCCATGCAGGCGGGGACGATCCACGTGCTGCGCGTCTCCGCTTCGGCGGACATCCCGCTTTTTCCCGACTCCGCGATGGCGCCGAACACCAACGGGATCGCGATGGAAAGCACCCCCATGGCGATCACCGCCTCGATCAGTGACGAGCCACGATTCCCCGATGTCGTTAGAGCGTGGGTTTTCATCCGTCGATCCGGTAAGGACGTGCCGTGACCCGTCCGATTTTAAGAAGATTCTCCGTCACCTTCTTTTTTTCCCCGCGGGTGTTGGCGGTCGCCTTGCCACCCCGGTAACCGCCCTCGGCGATGCGGAACGCGATGGGATTGGAGCCCGACGGATAATGCAATCCGCCGCGGGTGTTGAAGGCGATGGCGTGCACCTTCACGTTGAGATTTTTCGCGCCGCCGTATTCGAGGTTGAGTTCGGAGGCATCCAGAGGATTGGGAATGGAGACGTCGTTGTCATTCACATCGTCGGCGAGCAGCACGACGCCCGTGTTCAGCGGCTGCCAGCGGCTCAGCAAGGTGCACTTGAGCGGCACCGGCGGGCTGGAGGCGTCCGGCCATTCCACATCCACCCGGAACATGCCGATGCGGCAACGCTCGTCGCCCGAGGGCAGGTCTCCGGGCTCGGCGATGGCGAGAATGACGCAGGAGCGGGAAGTGATCGCACGCGTTTTAGCCTGCTCGATCAGGCCGGAAAGCATGTCGGTGGCGGCCTTTCGCGATTGCACGCCGGTGCCGCTCAACAGGCTGACCCCCGCCGTCATCAGGGTGACCAGAATCGCCATGACGGCCACCATTTCGATCAGCGAAAAGGCGGGTTGGAGTTTCTCAATTCTGGGTTTTCCGTGAGGCAGCTTCACAACTTTGAAATGTCGGTTCTGTTAAAACGGTTGCACGGATCGTGCCAACACGAAGTAAACACCCAAGCAAGGGACCGCCGGGGCACCTCCTCAACCTGACATTTGTGACATATCCGCCATGGCCTTCGGAGGCCCGGAAACATGGGTCCGCAACCGCTTAATCCGAGCGCACGTCGTACCAGAAACGATCCGCCGCTTCCCGGTCATTGCCACGAAAAACTTTTCTCACGAAGGCCGGATTCCTGAAAAGATACCAGTCTCCGAATTGATCGAATTTCCGGCACGAGGTCACCAGAGGAGCCTTCCACAACGTGCCCCACGAACGGCCGGAATTCCGACCGTGGGCTTTCAGGCGTTGGGCGAAATCCACGTCCTCCACCGAAACAAAGCGGGTGTCGAACCCGCCGATCGCCTCGAAATCCTCCTTCCAGAACCAGAACATCCCGAAGCTCACTCCGGTGAACGCGAGATAGGGCAAGATCGCAAACGCGCTCGCGACGATCCCGGGCGACCAGCGCTCGGGCAGCACCATCGCTCCGCCGCCGACGACCTTGCCCGAGTCGAGGCTGCGCAGGATTTCGAGAAAACTATCGGGATGCATCCGGCTGTCCGCATCGCAGGTGACGAGGATCTCGCCCGAGGCGGCGGCGGCTCCGGCGTTGCGGATCATGGAAAGGTTTTTCGCATCCTCACGGACGATCCGGCAGCCATGGCGCCGCGCGATTTCCTCCGTGTCGTCGGTACAGCGGTTGAGCACCACGATGATCTCGACCGCTTCACCGATCACACCCGCCGCCAGGCTGGCAGCGTCCAGGCAAGCAGGGAGAAACGCGGACTCATTGTGGGCGGGAACGATCAGCGAGATCGCGGGATTCACCGGGCCTCCTTGTCCTTTTCGGGTTCTTCCGGTGCGCCACCACCAAGCAGTCCGCCGAGGATGCCGCTGACTCCGCGCACCGCCTTGCTTCCCTCCTCCAGGATTTTCGTGCTCTTTTCAATCGTGGTGGACGGAGATTCCCCCAGCACCGAGCGGGTGAATTTGATGACCTTTTCCCCGGTCTCGGGAATTTGGTCGAACATCCGCAACCCGGCCGCGGCGATCAGGCGGTCGGTGAGATCCTCCTTCGGGTCGTCCAAGGTTCCGGTGATGCGCACCGGCGCCCACAGCAGCCCTCGCTCGCCGGCCATGAAGACATCCGTCTCCGCACCGGGGATGGTCGCAAGCGTGCCGGGAGCCAGCCCGAGGCGGAACAGTCCGTCGATCTCCCGCCCGCGGATGACGATGCCACCCTCCAGCCGGACCAGCCCTTCGCAGGAGAGCACGAGATGGGTCAGGGAAATCTCGCCATTTTTCCACCGCCAGTCGGCGGCCGCCTCATTGAGTGTCAGCACACGGAAACGCCGGGTGTCGGCATAGGCAGCCAGCGCGTCGAGCATCGGCAGCGCGGTGAGCACACCATTCGCAATCACCAAGCGCCCGCCCGCTTGCGGATGGCCAGGGCGATTGTCAAACGTGAAGGTCGAGGTGACATCACCGGTCAGGCGCTTCGACCAATCCGCGTTGAGGAGATCCTCGCATTTCAACCCGGAAGCATTCCCCTCCAGCGAGAAAACCTTTGATTTCAGATCCCACTCGCCGGAAGCCCGGATCCGGCCGTTTTCCCATGCGCCGACCGTGGCGTCGGTGAGAAACACCCGCTCGTCCTGATAGCGGACGCGCGCGCGGTCCAGCCGCAGCTCCGGAGCCATGGAGAATGGCAGACGGATCGCACCGCCTTGGACCTCCGCGCGGTAGGAATTTTTCGCACCGGCTTGTTCGGCATGCACGTTCATCCCGCTGGCCGTTGCCAGTCCTTGTTCGAGGATCGCCTTCACCACCACCTCGCGCACATCGATGCCTTGAAGCTCCGCCTCGCTGGGAAACCAGGCCGGCCGTTTCGATTTTTTCGCCGCCTTCAGCGCGGGATCGGTCGTTCCCTTGGGACTTCCCGGCTTGGTCGCATCGGCGGAAATTTCCAGCCGCCGCACACTGGAGCTCCGGATTTCCCAGACGCCGCGCCGGATACCGCCGAGGCCGATTTCCGTGTGCAGGCCGTCCGCCCGCAAGCCGGAGATGACCCCGTTGCCCGTCGCCTCGAACGAATCGGTGTCCACCGCCAGGCCTTCCCAGTGGAACGGACCGAACTCACCCGTCACTCCGGCCGTCTCACTGGCTTCGGCGGATAAAAATTTCCGGAACGCATCGCTGTGCAGATAGCTCCGCAACATTCCATAGCCCGTTCCCAGCGCGACCGTGCCGAGAACCAGCATCCCCACCGCCGCCTTGCCCATCCAGCGGCGTTCTCCGGCGTTCCTGCGCTTTCTCGATCTGCGGCTCATTTCCCGAAATGCTATCCGGCTCCGGCGTCACCGCAAGTCCGCGAAAAAAAGCGGGCTTCCGGAGGCAGTGCTTCCGGAAACCCGCGTGATGAATGGAGATAATCGTTTAGCGGCGGCGGCGGCGGAGAAGCACCAGAGATCCTAACGCACCAAGCAGTGCGGCGGAAGTTTCCGGAACAGCCGTGACGCTGACCACCCCGGTCGTGCCGAATTGTGTCGTGTCCCAAGTCAGCAGTCCGGCCGAGCCGGCGAAGTCGAAGGTCGGCGTGCCGCTGAACGACGTGAAGTTCGCGAGGTCGAACGAATCGCCCACCACCGGGGTGTAGCTCAGCAGGATCTGGATCATGCCATTGGCGGCAAGCGCGCCTGAAACGTTGAGCTGGTCGTTCACACCATTGCCGGAAAGCTCGGCGATGTAGGTGGAGCCGCTCTGCAGGTTGAGGCTGCCGAGGGAAAGCGTGCCGACGGAATTTCCGGGAGCGATGGAAGCGCCGCTGCCCACCACCGTGCTGCCGGCGATGCTGCCGCCACCACCGAGGGTGCTCGATCCGCTGACGGTCGCACCGGTCGTGCCGGAGAGGTTGCCATTCACGAACAAGGTTCCCGCCGTCACCACCACGGCACCGCCGAAGGAGCTGTTCGCCGAGAGATCCAGCGAGCCCGCACCCGACTTGGTGACGCCGCCGCTTCCCGTGAAGGCCTGGGCGGTGGCGAGCGTCTTGCCATTGCTATCGATCTTCAGACCGCCGGTTCCGATGACCGCCGAATCCAGTTTCGAAATGAAGGCGGCGTTGTTGTCGGTGGCGATGATCTGTGTGCCGTTGAAATTGACGTTCGCAGTGGTGGTCGCGCTGTTGTCCGGATCGACAGGATTGCCATCGGAAGCGATGCCGCTGGTGATCCAGGAGGTTCTCAGCGTGCCGCCGTTGAAATTCGCGGTGCCGGTCGTCGTGCCGCTCACGCCGAGGATGACTTTCACGGCATTCACTTGGGCCGAGTCGGAAATGGTCAGGCTGGATGACGCGCTGCCGGATTCTCCGATGAAGAGATTGCCCGACTGCACATCGACGATGCCATTGCCACTCACGGTCATGGTACCGGTGCCATTGCTGCCGACGGTGAATTGTCCGCCACCGGTCTTGGTGACGACTCCCGTCGCCGAGACGGTGAGGCTGCCGGTGCCGCCATTGCGGCCGATGGCCAGCCAGTTGCCGACATTGAGAGCGCCGTTGCTGATGGAGTGGGAGCTGGTTTTCGAGCCTTGGCCGATCCAATACTCGCTGCCTCCGGAACCGATGGTGCCACCGGTCTGCGTGACCGTTCCCGTGGAGTTGTCTCCGATGATGAAGCTGCCGCCACCCGATTTTGTGAGTGAACCACCGCTCATGACGTAATTTCCGGTGGAGTTTTCGCGACCGATGACCGTCCAGTTGTTCGTCACGATCTGGCCGCCGGTCTGGGTGAGTGTTCCCGTGGCGCCCCCACCCTGGCCAACCCAGAATTCCCCGTTGCCGGAGCTGACGGATGCGCCCGTGTTGACGTTCAAATTGCCGGTACCGCCGTTGCCGACAATGAAGTTTGCTCCGGAGGAAACCGTGGAACCAGCGTTGACGGTCAGGGTGCCGGTGCCCCCGCGCCCGATTTCCAGCTCCGCACCGGCGGAGAGGATGCCGTTGGTCACCGTGGCGGTGGCATTGCCGTTTTCCGAAATCCAGACACGGCTGGTTGAGGTGATCGAGCCGCCGGTTTGAGTCAGCGTTCCGGTTCCTCCGGCGGAAACGATGAACGAACCACCACCGTTGGAAATCTCTCCGCCGCTCATGTTGAGGGTGCCGGTACCGCCGCCGCGACCGACGACGAACCAGTTGTTCGAGGTGAGCTTTCCGCCGGTTTCCACGCTGACAATGCCGGAGTTTCCGCCGCCGTTGCCGATCCAGACATCGCTGACCGCACCGGGTGAATTGTTCACGACCGGGGTGTTGCCTGCGGTATTGTTGACCACGGCATTGTCACCACCTCCGGGAGCGACACCACCCGTCCAGTTGGCAGCGGTGGTCCAGTCAGTGGTCGCCGCCGCCGGATCCCAGGTGATGTCGGCAGCCATCGCTGCTCCGGACATGCAAAGAGTGATGGCAGTGATGAAGGAAGACGATGATCCGTGCAGACGACGGAACCAGGGAGCGATGAGTGTGGGTTTCACATCTCCGAAACATTCGATTTGGGATACAGGGTCAACATCATATGGCAACATGGCGCGATCCGGTGATCGGATGGCGCGATCGGGCCACCGGGTCCCGGTGATCTTCCTTATGAAATCCAGAAGCCAAGGCGTGGAAAATAGCATGGGCAACTGGCATGTTTCGTGGTTTTCCTTTTCACCTTCCATCATGAAACGCCGTCATTTCCTCAACACCACTACAGCCGCTCTCGCCGCCGCCACTCTATCCGGATGCAGGAAGAGCGACCAGCCCGTGCTCCGGATCTACACATGGGCGGACTATCTGGCGCCTGACCTGGCCGCGAAATTCGAAAAGGAGAACGGCTGCAAGCTTCAGATCGACACCTTCGATTCGAACGAGGCGATGTATGCGAAACTCACCGCCGGAGCCGGTGGCTACGACGTGCTGATGCCTTCCTCCTACATGGTGAAAACCCTGGTCCGGGAAAAAATGCTCATCCCCCTCGACCATGCGAAACTCCCCAATCTCCAGCACGTCGATGCCGACTATCTCAATCGCGCCCTCGACCCGGCCATGACCCACTCCGTTCCTTATATGATGGCCCCCACCTGCCTCGCCTGGCTGGCGAGCAAGGTGAGCGACCCGGTCGCGTCCTACAGCATGTTCGACCGCGCCGATCTCAAGGGCCGCATCACCCTGCTGGACGACATGCGCGAGGTCCTCGGCGCCGCGCTCCGATCGCTTGGATTTTCCATCAATTCCACCGACGCCGCCCAACTCGCCCAAGCCCGCGACACCGCCGTCCGTTGGAAGAAGAACATCGCGAAGTTCGACAACGAGCAGTACAAGAGCGGCATCGCCTCCGGAGAGTTCCACCTCGTCCAAGGCTACGCCGGAGACCTGCTGCAGGTGGCGGACGAAAACCAGGACATCGTCGTCAAGATTCCCAAGGAGGGCACCGCCTTCTCCTGCGACGACCTGTGCATCCCGGTGAAATCCACCCAGGCGGAACTCGCCCACAAGTTCATCAACTTCGTCACCGAACCCGCCGCCGCCGCGGTGAACATGGAGTTCATCGCCTACCGCGCCCCTAACACCAGCGCCTACAAACTGCTGAGCGAGGACTTCCGCGGAAACGAAGCGCTTTTCCCCGAACCCGAAGTCTTCGCGAAATGCGAACCCATCGACGACCTCGGCGACGGACTCGCCCTCTGGTCGAAGACCTGGGACGAAGTGAAAGGATCTTAGAAACCCCTGCTCAACTTGAACAAGTCGACCGACTGCCCAAAGTACGAGCAAATGAGATCCCACCTCGGGCTGGAAGATATCAACGCCAGCAACAAGCACTTGGCGAGACGGTTTCTTTTTTCGACCCTGATCTTGCTATAAAAATCCCGTCGACCTCCTCAACCCGCATGCCGACACAAGGAGGATCGGACCAACATGGCCCGGCCGGGCAGGGAAACGGCATGGCGTGGCCTACCTTCCAGAATTTTCGGAGGTCCCCAGGGACTTCATCCGCCGACAGTGGCCAAAATTATCTTCCTACGGTAGGGAGCCCAAGTAGGACAAGAGATAAGAAAATGGAAAAAAGAGTGACCGCTATGATGGGCTTATTGAAATCCTGACCCCATCGTTCATCTATGGGGTCAGGATCCAGCAATTCGGACGGTTATTTGTTTCGGGTACGGACCAAGCCAAGCACGGCCAAAGCAATCGTCGAAAGCATGTATGTGGCAGGCTCCGGCACCGAAACGATTTGAAATCCATTGAGCGGTGAACGCCAACTCGCGGCATCAGCTCCGCCGGCAATCGTGATTTCGCCGTTCACCGGAACGACATTATCGATGCGGATGTAGTTCCCGAAGTCAGAAGCCAAGGCGGTTTGTGTGTTGAAATTAGTGCTATAGGTAGTCGCCTGAACGAATCCACCGAAAGCACCACCCACGAGCGTGTTCGTGGCATTGTAGGTCGTCGTTCCGTTACCAAGCGTTGGCGCGTAATAATTCAGGCCATTGACAGTATATTGCGGAAGCAAATCGCCTCCGTTGCCAGGACGAGGAGCATCACCGTAAGTGTATAAATATACGGTGTACAGCGATCCCGTTAGCCCAGAAACCACGTTGGACCCACCACCGCCATTCGCGGTATAGTCAATATAGCCATGCATCAAGGAACCATTGCCACCGTCAATCGTCGTTCCCCCGCTCTGCCACTGACCCTTTTCGCCAGAAATCGTCAAAGTCGCCGTGGTGAGATCGTCCGCCGCAATGATGCCTGACGTGAAATTATTGGCATCCACGTTGTTCCATCCGCCCACGGGCACCACTCCCGCAATGCCAGTCACGGTAGCTGGACCCGTTAGTCCTGTAAAGCTGACACTATATACCGCGGCGATTGCCTGACCATCAATAGACAGGCAGTAAATGAAAACCCCGATAGCCGCTGCGGCGGCTCGCTTTTTATGTAATACGATTTTTTTCATAGTAACTTCTAATAAATATTTTTGCTTATAAACTCATTCCACGTGTGGATCACTTGAAGCTGTGGCAGCCGGTAGAAATTGAAGGGATGAAGAGTGCGCGAGAAACCATAAAAGGAAGGCTTTGAAATGTATGAGCATCCGATAAATGGTCAGACTGGGCTTTTTTCAGGTAAAAGCAGGACCGCCGAAGTCATTACGCGCCCATCCTACGAAAAATCGAACATTTTTCTAGCTACACAAGTGGGTAGTTCCACCTCTATACGCAAGCTGCCTCAGGATCAGCGAAGACAAATTTGACATCGAGACATTCTGTCACCTCCCCAATGTTTCTCTCTTGATAGGTCATTATGCGACACTCATAATCTATTATACTAAATTAATTTGCTAAATAATTAGCATGAAAAATGATGATCACAATCTACTTATTGGTAGTTTATTATTACATATTTCAATAGTCAACATCGAGAACCAACAACGCATTTCCAGCATGTATCCCCATCTTCTAAAAATGGGAACGCGTCCGGAATGATTTCGCACCAAGAGACCATCCATCCACCGTCCAAACTGTTTACTTCAACCGAACAGACCGGCGGCAAAAGTCAAACAGATGGCGCGTGGCCACATCGATTCGGAATCATTGCTAATTACGAAAATCAGCACTTATCCGACAGAATTTTGATCCTCTCAGAAACCCTCTGAGAGGACCTATTCACCCCGGGAACGGGCTCTTGTCGGAACCCAAACCGACAGAGCCCTGGATTCGCCCCTTTGGGCCTCAAACCAAAAAGGCAAATCCCATTCCGTGGCAAAGTGTCCATTCCCCAGCCTGGCGATCAAACACAGGCCGGGGTGAGAATCAAACTCAGGGATTCAGCCCGACCTTGTAGAAAGCCCCACCGAGCGGTGGCGAAGGATCGGTGTAGCTCGCTGTGCCTGCGGTGCCGGGGAAAGAGTTCTCAAGCGTTTGCCAATCCCCGTTCAAGGTGATGCTGCGCTGGATCCTGAAGGTGACACCCGTGACGCTCGGCCATTGGATCACCCCTGCGGAACTCCGGGTCGCCGCGAAAATCGAGCCTCCGCTGGCTGGATCCAGCCCCAGGCGGAACTCTGTCAGGTTGAGGGTTCCATCCCCATCAAAGTCTCCTTCCGCCGTCTGCGTCAGATTGCCGAAATACTGGGTCTCCCAGGCATCCGCCATGCCGTCGGAATCGCCATCACCCGGATTGGAGGCAGGACTCGTCGGATTGGTATGAGCGGCCTGCTCCTGGAGATTGGTATAGCCGTCGCCATCAGGATCTCCTCCCGCACTCTGGCTGAGATTGCCAGGACCGAAGTTATCGGTTTCCCACAAATCGGCCAGACCGTCTCCATCACTATCCACCGAGACCACGCTCAACACAAACTCATCCAGCTGGGGATAGCCTGCGGTCACATTGTGAACCCCGATCCCCAATGTTTTACCAACCGCGGCACTGCCCTGAGGGATCCGGTATACCAGATCGCCGACCTGGCCGGGACCGTTGGTGGTTGCAACAGAAGCCGGGATCGCCTTGATGACACCGCCATCGTCGTAGACCAACTGCACGTCGATCTTCCCCTCATTTCCCACATGCTTCCAAGAACATGAATAGACCGCGCCCTCGGCAGCGACATTGGATGTCATGTTATAGATCGCATTCCCACCTTGCAGGAACGCCCTCATGTTGCCGTGGGTTCCTCCGGCCTCGACACCACTGTCGTTGGCGGCGCTGGAGGCTTCGGTCCATAACTTCCAGTTGTCGACATCGTCGGGAGCGGCCAGATCCCACTGCGCTTGCTTCACCGTGCGCACCACTCCGCTTTGCATCTCGAAGCTGCCGTTCAGGAGGTTGTTATTGATCAAGGAGTAAAGAATCGGCATGGGGATGCTCAGTCCATCGTTCGGATTCGTGCCGTAATAAACTTCGTTCCGATCACTGAAGGCATCATCGTCGCTATCGACGTCATTCGGATCCGTGGCGCCTCCTCCTCCCGGCAGAGGGAAGACATTGAACGAACCGTTTTCTTGGTAATCACTCAACCCGTCACCATCCGTGTCGGCAATCAGCGGGTTGGTGCTTCTTCCGTTAAACGAGTTCGATGGAACCACCCCTGTTTCCACGGTCAACAACTCGGCGACTTCAGGTCCGTCTTCCAGACCATCACCGTCCGTGTCTTTGACTTTGGGGAACGTATGGAAGACATACAGCTCGTTGCTGTTGTTCAGTCCGTCGCCGTCGGCATCACTGGTGCCGCTCTGCTGGGCCAGCTCTGCAACCGTCGGAATACCATCCCCATTTCCGAAATAGTAATCTTCATCGAAGTCCCCCAATCCATCACCGTCCGAATCACCGTCGGCGATATTGAGGACCACTTCATCCATTCCGATCCATCCGCCGCCCGAACTGAAGGCGACACCAATCTGTTTGCCGATCGCCGGGCTGCCGGCGGGGACACGGTAAACGATACGCCCCAATGCCATTGCGGTGGAAGTGCTGGCCTGAGAGGCGGCAATGGGGAGGATATTTTCCCCATCCTTATAAACCAATCGGGCGGTGAGGACGTTGCCGGCGGAATTCACCTGCTTCCAAGTGCAGGCATAAACCGATCCCTCTCCAGCGGAGCTGGGTGACAGGTTGTAGATGGCGTCTCCGCCGCGCAGAAATCCCTGCATGGCTCCGTGTGTTCCACCGCCTTCAACCCCGCTGTTGCCAGGGTTGGTTGAAATTCCTCCGATGGCGGGAAGCCACTCGGTCCAGTGGTCGACATCCCGTTGATCCCCTCCCACCACGGCATCCCAGTGGTCCACCTTTGCCACGCTGATGACTCCATCGACTTTTTCAAAACTTCCATTTTGGATATTGTTGTCGATCAGGTTGTGGAGCGTTGGCGTCGGCCTGCTTTCGAAGTCGTTCGGGTCGGATTGATAGGCCACTTCTTCGTAGTCGCCGACACCATCATCATCCGTATCAACATCGTTCGGGTCCGTGGCACCACCTCCGGCCGGCTTGGGATGGATGTTGAGCAAACCATTCTCCTCGCCATCGCTGAGACCGTCATGGTCCGAATCCGCCACCAGTGGATCGGTCGGCGTGCCCGGGGCGAATTGGTTTGAGGAGGTGACCACCGCAAGCTCGGCCCCGTCTCCGGTGCCATCACCATCCGTGTCAAACTTGTCGGGATGGGTCAGCGAGGTATTGAGCTCGTAGGAGTTGATCAGACCATCAACATCCGGATCACCTCCGGCAACCTGATCCAGATTATTGAAATTCGCCATCTCCCAGCTATCGGGCAAACCATCGCTGTCAGAGTCGGCGGGAGCGACAAACACATAGCTCAGGCGGACATTGTCCAGGTTCGGCCAGCCTCCCGTGCTTGCAAGCTTGATCCCGACCGTCTTGCCGATCGCAGGATCTCCGGGAGCCACCGTGTAGGTTCCTGTCTGGTTGTTTCCGACAGCCGCGATGGCCACGGGCGCCCCCAGAGTGACAATCGTTCCCGAATTATTATAAACCAACGAGACATTGTGCGCGACGGCGTTAAGCGCATCCCAGAGAAACGTAAACGTATCACCGGCCTGGATCACGTGGGTCGTCATGTTGTAGGTCGCATTGCCGTTCTGGAGGAATGCCCTCCGGATGCCATGGGTTGGAACAGGATTTCCGGCGGCCTCGGTGCCGCTGTCGTTGAACGCGGTAACACCGGGAAAAAGCGTCCAGTTGTTGACATCACCATCGGGATCCGTGTCCCAGTGGGTTGCTTTGGCCGTGCTTCCCGCAACACCACCCAGCGATTCAAAACTGCCGTTGTTGGTGGTGGCATCAATCAAAAAGGTCTGTGCTCCGGCCACCCCCGGCAGAAGGGATCCCATCACAAAAATGAGAACTGATGGATTTTTCATGCTATGGTTGCAACGTGGTTTCATGGGTCATTTTGGGTTTCTAATGGTATGGAAAAAGAGAAGTCGCCGGGAGCGGCGGGTGGCGACGGACATTCTTGAAATGCGCTTCAGGCGCACAGGATGCGTAAATCCGTGGGCAGCGGATCAGTTTGCGCGGCTCCACCCCACGCCAGCACCCTTGGCATATGCACCGGATACTGTCGTGATGGAGTCAGTCCACAGCTGGGTTATGAAGTGCGTTTTGACTGGATGGACGTTTACCCGATATCAATCACCGGTTCCAAGGAGGATCTTGAAAACCACAACTTCCTACCCATCCGGGGAGCATGATGCCAATTGTCATCATGGATGAATTCCCGATAAGTAACAATCGACTACATTAGTTAGATAACTCGAAAAATAATAACAAAATCCTTATCAATACCTGATGCCCCGCTCGGTTCGGAAGACCGCCATTCCCGCACGAACGGCATCCGGGAAGGGTCCCCATGCGCAGGGATTGGAACGAATGGAGGCTTTTCGACAGCTCGGAATGGGACTCGATATTCAGAAAAACGCGGCGATACTCCTGCCATTCCGTAGTCCGGGATGACTCCACCCTTTCCACTTTCCCATCCGGACCACCTCGACCATGCGCACCCTGCTCCTTCTCACGCCAGTCCTCTGCACCTTCGCCTCTCCGGCCATCGCCGGGCCCGTCATCTCCGAATTCTGCGCCAGCAACCAGACTGGTCTCACCGACGAGGACGGCAGCCACTCCGACTGGTTGGAGATCCATAATCCGGACGCCACTCCCGCCGATCTCACCGGTTGGTATCTGACCGACAACGCCGGGACGAAAACAAAATGGCAGTTTCCCGCCACCACCCTCGCTCCGAACGGCTATCTGGTGGTCTTCGCCTCGAACAACAACCGCCGCACGCCGGGCGCCCCGCTGCACACGAATTTCGCCCTCAGCGCCGGCGGCGAATACCTCGGCCTGATCAAACCGGACGGCGTCACCGTGGCTTCCCAATATTCCCCGAGTTTTCCCGCGCAGTTTTCCGACGTCAGCTACGGCGTCCCCTCCAACATCGCGGTCACTCCTCTGGTCGCCTCCACCGCCTCCTGCCAATGGCTGGTCCCCACCTCGGCTTCCAATCCGGCATCCACTTGGAAAAACATTTCCTTCTCCACCACCGGTTGGAATTCCGGGACCATGGGCATCGGCTACGACCGCAACGTTTCTCCTGGAAACGTCGACTACCGACCGCTCTTCGGCACGAATTCCGACACGGACTCCGCCATGACCGCCGCCGGCAATCCTTCCTGCTACGTCCGCATCCCGTTCAACGTGCCGGTTGGGACGGTCGTCAGCGCCCTCCAGCTCCGCGCGAAATACGATGACGGTTACGCCGTCTGGCTGAACGGCCAGCCTCTGATTTCTAGCGGAGTCGCATTGAAACGCAATGCTCCCGTGACGTTGAACTGGAACAGCGCCGCCACCGCCAATCACGACGACCCGGTTTCCATCATTTTCGAAGATGCCGACGTCAGCGGAAACATCCCGAACCTGGTGGAAGGCGCGAACGTGCTCTCCGTCCAGTCGATGAACTCGAGCACCGGGTCCTCGGATCACCTGCTCAATCTCGAACTCAACGCCGACGTCGTCATCCCCGGCCCGGCGTCAGCTCCCGGCTATTTCGCGGTCGCCACCCCTGGTACGCGCAACTCCGGTCCCTCGGGCCTGGTCATCCCCCAACCGGTCACTTTCAGTAAAAACTCCGGAACTTTCACCGGGACTTTCACCCTCGCGCTCGGTGGCGCGGTGGCCGGCCAGATCATCCGCTACACGCTGGACGGCAGCATGCCCACCAGTGCTTCCACCCAATATGCCGGAACGATCACCGTCTCCGGCAGCGCACTGGTCCGCGCCCGGATTTTCGAGCCCTCCACCGGCGCGGTGGGGTTCGTGAACTCGATGCACTACGAGCAGCTGGCCGCGGAGCTGTCGAGCTACGGCACCACCGGCGCGGCCTTCAAGTCCGCTCTGCCGATCATCGTGCTGAATAACAACAACACCGGCGAGCCAGCCAACGACAACATCTATCGGGACACCCGCATCCAGATCTATGACCGGACCGCTTCCGGATATTCCTCCCTCGCCACGACCGCCGCCCCCACGCTGACATTGAATGCCGGCGTCAAACTCCGCGGCCGCAGCTCGTCCGGATTTCCCAAGAAATCCTACGGCATCGAAGTTAGAAACGAAACGGGCGATGGGAAAGATGTCTCCATCCTCGGCATGCCCGCCGGTGAGGACTGGGCGCTCATCGGCGGATGGGAATTCGACCGCGCCTTCATGCGGAATGCCTGGATCTACGAAATCAGCCGCCAGGCGGGGCGCTGGGCGCCGCGCACCCGCCTCGTGGAGGTCTATTTCAATCAAGACGGAAACAACCTGGCCAACGCCGACTACCGCGGCGTCTACATCCTTTGCGAAACCATCCGCAACGGATCGGACCGGGTGGACGTGGCGAAACTCGAAACCGCCGATGTCGCCCAGCCCGAAGTCAGCGGTGGTTATATCTTCAAGGTGGACCCGCCGGAGTCCGACGAGTTCTCATGGCGCACCATCCGCGGCCTTCCGTTGGCGACCGACGGCTGCTCGCTGGTGATCCACCGCCCTAAGCTCGATTCGCTCGCCACCGCGCAGTCCGGCTATCTGAACAATTATTTCCAACAGTTCGAGAATGCGGCCTTCAACGAAGCCGCTAACGGCTTCATCACCCGCAACTACCGGAACTACATCGACTCCGCGGCCTGGGCGGATCACAACCTGTTCTGCGCCGTCACCAAGAATGTCGACGCCCTCCGACTGAGCGCCTACTATCACAAGGACCGCGGCGAAAAAATGTCCGCCGGTCCGCTGTGGGACTTCGACCGCTCCAGCAACTCCTCCGACGGCCGCGACGATGCCTTCACCGGCTGGCGCGGGACCGGCGATGCCACCGACTATCACACCTTCGCCTGGTGGCAGCCCTTGTTCCAGGATGTCGAGTTCCGCCAGGTTTATGTGGACCGCTGGCACGCCCTCCGCAGTGGAGCGCTCGCCACCGCCAATGTCAATGCGGTGCTCGACGGCTACCTCGCGGAATTCAAACCCGCCGACACCGACAATCCCGCCAGCCGCGATTATGCGAAATGGTACGGCTCGGCCACCTCCAACAACATCACGACGGAGACCAATGTGATCAAGAACTGGATCGCCAACCGCTCCGCATGGATCGACAGCCAGTTCGCCGGATTGCCTGTGATCGCACGGGCTTCCGGTCCCGTCGCCGCCGGACAGACGACGACCATTTCCATCCCATCGGGCACCACCGTTTACTACACCACCAACGGTACCGACCCTCGCTTGGAAGGCGGGGGAATTTCACCCGGCGCCTTGATTTACAGCAGCGCCGTTCCGATCCCCGCCACGACCCGGCTCATCGCGCGGGCGTTCCGCACCGGGACTTACGCAGTCCCCGCCACGAATTGGAGCGGTACGGCCGAGGCTCTCTATCTGGTCAATGAAACGTATGGCACCTCCGCCACCCTGCAGGTCAGCGCGGTGAATTATCATCCGTTGGCCCCCACCCCAGCCGAGTCGAACATCATTCCCGGAGTGGTCGCTTCCGATTTTGAATGGATCGAACTGCGCAATGTTTCCACCGCGCCGGTCAATCTTCAGGGCATCTCGTTGGTGAAGGACAATCCCGTTTCCGCCCTCACGCTTCCGGCATTCACCCTCGCGCCGGGCACGCGGGCCGTGGTCGCGAAAAACTCCGCCGCCTTTCAGCTGCGCTACGGAGCGGCCGCCGCTGCGAGAGTGGTGGCGACGTGGACCGGTTATCCTTCGCTCGATGACAACGGCACCGACATCCGCCTGTTCGACCGCTCCGGAGCCTCTCTCGCCGACTTCGAATACGATGACGAAGGCGACTGGCCGACGCGCGCCGACGGAGCGGGAAGTTCGTTGGAATACATTGGAGCTACCAACACCCAGGCCGATTACGAAAACCCGCTGTTATGGAAATCCAGCACCGCCGTTCACGGCTCGCCCGGCTTGGGCGATCCAGTTAGAACCGGCGTCGTCATCAACGAAATCCTTTCGAGAAGTTCCGCGCCCGACGCCATCGAGCTCCACAACCCCGGCGCCACCACCGTCGATCTGAGCGGCTGGTATCTCAGCAACAGCTCCGGAGCATCGACCGAGAGCGACTACCGGCAATTCCGGATTCCCAATGGAACCCAGCTCGTGGCCGGCGGCTACCGGGTGTTCAATGAAACGAATTTCAACCCCACGCCCGCGACTCCCGCGGACACCGATTTCTCTCTCGATGGCGCGCGCGGCGGCAGCCTCTGGCTCATTTCCGCCGATCCGGTGACCGGCAAGTTTCTGAATTTCGAGCAGAAGGAGGATTACCCCCCCACTCTATCCGGCGTCTCGTTCGGTCGCTCGCCGAATGGTTCCGGAGCTCTGGTGCCGCTCGGCTCCGTGACCCTGGCCGCCGCCAATTCCGCGCCACGGATCGGTGGGGTACAGGTCGGCGAGATCCACTATCACCCGGCAGCGACGACACCTGAATTCGTGGAAATTTCCAACACCGGCGCGGTTGCCGAGACACTCACAAACTGGACGCTGCGCGGTGATGTGGATTTCGATTTCCCTCCCGGCTTCACCCTCTCAGCGACGGAGGCGGTGGTCGTGGTTTCCTTCAACCCAGCCGTTTCACCCACGTTGGATTCCGCGTTCCGGTCGCAATATGGTGTGGCAGCGGGCGTCCGTCTCGTCGGCCCGTGGTCGGCGGGTGACAGCTTGTCCGATACCGCCGGGACCATTCGTCTGCGACGGCGCGTTCCGCCTCCGGAAGAGGATCCGGCCTTCGTCGGACTGATGTTGGAGGACGAGGTGAACTATCTTTCCACCGCGCCATGGCCGACCGGAGGTTCCGGCAGCGGCTCGTCGATCCGACGGCTCGGCATCTTCCGCCAGGCGAGCGATCCGACCGCCTGGATCGCGCAAGCACCCACTCCCGGCAGCGGAGTGGGCGGCTATCTCGCATGGCAGCTCGGAAATTTCAGCCTTGCCGCCGAGGGTGCCGCCACCGCGGATGGAGATCAGGACGACCTGCCCAATCTTGTGGAGTATCTGCTAGGCAGCGACCCGCACGCTTTCACCAGACTGAACAGCTCGATCGATCCGAATGGAGGAAGTCCCCGCTTCGTCCTCGACTACACGCTCCGCCTGGACCGCGACGACGCGTCGCTGACCGCCGGGCAATCCACGGGTTTGGAAACATGGATCCCCGCCCAGAACGACAGCGTCATTTCCAGCGACGGCGTCCTCCAGCAACGCCGTGCGTGGCTGCCGGTGGATGAAAAAGGATTCCTCCGCTTGAAAGCCACCACCGAACCGGCGTCGAACTAACCGATCAGTTGTCCGGCAGAGGCAGCGGCGGGAGTTCCGGGATTTCGTTCAGTCCCGGCGACTGCAATCCGGGAGCCTGGACTTCCGGATCGCCCTTGCGGCTGAAAATGGCATCCATTCGATCGAGGTATCTCGAGACGTCGTCGGTGCGGCGGCGCGGGTTGGCCTTGAGGCGCTCCTTGAGGCGCATGTAGTCGTCAAAGGCGCCGCTGGTTTCACGGGCACGGGTGATTTCAAACCAATCCATGTAGTCGCGCGCCCGCAGGGCCTTGGCGGTCATCGTCGCACGGCGTTCGCCGAGATCGGTCAATTTGGCGGCGAGGTCCTTGGTTTGGTTCTTCGCGATGGAATTGAGGGCGATCTGATATTCCGCGAGAATCGGCCGGTAGGACGGGAAACACCGGTAGCTGAGCCTGACCAGGGAATCCTGGGCAAGCTGCACGGCCTTCACTCGCTCCGGCTCCGGCAGCGGGGCAACTTCCGGCCAGGCGGCGATTTCCTTCTGTTGGATGATCCCCTCGGGCGTGCGGAAATTCAGGCGAAGCCCTTCCGTGAGAGCGGTCTCGGTCTGGCCCACCGTCAGGATGTCGGTCGCAAGATTCTGACCCCCGATGTTGGCGAGCTGGAGCGCCCACCATTTCGACAAACTTGTTTCCGATAGATTGAGTTCGGGGAAATGTTTGCGCAGCAACGCGGGCATTTCCCCCTCGTAAGCGGCAACCTCCGTGAGAAAATTCCGGAAGCCCTCCTTGCCCTGCGGCTGCTCGAGCAGCGCCATCACCAGCGATCCGGCGGAAACACGGAAGGCGGCACGCATGGCTCCGTCCATGTCGTCGAAGTGGCGGGCGTCGGTGGAGAAAAGGTCGTCGATCTTGAACAGGCCGCCGGTTTTGAAGAGCGCCTCGTAGAGCCTGCGATCGCTCTGGTTGAGCCGCCAGGCGGTGGCCTCGCGCAGACCATCGACCAGCCACGGCGGAACGAGGAAGCGGGTGTCGGACTCGTTGGCGGGCCGGTTGCGGAGCGAGCGCTCGTAGATCAGCGAGGTGGTGGTGGCGAATTTGAAACGCTCGTGCTCGATGCCACGGCTGAGGTGGACGTCCATCCGCACGTTGAAGCCGACCTCGCTGACCAGGATCTGCATGGCGATGGTCCGCGACGGCATGGGATCGCCCGATTTCCCGTGAAGGACCACGGCAACGGGGATCTTCCATTCGTACTTCTTGTCGGTCGTCAGCAAACGTTCACCCGTTAGAATCAACAGTTCGTCCTTCGCCTGTTCGGCCAGCAGCGCGATGTTCCCACGGTCGCCGGGTTCTCCGCCGGTGATGCTGAACTGGCCGGTGCTGCTGATCGCGCGGTCCTGCCCTTCCAGCTTGAGCCCCTTCGGCGGCTCGGTGACCTGGATGGCCCGCGGCGCGTCCTGCGCGAAAGAGATCGCGCTGAACAGAAATCCGAAAAGCAGCGGGCGGGCGGTCATTTCACATCAGAAAGTCATGGGCATGCCTTGCGAACCGAGCGGCTCGCGCGGGTCGAGGACGAGATTCCCCTTCTCGATCCTGATGCGCGCCATCTCACTGAAGCCCATCCGGATCTCATCGGGAAAGAGCGCGGCCAGCTTCTGATAGGCAGGCATCACCAGCAGCAGGAACCCCTGCGGCACCACCAGTTTTCCGAAGCGGCCGCCGCGCGGAGGATTGGGAAAATCTTTATGGTAGGGACCGCCATGAAGCTGGACCTCGGTGGTGGTCCCTTTCATTCCCTCCATCCGTTCGACCTGAAGATACATCGAGACGGTGAACGGACGGCCCAGAAGCTTGCGCTCCAAGATCACCTCGGCACGGCCTTCCTCAAGACGGACCCAGACGCGCTCCAAGGAAATCTGGTCACCCAGGAGCCCCCCTTGTTTCGTGCCCACGGTGCGGGCGAGCCATTGATTCAGTTCCGTTTCGGAAAGGGTGACGGCATAGCCGCGGTCGATGGCACTTTTGAGCACCGTTTTCATGTCGCGCTCGGGCAGCTTTTTCGCCGCAGTGCCGTAGCCGCCGAGGTCGGTCAGATCCTGCGGCTGGACCGCAAAGAAAACCGCGGAGCCGAGACCCGCCGTCGCGACGAGCAGGATGAGGAACAGCAGCTTGGAGAAACAGCCGCCGCCGGATTTGTGGGTTTTCGGTTCGGACATGAGCTGCCTGATTAGCACGTCGCGGGAAACTTGCAACGCCTCCCTTCGCAAAGCCTCAATCGGCGGATTTCGGGGCCGGGGCCGGGGCCGCAGGTGGTGGGGAACTGGAGGCGCTGTCGGCCTTGGCTCCGGCCTGGTAGGATGACGAGCGGTAGTCGGTTTGGTAAAATCCCGACCCTTTGAAAATGATGCCGCCGCCGGTGCCGAGCAGGCGCTTCACCTCACCATCGCAGTCCGGCTGCGGGCAATCGGTGAGTTTCGCGTCGTTCATGCTTTGAAAGACTTCGAAGCGTTTTCCGCATTTCTGGCATTCGTAATCGTAGTTTGGCATGGTCCTTGGCGGGTCTTGTAGCATGTCCGCCCTGCCGTGCAACCCCCGGTGTGGGATTTCGCGTGCCGTGAACGGCGGGATCTGGTTGAGTCGTCGACATGCCACCCCGCGTCAAAACCGTCGCCTCGATTTCCGTCGAAAAATTTTTCGAAGCCCACTCCGAAGCGCTCGGACTGGCGCTGCATGGCGAGAAAGTCGGCTTCGACCGCCCGATCAGCGAGCCGGCGATGAACCGCCCGGGCCTCGCGCTGGCAGGCTTCTTTTCCTATTTCGCAAGGAAGCGGGTGCAGGTTTTGGGAAACTCCGAGCTGTCGTATCTGAAGAAACTTCCGGAAGCGATGCGCATCGACCGCTTCCGCCGGATGTGCGATCGCGACATCCCGTGCATCGTCGTGGCGCGTGGTTCGGTGCTCGATGAGAACCTGGCCACCGTCGCCAAGGATCACAACATCCCGGTCTTCGGCACCTCGCAGGTGACCATGAATTTCCTCAACGCGGCGACGATCCGCTTGGAGCATGAGTTCGCCCCCAGCGTCACCCTGCACGGCTGCATGGTCGACATGCGCGGTGTCGGCGTGCTCATCGTCGGTCGGAGCGGTGCGGGAAAATCGGAGACCGCCATCGGCCTGCTGGAACGTGGTGCCTCGCTCGTCGCCGACGACATGGTCCGCATCAAATACGTGGGTGGCGAGCTGGTCGCCACCGCCCCGGATCTCTCACGCGGCTACATGGAAATCCGCGGCATCGGCATCATCAACGTCGCCAACCTCTACGGCCTCGCCTCGATCCGCCCGGACAAACGGCTCGACCTCGTTGTCACGCTCAAGCCGCAGACGGATCTAAACGAAGTGGACCGCGTCGGCCTCCAACAGAAAACCTATGAGATTCTCGGCCAGCACGTCGTCCACGTGGAAATCCCCGTCGGCCCCGGACGAGACACTGCGCGGATGGTGACCATCGCCGCGCTCGACCAGCAGTTGAGAAAACTGGGGTACAACATGGCGGACGAGTTCAACCAGAAGCTGTTGAACCACATGAGCGGAGGACGGCCATAGACAGAAGGGCGTTTCCATCCGCGCTGCGGAGAATGTGGCAAGTTTGACGTGACGCACCGCAGCCTCCGCTGAAGACCGAAACGGCCCTTCTCCTTACGCCGAGCGCCGCTTTTCGTCTCTTTCCTGATGCAGGAAATGATTCCAGCTCTCATCCGCGAGCCCGTTTTCATGCATTCCGAAAAGCGGCCTCCAGCGCGGGGCGAAGGGCTTGCTCTGCGGGTGCATGTTCGCCTCATGGGTCAGCTTGTTGCCCTTGCGCGTGTTACAGCGGAAGCAGGAGGTGACGATGTTGTCCCAAGTGGTCCGGCCGCCTTTGTCGCGGGGCAGGACATGGTCGAGGTTGAGCTGGGTCTCGGGCAGGACCTTGGTGCAGTACTGGCAGGTGAACTTGTCGCGCAGGAAAACATTGCGGCGGGTGAATTTCACTTCGAGCCGCGGCAGGCGGTCATAAACGGAAAGCACGACGATTTTCGGCACGCGGATGGCGATTTTCGCGCCGTGGATCATTTCCGCGTCGTCATTTCCGACCGAGTAGGAAATCCACGAGGAAAGGTCGTGGGAATTGAAGCGCTCGTCGCCCTCCACCTGGACAACCTGGGCATGGCCGAGGCACAGCAAATGGAGTGACCTGCGGACGGAGCAGGTGTGGATCGGTTGCCAGAACCGATTCAATACGAGCACGGGATGTTCGAGCACGGCGTTCATAACCCTTCTCAACCAATCGTGCGCAAGCTAGCAGAGCCCTCCGTCTGGGCAACCCAAAAGCTCGCGAATTTTCCCGAGCGATCCCGCCGTTTCGCGGATCGTGGCGGGTTCGTCACACGACTCCCCTTTTCAATCCGGGCCATGACGGGCATTCAGACACCGTGAACTGGCTTCGCTCCTTGGTATTCCGATGAATTTCATGGTCAAAATCCGCCGAACGACGCGAAAGCGGACCTCCGCGCTTTGTGACAACTGTGTCACAAATGTCACCTTGGGAAAACGGGACCGCCTTCATAACTAGCTGGCGTGCGACGCGATTGTCACAATCCCGTCACACCAGCCTACGAAAACCAACATGCACTCCATGAAATCCATCCAACGCGCCATGCTCGCCACCAGCCTGCTCGGCTGCCTCACGGCCCAAGCCGGAAACGAGTCGTCCGCCGATCCCGCCGCTGCGGAAACCACCGGATCCACCAGCACCGCCACCGGCCTGCTGGTCGGGAAATTCCCCGGTGACACCGCATGGGACCGTGCGTGGTCCGCGTTCACACTTTATAAAGACGAGAACAACCCGATCCTCCAGGAGTTCGCACTCCAAGGCCGCTACCAGGCACAATACGCCGCGGGCGAATCCAGCACCGAAGATTTCGAACAATCCGGCAAGGGTGAATTCGTCGGGGGCCAGGTCGAAAGCCGCCGCGCGCGCCTCGGTTTCAAATCGAAGTGGTTCCAAAACTGGAAATTCGAAGGCCAGATCGACGTCGACGCCGACTTCGAAGACGCCGCCGGTGACAGCACGTTCTACAAGGACATTTACGATCTCTATGTCACCTACGCCCCATCGGACGCGCTCAATGTTTCCGTCGGCAAGACCAAGGTGAAATTCACCCGCGAGCAGGAAATCTCCTCCAAGGAAATCCTGACCATCGAGCGCAGCGGCCTTTCCAACACGCTTTTCCCCGGCGAACTCACCGGCGCCTGGGTCAGCGGCAAGGGCATCGCCGAACATTGGCTCTACGAAGCGGGCGTCTATGGAAACGACCGCCGCCGCGAATTCTCCGAGTTCAATGACGGCGCGATCCTGCTTGGAAAGGTCGGCTACGACTATTCCGAGCAGGCTGGTTTCGATTCCGCCATCGTCTCGCTGCACTACATGCACAACACGGATCCCGGCGTGCAGTATTCCAGCTCCACTTTCAGCGGCAGCGCCTCGCCGTCGTTCACGAATTCCATCGCCCTCACCAACGACATCACGCAGGGCCGCTTCGGACTCACCACCGACATCGTTTACGGCTTCGGCTTCGACGGCACCGCCAATCAGAAGGGCGCGCCGGTCGCCATCGACCAATCCGACGTCTTCGGCATCAGCATCATCCCCTCCTACTTCATCGCGGACGGGCTGCAGCTCGTCGGCCGCGTGCAATTCGCCACCAGCTCCGGTGCGGACGGCCTGAAATCCCCCGGCCGCTATGACGAGGCCTCGCTTCTCCCCGAAGCCGGAGACGGCAAGGGCAACACCTTCGTCTCCACCTACGCCGGCCTGAACTACTACCTCTACGGCCACAAGCTCAAGCTCATGACCGGCGTGGAATACACCCACCTCGGCGGCGGCGACTACGACGGCACCACCTTCTACAGCGGCCTCCGTTTCTCTTTCTAACTTTCACAGGACAACCAATCTAGCATAACCAAAAATCATATGAAAACCATCAGCACGATCTTTGCGGCCGCAGCCATGCTCTCCATGGCCGGCGCGCAAACCCTCAGCATCAAGGGCTCCGACACCCTCGGCGCCAAACTCATCCCGCAGCTTGCCGAAGGCTTCAAGGCGGCGGGCAA
>JAZKCQ010000037.1:0-27442 GCA_040388015.1 Verrucomicrobiota bacterium | reverse complement strand
TGAGCATCATCACCAGCACCGCCGAGCGTCAGGCGGCGGTGGAGTTCGCGAAGGCTGCCGCGATCCGGCCGCAGATCGTCGGCGAGGCGCTGCAGCAGATTTCGCAGGACAGCGAAGTGTCGGAAGCGATGTTCGAGATTCTGGAGACACAGAAGGTCATCGGCAGCGGTGCAAGGCTGACCGTGCTGCCTCGCGGCGGAGAGTTGTTAGCCCAGCTGATCGCCGGACAGCCGGAAGCGGGAGCGAAACCACCGCCGTTGGGATGAAGTCGTGATGTGGAAAGGATTTCGATGTCCGATTTTTGCGCTCTGCGGAATCCGGACGAAGGTGGCGGGATGCTTCGGAAAATTTCCCTGATCGTTCTCGCGGTGTTCTTCACGCTGGCCGGAGCGAATCATTTCATTTCGCCGGGAACCTATCTGCCCATGATGCCGGATTATCTGCCGTGGCATCTGGCATTGGTTTACGTTAGCGGGGCTGCGGAGATGGCCGGAGGAATCGGGATTTGTTTTCCGAAATGGCGGCGATCGGCCGGTTGGGGATTGATCGCCCTGCTGGTGGCGGTTTTCCCGGCGAATGTCCACATGCTGATGAATCATGTTCCACTGGGAGGGAAACAGGTGCCGGAGTGGATTCTGTGGGTGCGGCTTCCCCTGCAAGCCGTGATGATGGCTTGGGTTTACGTCACTTGCGTGGGGAAAAAGCCTCGCCGGTCTTTCAATTAGGAAGCCGAATTAAATGTTCTCTTGAACACTTATCACAGAGAGGTAAAATCCCTCCCGTGGCCGCGGCGAATCTTCAGGAAATCCGACGACAGTTGCGGGAAAAGTTCCCGACAGCGCATGGATTTACGCCCGTTTCCGAGCCTGTGGCCGAAGTTTCGAAGACCCTTTTTGAAATCGCCACCTTCCCCGCCGGGGCGATTTCCGAAATCATCCCGGCTCCCGGTGGTGGTGGACTATCGCTGTGGATCGCCGGATTGCTGGCCGAGCCGGAGGAGGCGCCACCATTTCCGAAATTCGTGCTGGTGGACGGCGGAGATTCCTTTGATCCGGCTTCCCACACCACCGCCGCGTGCTCGCAGCTGCTGTGGGTTCGCTGTTCGAAAATCCTGGAAGTGCTGAAAGCGGCTGACCTGCTGGTTCGGGATGGCAACGTTCCTTTCATCATGCTCGATCTCTGCGGGTTGCCGGTGGCGTCCCTCAAATCGATCCCCGCATCGGCTTGGTGGCGTCTGAAGCAACTGAGCGAGGCCGGTCGTTGCCGGTTGCTGGTGCTGGCTCCTTTTCCGCTGGTCCCGTGCGCGAGTTTGCGGCTGGCGCTTTCCTGCCAACTGGCGCTGGCGGATTTCGATCTGCCGAGAAAGGAAATTCTGAAACGCGTGGAGGCCCGGTCCAACCAACTTCGTCATGTCACCTGAGTCATGTTCGCCGCATTCCATATCGCCGATCTGCCGATGGCCGCAGCCCTTCCGGAGCAACCGGAAGGGCATGACCGGCCTTGCGCGATCCTGCGCGATCCGACGGACAAGGATGACGGAAAAATCCCGCTGCTGTCCCTGAATGCCGCCGCGTGGCAGACAGGGATCGCTCCCGGCTGGCCGCTCAACCGAGCGCTCGTCCGCTGCCCGGATCTGGTGGTGATTTCCCGCCGTCCGGAAAAAGAAACCGCGCTTCTGGTGGAGCTGGTGGAATTCGCCGACCACTTCAGTGCGGATGTCGAAATCACCTCGCCGGATACCGTGTTGCTCGATCTGGCAGGAACCAAACGCACGCATTTCGACGGCCTGGAAAGTCTTCCGGATTCGGAGGTGGAAGTCTGCCATGCCCTCGCCGAAACACCAGATCTCGCCCATTTTGCCGTGCTCGAACCACGGACCCGCGGCCGCTTCATTTCCATCCGGGAAATCGGCACGCTGCCGTTGTCGCTGATTGGGAAGCTGGAGAGTGATGCCAGATTCCTGCCGCTGTTGGAGTTGCTGGGGCTCCGCACGCTGGCCGATTTCTGCCTCTTGCCACGGCAGGGGCTGACCGAACGCTTCGGTCCGCGGGCCGGACATTGGCACGATTTGATTTCGGGGAAAACGTGCCGCCTGTTGAAGCTCCATCGTCCGCCGGAATCGTTTCTGCAGGTGATCGAGTTCGATGACGCGATCCACTCCAGCGAGGCACTGCTTTTTGTCTTCAACCGCCTGCTCCATGTGCTGGCGTCACGACTCGCGGCACGTCACCTCGCCGCCTCCGTTCTGGAAATCAGCCTTCGTCTGATAGATGGAAGCATGAAGCGGCAGATCCACCTGCCCGAACCCTTGTCCGATCCTGCGGCGCTTCTGAAGCCGATCCAGACACTGATAGAATCCCTGATCCTGCCATCGCCGGTGATCGCGCTGGAACTGGATGCCTCGGCCGCCTTTCCACTCTCGCGCCAGAGCGACTGGACCAAACGCCAGCTCGCCAATCCCGAACGCTGGGCGGACACCCTCGCGCGGTTGGAGGCGCTGGTGGGCAGCGGACATGTCGGCATCCCCATTCCTTTGGAGATCCACCGACCCGACGCGTTCGAACTGCGCGATGCCTCGGAGAGCTGTCCGGTTTCAGGAAACAGGCGGCTGCCGGATTCCAGTGTTCCATTGCGCCGCTTCCGGCCGCCGCTGAAAATTTCCGTGGCATTCGAAGCCACCCCGGACATCCATCCACGGCCCTTGGCGCTGTTGACCGGTCCGCATTGTGGACAGGTGTTGGAACGGCGAGGTCCATTTCCCTCGTCCGGGAATTACTGGAATCCGGCGGAAAAATGGAAGCGCGCGGAATGGGACATCCGGGTGGAGCATGCCCCTGTGATGCGGCTGGTTCACCAACCCGGAGACCGCTGGCAACTCGATGGAGCTTACTTCTAACGAATCATGTTCTGCGAATTCCATGCCCGCTCCGCCTTCTCGTTCCTCCGCGGATCCAGCCAACCCGATGAAATGGTCCGTCGCGCGGCAGAGCTTGGCTATCCGGCCATCGCCATCACCGATCACTGTGGTTTTTACGGCTCGGCCCGCGCTCACGAAGCGGCCAAGGATTTCGGCATCAAGGCGATCGTCGGCGCGACTCTGGATCTTCCCGATGGCTCTCATCTGCCAGTCCTCTGCACGGATCAGGCCGCCTATCAGACACTCAGCCGCCACCTCACCGACCTGCATCTCGAAGGCGCGGGAAAAGCCCGTGACCTGACGAACTCCGGACTCATCGCACTGACGGGTGATCGCGAGGGACCGCTTCTCCGGCATCTCCTGCGCGATGACAAGGCCAGCGCACTTGCGGCGGCGGAAGGACTGATCGCCACTTTCGGCAGGAACAACGTTTACGTGGAAATCAACCGCCACCGCCTGCGTGATGACGGTCGGCTGAACCGATACCTCGTGGATCTTGCCGGTCACCTCCATCTGCCATTGCTGGCAAGCAACGCACCGATCCACGCAAATCTTGAGGACCGCATGCTGGCGGATGCATTCACTTGCCTGCGCCACCACGTCACGCTTGATCAGGCCGGTGGCTTGCTCGCGCCGAATGGCGAACGCCATCTGAGATCTCCTGCGGAAATGCTGGATCTCTTCGCCGATCTACCGGAAGCCATCAAGAATACGCATGCCCTATCAGACCGCATCGGTTTCACATTGGAGAAGCTCGGCTACGAATTCCCTGATTTTCCCGATTCAAATGGCAATCCGATGAACAAGCTGGAACAGACGCGCATGATGCGGGATCTGGCATATGCCGGAGCGAAAGATTTCTACGGAGATCCGTTAAAAGACGACGTCATCAAGCAGCTCGAAAAGGAAATCTCCCTGATCGATCACTTTGGTTTTCCCGGCTATTTTTTGATTGTCTGGGATCTGGTCAAATTCGCCAAAGGAGAAGGAATGCTCTGCCAAGGCCGTGGCTCGGCAGCCAACTCCATTGTTTGCTTTTCACTCGGCATCACCCGGGTGGATCCCATCGCATGTGGTTTGCTTTTCGAGCGTTTTCTCAACGATAAATGCGCTTCATGGCCGGACATCGACATCGATTTCCCTTCGGGTGATTGCAGGGAAAAGGTCATCCAATACGTCTTCAAAAGATACGGCGCGCGCGGCGCGGCGATGACTGCGAACGTGATCACCTACAGGCCTCGCTCGGCGTTTCGCGAGATGTCGAAAGTGTTGGGATTTCCGCCTTCTTTGGCGGATCGCTTTTCCAAGGAAAGCTCGGGCTTCCGCCATTTCGCCGAGGAAGGTGAAAGGCCGACGCGGGAGGCGGAATTCGAGAATCGAATGGCAAGTTTGTTGCCGCCCTCGCACCCCAGGCTGCCCGCTCTCTTCAAATTATACGACGCCGTGTTGGGAATGCCCCGCCATCTTGGCCAGCACTCCGGCGGAATTATCATTTGTCAGAACCGCTTGGACGCGGTGGTGCCGATCCAGCCGGCCACCATGCCAATGCGAACGATCGTGCAATGGGACAAGGATGACTGCGAGGATCTCGCCATCGTTAAGATCGATTTGTTAGGACTTGGGATTCTCGCGGCCATGCAGGAGTCCATTGCCATCTGTGAGAGCCAGGGAAAGCCGGTCGATCTCGCGAGAATTCCTCAGGATGACCCCGGTGTTTACGCGATGCTCCATCGAGCGGACACCATCGGGACCTTTCAAGTCGAGTCACGAGCGCAGATGGCGACGCTGCCCATTCTCAAGCCGAACAATTTTTACGACATCGCCATCGAGGTTGCCATCATCCGTCCCGGGCCCATCACCGGCGACCTGATGCATCCCTACCTCAACCGTCGGCTTGGGCTGGAAGAACCAGATTACATCCATCCGGACTGCAAGGAGATCCTATTCCGAACCAAGGGGGTCCCATTATTCCAAGAACAGATGCTCAGTATGGCCATGAAAATGGCTGATTTCACCAGTGCTGAAGTCGATGAATTGCGGCGGGCGATCGCCTTCAAGCGGTCACATAAAAAAATGGTGGCCGTCACCGACAAGCTTCGCGAACGAATGACGGCAAAAGGCATCGATCAAGTCGCACAAGAGAAGATCATCCAAGCCACCGGCAATTTCGCGCTCTATGGATTTCCGGAAAGTCATGCAATTTCATTCGCTCATCTCGCTTATGCTTCCTGCTGGCTGAAAGTAAACCATCCCGCCGCGTTCTACACCGGCCTCATCAACAACCAGCCGATGGGATTCTATTCGGTAAACACACTGCTGCAGGACGCAAAGCACCGCGGCATCCGCATCCTGCCGGTCTGCTGTGTGCATGGCGGAGGCCTAACGAAAGTCGTCGATGATACAACCATCCGGCTCGGTCTGAACCGGCTGAAGAATCTTGGAAAAACAACCATCGACCAGATCATCCGTGAACGCGGGCTGCGGGATTTCGATTCGCTGGAGGATTTCCTGCACCGTGTGAAACCCGCGGAGAAGGAACGGCGCGCGCTGGCTCGGGGAGGCGCGCTCAATGGATTGCCGAAAGTCGAACACCGCCGGCAGGCGATGTGGCAGGCGGAACTGCCGCTGCATGACGATCTGTTCCACGCCGAGGTGGCGGAGTTCCCCGAGATGATCCCGGCCATGACACTGGCCGAGCGCCTGACATCCGATTACGCGGTGCAGGGTGCCAGCTCCGGTCCGCATCCCATGAGACTTTGGCGCGAATCCGTCGCCAGTCGGAAAATCCAACGGGCGAAAGATCTTCAAAATTTGCCCGGAGGAATTCCCGTGATCGTCGGAGGGATGGCCATCTGCCGCCAAAGACCCGGCACGGCGAAGGGACATTGTTTCATTTCGCTGGAAGATGAAACCGGCATCGCCAATCTCTTCGTTCCAAAAGACACCTTCCATCACTTCCGCCAGATCATCGTGACGGAGCCATTTTTGTTAGCAACCGGACGGCTTCAACGTTCGCGCGGCGATCAGCCAACAGTTTACGTGACTGCCATTGCCCCATTGGCTGGAACGGATCCAAGCCAAGCGGTGACTTCGCATGATTTCCACTGAAGCGTGATGCGGGCATTCTTGCCTGCAATCTTCGAAGGAATGAAGAACAGGCAGGAATGTCTATATGACTTCACATCTCCAACAGAAGGCGTGTCGGATTTTCCAGACAATCCTTGATGCGGATGAGGAAGGTGACGGCTTCTTTTCCATCGACGAGACGATGGTCGTAGCTGAGGGCGAGATACATCATCGGACGGATGACGACCTGGCCGTTCAGCGCGACGGGGCGCTGCTGGATGGTGTGCATGCCGAGGATGCCGCTTTGGGGCGGGTTGAGGATCGGCGTGCTGAGCAGCGAGCCGTAGGTGCCGCCGTTGGAAATGGTGAAGACGCCGCCGGAGAGATCGTCGATGGTGATCTTGCCATCCTTGGCTTTTTTCGCGTAGTCGAGGATGTCCTTTTCGATCTGGGCGAAGGACTTTTTGTCGGCATCGCGGAGGACGGGAACCATCAGCCCCTTGTCGGTGCCGATGGCGACGCCGATATCGTAGAAGTGGTTTTCAATGATGTCGGTGCCTTCGATGCGGCCGTTGACGGATGGGATGTCCTTGAGCGCCTGGGCGACGGCTTTGACGAAGAACGACATGAAGCCGAGCTTCACTCCGTGCTTTTTCATAAACTCGTCCTGAACCGCCTTGCGGAGGTCCATCACGGAGGTCATGTCGACCTCGTTGAAGGTCGTTAGAATGGCGGCGGTCTGTTGGGCGTTGACGAGATGCGTCGCGATCTTGCGGCGCAGCATCGACATCTTCTTGCGCGTGGTGCGGCCATCGGTGGTTTCCGAAGGAGTGACGCGTTCGGCCGGGGCGGCAGGTGCTGAGAAATCCGGCTTCGATGGAGCAGCGGCGGCAGGAGCAGGCGCCGGGGTGGAAACCGGGGCCGGAGCGGCGACGGCTGCGGCAGGCGCAGGAGTGGCGGCGGCCGGGGCCGGAGTTTGTGGAGCCGGAGCGGCTGCGGCACCTGCCGTTGCGCCCGAGTCGATGGTGGCGATCACCGCTCCGATGGAGACTTCCTCGCCTTCGGGGGTGATGATTTTCAAACGGCCGGAAGCGGGCGCCTCGAGTTCGTTGGAAACCTTGTCGGTTTCAAGAGTGACGAGGATTTCGCCTTGGGTCACCTGATCGCCGTCTTTTTTGCGCCACTGTGCAACGTTGGCGGAGGTGATGGATTCACCGGCGGCGGGAACCTTGAGCTCGATGATCGCACCGGGAGCGGCGGCCGGGACGGCTACCGGAGCGGGAGCAGGAACGGCAGCTGCCGCGGCGGCAACCTCGCCGGAGATGCGGGCGATCACGGTGCCGATGGAAACTTCCTCGCCTTCACCGACGAGGATCTCGAGCGTGCCATCGGTGGCTGCCTCCAGTTCATTGGAAACCTTGTCGGTTTCGAGAGTGACGAGGATTTCGCCCTTTTTCACGGCATCGCCGCTTTTCTTGTGCCAGCGGGCGACATTGGCGGAGGTGATGGATTCGCCGGCTGCGGGAACTTTGACGTCGAGTGACATGGATGAGGCGTGGTGAGAGTTGGGAAAAACGGATGAATGTTAGACTTCGAAGGCCTGGGCGAGGAGCGCCTTCTGTTCGCGATAGTGCATCGCCTTGGAACCCGCTGCCGGGCTGGAAGCGGTGCCGCGTCCGGCGTAGCGGATCTTGCTGCCGACGGCCTTTTCAAGACGTGGGAAAATGTAGGACCAGGCGCCCATGTTGAGCGGCTCTTCCTGACACCAGACGAAGTGCGAGGCGTTCGAGTATTGGCTGATGATAGCGCCGACCATTTCCTTGTGGAACGGATAAAGCTGCTCCACGCGGACGATGGCCGCGTCCTCGATCCCCTTTTCCTGACGGTGCGCCATGAGGTCGTAGTAAACCTTTCCGCTGCAGAAAATGATGCGGCTGACATCGGCAGGGTTGGTGAAGATCTTCGTGTCCGGCAGGATTTCCTGGAAACAGGTGCCTTCCATGAAATCGAAGTCCTGAGAGACGGCTTCCGGGCGGCTGAGCAGGCTCTTCGGCGTCATCAGGACGAGCGGCTTGCGGAAATCCCGGTGCTTCTGGCGGCGCAGCGCGTGGAAGTATTGGGCCGGCGTGGAGAAATTTCCGACGATCAGATTCTTCTCCGCGCAGAGCTGGAGGAAACGTTCGAGGCGGGCGCTGGAGTGCTCCGGTCCCATGCCTTCGTAGCCGTGCGGCAGCAACATGACGAGGTCGCTCGGTGTCTGCCACTTGGATTCCGCCGAGGAAATGAATTGGTCGATGATGACTTGCGCGCCGTTCGCGAAGTCACCGAACTGCGCTTCCCACAACGTGAGCATCGTCGGATAGGAAAGCGAATAACCGTAGTCGAAGCCCAGTACCGCGAACTCGGAGAGGAATGAATTGTGCACGCAGAATTTCGCCTGCGACGGGTCAAGATGTTCGAGCGGGATGTAGCGGTCGCGGGTTTCGTAATCGTAAAAGACCGCATGGCGCTGGGAAAACGTACCGCGTCGGCAGTCCTGGCCTGAAAGACGCACCGGAGTGCCTTCCAACAGCAGCGAACCGAATGCCAGCGACTCGGCGAACGCCCAATCGATCGGGCCGCCGTTCGCCAACGCTTCGACGCGGCGCGGAATGAAGCGTTTTTCCAGCGTCGGATTCAGATGGAAATCGCCAGGGATCGTCGTGAGCACGCTGCCGATTTTCTGCAACGCATCGCGGCTGATGCCGGTCGGCACCGGAGCGTGCGAATAAGGCGGTTGGTCGACGCCGGTCGAACCGCTGAACGCGGTGCGGTCGCCCGCTTCCTGGAGCTGGATCATTTTCTGATAGCCCGCCTCGAAGCGGCCCCAGATCGCGGTTTCGAGTTCCTCGACATCGGACTGGGAGATGACTCCCTCGGCGAGAAGCTGCTGTTTGTAAATTTTCCCGAAGGTCGGGCGCTCGGCGATTTTCTTCGCGATGATCGGCTGGGTGAACGCCGCCTGGTCGGCTTCGTTGTGGCCTTGGCGACGGTAGCAATACATGTCGAGCACGATGTCGCGGCCGAATTTCTGGCGGAAATCGAGGGCGAAAAGCGCGGCCCAGTAGAGTTCCATCGGCTCCTCGCCGTTCACGTGGAGGATCGGTGCCTCGACCATTTTCGCGACGTCGGTCGCATACGCTGAGGAACGCGCGTCGGCCGGAGCGGTGGTGAAGCCGATCTGGTTGTTGATGATGAGATGGATCGTGCCGCCGGTGCGGTAGCCCTTGAGCTGGGAAAGGTTGAGCACTTCCGCAACCGAACCCTGGCCTGCGAATGCGGCATCGCCGTGAAGCAGGATCGGCAGCACTTCGCCGCGGTCGATTTCACCGCCGCGGAGGTCGTTGAGCACGCGCTGGCGGGCGCGGGCCTTGCCTTCGACGATGGAGTTGACGGCTTCCAAGTGACTTGGATTCGCCGCGAGACTGACGCGGACCTTTCCATCAGAAAGCTCGCGGACGCTTTCGTAGCCGAGGTGGTATTTCACATCGCCGTCACCCGCGACCGTGTCCGGCTCGTAGGTGGGGGTGAATTCGTAAAGCAGGGTGGTCAGGGACTTTCTGACGAAATTCGCGAGCACGTTCAACCGGCCGCGGTGGGACATGCCCATTTCGATCTCCTTCACGCCGCGCGACGGGCAGGCTTCGAGGAGCGCGTTCAGCAGGATCATCGCGCCTTCGCCACCTTCGTTGGAGAATCGCTTTTCGCCGAGGAACCGCTTGCCTAGGAAATTTTCAAACGCCTCCGCTTCGAGCACCCAACAGAGTGAGTTGAGCTTTCTCTCGGGAGTCGCTTCGGAACGCATCGCATGCAGCTCGATCCGCTCGCGCACCCAGTGGCGGACGGTCGTGTTGTGGATGTGCATGAACTCGAAACCAATCTTGTTGGAATAGGTCGCTTCCAACGCTGCCACCATATCCCGGAGTTTCATCCGGTCGCCGTGACGGAAAAACGAACTGGAAACCTCCCGCTCCATGTCTGCTTCGGTCAGGCCGAACTGGTCGAGCCGGAGCCGCGGATTGGGTTCCGGCAGTTCAAGCGGATTGATCGCCGCCTGCGTGTGGCCGAGCGTGCGGAAGTTGTAAACGAGACTCGTCACCCGGCCGTGGAATGCCACATCGCCATCCGCCACAGCCGGTGCGGGAGCCGCCACCGCTGTGCCCGAAGCCGCCGCTTCCTCCTTCTTTTTCACCTGGGCCGAACCCAGTTCGAATCCTTCAAAAAAGGCCGCCCATGTCGCATCGACCGACTTCGGGTCCTCGCACCATTGGCTGTATTTTGCTTCCAACAAATCTGCGTTCTGTCGCGGCGAAACCGAGGAGTTCATGAGAAATGGGTAAAATGATGTGGCGAGCCCGCAAATTTCCCGCTTGGCCCGCCACGCACGGACCTTCATTAAGGGGCGCACACCGCCGCGTCAACCGCGCAGGCGCGATTTTCACTGCAAATACCGGACCAGAAATCATGATCGAAGTGAATCAACTTACTAAGCGATACGCCCGCCACGAAGCGGTCCGCGGCATCAGCTTTTCCGTCGCTCGCGGCGAGGTCGTCGGCTTCCTCGGACCGAACGGCGCCGGCAAGACGACCACCCTTCGCATGCTCACCGGCTACCTGCCGCCGACATCCGGCACGGCCACCATCGCCGGCCACGATATTTTCCGCCACTCCATCGAAGCGCGCAGGAAAATCGGCTACATGCCGGAAAACGTCCCGCTCTACGAAGACATGCGGGTGCGCGAATATCTGAAATTCCGCGCCCAGCTCAAGGGCCTCGGCGGTGGCGACACACGCCGCCGGGTCGGCGAGGTCATCGACACCTGCGGACTCGAAGGCGTGAAGCGGAAAATGATCAAAACGCTTTCAAAAGGCTACCGCCAGCGGGTCGGCCTCGCCGATGCCCTCGTCCACGATCCCGAGCTCCTCATTCTCGACGAGCCCACCAACGGCCTCGACCCGAACCAGATCCGCCAGATCCGCGAGCTCATCCGCCACCTTGCGGAAAACCACACCGTCCTCGTTTCCACCCACATCCTCTCCGAAGTGGAAATGACCTGCGGCCGCGTCATCATCATCGACGGCGGACAAATCAAGGCCGCCGACACGCCCGCGAATCTCGTCGACCAGATGCGCGCCGCCGGTCGCATCCAGGTCGAAATCCAAGCCGACCCCGAAGTCGCCGCCGGAGCCCTCAACCGCCTCCAGCATGTGAAAAAAGTCACCCCGGAAGCCCTCGACGGCGGCTGGACCCGCTACACGGTCTGGGTCGATTCCGGCACCGACTCCCGCGAACGCATCGCCGAAATCTGCTCCCAGTACGGCTGGCCGCTGCGCTCGCTCTTCCGCCACGTCGCCACGTTGGAAGATGTGTTCGTGGAACTGACGCGGAGAGATTGATCATTTCAGCGCTCTGACCGTTACGGTCATCCGCGTGCTCTTTTCCGGGTGATCGATCTCGAAGGAAACCGGCGTGCCCGTCTTGGCGGGAAAGGCCAAGGCTCTCTCACCCGGCAATGTCACCTGCACGGACGGGAAAATCTTTTTCATGGGTTTAGAATGGGCACCCCGTTGAAAATCGTTAGAGACGGCAAGGGAAATCCCGCCGCCTCCCACCGATCCACTCAGGGCAGATTCACGCTTACCCGATAGAATCCCTTTTCCGCCGGTGGCGACGGATCCGTCAGCCTTACCACGCCATTCCCGGCAAGCGGGCCCTGCGAGGTCACGTTCTCCCAGTTTCCGTTCAGGAGATCCGCGCGGCGCTGCAATCGATAAATCCGGCCCGCCACACCATTCACGCTAACCATGAAGGCTCCTTCGGAAATCTTCTGGGTCTCGGTCACCTTGAAGTAATCGCTGGCGGCCGCGATGCCGGTGCCGGCCACATATTCCGCGGCATTGCTCTGGCCGTCGCCGTCGGAGTCGAGATTGCCATCCGCAGCGTAGAGGGGGTTCAGGCCATTGGTGGCTTCCCATCCGTCCGGCATGCCGTCGTTGTCACTGTCCTTGTCGAGCGCATTGACGATGCCGTCGCCGTCGAAGTCCGAATAGAGCTCGTTCGCGTCGGTGATGCCGTCGTTGTCGCTGTCGGCATCCAGATGATTAGGAGAGCCGTCGCCGTCGGAGTCGCCATTGGTTTCCGCGCCGTCGGAAAAGCCGTCGCCATCGCTGTCGGTCGCCGGATTGGCCAGCGTGCCCACCTCGAAGGCGGACAGCCCGCGGTGATAGATCCGGACATCGTCAATGCGGCCCTTGAAAAGCGGATCCGCCGCATATTGGCCGTCGCCGAAATAGTTGACGTTGGGCGCGAAAGCGGACGGATCGATGGTGATCGCCTTCGTGTCCACCTGCGCACCGTTGACATACATCGTGCCGGTGTTGCCGATCAGCGTCACCACCACATGCACCCACTGGCCGGTCGCCGGGACCGCGCCGTTAAGCTGTTGTTCCGCGCCGCCGTTGACGATGCCGAAACGCAGCGTGTTGCTACCGGACTTGGGAGTCAGGAAGAAATACTGCGTCGTGTTCCCCTTGCCGAAATCATAGACGCGCTGCCAGTTGCCACCGCCATCCCACAGGAAGCGCGAGACGATCGTGATGTCCGCGGTGTTCGCCACACCGGCCGGAACCGTCACCGAATCATCCGTCCCATCGAGAACGATGGACCGTCCGAACGGACTTGCATCCGCATAAGCAGGTGCGCCCACGGCGGTCCCGTTGAAGGCGGCGGTCCGGTCAGCCACCGTGTCGGTGAACTCGTAGTGCGCGGCCATCCCGGCACCGGTGACCGGCACCCGCAGCGTGGCTGAGGCGCTGGCAAGCTGCGGATCCTTCACCGTGACGGTGAAGCTGTCCGTCCCGATGTCCCCTTCTCCGGGCACGCCGGAGAGCTGGCCGTTGGAAGCCACCTTCAACCACGCGGGTCCGGAGGTTTTCGTGTAAACCAGGGAACCTGCCGCATTGTCCGGATCGGTCGCGTTGCCGGCGAGCGTCCCGCTGTAGGCCAAACCGCGCGAAGCCGCAGGCTTCACAACCGGGTTCGTCGTGAACACAGGTGGTTGGTTCACCGTCTGCAGCGTGGTGATTTCTCCGGCCGACAGCGCGCGGCTGTAAACGCGGAAATCCTCAATGCGGCCGTTGAAGAGCGGATCCGGCCATTGGCTTTTACCGATGTGATTTTTCGTCGGCATGAAATCGGACGGATTGATCGTGATGGTCCCGGCGGCCGCCTGGGTCCCGTTCACATACAGGCGGCCGGTGTTTCCGTTCAAGGTCACGGCCACGTGCACCCATTGGCCGGTGGCGGGCACCGTGGTATTGAGCTGCTGCTCGGAGCCGCCGTTCACGATGACGAAACGCATCGTGTTGGAACTCGATCTCGGCGTGAGCATGATATACTGCGAGGTGTTGTTTCCGAAATCGAAAACCCGCTGCCAGTCACCGCCGCCATCCCAGTTGATCCATGCGGCCATCGTGACATCGGTCGAGTTGCCGACGTTGTACGGCGCGGTCACGAAGTCGTCGTTCCCGTCGAGGTCGATCGCCTGCCCGCTCTTGCCCGCCACATAACCCGGGCCACCGGTCGCCAGCGCATCGGCGTCGCCGAGCGCGTCGTTCGGGTTGCCGTCGAAGTCATAGCGGACATCCACGTTCTCCGGCGGTTGGGCGACGAAACGGGCGGGGAGCACCATGCGGGTTTTCCCCGGCTCCTGCCAAGCGACCGTGAGGTGGTTTCCAAAGCCTCCCTGTTTCATGCGGGCCTCGAAATAATAGGGTTGCCCCGCGACCATCTGGATCGGCCCCGTTGCCTGATTGGCCGACGCGTTGAAATCCTGATAGCCCGAGTAAGGCGTGTGCGACGCCTTCAACTGCAGGTTCGCCGCCGAGCCATCGGTGCTCAGATAGAGCTCCGTCTGGTCATCACCCGCGATCCAGAACTGGTGCGCGCCGGACGATGGCGCGATGAATTGCCCGCTCATCACCGTGCCATACTTGCTGGTGTTGGTCGAATAGCCCAGCCAGTCAGCCCGATCGCGGAACAGGATCGTGTCAGGAAACTCCGGATACTTCGGCGAGGCATAGAGCGCGGCAAGCGTGTCGCCGGCAATGTCCCGATAGAAACGCTGCCGGATGAAACCGACCGCATGGCCTCCCGGATTCGCGAGCACCGTCAACGTCACCGTGGTGTTCACACTCAAGGCGGGAGCGCCGTTGTCCGTCGCGGTGATGCTGAGGTTCACCACCGTCCCGGCCGCAATCTGCGTCTGCCGCGCGGCGCGGACCACACCCTTCGAATCCACCGTGAAAAACGGATTCGCACCACCCGGATCACCCGCGGTGATGGCGTAGCTCATCGTTGTGTAAAGATCCGGATCGCTCGTCACGATGGTTCCCAATGCAGCGCCTTGCTTCGTGAGGGTCAGCAGGTCCGCTGAAAAGGTGGACACCAGCACCGGCGGCTCGTTCACGTTTGCCACCGGCACGAAAACGGTGCGCACCTCGGTAGCCGCCGAGCTCGAGATCTGCACATGCAGCAGATATTCCGGCGGCGTGCGCCAGTTGGCCGCGAGGGTTTCATAGTCAATCACCGCACCCGGTGCGACCGTGATCGCTCCGGTCGTCGGATTGAGAACAAACAAATTCGCCGTGTTTCCGCTGAGCAGCGTGTGGTTCTTCGTCGCCGCGCCATGGTCTTTCCAAGCGGTCGTCGTTCCCACCGCTGTGCCAGGCGCGGATCCTTCGTTCACCGTGAACCGCGGAGGAGCGACCACGTTGGAAATCGTGCCGGTGATGTTGTACGCGCCGATGCAGCCGTAGTCGCTGAAACCATCCGTCCCGGTCCGCGCCACCCCGTCGATCGACACAAAGTAATCCCCCGCCGCGAGGTTCGAGCTGATCGTCACGTTCGGTTGGTTCGGATCGTTCGCCGTGGTGATGATCGCTCCGGCGGAATCATAAAGCACGGCCTCGATGTTGAGCGCGCCACCCGTTGCGGTGCGTTCGAAATTCAGCGTGACGTTTCCGCCAGCGGTCCTGAAGTGATAGAAATCCTTGTCGGTCCGGCTCTCGATGATCTGCGGATTGTCCACCGTGCCGTTGGAAAAAACGCGCAGCGCTTCCGAGGCGGCGGTGCCGTTCCCGACATCGTCAGGGCGGATCGTGATGGAACTCCAACCGTCGATGACCGCGAGGTCATTCTGCGTATTGGTGGAACCGGCATAATCGCCCGGCGACCAATGCTTGAACGATTTCCCGTAGGCAGTGCCCATCAAAGGTCCCCATGACTCCGCGCCGCCACCGAGACCGCCGTAGTAGTCCTGGTCTCCGATGCCGTCATGACCGAGGCCGAGAGTATGGCCGATCTCGTGAGTGATCACCATGCCGGCCGCCTCGCCCGCATAGTTCAGCGCCCAGCAAGGCGTCGCCCCGCCGGAATCGAAGGAGTTGATGTAAGCGATGCCGCCCGCATTCCCGATCGCGTTCTTCGTCGGCGTGATGATGCAGCGCTGCTTGTTTGTCGCGGCGTCAAAGACCGTGACGTCGGTGGTGACGTTGATGGAAAAGGTCACGAAGGCTTCCGCCACCCATTGCCAGATTTCCTTGATCTGCGTGTTGTTCAGTCCCGAGTGCGCGGCCTCGAAATCACCCCAGCCGTTGTGCGGGCCGGATTGGCCATCGAAATCCAGATAGACCACCGCCGGGGCGCCGGGATTGCTCTGCAGCGGAATGATGCCGTTCTGGGAATCCGGGATGTTGTTGAAAGTGTCCGGATGATCTTCCGGAATGGGAATCTCCTGCGGCGTCTGCCCCGGCGGGAGCGGCAGGCCGGTGCCCTCGTCGGTGGCACACACCACCTTGCTCAGTTTCGTCTCCACCAGCGCCACCTTGCCGCCTTCCCGGCGCTCGGTGTGATAGGCATACGAACCGTCCTTCGCCACCAGCACGCCGAAGCTGACCGAGCCGGTATCGGGACGCGTGACAAAGGTGAAATTCCCCGGCGATGGCGAGAGCACCTCACCCATGATGCCGTTTCCGGAAGCGTCCGGTTTGACCGCGAGGCGGAACTTCCGACCGTCCGGCAACGTCACATCCACCGGAGTGTCATTCCCGCCCTTGGTCTTTTCGGTCACGTCGTTCACCCATGAATCAAGATCCCCGGCTTGGAAAACCAGCGTGGGCTGCTGTGCGGCCGCGTCCAGCGAAGCGGCGGAAACGGTTGCCGCTTCTTCAGCAACCCTCTCGCGCGGGCGCGCCCCCTCCGGCCTTGCTGCCGCCTGCGGCGAAGCCTTTTCAACCGGTGTCTGGCGGCTGTTCCACACGAGTGCTCCTGCGAGCACCGCGATGACAATGATCAAACTGATCCTACGGGGGTTTTTCATGAAACGCTGGGTTCGCAACAATACATCAGGAGCCGCAGATGCACGCGGTGGGTTTGGAGAAAAATCGATATCCGGGGCTCGGGATCACTCCCGTATCAACTGAAGCAGCCCGCCGGAAAAGCCCTCCTGCAATTTCACTTCCAGCCGGAGCCCGGTGGTTGTGACGACGGGAAAATGTGCCTTGTTCGGGCGGTTTGTCTCCACGCCACATTCGGGGGGTGCATCGAGCGGCACCCACTTCCCGTTCTGCCGGTGCAGGATCCGCCACGACGCGGGCACCCGGCACCGGCCGGAACCGGTGTCGTCGAACCAGTATGCGGACACGGACGACACCTTCTCCGGCTTGGCGAAAGTCCACTCGATCCACTCCTCCGTGCCGGTGTGGTCCCAGAACGTGAACCGTGGCACACCCTCGCCCTGCGATGACTCCGGCAGCGCCGAGTCGATGACATTCTCGATATCCCCTCCATGCCCGCGGTGGGAAACCGCCAGCCCGGTCTCCGGGATTGGCTCCCCGCGCAGCAGCGGAAATGCCGTGATTCGCAGCGTCTGCGCGCCGAATGGCACCAGCGTGACCTGCTCCACCGGCTCCGTGCTGGACACCGGACTTTCCGGCACCTCGTCCGCCATGCGGTCGTTGCGGACCAGTCCCCAGGCCGGCACCCGCCTGGCGGGCACGCTGAGTTTCACCGGAGTGGTTTCCGGCAGCCACGGATTCTTCGGCATCTTGCCGCGGGTGAGCGTTACGTTCGCCGCGGGATTTTCGCGATCGATGTCGAGCGCGTAGTTCCAAGCGGTGGTGGGAAGCAAATCCATCTCATCGAAACCGCCTGCGATTTTGGTGACGACCTTCGAGGTTTCCCCGATGCGCAGCGAGAAAGCCAGAGGACCCCGCCAGATGGCGGCGGAGCCGTTGAACGCGTTCTGGGTTTCAAGTTCGGCGGAAAATCCGGCGGTCACCTTGTCGCCCGGTTTCCAAGTGCGGTTGATCGTTAGAAACTCGCCGGAATTCACGGCGGGGACCGGCTCACCATTCACCGCCACCCGGGGGTTCACGCTCCAGCCGGGGATTCTGAGCTTGAGGGGGAATGCCGTGGGCTTGGTCGGATTGATCGTGAAACGAATGACGTCGCCGAACGGGTAGTCGGTTTCTTCCTGAATGGTGACGGGTGTGCCGCCGATTTTCAGAGAGACCTCGGTCGGTCCGTAAGCGACGGCGGCGACTCCGCCATCGCTGGTCGCCATCCACGCATGCTGGACGTATTTCGGCCAGCCCATGTGGAGATTATAACAGCAGCAATGGAAACCCGAATGCGGACTGACTAACAAATCATCGCCATGATCGTCGGCAAACGGCAGTTCGCCCTTCGGCCCGTGGCGGGCGACCGGGGCGTTGGGGAGGGTGTAGTATTGGAATTGTTTGAAGTCCTTGGTCGTGCCGCCGGGAAGCAGATTGAAGGCGATGCGTTCGAGCTGGTCGCCGATGACGGGATCTCCCAGCGCTTCCATCGCGACCTCGCTGCTGAGCATCTGCTCGACGATGGAGCACATTTCCACTCCCTGCGTGGTGGATTTCCCGGCCAGCGGCTCGGTGCCGCTCCACATGCCGATGGGCAGGCCGTGCTTCTTTGCCAGATTCTTCCACGCTTCGCCAAACACGGCACGGTCGCCGGGATCACCCGTCCGCACGTAGTTCACCACGGGATACTTCATCGCCTGGGAAACATTCACGCCATGCTCGATGCGGAAATCTCCGGGAGCGCCGCGCAATGTCCTGAAAAACGGATTCCACTCGTTCGCCTGCTTGCGGAGCAGATCGACGGCCTCTAGCAAAAACTTCTCACCCGTCCGGTTGTAAAGCCAATAAAGCGTGTCGATCTGATCGCCCGCCCGCGCCTTCGCCCATTCCTCAAGCGGCTGCAGGGGCAGGCGTGCCAGCATGAAGCGCGAATAGTTCAGCAACGCCGGGATGACCCGCGGATCCTTCGTCGCCTCGTGGTAATCCCGCAGTGTCCAGGTGATGACCATCCGCGGCCACCAGTCGTCATTGGATTTAGAACCGATCTGGCCATCCCCGCGCTGGGTATCGAGCAAGGAATCGATCCACACCTGCGCCTGCTTTTTCAATTTCGCATCGCCGGTGACGTAGGCCAGGCTGACGAGGCCGCGCAGATAGTAGGGACCTTTTTCCCAGCCTTCGCCAGAGCCGCCGCGCCAGCCGTTTTCGGGGCCGAGTTCGGGAATGACCGCCTCCGCATGGCCGGTGAGACCGTCGGTCTGGAGCTTGAGCTGGTGCTCCAGCCAGCCGCGGGCTTTGATCGAGCCCAGGTCCAGCGCGATGAACGGAGCCGGCTGGAGCGGCGCGCGGTTCGGGACGATTTCATCAGCTCCAAGCACGGGAAATGCCGCGAGCAGCAGGAGCGAAAGAAGAGCGGGAACAGCTCCGCGAGGATGGGTTTTCGATTTCAAGCGCCGCCATCATGAAGCAAATCCTTCTGATGGGAATATCCCGGATGCACCAACGGCTATTCTCCCAAACCCTTGGCATACACGTCCTGCTCCGTGAAAACGATGATCATCGGGCGGCAGCAGATTTCGCAATCGTAGTCCACTTCCGCCGGCATCTCATCCGGGTGCGGGACGGCGACTTCGAACACTTCAAAGCAGGTCGGACAGGTGACTTCGGCGAGCTCCATGAGGAAGAATTACGTTCGTATCGCCAGACTTGCAAGCCCCTGAGGCTCTGCCAATCTCCGGTCGCATGGCTGAGAAGACGCTTTTCGAAAAAATCTGTGACAAGGAAATCCCCGCCACAATCGTCTTCGAAGACGACCGCTGCGTGGCGTTCCGCGACATTTCACCGCAGGCTCCGCTGCACATCCTGGTCATTCCCAGAAAGCCGGTTCCACGGGTCGGCCTGGCGTCCGAAGCAGACGAGGGATTGCTCGGCCACCTGCTGCTCACCGCCGCGAATGTCGCGCGGAGCGAAGGCATCGCGGACAGCGGCTACCGGCTGGTGATCAACAACGGCCCCCACGGCGGCGAAGCGGTGCCCCATCTGCACGTTCATCTGTTGGGCGGCAGACAGCTCCAATGGCCTCCCGGTTAGAAAACTCTCCATGAAATCCGGACTCTCCCGCTTTTTCGCCGCCCTGTTCCTGCTGGCTCCTTCGTGCTGCCCCACCCCGCCGGCAGCGGTTTCCCCCGCCGGCAAGCGCGTGGTGCTGGTCCATGGTTTCATGGAAACCGGTTCGACCTTCAGGTTGCTGAAAAAGCGCTTGGAAAAGCGCGGCGTCGAAGTCTTCGTCCCGCGCCTGATCCATACCGACGGCCGCGGCGGGCTGGAATACCTCGCCGCCCATCTCAAGCAGGACATCGATGCGAAATTCGGTGCCAAGGCACCCATCAGCATCGTCGCCTTCAGCATGGGCGGGCTGGTCAGCCGCGAGTATTTGCAAAACCAGGGCGGTGCGGCGCGATGCGAAAACCTGATCACCGTTTCCTCGCCGCACAACGGGACCAACGCCGCCTGGTGCTACCCGAGCCAAGGCGTGAAGGAAATGCGCCCCGGCAGCCCGTTCCTCGCCCACCTCCGAAGCACCCAGGACCGGCTCGGCAACATGCCGGTCACCTCCTATCGCACGCCGATGGATCTCGTGATCCTGCCTCCCAGCAGCTCGATCTGGGACCGTGCGGAAAATCCGCAATACCCGGTGATCCTCCATCCGATGATGGTCACCTCCCACCGCGTGCTCAACGACATCGAGCAGCGGCTGATGAGGTGAGAAGCCACGACACTTTTGTCGTGGAGCCAATGTGCGGAGAAATAGAAAACTCCTCTCTTTCGCCCTTTACCGGCTTGGCAGACAAGAGTGTCCGCCCTCCACAAAAAAACCCCGCCCACCGGGATCGGCGGACGGGGTTGGTTGCTGCGAGTGATGGGATTACTCGCCGTCTGTTTTAATCTTTCCGAGCACTTCGACGCGGACCGGGGCGATGCCTCGTCCTGCGAATCCGAGACGTTCGGCGATGCCGATGGTCACGTCGATGATGCGGCCTTTCACGTAAGGTCCGCGGTCGGTGATGGTGACAACTTCGGATTTGCCGTTCGACTCATTGATGACGCGCACCATGGTTCCCATGGGCAGGGTCTTGTGAGCTGCGGTGGCTCCATTATTCTGGAGACGCTTGCCGCTGGCGGTGCGGGTTCCGTAGTTGGTTCCAACAGAATACCAGGACGCTTTGCCGTGCTGGACGGACTTTACCGCGAATTGGGAATCGGTTGGATTGGTTTGGTGTTTGGTGTTTGCATTCCCAGTTGACGCGCAACTGGGAATAAGGATGACGCCGGCGATTGCCAGGGCCACGGATTTTAGGTTCCGGGTCATGTTCATCGTGTTTTAGTCCCCTTGGGGCGCGGGCCTCATAAGATCCTCGTAATGAGGATGCAAGACAAAACTACCATGCACAAATCGGGCCAAAACCCTTAGGTTTCAGTGGGTAACGGGAAAGTAATAAAGATACCTTAACTATTTTTCTGGCCACTTTGGCACGGTTTTTGTTAACGATGATGTAATGCTTGAACAAGGGATACCATCCAGTCGGAACCGGTTCACCGGGGCGGATTTGGATTTCCTGGCCTCGGTGCTCGCGCCGGGGGAGCAGCGGCTCCATTTGGAAAAACTTTGGAGCGATCCGGACGCGCTCCGCGAGATGCTCGACCTGAAGGAAGTCTTCCGCGGGCTGTTGGACTCGCCTTCCGCGATCCAGGTTTCGCCGCGATTCTATTTCTATGTGCTGGTCCGCCATGCGTTCCTGCAAGCGGACCTCAGCGACGCCGAGCTCGCGGATTATGTCGCGGGAGTGATGACGAAGCGGATCTGCCCGTCGCCCGGTGACCCGCTGCAGGACATCACCCGTGGTTTCACCCATGCGTCGGATTTCATCGCGATCATTTCCAACGCGAAAGGCCGGATGCGTTTCCATCTGCAAATGGCGGCGGGAAATCAGTTTCTGGTTCTGACCGGCCTCTATCCGGCCTTCCTACGGCACCGCTGCGAAACCTACGGCGGACCGGGTCTGGACTTCTACGAGTCCTTCGCCCAGCAGTCGTTCCGCGGCGCCGCCGACAACCGTCAGGTGTCCGGGAAATCCTCGCGGCAGTTGCTGGGAGCGCTTTCCGAGGCGATGCCCGCCGCACGCCGCTCGCTGAACCGGATGGCGGAGGAGTTTGTTTTCCTCGGGGATTGATCAGGGAATCTGTTTCCAGGTGGCGTGGTTGAGACGCCAGCCGTCCTTTTCCTTCTGCCAGTCGAAGGTCACGTCATAGGTGCCGTCCGCCGGGCGGTAGTTGGGGAGCTCGACCAGGCCGATCAGGTTGAGTTCGACCTTGGCCGTGTCTCCGTTCACGGTGACGGAGTTGAAATGTTGAAGCTCGAAGCGGGTTTGCTTGGCCTGATCGCAGAGCCAGGAGTAGGCCGATTCGAGTTCGTTGCGCTCGAAGGTGCCGTTCGCCTCCTTGAGGGTCGGGGTGTCGAGGGTGACCTGTTCGGCGAGCAGGGCATTGAGCGAATAAGCGCCCGTATGCCGGCCGATTTTTCCGCCGCCGCTGTCGAGGGTGAGCGTGGTGAGCAGTGACTTCGTGCGGCGTTTGACGACCTGCCCCGGAGAAAACCACCAGACGCCTAAGGCGGCGAGTACTGCGACGATGACGGCATAGATGGCGATTCGTTTCATGAGGAGGCTGCGTGTTGGTTCGGGTCGTAAAATATCCGGATGTCCGCCTTGTCGGTGCCGAGAAGCTGTTGGGCGCGCTTGAGCGCGGCGCGGGTCGAAAGGTTCGGGTTGCGGGGATTCGTGAGGAAGATGTTGCTCTCTCCGGCCCGCCGGTCGCAGCCGTCCTGAAGGGTGATGAGGATGCCGGATTTCTTCAGCACCCGGTAGACCTCACGGGTCGCGCCGGAGACAATGAGGTGCAATCCCTTTTGCCGCATGAAGAGAATGAGGTCCTCCAGCGCCATCACGCTGGTCGCATCGAGATGGCGGGCGTTTTTCAACCGCAGGATGATGACTTGGATCGCCGGATCGGAAACCGTCCGCTGGATCTGCGTGCGGAACAACTCGGCCGCGCCGAAGAACAGATCCCCCTCGACGTGGACGATGGAGATCGCGGGAATCGGCCGCTGGCGCTTTTCACCCATTTCCCGCAACTCCCCTTCCTCGCTGAACTCGTACTCGATGAGGAACGGCCGGCTCGCCTTGCGCAGGAACAAGGTGATCGAAATCGCCACGCCGATGAAAATCGCGACATGCAGGGGTGCCAGCAAGGTGGCGATGAAGGTGATCACCAACACCACCGCGTCATCGGTGGTCGAGCGCAGGCAGATCCGGATGTGGCGGATATTGAATAGGGAAAACGACAGCGCGATCACCAGCGCCGCCAACCCTGACTTCGGCACGTAGTCGATCAACGGCATCCCCCATCCGACGGAAGCGGCGATCAGCGCGGCGAAGGCCATGGTGTAGACGCCGGAAAGCAGCGAGGCGAAACGGGTGCGCGCGCCGGATTCGTGATTCAGCATCGAGCGCGTGAGAGAACCCGAGGCCGGCATCCCTCCCGCGACGGCGGTGGCGAGATTGGCCATGCCGACGGCCAGCATGTCCTGGTTCACGTCAGGACGGTCGCCGGTTTTCGAGGCGAGCGTCTTCGCCATCAGCGTGTTTTCCAACGAGGCGAGGAACGCGAGGGCGAAGGCGATGCTCAACAGCGCCGAGATGTCCGCGAAGATGTCCGCCCTCATCAGGTGCGGCATTTTCAGCATGAGGTCGTCGAACCCGAAGGTCGCGAACGTCGCCTCGCCCTTGAACGGCCCGGTGCCGTTCCGAATCAACGACCCGAACACCACCGAGGAAATCAACAGCGCCAGCGCGAAGGCGGGCCATGCCGGCCGCCATTTTCGGAACGCGAGAAAGATCACCAATGTCACCCCGCCGATCAACACCGACACCCAGTGTGTGTGCGGCAACGCCCGTGCCAGACCGAACAACAGGCCGACGAATGTCGAGGAGGTCTCGTCACTCACATGCCCCGACAAGCCGAGAAACGGCTTCAGCTGGTTCGCCACGATCAGCACCGCCGCGCCGGAAATGTAGCCGACCAACACGCTGCGCGAAATATACTGCAGCAGGTCCGCCACCCGGAACAAGGCGCCGACGGTCGCGATGATGCCCACCATCAGCACCAGCAGCGGGATGAGTTCGCTCCAACGGCCGGTGAGGGCCGGATTCACCGAAAAGAAACTGAAGAGCATGAACGCCGTGGCATTCGTCGGTCCGAGGATCGTATGCCGTGACCCGGCGAACAACGGCGCGACGAACGCGGCCACCGCCGTGCTGATGATCCCATACACCACCGGCAGCCCCGCGATGGCCGCGAAGGCGATTCCCTGGGCCAGCGCCAGCACCGTCACGTTGCCCGCCGCCCGGGCGTCGGCGCGGAACTTGGCGGGATTGTAGCGCCTCAGGTCCTTGACGAAAGGAGCGGGCACCACCCGCTCCGCGGCGAAGAAGTTGCGGACATTCCGGTAGAGTTTGCCAAGCGTGCGGGATATTTTCATCAAACCGCCCTACTCTACCTGAAGCGGGCCCGGCGGAAAAGAAATAAACCTAACAAAACACAGGCGATGTTCGGCGCCCATAACATCATCGTCGCCCCCGAGTCCGACTTGAACTGGTCCGCCATCATCGTCAGCAGGAAATACCCCGCACCGATGAGCAGGCTGTAGATCAGCCCCATCGAGGAATCCCGGCGGCGGCTTTGCATTCCCAGCGGCACCGCGATGAAGGCGAAGGCGAAGCACGCCATGGAGAAGGAATAGCGCGTCATGATCTCGGTGCGCATCTTCAGCTTGTTCTTGTTGGTCAGCGTGGGATCCGTCGCGATCTCCCTCAGGATCCGTTCGTTGGACATGGAGTTCGCCTTCGGCTTTTTCGGATTTTTCAAGTCGATCACCAATGGTTCCGCTTCGTGGGCGAACACCATTTCCACCTCGCCCTTGGCGTTCCTCGATTCGAAGTAGGCATCCTGAAGTTTCACCCGCAGCTGGCTTTTCTCGCGATCCACGCTGAGCGCCGCCCGGGCCGCATGGATGTAGGCCGCGTCCTTCGCCGATTCCCTCGACTTCGGCAGGACATAACAATGGAAGCCTTCCACCCACTCGCCCGATTCCCCTTCGATCAGGAGTTTCTGCACATCCTCGCCGTCCCCTTTGAGGTCGCCCTGCACCACGCCCGGCTTCAGCAGCGACTTGGGATCCCGCACGCCTTGTTCGTAAATCAACTGCCACATCGTCGCCTTCGAGTGGGGCACCACGCTGACATTCAGCCACAGGCTCAGCACCGAGAGCGCCGCGCCGATCACGAATACCGGCATCGACAACCGCACCAGACTGAGGCCGGCCACCCGGAAACTGGTGATTTCCTGGTTTGAGGAAAGCCGCCCGAAAACCATCAGCACCGCCGACAGGAATCCCCAGGGAATCGTGTACATCAGCGAAAGCGGCAGCACGTTGATGACGAAGCGGATCACCAGTCCGAGCGGTGCCTTCTTGTCCACCAGCAGCGGCTGGATTTCTTTGAACAGATTGCCCAGCACCAGCACGATTCCGAGGACCAGAACCGCATACAGCGTGCCCAGAAGCACCTGTTTTCCAATGTAGCGGTCCGAAATACGCATGGAGTCGCGCCACTCTGGAGCCCCCCGCGCACCCTGTCCAGACAAGAGACGCGAGCCTGATTGGCAAAGCGTTGTGGTGGCTTCAGCCGTCATAACGGTCGCGAATCGCACGGGAAATTTGTTTGACGGAATTGATAGATTTCCGGCCTATGTCAGGTGAACCCATTCCCGGTGAAAAAATCCATCGTTCTCCCGCTCCTCGGGCTTTGTGCGGCGGGGTTTCTTTCCGGCTTCGTCGCGAACGGTCTGAAAGGAAGCTCGCCCGTGGCAGGCAAAGACACCCCGGTCGTGCGGGAGTCCCTCAAACGCTCCACGGTCGACAAATCCGGCGAAGCTCCCGTCGTGGCATCCTCCGGGAATCCGAAGCGGGTCGCGGCCAAAGTTTCCTCCCTCCATTCCACCGACACCGTGGAAACCCTCGCCGCCTTGGACAACGACTCTCTCTACTCCCGCCTCGCCCTGTGGCTGATGGATGCCAGCGAGCAGGACGTCGCCGCTTGCTGGGCGGCCGCCAAAGACAAAAAGGACCGGCCGAATGAAATCAGCGACCTCCTCTTCATCAACTGGAGACGCATGAATCCCCCAAGCCGCCATCCGCTACCTCCTTTCCCAACCGGAGCCCGCCGGACAAGAAAGACAAAGCCCCTCCAACGACCCGCTCGCCCAAGCTTTCCAATTCGCCGTCAAATGGTCCGCCACCGACCCCACCGCCGCCAGCACCTGGGTCCAAAGCCTCCCTTCCGACGAACGCGCCTAAGCCGAAAAGTTCATGAAATCCGGCGGGACGAAATGAAAACGCCCCGGGACCTTGCGGTCACGGGGCGTTTGTTGAATCAGGAAAACTCAGGCGGAAACCGAAGCGGCGGCGCGGCGGAGTTCGCGCATCAGGCTGCGGGTTTCATCCTGCCAGCCGTTGAGCACCTCACGGGAAAGTTGGACGCGGTCGGCGACGGCTTTTTCGAGTTCGTGGTAGTTGGCGGAAAGCTTCTCGACGACTTCGTGAAGCGCGTCCGCCGCACGATGGGCGGCGGTGTGGGGATGTTCACGCATTTCAGCCAGATGCTTCTGTGCCTTGCGGCGCGCTTCGCCCATTTCCGCGAGAAGGATGCGACCGTCCGGCACCCGGCGGAGCCCTTCGGCCAGACCGAGTTTGGAAAGCGTCCAGATGGTCCATTTGCTCGGATCCCACTGCCATGGCTTCACGCCGTTGCGGTAGTCGTGCTGGAACTCATGGTGATAGTTGTGATAGCCCTCGCCAAAGGTGAGGAACGCCATGATCGCGCTGTCGCGCGCGCTGTGGCTGGTGGAATAGGGCTGGCGGCCGACGGTGTGGCACAGCGAGTTGATGAAGAAGGTGCAGTGCTGGGCGACCACGATGCGGGCCACACCGGGAATCAGGAAGCCGCCGAGAGCGCCCATCCATGGATCGAGCCCTTGCGAAGCATTCCACCAGTAGCCGAGGGCGGAAGGAATGATCAGGCCGACGACGAGACCGATCCAGTGCACATATTTGTCCTGAAGCATCACCCACTTGTCCTTGCGGAGGTCGGCGACGTTGTCCATCGGCGGCTCGGGATTCAGTTTGAAAAGCAGCCAGCCGATGTGCGCCCAGAAGAAACCCTTGGAAATATCATACGGGTCTTCGTCGTGATCGACATGCTTGTGGTGGCGACGATGGTCGGACGCCCAGTTGAGACAGGAGTTTTCAAACGCACACGCGCCGAAAACGAGGGTGAAAAGTTTCACGGGGAGTTTCGCCTTGAAGGACAAGTGCGAGAACAGGCGGTGGTAGCCGACCGTGATGCTCATCATCGTCGCGGAGACGTAGAAGAAGAACATCAGGAACTGGAACCAGTCGAGGCCTACCTTGAACAGGTAGATGGGAACGCCGATGAGGGCGATGAGGGCGGTGCCGATGAGGAATGAACTGGTGGTCCAGTTCACCCGGTCGAAGGGAATTCGATACATGATTTATGGTTTTCAAAGCCGTCCACAGCCGGATGTTTAACCGGACGGTTGTTGCAACAGCGCAACAATAGCGGAAGGACGAGGCTCAATACGCGACTTACCCCACCATAGCAAGCCCCCGTTTTTTCGAAATCCCGCCGGGTTCTGTGTTGACAAAGCGGGGCCAATCCCGCATCTACCGCGCCCCGAAGAAACTGCGGAACCAAACCAACCAACCAATTATCATCGCATGCGTGGAGTGATCATGAAGAAAGGCGAGCCCGTTGACCGTGCTCTCAAACGCCTCAAGACCAAGCTTGATACCGAGGGTATCCTCGAAGAAATGCGCCGCCGCCGCGC
>JAZKCQ010000036.1:0-16184 GCA_040388015.1 Verrucomicrobiota bacterium | reverse complement strand
GTGCTCATGACCTTCTCCGAATTCGGCCGCCGCGTTTCCGAAAACGCCAGCGCCGGCACCGACCACGGCAAGGCTTCCTGCCTCTTCCTCGCCGGCCCCGGCATCAAGGGCGGCCTTCACGGCACCCACCCGAGCCTCACCGATCTGTCGGAAGGCGACATCAAGCACACGGTCGATTTCCGAAGTGTTTACGGCACCCTCCTGACTGATTGGCTCAAGGCTCCGAACCTGAAGCCGATACTGGGCGCCAACTATCCGAAGATGGGTTTGATAGGGTGAGATGCATCAATCGATTTCAGCTCGGTCACAGAACGTAGGTTATTCTGTTGTTCGATATCAAAAGACATCCCATTTTCTGGAGTTTCCCGACCAGATCATATGCCTCCGCCTGGCCCATCCGCTGCTGGAACCAAGAATCGATGGTACTTATAAGCTTCTTGAATGTCTTGGGTCTGTTGGCACCGTTTTTCTGCAGGTTGCGGAGGACCGATGCCAGCTGTCGATCCAACAGATCCTGAGGGACGACTTTTCCACGAGTCGGGACAGAGAGTTTTTTCGTTCGTGACACGTTGCCCCCTCTTTCCCGTATGTGGCAGATGAGTGGATCGTATCCCTTGTCCTTGGAAACGATTTGAAATCGAGCTTGAGGATTCGCAGTGGAAATAATGCCGATATGGTAAGCGATGTGGAAATCGAGCGCATTTTTCCCGTTGCCCGAGATCCTGATACATTCAATTCCTTCTGCTTTCTCCCATGTTGCGGGAGCTTTCTGAGAAACTCCCAGGAAAACAATGATTTTGACGGAATCGTTTTTCAGCAGGTGAAGATTCACCGGCTGTAGATTTTCATAATCGACCATGATGTAGTTTTGAATCGATGGCATTTGAACAGATCGGTTGATTCGACTCCCCACATATGTCTGTCAGAGGACATATTTTCAAGATCAAATCTGATAGCTACGTGATCGCGTGGGGTCTGGTATCGACATCCCGCGCTCGCGATGCTTTGTTTCCGCCGATGATGGATGGCACACTACTGGTGCTCGGGATCGCCGGGCCGGAAATGACACGGGAAGAAGCGGCGCTTTTCCGCAAGCTCCAGCCGGCGGGATACATCCTTTTCACACGGAACATCGTGAGTCCGCAGCAGACGCGGAAACTGACGGACGACCTGCGTGATTTGTCCTCGGAAATTCCCATCATCGCCATCGACCAGGAAGGCGGGCGGGTGACCCGGACGAAGGACATCGCGCCAGCCGCGCCCTCTGCCCCCACTCTCGCCGCGAAAGGAGACATGGTGAAAATCGCGGAAGCCGCGGCCTTCACGGGCGACCTGCTTCGGCTGCTCGGCTTCAATCTGAACTTCGCCCCGGTCCTCGATCTCGACCATTTTCCCGACACCCAGAACGCCCTGCGCGGCCGTTGCTGGGGACGCGATCCTCAACGCGTCATCGACTACGCCGGCCAATGGAACCGCTGGCTGCGGAAACGCTCGGTCGCGAGTTGCGCGAAACATTTCCCCGCATGCGGCCGTGCGCAATCCGATCCGCACCACGATCTTCCCTCTTCCCCGGCGACTCTGGAAGAACTGCTGCGCGAAGACGTGATCCCCTACACCGCACTGATGCCGGAGCTGGACTCGATCATGCTGGCGCACGTGGATTTTCCGAACATCGATCCGGATTTCCCCGCCTCGCTCTCGCCGCGCGTCATCCGCCGCTTTCTCCGCGACCAGCTCGGTTTCGACAAGCATCTCGTCCTCACCGACGACCTCGACATGGGCGCGATCACCCGACGCTACGGCCGTGGTCAGGACGTGAAACTCGCCATCGAGGCTGGCAACGATCTCGCAATGATCTGCCACAACACCGCCAGCGCGGAAACCGCCGCCACCGCCCTCGCGGAATTGCCGATCTGGATGATCGACGAAGCCCGCGCCCGTGTGGAACGCTTCCGCCGGAAGCTCCACGGCCCGCTGCTGTGGTCAGACTCAAAATGGACTCAAACTTATGACCAACTCGCGCGCCTTTCCGCAGAAGTTCCGGAAACCCCAGGCGTGGAGACCGCCAACAGCCCCGTCGCCGATTATTGAACCGGCGGCCCCGGCGATCACACCGCCGATTCCCGTGGTTGAATCCCCGATATCTCACTTTGCCTCCGCAGCGGAACCTGCTAAGCCCGCGCCGATGAACCAAGTGCATTTGATCGGCGGGGAAAAAGGCGGAGTGGGAAAATCGGTGATGAGCCGCGTTTTCGCGCAGTATTGCATCGACCGCCAGATCCCGTTCCAAGGCTTCGATTCGGACCGCTCGCACGGTTCGTTCATGCGTTTTTACAAAGGGTTCGCCGAGCATGTGGAGCTGGAGAATTTCCAAAGCCTCGACCACCTCGCCGAAGCCGCGCTGCGGGGTGAAAACACCCAGGTGCTGGTGGACCTCGCCGCACAGAGCAGCACCTCGCTGCGCGGCTGGATGGACGACACCGGCGTGCTCGAGCTTTTCCGCGAAGCCGGCGTGATGGTGAACTGCTGGCACATCCTCGACGACGGCCGCGACTCGCTGGAAATGTTAGGACGCCTGCTCGATGATTTCAAAACCGAAGTCCGCTACGTCGTGGTGCTCAACCACGGCCGCGGCGCGCGTTTCGACAGCTTCCACGCCTCCCCGCAGAAACTGAAGGCGCAGGAACTGGGCGCGAAAATCATCGAACTCCCGAAACTCCACGAAGGCTCGATGCGCCAGGTGGACCACTCGAATTCCAGCTTCTGGTCCGCCATCAACGCGGATGGAAACGGAGACCAGCTCCTCGGAATCCTCGACCGCCAGCGCGTCAAGGTCTGGCTGCGCAAGGTTTATGCGGAGCTTGATTCCCTGGGCCTGCACTACGCCTCCCGCCCCCGATGATCTCCCGAGGGAGTTGCGCGAAGTATCCGGCCTGCGAAATTTCCTGAATATTTAGATGCGATCACCGTCGAAAGGGCTAGTTTTTGAAACCATTCGTCATCCCAGATCAACCAACATGAAATCCCTCATCCAACGACTTGCCTCCACCGGTCTCGCCCTGTTCGCGATGTCGGCGGCCATTCCCGAAGCAAAAGCCACCAACGTCACACTGGACGGTTACGGCTACTATTCGATTGGAAATACCGTGAAGTTCTACGGCAGCGGTGCCAAGCAAACGGGCCGCTACCGCAACCTCGGGCGCGACTACTACCACTCCACCACCATCCGGATGGACTTCGTCACTAACAACTCGAACAACAGATCGGGAGACATGAGTTTCGAGTTCTGGGCCATGCCCTACTACGATGCCACCAGCGGCATCATCCTCATGACCCGCGGCGTCGATCCTCTCCTCGCAGGTGGATCAAACCGGGATTTCTCGAAAAAGGGCAAGGCCATCTCCCTGGATGCGCGACGCTTTCCGGAGCTGAACCTTTGGGAATACACCCGCAAGGGCTGGAAATTCCGGGACGCGCTGACCTTCAAGAACAAGGCCTGGCTGTAAACCCTCGAAGGATTTTCCTCATGCCGGGATCCAGTTCATCTGATCCCGGCATGTTTGCGTCCGGAACTCCGCATCTCCCCATCCATGAAACCCGTCACTCTCACCATCGGAGCGCTTGCCATCGCCCTCGTCTGCGGAAGCGGCGGTTATTTCGTCGGAAAAAATCAAGCCGCCACCGTCCGGCCGGCGGGCGGCGCCATCCAAGACAGGGAGCCGGCCGCCAGATCCTCGGGAACCAGCAACCGTAGCGGCGTACAACCCGTCGATCTCCCCGGACTACGGGCAAGACTGGACGCGGAAACCAACCCGCTCGCCCGGTTCAAACTGGCCCTGCAGAGTCTCGAAACGTGGGTCGCGAAAAACCCTGTGGATGCCTTGGATTGGCTTGCCAGCCAGCCACGCACCGAGCGGCGCGAGGACGTCATTCAGATGGCCTTGAAGCAGTTCGCCGAGACCGACGCGAAAGGTGCCGCCGCTTGGGCGATGAAAAATCTCTCCGGAGTGGATCTGAACAACACCCTCATCACCATTGCCGAAAACTGGGCTCAGGAAAACGGAGCGGAAGCCGCCGCCTGGTTTCTCGCGCTCCCCGTCACCGAGGAACGGAATGCTGCGGCGGAAAACATCTTCTTTTCATGGGCCGCCAACGAGCCCGCCGCCGCACTGGAATTTCTCAAATCCAACCCGGGATACGGCGATCTGAACCCCACGCTGTTCCGCGCGGCGCTGGCAGGCTGGGCGAAAACCGACCCTCAGGGCGCGGTCGCCGCGAGCCTGGCCCTGAGCAAGACCCACAACGATCCCGCCCAGTTCGCGAACACTCTCGCCAACTGGGCCACCATGGATCTCGAAGCGAGCTCCCAATGGCTGCTCTCCAATTTGACCGCAGGCACCGAACGCACCATCGCCGCCCAAGAACTCGCCACCATTTTTGCGGATCAATCACCGGAGAGCGGGATTGCCTGGCTCGGGAAACTCAGCGCCGGAGCGGAGCGCGATACCGCCGCGAGTTCGCTCGTCGCCACCTGGTCGAGAAGCGCTCCGGCCGACGCGACGAAATGGGCGGCGGCACAGGACTCCATCCACCTGGCCCCCGAGGCCGTCGCGGTGATGGCGCGGAATTTCCTGATGAAGGATGCCGCCGCCTTCGAGGCCTGGCGCGCCACCCTTCCGAACGGACCGCTGAAGGAACAGGTCGGCAAGGTTGGCGTGATGTCGGAGGACGAGTGACCTATCTGCCAAGCACCCACGAAATGTGCGGGGTGTAGAGGTCCGGCTCCAGCAGGAATGAGTCGTGGCCCTTGTCGGAATGCACGCTGATGTGCATGACATCGACCTTGGCTTCTTCCAAGTGTTTCACCAGTTCCGCCTGCTCTTCCGGGAAAAAGCAGAAGTCGGAGTCGATGGAAAACACGAGCCACTTCTGGCCTGCCAGACGGGCCCGCTCGAACAAATCGCCCGGAGTTTCCGCATCGCCTTCCTGCGTGGCGTCGTAGCGCGACCACATGTCGATGATGCGCAGATAGGTGTTCGCATCGAAGCGTTTCACGAACTTCTTCCCCTGATGGAGCATGTAGCTCTGGAACTGGTCGCGCACCCGATACCAGGCCAACACATCATCCGGCTGGACGATGTCCTGCCGCGCGCGCTTCTCGATGGCATCGAGGTGGACGAAGGTCTTGTGGGAGATCATCCGGGCGAGGACGAGTCCGTAGAGAGGAGCGTCTCCATCGTAGTAATCGCCGCCATTGAAATGTGGGTCGTTTTCGATCGCAAGGATCTGCTCGAAAAGGTGCAGGCGGTTGAGCACCGTCGTTTTGAACCCGGAGGCGATGACGATGACATTGCGCACCCGGTCGGGAAAGCGCGTGGCGAAGGTCATCGCGATCAATCCGCCGACCGAGGGACCGACCACCGCGTTCAACGTCTCGATTCCGAAATGATCCAGCAGATGGGTGAAAACCTCCACCTGATCCGCCGCCGACACCGCGGGGAAGGACGCGCCCCAAGGTTTTCCGGTTTCCGGATTGATGGACGCCGGACCGGTGCTGCCATAACAGCCTCCGAGGTAGTTCGCGCAGACGACGAAGAACTTGTCCGTATCGATGGCCTTGCCGGGCCCGATCATGTTCTCCCACCAACCCTCGTGCATCTCCGGCTGCCACAGCTCGCCGACGCCCTCGATCGCCGTATTCGTCCCGACCGCGTGGTGCGATCCGGACAGCGCGTGAAACAGGAAAATCGCGTTCGAGCGGTCCGCGTTCAGCTCACCCCAGCTTTCGTAGGCCAGCGTCATGCCTGGCAACAGCCCGCCATCGCGAAGCAACACCGGCTCGGCGGGGCTTCCGGTTTCAAAAAAATGCGTGCGGGTCTCGGCGGGCATGCGCGGAGCCTAGACAGCCACCGCCATGCAACGCAAGGGCTCGCTAATCGCCTTCCTTGCCAGTCACGGGGCCGTCCGCTATCTCCTGTTTCATGAAATCCGTGATCCTGTTTTCGCTCTGCCTGCTGATCGCCGCCTGCGCTCCCGGAAACGGCCCCAGCATCATCACACCGGGCCAGAACGGCCTCGGATTTCTCCCCGGGAAGGCCGAAAAAGGAACCCTCTTCAAATACTATCAACCCAAGGCCGGCTCCGAATGGCGCAACAACTGGGCCGGCCGGCTCGATCTCACCGGCGTCTCTTGGAACGACGCCCGCACGGCGACCTTGATTTCTCCCAGCCACGTCGTGATGGCCGCCCACTTCATCCGCCCTTCGAACGTCGCAGTCATGTTCCACGACCGGAAAGGCAATCCCTACGAACGCTACATCACGGCGGTCCGGTCCTTGAACACGGGCGACATCGCCGTCGCCCGGTTGAATCTTCCGCTGCCACCCGAAGTGAAATGGTACCGGCTCGCCAATGCCGCCGAAGCGGCCGTCGGCACCCCCGTCATCGTCTCCGACCAGACGAGCACGCTCTCCGTCCACCGCATCGAGGCGGTTTACGGCAGCGGCATCCGCCTCGGCTACATCCCCGGCCTCAATCCGATCTATCAGCGGAATCTCATCGTCGGCGACAGCGGCAACCCATCCTTCATCCTGAGAAACGGCGAACTCGTCCTGCTCGAAACCCACACCACCGGAGGTCCCGGAGCCGGTCCGTTCTACGGCGATCCAACCGTGCAGGCATCCGTCCGCGCCGCGATGAAAGAGCTTGGAAACTAAGCCTTCTTTCAACGCCGCGATATCCGCCTCTCCCTGGCCGACCCGAAGGAAATCTAACCCACCCGTGCGCTCGCGATCTTCCTCACCAGCAGCACCACCATCCCCGCGACAATTCCCCAAAACGCGGAGCCGATTCCTGCGAAGGAAATCCCCGACAGCACGACGAAAAAGCTGATCACCGACGCCTCGCGATACCGCTCCTCCGCCGTCGCCGCCGCCAGCCCGCTTGCAATCGTCCCGATCAACGCCAGCCCCGCCACCGCCAGCACCAACTCGTGCGGAAACGCCGCGAACAATCCGGCGATGGTCGCCCCGAAGGTTCCCACCAGCCCGTAGAAAAATCCCGCCGACATCGCCGCGACGTAGCGTTTTCCCGGCTCCGGATGCGCCTCCGCATTCATGCAGAATGCCGCCGTGATCGCCGCCAGGTTCAGCGTGAAGCCGCCGAACGGTGCGACGAACAAGTTCGCCACACCCGACCAACCGATGATCTTCGACACCGGCGGCTCATAACCATTCGCCTTGAAGACCGCCACGCCCGGCAGATTCTGCGAGGCCATCGTCACGATGAACAGCGGCAGCGCCACCCCGACCAGCGTCCGCAGCGAAAACTCCGGCGTCACCCACACTGGCTTCGTGATTTCCAACGGCACCGCCGCCGCGTTGAAGCGCCCTTGGCAAATCGCGATCACCACCCCGAGCACGAGGATCACCGGCACATTCGAGCGAGGCCAGAAACTCCGCCCCAGCACATACGCGCAGAACATCGGCAGAATCAGCCCCGGATTCGTCGGCGTCGCCATGAACGCATCCAGCGCGAACTTCGAAAGCACCCCCGCCAGCAACGCCGAGGCCAGCGGAAGCGGCAGCCGGCTCATGATTTTTTCAAACCCGCCCGAGAACCCCGCGATCGCGATCATTACCGCGCACACCACGAACGCCCCCGTCGCCTGCGCCAACGTGAGATGCCCGTCCGCCGCCGCGCTTGCGATCACCGCCGCCCCCGGCGTCGACCACGCGATCAGAATCGGCAACCGGTAAACCCACGACAGGATCAAGCTCGTCACCGCCATCCCGATTCCCAGCGCCCACAACCACGACGCCGTCTGGGCCGGGGTGGCGTGCAAATTCTGCGCCGCCTGGAAAATCAGCGCCACCGAACTGGTGAACCCCACCAGCACCGCCACGAAACCCGCCACCACGGCGGAAAATGAAAAATCCTTGAACATGCGTCGCGTCAGCCTGCCCGAACGCTGGCGCTCCCGCTCTTGAAAAGACAGCCCATTCTGGCCGGAACGCCATACGGCGCGGGGATGACTGAGGGGCCGGGGCGCGGTACGGGGCAAAATCCATTCGCCAGCACCTGAACTCTCCTTCCTGACATCTCTTCATTTCCCGCAAGTGGAAGTTCGGTCCCCGGCACCACCCACATGGCTCCCAGCCTTGTCGACTTCAGGTTCCGCTGGTGTCCGGATTCCTCTCGTGGGCTGACAACGCGGCTCCAGCACTAGGAAGGTTACCCTCCGCTACCATCCACATTGGCTCCGCTGATGTCCGGATCATGCCGGGTGCTGTCCAGATTGCCCTCGGGTGACTTCCAAGCCTCCGGCCGCCTGGAAGATTAGGATCAGGTCCTGTTCACTCCGATCCAGGGCACTGTCCGGATCAAGGTCGGATGTCGGCGGCGTTGGTTTTCAAATACTTTCGGAAACATCTCATTTCACCACCAGCCCCCAGAACTGCCACCCCACGCGAAGCGGCAAGGAGGGTGGACCCTCCTGTCCACCAAACCAATGAATCGCAAAAGGCGGTTGATCAGAGCACGGGCGATTCATGGCGACACGTCAGGAAAGCGTCCCGCAGCTTTTCAATGATCGCGACATGCTCCGTCAATATGTCACCGCCAGCGACACGTCTCGATTTTCAAGCCAGCGCCGGCTCCGCCAACCCCGCCCTGACGAGAAGCGGTTCCTGGTCCGGGTCGCGGCCCATGAAGCGGCGGTAGAGTTCGTCGGGCGGGACGGAGTTGCCCTTGCTGAGGATGTGCTCGCGGAAGGCGGCGCCGGTGTCGGAGTTGAGCACGCCTTCTTTTTGGAAACGGGTGAAGGCGTCGGCGTCGAGGACTTCGGCCCATTTGTAGGAGTAGTAGCCGGCGGCGTAGCCGGTGGGGCTGCTGAAGAGGTGGTTGAAGCGGCGCATCATCGAGGGCGAAGGCGTCTTGAGCGGCGCGAGATAGTCGGCGAGCACCTCGCGGTCCACCGAGTCGAGGTCCTTGCCGAGGAAGTCCTGCTGCCGGATGTGGAGTTCGAGATCGAGCTTGGCGAAGGCGAGCTGGCGCATGAATCCGGAAGCGCTCATGTAGTTTTTCGCGGCGATCATTTTTGCGAAAAGATCTTCGGGAATCGCTTCGCCGGATTCGAAATGGCGGGCGAAGAGATCGAGCGATTCGCGGTCCCAACAGAAGTTCTCCATGATCTGCGACGGCAGCTCGACGAAATCCCAAGGGACGTTCGTGCCCGCCAACGATTTCACCGCAACCTCGCTGAGCAGGCCGTGGAGCAGGTGGCCGAACTCGTGGAAGATTGTCTCCACCTCACGGTGTGTTAGGAGCGCCGGCTTTCCGTCCACAGGCGGGCTCATGTTGCCAATGATCAGGCCGAGATGCGGCTCGCCGAGAGCGCCGGTGTGCAGGGAATTCATCCATGCTCCACCGCGCTTCGATTCGCGCGGATGCCAGTCGGCGTAGAACGAGCCGAGGTGCGCGGTGGTTTTTGAGTCGTGGATTTCGTAGAACTTGCACTCGGGGTGCCAGGTCTCGACGGCGTCGGAGATCGTTCCCGATCCGGGCTCAAGGTAGGTGGTTTCCAGCTCGCGGATGGTGATCCCGAAAATGCGCGAAGCGATCTCGAACATGCCTGCCATCACGCCATCGACCGGGAAATACGGCCGCAGTTCCTCTTCGTCAAAATCGTAGTTTTCCTGACGCTGTTTCTCCGCCCAGTAGGAAACCTCCCACGGCTCCAAAGCGCTAACAGGCTGACCGGATTTCGCGGCCTTGTATTGCCCGAGCTGTTTGTATTCCGCGAGGAAAGCAGGCTTGATACGGGCGTGGAGGTTTTCGATGAAACCCAAGGCCGAGCCACCGGTTTTCGCCATGCGGCGCAGGATCGTCAGGTCGGCGAAATGATCGTGGCCCAGGATGCCTGCTTTTTCCTGACGGAGTTCGAGGATGCGCCAAACGAGCGCGGTGTTGTCGTAGTCTCCGTAGCCGCCGACCTTCGACGATGCCTCCCACACCTGCTTGCGGATGTCGTCGTCGTGCAGGTGCTGCATGATCGGCGACATCGAGGGAAATTGCAGGGTGAAGCGCCACGCGTTTTCATGGCCCTTCGCACGGGCGTTCGCCGCGGCACCGGCTTTCGCGGAATCGGGCAGACCGGCGAGTTTCGATTCGTCGGTGATGATGAGTTCCCACGCGTTGGTCGAGTCGAGGACATGCTCGGAATACTCTTTCGTGATTTGGGAAAGGTCGGCCTCGATGGCGGCGATTCGTTCCTTTTTGTCCGCAGGAAGGTCCGCGCCGGAATTGCGGAAATCGGTGAGCGTCTCCTCGACAAAACGTTGTTGGACCGGTGAAAGCGTGGTGATTTCCGCACTTTCGCCAGCGGCCTTGATCACGCTCCAGAGCCGGTCGTTGAGAGCCAGGGACGAGTAGAAATCCGTCACCTCGGGAAGCATCCTGCCAAGAGCCTCACGCTGGGCGGGATTGTCGCTAACAGAGTCAAGATGGTTCAGCCGGCCCCAGCCGTCGTTGAGCGCCTCGCTGGCTTTTTCAAAAGCGAGGAAAGTGGACTCGTAAGTCGCTGAAACAGGATCCTGCGAGCAGATCGCCTCGATGTTGGCCTTCGCGAGTTCGAGCGCGTGGCGGATGTCCGGCTCCACGGCTTCGGGAACGAGCGTGGACCAACGGACGTGGAAATCTGGGGAAAGGAACGGGTGCATGGATGAGGTGGGAAGTGATGATTTACTCGCTCAGTGAAGCGACTAGAGCAATCGGAGCTTTTTAAGAAATTCGGTGGGCGAAAGTGCAGGGATGGGTGAAAGGCGATAGTCGGGGAGATTGCGGGTGATGATGAAGTCGGCATTCCACGCCAGCGCAGATGCGGCTTGAAACGCATCCTCCACATCGGCCATGGGCAAGGCAAGCGCCCGGGTGGCTTCCGTTGTGCCGACCGGGGCGACTTCCACCAGTTTGAGAAGTTCGCTTAGGAAAGGCCGGCCACCTTTCAGCAGGTAAGAGCAGTTGGTGAGGGAATGCCAAGCCACGCAGGCGTCACCTCCCGACTCGGCCCATTCCAGTACCGCGGTGCTGTCCGCAAGGTGGGGTTCCCGGGCAAGGGCGACATCCAGCAGGATATCGGAGTCGATCAGGATCCTCATCAGCGGATGTATTTGGCCTGCAATACATCATACAGCGGATCGCTGCCGGGCGTCGGAGCCCGCAGACTGGCGCTGCCCACCATTCCGGCGACGATCCCTCCTTTTTGGGGAGCACTTTCCGATTGGATCAAAGCCTCGATCAATCCGGAAACGGTGGTGCGTTTCTTCCGCGCCGCCTGTTTGGCCAGACGATGGATTTCCGGATCCATCGTAATCGTGACGCGTGTTTTCATGAGTATGTATTTACTCCTGATCGTGCATACTGTCAACCTCGGCAGCCCCCTCCTCGATTGTCGGCACCGGTGGCGGCGGGACGAAATTCGGCAGCGGTCTGACCAGATTCGTCGGCAGCGGGAACACGCGGTCGTAGATGCCGGGAGCGATTTCGGCCGATTGCGAATAGGCGTCGCGGATCATCTCCATCTTCGCGTCGAGGTTGTCGATGTAATGGAGCGCGAAGGCTTCAGGCGTGCGCGGCAAAACGGGCGAACCGAATTCATACTGCCCGTGGTGGCTGCCGATGAGGTGGAGCAAGTGCAGGCGGGTCATTTCGGTGGACGGCTTGAGCCCCTTCCATTCCTCGGATTCCTCGGTATCGAGAAGGTCGTTCCACAGCTTGTTCACCAGCTCGATGCCGAGCGGAATGTGACCTAACATTTCTCCATGGATGCTGTGGATCTGCGCGAATCCGTCTTCCGGATAGGAATTCTCCCACAGCTTTCCGCAGTCGTGGAACAGCACGCCGGCGATCATCAGGTCGCGGTTCAGTTCCGGATAGACCGGGCACAGCGCCGCCGCCGAGCGCATCATCTGGGCGACGTGCTCGACCAATCCGCCACGGCGGGCATGGTGGTTTTTCCGCGCGGCGGCGGTGCGGCGGAAACGGTCGCCCAACTGGCTGAGGAAATGGGCGCAAAGTCCGTGCAGCCGCGGATCCTCGATGGAGTCGCACAGACGGCGGATTTCCGCGAAATCGCGGTCCTGCTTTTCCCGCGTTTCGGGATCACCCGCGAGGAAATCCGCGACGGCGGCTTCGTCGAGGTGGTGCCACCACAGGTTGTTCGGATTGACGCCGTATTGGTTCTGCGTCCACTCCGCTTCGAGGCGGACGATCTGGCCCTCCGTCATCTCTTCGGCGGCTCCGTGCATCGGTGAATCAGACCAGATTTTCAGGGAGAAATTTCCGGTGGAGTCGGCGAACACCATTTCAAAATACGGCTTCCCCCCCTTCGTCATGCGGGTCGCCCGCGACTGGAGTTGGGCGTGGATCGCGGCGTGAATGGGGATTTCCCCGGCTTGTTCCTTGACGGCGGCAATGGTGATCGGGCTCACGCGGGCCAGCATGGCAGCCCGGGCCATGTCCCGTCCATCATGAATCTGCCAGAGCGGGCAGGCTCACCCGGAAAGTCGCGCCTTCGCCGGCCACGCTCTCCACTTCGACCGTGCCATGATGGTTCTCGACGATGGCCTGGACGATGGCCAGTCCCAGGCCCGAATGGCCGCTCGACGGACCGCGCGCCGGATCCACCCGATAGAACCGGTCGAACAACCGCGGCAGATGCTCTGCGGAAATCCCCGGGCCGCGGTCGGAAACTTCGAGAATCACCTGGTGGTCATTTGAAAAAACACTGACCGCCACCTCGCCGCCGCCGGGTTGGTGGCTGATCGCATTGGAAATCAGATTTCCCGCCACGATGGAAAGCGCGTTCGGGTCCGCCACGCAGCGCGACGTTTGGAGATTCGGACGAATGCGGATGCCGTGCTGGTCGGCGAGCGGCTGGAGAAGCTGGATCGAATCGGAAGCCACCGACGACAGATCCACGGTCTCGCGGCGGACTTCCGGACTGCCATCCTGCCGCGCCAATAGCAGAAGCGATTCCACCAGCGAACGCATGCGGGTGGCCGCATGGCTGCATGTGGAAATGATTTCCCGATACTCCTCCGCGGACCGCTCGCGCTTCAGCCCGCGGGAGGTTTCCGATAGAATCACCGTCAGCGGCGTGCGGAGTTCGTGCGAAGCGTCTGCGGTGAACTCACGCTGCCGCTCGATGCCTGCGGCGAGGCGGTCGAAGGTCTCGTTGAGCACCTGGCTGAGGCGGGTCAGCTCGTTGTCCGTGCCGGCGATGTCGATGCGCTCCGAAAGCTTTCCTCCGGCGATGCGCGAGGCCGTCTGGCTGATCGCCTCGATCGGCTGGATCGCGCGCCCGGCCAGCCACCAACCGCCGAAAAGGCCTAACAACCAAAGCAGCGCTCCGCTGCCGCTGATCTGCCAGCCGAGCTGCTGGAGCGCCGCCCGGTCGGCTGAAATGTCACGACCCACCATGCTGCGGAAGCCTCTTGGCCCGCCTTGAACAAGCTCCCGATAAGTCCCGCGCATCCGGATTTTTGAATCTTCGCCGGGAGACGGCAGCTTCGGGCAGCCCAGACTTTCCGGGGCGTTGGCCGAGCGGAAAAGCGTCTGCCCGCTGCCATCCCAAAAGGCGATGTAGGTGCTGTCGCTCGCCGCCGGATCGAAAAGGTCGCGCATTTCCAGCGGAAATTCCGTGGCATCGTCCAAGCTGAGAAAACGCTGCCGGATATCGGCGGTGGTCGGCGGAAATCCATCCTTGTTCTTGCGGGAAGGCAGCTCCCAGAAACTCCGCATGAATGCCTTTTCAAATGATTCCAGCTCGCGGTCGATCCGCTCGCGCCGGTCGTCCGCCGCCAGCCGGTAAGCCAGCATGCACAGCGCGGCGATGACGCCCATCAGGATGAGCGCGTGCCACAACTGAAGCCGCCAGCGGACCGAATGGAACAGGTGGTTCATCCGATGGAATAGCCGTGCCCCCGGCGGGTGGTGATGAAATCCGCACCTAACTTTTTACGGATGTTGGAAACGTGGACGTCGAGCAGGTTGGAAAGCGTGTCGTCGTCCTCGTCGAAAAGGTGCTCATACAACTCGCTGCGGCTCACCACCTGGCTGCGGTGCAGCGCGAGATACTCCACCAGCGCGTATTCCCTGGCGGTGAGCGGAATCTCGCGACCGTCCTGGCTCACCGTGCGCGCCGCGGTGTCGATGACGATTCCGCCGACTTCGATCAAGCGCGACGCCTGCCCCGAACTGCGGCGGATCAGCGCGCGGATGCGGGCTAACAACTCCTCGCTGTCGAACGGCTTCGTCAGGTAATCATCCGCCCCCGCATCCAATCCCCGGACCCGGTCGGGCACCGCGTCACGGGCGGTGAGCATGAGCACCGGCGTCGATTTGAGCGGGCGCAGACGGCGCAGCACCTCCCAGCCGTCGAACACCGGCAGCATGCCGTCGAGCACGATGCAGTCGTAGTCGGACTCGGTCGCCTTGAAGAGTCCCGACTCGCCATCGTCCGCCGTGTCGACGGCGTAGTTCTCCTCACGCAGGCCTGCGGCGAGGCTGCGCTGGAGAAGCTGGTCGTCTTCGATGATGAGCAGGCGCATTAGGAAGAAGTTGAAAGTGGATGGTCGGCTGTCGGAGATGAGGTTGAATGCGAATGTCTCTTCCGACATTCAACTTCCAACTCCCAGCTCACTCGTGTCTGAGCGCGTCGATGGGATCCAGCCCGGCGGCCCGGCGTGCCGGCATGAAGCCGAAGAGGATGCCGATGGCCGCGGAGAAGACGAAGGCGATGATGTTGATCTTCGGATCGAAAAGGAAGGGCGCGCCCACCACTTCCGCGAGCGTGGTGCACAGTCCGTAGGCCAGGGCGATGCCGGTCACCCCGCCGATGCAGGAGAGCGTCACCGCCTCGACCAGGAACTGCAGCAGCACCTCCCGCGCCCGCGCGCCGATGGCCAGGCGGATGCCGATCTCGCGCGTCCGTTCGGTGACGGAAACGAGCATGATGTTCATGATGCCGATGCCGCCGACGAGAAGACTGACGCCGGCGACAGCACCTAACAAGGATGTCATCACCTTGGTGCTGGAACTGATCACCTCGGCGAGCTGCTGCGAGTCGAAGACATTGAAGTTGTCCTGCTCGTTGGCGGTGATCTTGCGGCGCTCGCGCATGAGCGCGGCGACGTCCGCCACGACGTAGGCACTGGGGTAGTCCTGCTCACCGGAGATCATCACCTGGTTGAAATTCTTTCCGCCCTGGCGGCCCGAAAGGCGGTGGATGATGGTGGTGTAGGGCGTGATCATGTTGTCGTCCAGGTCATCGCCGAAGCCGCCCTGCCCCTTCGCCGCGGTGACGCCGATGACTTCGAGCGTCATGCTTTTCACCCGGACCTTGCTGCCGACGGGATCCACCCCTTCGCCGAAGAGCTCCTTGCGGATGGTCTCCCCGATGACGCAGACGGGCGCCGACTCGTCCACCTCGGTTTCCGTGAAAAACCGGCCGGTGCCGACGGTCCAGTTCGCGATCGCGAAATAATTGGGCGTGGTGCCCTGAACATCGTAAGTCTTGCTTTCCTCCTGATAGACCACCAGCGCGTTGTTGGAAACGAAAGGAGCGACCGAAGCGATGCCGGGCACCTGGTCGCGGACGGCATCGACATCCTGCAGGCTGAACATCGGCGCGCCGCCACCGCCCCAGCCCTGGCCGGGACGGAGGACGAGCAGGTTGTTCCCCATTTTGGAAATCTGTTGTTTCACGGTTTCGGTGGCTCCGCGGCCGAGGGTGACCATCGTGATCACGGCGGCGACACCGATGACGATCCCGATCACGGTGAGGAACGAGCGCGTCAGGTTCCGCCGGATTTCACGGATGGCGATGAGCAGCGCGTTGAAGGACATTGCGATCATGACAGAAGGATCTAACTGTTTGTGATGTCGTCGGAGATCAGGCCGTCCCGGACGTGGATGATGCGGCGGGCGCAGGCGGCGACCTCATCCTCGTGGGTGACCATGATGATGGAGATGCCGCGGTCGGTGTTGAGCCTGCGGAGGAGCTCCATGATCTCGACAGTGGTTTTCGAATCGAGGTTGCCGGTCGGTTCGTCGGCGAAAAGGGTGTCCGGTTTGGTGACGATGGCGCGGGCGATGGCGACGCGCTGCTGCTGGCCGCCGGAGAG
>JAZKCQ010000035.1:0-69786 GCA_040388015.1 Verrucomicrobiota bacterium | reverse complement strand
TCTACACGTTTTCCTTCGTGTTCTTCGTCGGCGTGACCGGCTACGCCATGGCCGTGGCAGCGGTCGGTTGGGAGGGCGGGCTGTTCGTGATGGAGCCGAAGATGAAGGTCTTCGCCGCCTATCCGGACTGGTGGGAGGGAGCGGGCCGGCTCGCCCTGTCCGCCGCGGGCATCGGCATCAGCATGATCACGCTGTCGTCCATCGCCTTCATGTTCTCCTGCTTCAGGATCAAGCCCGCCGCGGCCACCATCATCACGCTGACCATCCTCTTCGTGGACATGATCCTGCAGGGCTTCCCCTTCTTCAAACCGTACGAGAGCTACTTCATCACCTGGCGGATGAGCGCGTGGGTCTTCATCTTGGAGCAGCAGGTGTCGTGGCCGAAGATCATCGAGTCCTACGCTTTTCTGCTAGGGTTGAACGTCACCCTCTTCGTCCTCGGCTGGCTGTCCTTCCAGACGCGGGATTTCAAAACCTGACCCCTCCGCTCACTCCGACGGCGGCGGCACGCTCAGCCTGTTGGAGAATCCCGCCTGCGCGGCCCACGCCTGCGCGGCTTCCGGGTCCTCGCGGCTCCAGCGTTTCAGGAACCGGGTGATGGATTGCTCGCGTTTGTCCGGATCGGAAATCTTCGCCGCCATCGCCATCGCGTCCTGCGGTTCGTCCTCCAGCAGAGTTCCCGCGGCGATGGTCCGCAGGTGGTCCGTCGCCTCGTTCGCCGGCTGGTTCTCCACCCATTTTCCCAGATCATCGGGAGAAACGTCCGCCCAACTGCGGACGGAGTCATCGAGCGCTTCCCGCTGCTCCGGCGAGTCCGGCAGACCGAGGGTCCACGCCACCGCCTTCTCAGGCTCGGCCGCCGCCCATGTGGAGGCGATGGCCGGAATGGCCTCGCTGCGGGTCTCGCCCTCGGGGAACCGAGCCGCCCAATCCGCCGCGACTTTCGGGTCCACCGCCGCCCACAGCGAGAGCAGCGTGGCCGCCGCGGTGCTCTGGATTTCCCCATCCAGCTTCATCACCCAGTCCGCCGCCGCCGCAGGATCCTGCGAACCCCATGAGCCGACGAGCGCCTCGGCCAAATCTCCCGCCTCGGGACTTCCCAACCGGCCGTTCACCCACCGCGCGGCGTCTTCCGGGGATTGGGAACTCCACTCGGAGACCAGGCTTTCCAGCGCGGAGTCCTTGTTCTCGCCTTCGGGAAAACGGTCGATCCACGCCGCCGCCGCCGTCGGGTCCTGTTCCACCCACGCATCGATCACCGCCACGGTCGCGCCTTCCGATTGCGTCCCTTTCGGTAAACCGGAAACCCACGCCGCGGCGGACGCCGGATCGTTTGCCGCCCACTCCCCGGCGATGGTGCCGAAGCATTCCGCCGCCACCGGGCCGGTGAGATGACTCATCGCCCAATTCGCCGCTTCTTCCGGGTGCTGTGAAGCCCAGCCCTGGCAGGCCGCGGCAAACGCCTCCTGCCGGAGCCGCCCTGCCGGCAGCGTGTCCGCCATATCCAGCGCCGCTTGCGGATCCAGCTTCCCCCAGTCCGCCATCAGCGCGACGACCAGCTCCGAGCGCTCGGAGAAATTCTTGATTTTCAGCGAGCGTTGCCAGGCTTCCTTCGGGTCCTTGATTTCACCCAGCTCGCGCGGCTTGCGCTCCACCTTCCCCTTGCCAAGGACACCACCTCCGGGAAACGAACGCGATGTCGAACGCCTCCCGCCTTCTTGGGACACGGCCGCCGTCCCGCCGTTTTCCTCCGCCGCAGGCCTCCGCAAAAGCCAACCGGTGTGGACAACGCCCCCTCCGACGAACAAGCCCAGTGCCAGCAGAGCCAGCGGATGTTGAGGCAGTAACTTCATATGCAGACACTACGAAGAAGGCCGGAATGCCCGCAATGCAAGAGCGGCAAGGGGTGAAAATTGAACAACCTGAAATGACGGGCCGGGCGAATCTTCCAGCCACAGAGTCGTGCTTATTCGCCAGCCGGATCAGTCTCCTCCAGCAAACGCCGCCCGCCACGCCGTCCATCCAGAGTCTCTTCCGTTCCCTCGATCCGCCACAGATCGGGAATCGGAGAAGTGCCGCGCTCCCGCTCGGAAACAAGCAACAGCCAGGCCGCCACCACCGCAGGATTCAGCCGTTCCGACGACTCGATCATCGAGCTGACGGAATCCGGCTGCTCGGATCCGTCGACCTGCCACAGGTCCGGAATATAAGAAATATCGCGCTCCATACCGGAAAAGGACAACAGCCAGGAGATCGCCGCCGCAGGATCCATTCCTCCGCCCAAAGACCAGATCGTCACGCTTCCATAAGAATCCACCAAACCCGTGGAAGTTTCCAAGTCCAACCCACCGTTGATCGTCACCGTGCCCCCCGACCTGCCCGGACCCAGCGGATCCTCGACCGTCCCGCCGGTGATGATCGTGCCCCCGCCACTGATGATCGTTTCGTCGTGGAAAACTCCGTCATCGCCAGCCTCGTCATCATCATCGTCCTCGCCGGTGACATCGTCGGTGCCGTCATTGTCATCGTCGTCATCCTCCGCATCGCCGGTTCCATCGCCGTCGTCATCCTGATCGCGGTCGCGGGCTCTGCCATCGCCGTCGCAATCGTCGTCCAAGCCGTTCTCGATTTCATCGCCGTCGATGTCCCGTTCCCCGTCGGAATCGTCCGCCTTGCCATCGCCATCAATGTCTTTCTCCTTCTTCGCGTCGTCCTTTTTCCCGTCGCCGTCGATGTCCAGTTCCGCATCCGAGCCATCCTTCAAACCGTCGCCATCGATGTCCTTTTCACGGGGCGAGCCGTTCGGCAGATGATCGCCGACATACCTGCCCTTCAACGGACCCCGGCGGCAAACCCCGCCGTCCACATTGGCATCCCTGCCATTGAAAATCCCATCCCCGTCCACGTCCGCATCCACCCGATTGGCAATCCCGTCACCATCCAGGTCCCGTGCTCCGGATTTCGCGGACGCCAGCCCGAGAGTTGCAGCAAAGGCGGAGGCGAGGGCGATGCTCGTGAAGCGCGGCGGTTGGGGGAAACGGGGAGATTTCATGGGAAGACCGTGGAACGAACCGGAGCAAACCCTCTTCTATCTGTTTTCACAATCAAAGAATTCCAATCCATCCCCACCGCCCCGGCGGGCGATGACGGCGAATTTGCCGGAATTCACGTGATGGCGAGGGCGAATTCGGAAGCTCCACGTCATGCCTGCCACCCCGCTCTCGAAATACGCCCCGCAACCAGTTCGACACCGCCAATCAGGGATTTCCCGGAACCTTTTCCCTCAGATAGGGAATGAGGGGGGAAGCCGGATGCTGGTTCATCCATTCCTGAACGGCGGCGCGGTCGCCGTCACCGTTCATGGTGCTCAAGACCGTGGACGTGAGGGACGACAGGTTGATTTCCGAGTCCAGCGGGGCGGCGTTGACGGTCTCGATCATGTTGAGTTTGTCCGGCATGTGGTAGTAACGGTATTTCTGAAGCGCCTGGAGGGTGGTGCGGGTGGGATCTCGGCCGAATTCCGTGAGCTTGATGACCACCTCGCACGCCTGACCGACGTCCCGCGCATGATCGGCTTTCCACAGGAGTTTCTCGGTGATCTCGCTGAACAGCCCGTCCGAGAGTTCCGCGCTATCGGAATCGTTGGCGTCCAGGCGGGAGGCATAGTGCATGACATCGTCCAAGGCGGCGGTTCCACCGTTTTCCAGGACGTTCCAAACCAGGTTCCCGACACACGCCTTCCGGGATTGCGGGGGAATTTCGGCGAGCCGGGAGAGCGCGTCTTCGGGATGGCTGAGGGCGGCGCCGGCGATGACTGCGGAGTAATTTTGGTCGGAAATCTTGTGGCCCGCGGCTTCGGCCTTGCGGAGCCAGTCGAGTGCGGCATCGGGATCCTTGGTGCTCCAGCCGTACAGGATGTTCCAACTTTCGTTTTTCTTCTTCTCCAGCCCGGCCGCGAGCTGGGCATTCATCGCATCCTCACCGGCGACCTGTCCGCTGCGGAAAAGGGCGAGCTTCCAATCTTCAAAGAAATCGCGTCCGGTTTCCGCCGAAAGCTTGCCGAATCCGGAAACGACATCGCTCCAGTTGTCGGCGGTCATGTTGAAAAGGCACTCGGTGAGGAGGCGCCGTTTTTCGACAGGGTCGGGCTTCGACATCGCCAATTGGGCGAGACTTCCCAGTTCGGCGGTGGGTGCCTGGCGGATTTTCGTGATCCCGGTAGGCTCTGGACGTGTGCCGGATGATCGCCCGAGGGGGGATGACCGGGTGGGCACCGCGGTCGTTTCGGAATCCTCCCGCGGGGCGGAGGAGGACGAAAATAACAATTTCCCGATGGTGAGCCCCACGGTGATTCCGGCAAGAAGGAGAGCTGCCGAGGGTAGGATTTTCATGTTCCGGACAGATATCCGGAGTGACCGAAAAGTAAAACTTTTCGTAACCGCGGCGGCCGCGGGCAATGGTTCATAGGTCCTATAAATCCAATAAGACCTATGGAATACCGGTCAGCGCGCCGCAACGAGGTCGTAACCCCGCCAGTCGCCGATGGTGATGTCGGCGAACTCGCCGACGGGGATGGCTTCATCCACCATGACGGAGCCGTCGATTTCCGGGGCGTCCCATTGGGTGCGGGCGACGCCGGGCTGCTCCACTAACACGCGGACGGCTTTGCCGACCTGGGCCTGGTTCGTTTCACCGGCGATCTTCTGGAGCTCGGCCATGGCGCGGGACCAGCGGCTTTTGCGGGTGGCGTGGTGGATGTGGCCGTCCATTTTCTCGGCACGGGTGCCTTCTTCCTTGGAGTAGGAAAAGACGCCGGCACGCTCGAAACGGAACTCGCGGATGAATTCCAAGAGTTCGGTGAAATCTTCTTCGGTCTCGCCGGGGAAGCCGACGATGAAGGTGGTGCGGATGCCGAGACCGGGGATGCCGGCGCGCATGCGGCGGAGCAGGTCGCGGATGTAGTCGCCGCTGGTCACGCGCTTCATGGCGGTGAGCATTCTATCGGAAATGTGCTGGAGCGGGATATCGACGTATTTCGCAACCTTGTCGCACTCGGCGATGGTGGTGATGAGCTCATCCGACCAATGCGCGGGATGCGTGTAGAGCAGGCGGACCCAGAAATCGCCTTCGATCTTGTTGATCTCGCGGAGCAGGGTGGAAAGCGATTCGCCGCGCGTGGAGTCGACCGGAGAGTTCGGCGTCGGGCGTTTGCCTTCCCACTGGTCCATGCCGAAGTAGGTGGTGTCCTGCGAGATGAGGTTGATTTCCTTCACGCCGGATTTCACGAGCGCTTCGACTTCGCGAACGACCGAGTCTTGGGTGCGCGAGCGGTGCATGCCGCGGATTTTCGGGATGATGCAGAAGGTGCAGGTGTGGTTGCAGCCTTCGGCGATTTTCACGTAGGCGAAATGGTCGGGCGTGAGGCGCATCCGTGGGGTGGACCAGTCCGGGACGTATTGCGGCTTGAGGGTGACGAAATCGCGCGGGTCCTCGGTGGCGGACGGGCCTTCGGTTTTCTGGACTTCGGAGTCGTTCTTCTTGCCGAGCAGATTCTCGATGATCGGGGCGACCTTGGTGATCTGGTCGAGTCCGATGAAGGCATCCACTTCGGGCATGATGCCGGGAAGGTCCTTGGCGAAACGTTGTGATAGACAACCTGCGACGATGATCTTCTGCTTCGCGCGATCCGGGTCCTCGCCGCGGTCTTTCACCGCGCCGAAGATGGCGTCGATGGATTCCTGTTTCGCCATGTCGATGAACGAGCAGGTGTTGACGATGAGGACATCGGCCAGCTCGGGATCCGGCGTGAGCGACATGCCGGCCTGCGCGAGGTGGCCGATCATGACTTCGGAGTCGATGAGGTTTTTGGCGCAGCCGAGAGAAATGAGACCGACGGTGGTGGACATAAAAAAGAGAGGGAAGAGGTGGAAAGTGATCAGTGATCAGAGGAAGAAAAAGTCATTGGCGTGAACCAATGACTTGTGAACCAGGGCTGATGGAGGCCGGAAAATCGTTTAATATTGCGGAGGCAGGATGAGTTCGTCGCCTTCCTGTGGCTTGACCGGGCCGAAACCCGGCAGCGGATTGGCGATGGCGCCCTCGGCGGTGACGTCGGAAACCTTCAGCTGGCCGAGGATGCCGGTCTTGCGACGGATGGCGATGATGGTACCGGTCTGGACCTGCTCGGGCATGATCACTTGGAAAGTGACGAAGCCGCCCATGGCGGGGTCTTCGACGTACTCGGTGACGCGGCCGATGAGGAGCGCCTCGCTGATCATGCGGGCGCGGCGGAGTTCGGAGTCGGTGCTTTCGAGACCGCGTTTGTCGATGAGAAGTTCCTCCTCGTCGGCGACCTTCTTGTTACGATCCGCCTTTTCCTCTTCCAACCGTTGGATCGCCTCTTTGCCGGCGGCCATCTGCACTTTCATCGCTTCGATTTCCGCAGCATTCACGGCGGGAGTGGAGACGGACATGGGGACCGGATCGCTGTGGAGCTGCTGCATCTGCCTCTCCAACTGGAGCTTGTCCTGCTCGGCACGGAGTTCCTTCACCTGTTTTTCAAGGCGGGCGATCTCATCCGACGGGGCGTTTTTCACCCCGGTGTTCATCCCCTGCCAGGAGACGGCGAGCGCGCCGAGCAACAGTGCGACGGTGGCGCCAAGGAGTAGTTTCATCGTGTCCATGGGCGGACGTTGGCTGGGACGCGAGCGGATGTCAACGCGTCGCGAGGCCGGGTGGAGATTCGGATTTCCCTCTCGCTCCGTGCTTACGGCTGCCGTTCCTGACTGCGGTTGAGGCGTTCGCGGACGGCGTCGGGGAGCGGATTCGACTGCATCCACGCTTGGGCGGAAGCAGGGTCGCGCTGGATCCAGTTCCCCAACATGCGACGATACATCTGGTCGCGTTGCCGTTCATCGCCGATGCGGGCGATCTGGCTGGCGGCGGTGGCGGGATCGCTGCCGGAGGAACTCCAGACGAAATTCTGAACCACCTGATCGTTCACATCACCCGGGTAGCGGTTCATGAGTGACAGCGCCGCATTCGGATTTTCGGCAGCCACCGTGCCGACGATGCCGCGGAAGGCGTCGCTCCGGATCTGGCCGGCCGGAAGCAGGGTGACAGAGGCGAGGGCGGCTTGCTGGTCTTTTTGCGCCCAAGCGCTGTAAACGTCGTCCATCCGGCGCTGCGACGCCTCACCGGGATTCGCGAGCAGCCAGGAGGCGGTGCCTTCCGGGTCCGACTCGGCGAGTTTTTCTGAAGCGCGGATCATCGCGCCGTTGCGCAGGGCTTCATCCGTGATGGAGGAAATCCAACTGCGGGTGGCTTCCGATCCTTGTTCCAGCAAATGAGGGAGGATGAAATCGAGTCCCTTGCCACGTTCCTCGCTGCGGGGCATGCCCGCCAACAGTTCGGTCGCACGGAGCGGGTCCGCCTGATAGAGGCCGCGGATGATGCCGGGCAGATAGGGGTTCGGCCCCTCGCCGTCATAATTCGTCTGCGCCCAGTGGACCGCCGCTTCCGGATCGGTCGTGGCCCATGAGGTCAGGATCGTGTCCTGGGCGAATCCGCCGTTGGTATTTTCCTTGGCGTAAGTCAGTGCGGACAAGGGGTCCGCCTGTGCCCAAGCGGTGAGCAGCAAGGCATACTCGCCATTCCGGCTGTCGGTGATGCCGAGGCTGCGGAAGTGGGAGACCGCGTCTTCGAAGTCACCGGGTCCGAGCTGGTCGAGAAACGCCAGCAAGGCGCGGTTCCGTTCGAGCGGATTCTCGCCGCGGACGATGGCTTCGAGTTTGTCCAAGCGGTCCTTGGCCGTGGGCTTCTCGCCGCGCTCACCTTTGGAGGTTCGGGAAATCTTGCGGGCGGCATCCTCTGCGGACGCATTTCGGGAAGACGAGCGCGTCGCCCGGGTTTCCGGAGGGCCGTCTTGCGCATCAGCCGCAGCAGCTGGCGACGAAACGCGGCCAGCCATGAAACCGCCAACCCCGATGAGGACGAGGGCTGCCAGCGTGGTGGGGGATTTGAGTTTCATAAATTCGAAGGACACCAAGTCATACAGCACCCTACCGCCCCACGCTCATGCAAATGTCGAAAAAAATCCTCCGGCTCACCCGGCGAACGCATGCGCCGGCAGGCCTTTCACCCCAAGCCCCCGGATCACGAACAGTCGCCCGGCGTGTTCCTCGACGACGGATTTGTGAACGCCCGTGGTGACATAGAGATCGGCCAGATCCGGTCCGCCGAAAGCGCAGGCCGTCGTTTCCAAGCAAGGCAGCTCCACCCGCCGCAGTTCGGCTCCGGATCGCGGGTCGAAGCACACGACGCACGCTCCATGGCAGAAGGCGATCCACAGATTGCCTTCCGTATCAATGGCCATCCCATCCGGCGACGAGTCCAGATGCTCGGTGGAAACGACGCTCCGCATGTTCCGCAGATGGCCGTCGTCGTAATCAAAGGCGAGGACCTCCTTGCGCGGCGTATCGATGTAAAAAACCGTTTCACCATCGGCAGACCAAGCGATGCCGTTTGAATTCGTCACCGGCCCGAAGGCTTCATGAAGCGACAGATCCGGATCGAGCCGGTAGAGGCGCGCATCGCCGGTTTTTTTCACCAGGCTGATGGTCCCGGCGAAAAAGCGGCCGTCGGGCGAGCACTTGCCGTCGTTGAAGCGGTTGTCCGGCTTGTCCGGCTCCGGATCGGCGATGGGGGTGAGAGCGCCCGTTTCCTCGTCGAGAAAAAGCAGTCCGTGGTCGCCCGCGATCACCAGTCCGCCGCTCTCGCGCGGGACGACGGTGCCCACACGCTGGCCGACCTTCCACGATTTCTCGCTGCCGTCCGCCGGATCATAGCGATGCACGCGGTGACCCTCGATATCCACGAAATAAAGCGCGCCGCGCCACCAGACAGGACCTTCGCCCCATTGGCTGCTGATGTTTGAAATCGGTTCGATGGTCACCATGGCCGCAGCCTAAAAGCGGGCGGGAACCGGCACCAAGATAAAATCGCCGATCCCGCGTCCGGTCACTCCCGGCGCTCCGCCTGCTGGCGTGCCAGATGGTTCATCACGTTTTCCGAAACGGGATTCTGCTGGAGCCAGGCATTCGCGCTTGCAGGATCGCGCTCCATCCAGCGTCCCAGCGCGCGGCGATACATCTGGTCGCGCTGGCCTTCATTGGTGATCCGGGCGATCTGGTCCGCCGCTGTCATGGGATCGTTACGGAATGAATCCCAGACCACGGCCTGCACCACCCCGTCATTCACGTCACCCGGATAGCGGTCGAGCAGCGCGACGGCCGCCTTCGGGTCTTCCTTGGCAAGCGTTCCGGCGAGTCCTTCCAGCGCATTCGTCCGGGCATCCCCGGCGGGAAGGCTGTTGAAACTGGCGAGAGCATCCTGGGGATACTTCTCCGCCCATTTTTCGAACACATCATCCATCCGTCGGTTCGAGGCTTCTCCCGGATTGGCGATCAGCCAGGCGGCCGTGCCCTTCGGATCTTTCTCCGCCATCGGTTCGGCCATTTCATTCATGAGGCCGTTGCGGAGTGTTTCATCATCGATACCGGCCACCCAGGTGCGGGCCTGGTCCGGGCCGCTCTTGAGAATGTGGGGAACCATTTCCTCCAGCGCGTCGCCCCGCTCGTCACCGCGCGGCATGCTGGTGAGCAATGCGGTGGCGCGGGCGGGATCGCTGCCAGCAAGGCCGCGGATGATGCCGGCGAAGAACCGGTTGCCCTCGTCTCCTTCGTGATTGGCGATGGCCCACTGGATGGCGGCTTCCGGATCGGCCGTCGCCCAGGAGGTGAGGATCGTGTTCGTGGCGAATCCACCGTTGGTTTTCTCACGGGCGTAGGTCAGGGCCGTCAGCGGATCGGTCTTGGCCCATGCGGAAAGCAGCAGCGCGAACTCGCCGTTCCGGTTGTCGCCCAGTCCGAGGCTGCGGAAATGTTCGATGGCTTCCTCGAAATCGCCGGGCGCGAGTTGGTCGATATAGGCGAGAAGCGCGCGATTCCGGTCCAGCGCGTTCTCACTTTGAATGATCGACTCCAGCCGCTGCAGCCGGTCTTGCGAACTCTCCGCGGAGCCCGTTCGCTCACGGCGTGCGCTCCGGGATTTTTCCCCGGCAGCAGAGGCTGCGGCACCCGATGGCGCGGCGGAACGACTGGTCCGGGCGGAACCGGCGTCCCGGACGGCATCCGCCGAAGACACCGGTGAGGAAATGCGGCCGGCGAAGAATCCACCGAATCCAAACAGACCCAGTGCGGCGAAAACGAGCGAGGGATGGAGTTTCATGATTCAAAATTTGGCACCAACCCGGTAAACGCCGGCTCCCGGCAATAGTTTCGGGATTTCTTCAAAAAACCCGGGCTTTCATTTTATCTAACCAGCTGGCAGCATCCGCCGCATGCGAGGCGAGGCTTCCAGTGATGTCTTCAAGGTGTGGCTCCACGCCGGCGCTTCCGTGCTGCTCGGTGCCTGGGTCTCACCGCTGCTCTACAATGGCGGAAAGGCCCTCGCCGAAGTGTCCTCGGTCAAAACCACCAACGGCCCGCTCGAATGGCTGGCCGGGGTCTGCAGGAAGGCGGATTTCCCGGATTTTTTCGCCGCCAGTCTGCTGATCGCCGCGGCGGTGCTCTTCCTGCCGCTTGTCGAATGGCTGCGGGGCGGCCGCGCGGCCTCGGGTGGGAAATTCTGGTCCATGCGGTTGCCGCAAGGCGCCCGGGACCACCAAGCCGGCCAGCGGTTGCTCAAGAATCCCCATGGTCTGCGGCAGGCGGCCACGGGGTTTTTGCTGGTGGTCATGCTGTTCCTCGCCTTCGTCGGCGTGCTGATTCTCGCCGGAGTCCTGCAATGGAAAAATCCGGGGGAAGGCATGGCGAAAATTCTCCTTCGCGGGCTGGTTGGCGCGCTTGTCCTCGCCGTTTTCCAAGAGATCCTCTTCCGCGGCATCGCGATGGGCATCTTCCTCCGGGCGATGCGCCCTTCCGCCGCGCTCGGCATGGCGGCGGTGTTTTTCGCGCTCGTCCATTTCCTCAACCCGCCACCCGGACTGAACGTCCTGGACCCGGATGCGTCGGGCGTGGGATTCGAACTGCTGCGGAAAATCGCCGCGCAGTTCTCCGAGCCGCGGGCGGTTTTGGGAACCTTCACCCCGCTGCTCGCCCTCGGCGGCGTCCTCGCCTATGCCCGCTGGCGCACGGCCTCGTTGTGCCTGCCGGTCGGGCTGCACGCCGGATGGATTTTCGTCAACTCGCTCATCGCCAGCGTCACGATGACGTCGGCGGGGCAGGATTCTTTCCTGTGGGTGCTTTCCGGCCCCTCCTTGAAGCAGGGCCTGGTTCCCATGTTCGGGATCCTCGTCGCCGGAGTCCTGGCCAACTACCTGACCATCCCCGATGCTTCCACCGACACCCCGGCCTGATCCCCGCGGCTGGCGGAAATGGCTCGGCCGCTCGCTGGACCTGCTCTATCCACCGTCCTGCGCGGTGTGCCGCGAGGGTCTGTCGGACGGCCGGGCCCTGTGCGATGCCTGCGATGCGGACTTGCCGCGTCTCAGCGAACCGTTTTGCAAAACCTGTGGCGAGCCGTTCGATGGCCAGATCGATGACACATTCGCCTGCCCGAACTGCAGCCGTCTGAAACTTTCCTTCGACTTCGCGCGCCCCGCCACCGTCCGGGACGAGCGCACCCTCGACATGATCCACCGGCTGAAATACCAGCGGGAGCTGCATCTGGCCAAAGACCTCGGACGACTCGCCGCCGGATCGTTCTGCGATCCACGGCTCGGACCGGCGCTCGCCGGAAACTGGCCGCTGGTGCCGGTCCCGCTGCATCGCAGGCGCTTCCAGCACCGCCATTTCAACCAGGCGGAGGAAATCTCACGCGAGCTTTCCGCCCTCACCGGACTGCCCATCCTCAAGGCCTTGCGGCGCATTCGCAGCACCGAGCATCAGACCGCGCTGACGCGTTCCCAGCGGTTGGAAAACCTGCGCGGCGCGTTCGAGCTCACACGGATCGGCCGCAGGCAGATCGAAAAATCCCCCGCCGGCGCGGTGCTCGTCGACGACGTCCTCACCACCGGCTCGACCGTCGACGAATGCGCCAAGGTTCTCCGCCGTTCCGGATTCCAGAGGATCGCCGTCGTCACCGTGATGCGCGGCTAACGCATGATCCGCACCGGCTCGAACCGCCGCATGACGAAGTGACAGATCAGCGCCGTCAGGCCCAGCGTGAGCATCGGGAAAAATCCGGAGCGCAGCGTCTCGCCGATCCCCCACGGATGCAACGGATCATCCGGAACCGACCGATAGAGCAGGTTGAAGCCCTTGAACGCCAGAATCCAACCCGCGTGCAGGCCGATGGAGAACCACAGCGCGCCCGTCCGGATCCGTGCCACCGCGAGAATCACGCCGATGCCGAACAGGCTCGCGAAATCCGTGATGAAAAACAGCGGCTCGGTGAAATGAAGCAGGATCTTACCCAGCAGCTCGAACCCCGCCAGCGCCGACGCCGGGTCAGCGATCCCGGTGCCGTCCGGCGGTTTCAGGAAATGGATGAAGGCGAACACCAGCGAGGTCCCGACACACGCCGCAAGCGGTTTCGAAAACCTGAGCCACAGCCCTAACAACAACCCGCGGAACAGCCATTCCTCCAGCAGCGGCACCGCCAGCGCCGGCACGAGAATCTTCCCCAGCACTTTTCCAATCCCGAGGCCGTTCGCCCTCGGGGTGTAAGAGCCGAGCGCGCCGAGGACCAGCCCCATCGCCCACAACAATCCACCTGCGATGACCAGTCCCACGGCGATCTGAAGCAGTGCCTGCTTCCAAGACAGGTGGACACAGGCATCACAGGCCGAAGTGGCCATCGCCCTCGCCGCCCGCACCCGGCAGAACAGGAACGGCAGCAGCATGACCGCCGAAATCACCAGGGCGCGGCTGAAATACCGGCCGAAATCCGCCCGCCCGCAGGCCGCGCCGAGCCACTCGAGAACCGCGGGCAGCCGGCCCGCCTCGGCAGCTCCCGCCAGACCCTTCCCTGCTTGATAGATCCACGGCGCCATCACCGCCGCCAGAAGGAGTGATGACAGCACCCACAAGACGGTCGCGCCTGGCTCGGACTGGAAAAATCGTTTCAAGTGTGGGGATTTTTGGACGCTCCCATGCCGTTTGTCCAGAGGAGGTTGCGTCGGGGACTGTTATCCCGCCGTGCGTTTTGCGATTCATGAAAAAAGCCGCCGGAAAAACTCCCGGCGGCTTTTGGAAAACGGAAGACCGGAAGGATCAAAGTCCGCGGAGCGTGTCCTTGATCGCATCGAAATTCGGCATGTCGCTCGGCACTTCGAGCACTTCCGCGTATTGGACCACGCCGGCCTTGTCGATGACGAAGGCGGAACGCTTCGAAACGCCGCCCATGATCAGATTTTTCGCAGGCAGGAACTGCTCGTAAGCCACGCCGTAGGCCGCGGTCACCGCGTGGTCGTAGTCGCTGAGCAGGCTGATGGTGATGCCTTCCTTCTGCGCCCAGGCTTCCTGTGCGAACGGATTGTCGCCGGAAATGCCCAGCACCTTGGCATCGAGCGAGTCATATTCGGAAATGCCGTTGGAGATTTCGCAGAATTCCGCGGTGCAGCCGCCGGTGAACGCCATCGGCACGAACAGCAGGATGATGTTGGATTTTCCGACCAGCTCGCTCAGCGTGACCAGTTCCGGGCCGTTCGCGGTTTTGCTAACAAGAGTGAAATCCGGGGCTTTGTCGCCGACTTTGATGGACATGGTGGTTTGGTGGTTGTTTGAAGTGAGGCACGCACTGTAGAACGCGGCCAACGGACATGTCATACGAATTTTCAACTTTCGGGCTCCACCTCGGCAGCGGCAGCGGCATCGGCGAACTCATGGACGATCTCGGCCACGCCCTCGCCAGCGGCGGCCCGGATCTGAAAATGCTCGGCGGCGGCCAGCCGGCCCGCATTCCGGAAATGAACGCCGTCTGGCGCCGTCGCTTGGAAGAACTCATGGAGGAAGCGGGAGGCCTCGAGCGCTCGCTCACCAGCTACGATCCGCCGAGCGGAAATCCGCATTTCCTGGAAGCCATCGCCACCCTTTTCCGCGAGACCTTCGGGTGGGAAATCACTTCGGAAAACGTCACCGTCACCAGCGGCGGGCAGACCGCCTTTTATTTCCTCTTCAATCTGCTCGCCGGTGCGATGCCCGACGGCGGCCGCAGGAAGATCCTCCTGCCCCTCGTCCCCGAATACATCGGCTACGCGAACCAGGGAGTCGGCGGCGATCTGTTCCGCGCCGTCCCTCCGCTCATCGAAAAGACCGGCCCGCACGAATTCAAATACCGGGTTGATTTCGACAACCTCGAGGTCACCCCGGACATCGCCGCCATCTGCGCCTCGCGGCCCACCAACCCGACCGGCAACGTCCTCACCGACGAGGAAGTCGCCCGCCTCTCCGCCATCGCGAAGGAGCACGGCATCCCGCTCATCATCGACAATGCCTACGGCGCGCCCTTCCCCGGCATCATCTTCGCCGATGCCACTCCGTTCTGGGAAAAGCACGTGGTCCTGACACTCAGCCTTTCCAAAATCGGACTGCCCGGCACGCGCACCGGCATCGTCATCGGTCCGCCGGAGATCATCCGGGCGCTCGGATCGATGAGCGCCATCGCCGGACTTTCCAACCCTAACATGGGCCAGCAGATCACCCTGCCGCTGATCCGGTCCGGGGAGATCCTGCGCCTGAGCCGCGAGGTGGTGAGACCGTTCTATCAGGCGAAATGCAATCTCGCCCGCCAGGCCGCGGTGGAGGCGTTCGGCGACGACATCGAGTGGTACATGCACCGCAGCGAGGGCGCGCTGTTCCTATGGTTCTGGTTTCCGGGGCTGAAGATCACCTCGCAGGAGCTCTATGAGCGTTTGAAACAGCGTGAGGTGCTCGTCATTCCGGGCCAGCATTTCTTCTTCGGCCATGACGACGAAATGTGGCGGCATCGTCACGAATGCATCCGGGTCTCCTATGCCATGGATGAAATTATTGTTAGGGAAGGATTGCAAATCATCGCGGACGAAGTGCGCTCCTGCTGAGTCGCCCGGCATGGGGTCGGGCTATCAGCCGGATCTGGCAGATGATACCCGGATGGTGCCAATCCGGCGGAGTAATCCACAAGGGGATATTCCCAACGGGCATCCCGGCCGTTTCCTTTTGCCATTTCCGGGATCAGCGGTAAGTGAACGCCCCGCGCCCGAACAGACGCGGGAAACCCCGCTTTCCATGTTAGATGAAATGTCATATGACAAGATTGCGAGGGTGTTTCCATAACCATAATTACCCATGAAGCCCAAGACCTCGTTATTCCAAAATCCGGCCAAAGCCTTCGCTTTCGCCACCGCCGTCACCCTCTGCGTGGCAGGCCACTCATCCGCGGCCGAGCTCAACTGGAAGGCCGCCACCGGTGATTTCGAAACGGCCGACAACTGGTTCGTCGGAGCCGGACCCGGCACCGGGGTTCCCGGGACGCTCGACTTCGCGAATGTCGCCAACGGCGGCACCGCGCAATACACGACCGCCGCCGCCAAGACGGTGGCCGAAGTCCGCGCCGGCAACGGAGCGGCCGGCACGATCCAGATTTCCGCCGCCACCACTTTCACCAGCAACGGCAACGTCCACGCCGGACGCCAGACCGGCGCGGGCACCGGCACCCTGACCGTTTCGGGCACCGGCACCATCTTCACCCTTGCGACCGGAGCCGGAAACACCCTCGTCGGATCCAGTTCCGCAGACGTCGGCACCGCAGGCAGCGGCTCCACCGGCATCCTCAACATCACCTCCGGCGCGGTTTACAACCACAACCCCACCGGCTCCGACACATTCCGAATCGGCGACAACACGCTCGCCCAGACCGGTGCCTACAAGGGCACGCTCAATGTCGACAACGCCACCCTCAACATCCCCGGCGGCCGCCTTTACGTCGCCCAAACCGCCGGCAGCGTGGGTGAGGTGAATGTCACCAACAACGGCAGCATCAACGTCAACAACAACTGGATCGTCATCGGCCGCGGCGGTCAGGGCAAGCTCACCCTGTCCAGCGGCACCATCACCAAGGCCGGCGCGAACAACGTCGCTTTCGGTGACAACACCGGCACCGGCGTCGCCGACCACACCGGAGGCACGCTCGCCATCAACGGCGGCGAACTCTACATCGGCAACGGCGCGAATGGCACCGGCACCTACAACCTCAGCGGAGCCGGCGCCATCACCGTCGCCAACTTCGTGGGTGTCGGACGCCAGGGCGGCAACGGCACCTTGAACATCACCGGCGGCACCATCGCCAAGAGCGGTGCCAACAACTTCGTCACCGGAGCCGCGGGTGGCATCGGCCTGACCAACCACAGCAACGGCGCGATCACCGTCACCGGCGGCGAATTCATCGTTGGCAACGCCGCGAACAGCGTCGGCACCTACAAGTTCAGCGGCGGCTCGATCTCAGTGGAAAACTGGATGGCCGTCGGCCGCGACAGCGGCAAGGGCACCTTGGAAATGACCGGCGGCACCATCACCAAGTCCGGCCCCGGCAGCTTCACCATCGGCACGCTCGGGACGAACAGCCTCGGCCAAGTCGACGCATCCGGCGGACTGCTCAACATCACCACCGGCAACCTCCTCGTCGGCGAGGGTGGCACCACCTCCACAGGCATCCTGAACCTTTCCGGAAACGCCGTCATCCGCGCCGCGCAGACACTGATCGGCGTGGGAGGAACCTCGACCGGCAACCTGAATCTAAAGGGCGGCACGCTGGAAACGGGCCTCATCGACGGCGGCACGGCCACTTCCAACGTGGTGTTCGACGGAACCCTCATCAAGGCCACCGCCTCCGCCTCTCCCTTCATCTCCGACCTCACGACGTCCGTCATCGCGGCCGGCGGCATGAAGATCGACAGCAATGGATTCGACCTCTCGTCATCCTCCAACGTGGCCCTCACCGGCATCGGCGGCGTGGTCAAGCAGGGTCTCGGCACCCTCTCGCTGCTCGGCTCCAACACCTATGAAGGATCCACCGTCGTCAACGGCGGCAAACTGCTCACCTCCACCTACTCCACCGGCACCGGAGCCATCACCGTCGCGGACGGAGCGGGCTTCGGCGTGAGCGTCAAAGTCGCGGGCGACGGAATCTATCCCTCCGCCATGACTCTCGGCGCCTCCTCGCTCGACATCGATCTCGGAGCCTTCGGAAATGCTCCTTTCGGCGGCCCCACCTCCGCGCCGATCGCTGTCACCGGAGCCCTCACCGTCAATGCCGCAGCTGGCACGATCCCCATCAACCTGACCGGTTCGAATCTGACCACCGGCACCTTCCCGGTCCTCGAATACGGCAGCCTTCCCGTCGCCGGCAGTTTCAACAGCTTCAAGGTCGGCACACTTCCGCTCGGAGTGACCGCCGTGCTGCAGAACAACACGACCGACAAGACCATCGATCTCAAGATCACCGTGAAAACCCCGGTCTGGACCGGCCAGAACGGCGGCGCGTGGAACACCTCCACCGTCAACTGGACGGATGCCGCGCCACCGAACAACGCCGTCGCATTCGCCGACGGTGACCCTGTCCTGTTCGCGGACACCGACCCCACCGGAAATCCTCCCGTGACCACCGCCGTGACCATCGCCACCGGCGTGACCGTCAGGCCCGGAGCCCTCATGCAGTTCAACAACACATTGCTGAACTACTCGGTCACCGGAGCTGGAAAAATTTCCAACCCCCTCACCGGCACCGTCGGCCTGACCAAGCAAGGCACCGGCTCGCTCACCATCGGCACGGTCAATGACTTCACCGGCATCGTCCGTCTCGAAGGTGGCTCGTTCAGCGTCGCCTCTCTTGCCAATGGCGGCGTCGCCAGCCCCATCGGAGCCGCCACTTCCGCCCCGGCGAATGTCCTGCTCGCAGGTGGCGTTCTCAGCTACACCGGTGCCGGCACCACCACCAACCGTGGATTCACCGTTTCCGCCCCCGAAGGCGGCATCGAGGTGACCGATGCGGCGGCCAACCTGAACATCACCGGTTCCCTCGCCTCCACCGCGGGCGGACTGGTGAAAAAAGGACCCGGCACCCTGACGCTCTCCGGCACCGGCACCCAAACCCTCGGAGCCGGCGGCATCGCCCGCATCGACGGCGGCAAGCTCGTGCTCAACGGCACCGCTGCCACCCCGGCCCAAGTCATCCAGTCCGGAGAAATCTGGGTCGGCTCGACCATCGCCGCAGGCGCTTCGCTCGACATCACCAACACCAGTTTCACCGCCAGCAGCTGGCTCGCCGTCGGTCGTGGAAATGGTGATACGGGGAACATTTCCTCCCTCAACATCAGCGGTTCCACCGTCAATGTGGTGAACTTCTCCACCGGCTTTGCCAATGGCCGGCCGAACCTCGCGACCCAGAACATCGCCATCGCGAATTCGACGTTCACCAACACCGGCACCTCCGTCATCGCCGAAAACCGCGGCTCCACCACCAACATCACCCTCACCGGCAACACGGTCCTCAACACCCGCGAGCTGCTGATGGCCATGGGAGGCGGACCTGCCGCGGGAGCATCCGCCGCCACCCTCACCGTCGGTGACAGCAGTGTCGTCAATGTCGGCACGGAGACCATCCTCTCCTACGCCTCCATCGGTCGCGACGGCGGAACCGGAAACCTCGTCGTCAAGGACAACGGGTCGTTCCTCAACTACGACGACTTCACCCTCGGCGAGGCCACCAACAGCGGTGGCACGGGAACCATCACCCTCCAAGACAATGGCGTCATCACCGTCCGCACCGGCCTCCTCGGCCGTGGCGCGACCAACACCGGCCTCATCACCCAGACCGGCGGCACCTTCAGCAACCGGGGTGACAACAACATGCAGATCGGCGTCTTCGGCAACGCCACCTGGAACCTCAGCGGCGGCATCGTCAACGCCAACGGCTACACCTCCGTCGGTCGTTACGGCGGCTCCGTTTCCGCCCTCAACATCAGCGGCACCGGCAGATACAACCAACTCGCGGCGGATCGCTCGATCCTCGTGGGCGAGGAAGGAAAGGGCACACTCACCGTCAGCGGTACCGGCCAGCTCGTGGCCGGCGGCGCGTTGAACGTCGGATGGGCCGGATCCGGTGACGGAACCATCAACCAGACCGGTGGAACCATCAGCGTCGCAAAAAATGTCGTCCTCGGTGACAACGGAAAAGCCAACCTCGACCTCAGCGGCGGCCTCTTCCGCATGAATACCGACGGCACGCTCAACTTCGTCGTCGGCAACTTCGGCACCGGCCAGGCAACGCTCACCATCCGCGGCACCGCCGAAGTGCAACTGATGAACAACGCCTCGCTCCGGGTCGGCAACGAGTCCACCTCCGCCAACAACACCGTGACCCAGACCGGCGGCACACTCACCACCTACAGCGACAACGGCACCACCGTCGGCGGCACCGGTGCGGTCATCCTCGGCAGGCTCACCGCCTCCGGCACCAACACCTACAACCTCACCGGCGGCACACTCACCGTCGGCGGAGTCCGTAGCGAAACCGCCACCAGCACCAGCGTCTTCAACTTCAAGGGAGGCACCCTGAAAGCCGCCGCGGACAGCGCGACCTTCATGCAAGGCCTCACCGTCGTCAGCGTGGAGGCAGCCGGTGCGAACATCGACACCAACTCCCACAACATCACCGTCATCAGCGCCCTCCAGGACGCCGGCGGTGCTGGCGGACTCACCAAGACCGGTGCCGGCACGCTCACGCTCGCCGGGCAGAACACCTACCTCGGCAACACCGCGGTCAACGCCGGGGGCATCACCCTCGCCGACGATGCGCGCCTCCGCTTCTTCATCGGAGCGAACGGAGTCGCCAACCGCATCACCGGCACCGGAACCGCCGCCTTGGACGGGGATTTCAACCTCGAACTCGGCGGTGCCAACATCACCAATGGGAACAGCTGGACGCTCGTCGACGGCTCGGTGAACAAAACCTACGGAGCCAGCTTCAGCGTCGTCGGATTCACCGAATCCAACAACGTCTGGACCAGGATCGACGGCACGAAAACCTGGACCTTCTCCGAGGCCACCAGCGTGCTCACGCTCTCCGTCGGCACCGGCACCGCCTATGATGCCTGGACCAGCACCTACTTCCCCGGTGTCACCAATCCAGCCATCATCGGAGCCACCGCGGATCCCGATGGCGACGGCAGCTCAAACTCCCTCGAGTTCGCCCTCGGCGGTGTTCCTAACAACGGAAGCAACGGTCCGAAGGTCTATCACCTCCAAGCCGACAGCTCCGCCGATGGAGACACCGACAAGGAACTGCTCATGACCATCGCGGTCCGAACCGGCACGCCGGCCTTCGCCGGCTCGCCGTCACCGGCCGCGAACACCACCGACGGCCTGACAGGCTACACCATCCAGGGCAGCCTCGATCTCGCAGGCTTCACCACGGGAGTCACTCCGCTCGCCACACCGGTCGCCACCGGCCTGCCAGCGGCGCCCTCCGGCTACGAATACCGCACCTTCAGCCTGAACGGTTCGAACAACCTGACAGGAAAAGGCTTCCTCCGCGTGAAAGTGAACTGATCACTTCAACCGGATTCCCCCAAGCCCCGGCCGATCACTCGGCCGGGGCTTTTTCGTGTTGGGGAACGTCTTGTTGGCGAGGGCCCGAAATTCGGAAGGTGCCGCTGAGGAGCGATTCACTCGAATGATGTTCATCCGAATCTCCCCACAATCGCCTTGGAACGCGGCGTGCCTGTGGCTTTCAAAGTTCACACCATCGATGTATGTTTTTCCAGTCAAGGCAACCCGGGGTACTTCAGACCGAAAGCTCGGGACCCGTTTCTGGAGCAAAGACCCGAGACCAACCGCCGCATTTGCAGAACCCTTGTTGTCAAAACACCCGTCATCCCAATGAGAGGCTGTTGATGTGCTTCCGAGGCCAACAAAGCCATTTTCACGGTCTAACTCGCGCCCACTGCACAAAAAAAGCACCCGGAAATGATCCGGGTGCTTGGTCAGTTTATACTTAAACGATGATTTCTTGTCCGAGCCGGCTTTTTAGCGGCCGAGCTTTTTCTTCAAACCAGCAACCGCAAGCAGACTCATCCCCAATAGGGCGGCGGATGCTCCACCATCCGGAACCCGTGGTGGGGTGTTTGGGATGTTGTTGGTCGAGGGACGCTGGGTCACCTCAGCCTTGAGAACTCCGCCCTTGTACCAGAAGTCACCGCTCGTGGCAGTGATCGTGTAATCAAGTTGGCCGGTGCTGGAAAGAGTGGTCAGCATGGTCAGGTTGCCCGAGAAAAACGTATAGGTCCAAGGAAGGAGCGGAATGCCATCGACCTCAAGACTGCCAAAATTTTCAAAACCCAAACTGATTTTGGCATATTCATTCGAATCGAAAAGCGAATCGTCACTGAAAACGAATGTCGCTTGGGCACTTTGGACCATCTGGGTTGTAGCGTCATAGCCAGGAAGAACAAACGTTCCGGAATAGCTCGAAGTCCCTGTGGAGGACAATTTCTGACCTGCAACATCGGTGGCGATAATGGAAACGGCTGAAGCAGCCGAAGTGCTCATCGCCAAAACGGCGATGCCAAGAATAGGAGATAGGATTGATTTCATAATTTTGGGGGGAGTATCCTAAAGGATGTTTGAATTTAAAAAACAAACTTTAGTTCACACTTATTGATAAGCATGATTTACGCCAAATGTTTACGGGTGCGTAAATTTTGTAGCAACTTGTTTATTTTTATTGAATTATCTTTTCATGAAAAATCCTAAAATCCACTCGCTCGGGATCCTGTAAATTTTACCAACAGGTTTCCGCCCTAAATATGGCGATGATTTACACTTCTGAACGAAAAATCTGCTCAGAGGCTGGAATGAAAAGAGGACGGTTTTCTCACTCCGCCAACCGGATGATCAGCTTGCCGGACTCCACTTTGAATTCCTCAACGCCGGGCAACTTGCCACCTTTCCCTCCGCCGAGAGCCTCGCCCAACAAATCATGCCCTTTCATCCCAGCGAGCCAGTCGTTTGGCAGGGAAATGCCCCAAACGGTCACATCATCCAGCACGAAACCCGGATGCGTGGAGTCCCCGCTGACCAGAAACCGCGCCCGGGCTTTCAGATGTTTGCCCCCGACCAACGGCAGATCCTTGTCGAGATCCGTCTCGACGCGGGCGTGGATGGCATTGGTGGCGAGCTCGAAGCTGACGGTTTTTCCGAGCGTCGTGTTTTCATTGAGCAATCCGTTCAACTCCCGCTCGGTGAGGATGATTTCCTTGGAGCCCTTTTCATACTTCGGCTCAGTGGGCTTTTGAATCGCTTCCACTTTCGCCTCGACCGCCACTTTCTCTTGAACGGTCAGCACCACCGGCTGGATCGGGCGGTTGAACCACCACCACAGACCGCCGAGAACAAGTGCCAGCACCAGAAGGCCGATCAGGCCCTTGACCAGGCAGGAATTGCCGGGTTTCTGCAGGGCGGGCGGAGTGGGGTTTTCGGTCATGGGAAAAGGCTATAACGCCTGAGCTCCCTTTTGTCGATAGGGCGCGTGAACGTGTCCCGGCGGCCCCACCCGGATCGATTGCCGGCAGCGAGGTTCGGAACACATGATTCCACTCAATGCGCTGCCAGCCAGTTCGGGCCGGTGCCGGACTGGACTTCGATGGGCACGCCGTTCGGCAACGGCAGGGCGGTTTTCATCGCTTCGAGGATTTTCGGGACGAGCTCTTCCCGCTCGTCGAGCGCGAGGTCGAAAACGAGTTCGTCGTGCACCTGGAGCAGCATTTTCGTTTGGTACGGCTTTTCCCGTAGCAGGGCATCCACGCGGACCATCGCCAGCTTGATCATGTCCGCCGCGGTGCCTTGGATGGGCGTGTTGATGGCCGCGCGTTCGGCATTGCCGCGGAGGTTCTGGTTTCCGGAAGTCAGGTCGGGAAAATAACGGCGGCGCCCGGCGATGGTCTCGACGTAGCCGGATTCGCGCGCCTCGTTCACCGTGCGGTCCATGAACTCGCGGATCGCCGGATACTCGCGGAAATAGGCGTCGATGATGTTCGCCGCCTCGGTCCGTGGAATCGCCAGCCGCTGGCTCAGGCCGAAGGCGGAAATGCCGTAGATGATGCCGAAGTTCACCATCTTCGCGGTGCGCCGCATGTCGGACGTGACGTTCTCCGGCTCCACGACAAACACCTTCGCGGCGGTGATCGTGTGGATGTCCGCATCGTTCTGGAACGCCTCGATCATGGTCGCGTCTTTGGAGAGAGCCGCCATCACGCGCAGCTCGATCTGCGAGTAGTCGCAGGAAAGCAGCGTGAAACCCTCGCGCGGCACGAACGCCTTGCGAATCTTCCTTCCCGCCTCGGATCTAACTGGTATGTTCTGCAAATTCGGATCGGTCGAGGCGAGGCGTCCGGTCGCGGCGACGAGCTGATGGAAGGTGGTGTGGATGCGGCCGGTTTCCGCGACGATGTGGTTGGGCAGAGCATCGAGGTAGGTGGATTTCAGCTTGGTCGCCTCGCGCCAGGCCAGGATGTCGGTGATGATGGGATGCTTGCCTTCGAGTGTGGCGAGCGTCTGCTCGTCGGTCTTGTATTGGCCGGTCTTGGTTTTTTTCGCCTTGTCGGCGAGACCTAACTGGTCGAACAGGATTTCACCCAGCTGCTTCGGCGAGGCGATGTTGAACGAGCGGTCGGCGTGGCCGTGGATGGATTTCACCAGCTCGTCGATCTGGATCTGGAGCTCGTCGCCGATGACCGTTAGGGCGGCGGGAGCGATGGCGATGCCTTCCATTTCCATGGCGACCAGCACCGGCTGCAGCGGACCTTCGATTTTTTTCAGCACGTCTTCCTGACCCGATGCCGCGAGCACCGGCTTGAGTTTTTGGGCGAGCTGGAAGGTGACATCCGCATCCTCCGCCGCGTATTCCGCGAGGACGGCGAGCGGGATCGAGGCGATGTCGAGATCCTTGGAGGCCTTGGTTTTTTCCGCGTGGGCGAAGAGATCGAAGGAAGCGGCGGCCTCAGGCTCGGCGGCGGGTTTCGAAATATCGGCGAGTTTGACCGGCGTGTAGCCCAGAAGGATTTCTGACAGATAGTCCATCGAGTGGCGGCGCTCCGGCGCGACCAGCGTGTCCGCGAGCATGGTGTCGAAAAACGGCCCGGCGACCTCGATGCCGTGATGGAGCAGCAGCGAGAGGTCGAACTTCAGGTTGTGTCCGATCTTTTCCGCGGGCGAAGCCAGCACGGTGCGGATCTCGGACTTCAACGAATCCGCGTAAGGAAGATACCAACCCTCGCCTTCTTTCCATGAAAAGGCGATGCCCAGCAGTTTCGAGGTGAAACGGTCGAGGCCCGTGGTTTCGATGTCGAAACAAAAGGATTTCTGTTGGGCGAGTTCGGTGAAGAGTTGCTTCTGAAGTTCGGGAGTATCGGCAAGGTGATAGGTGTGCTCGACCTCGCGGATGGACTTGAAGGTTTCGAAAATCGTCGGTGTAACGGCTTCTTCGGACGGAGTCGCCTCATCATTTGCTACGGAAAAGAGCCGCTTCGACAGCGTGCGGAACTCGAATTCGTTGAACAGCGTCTTCAGAGCCTCGTCATCGCGTTTGGATAGAATGAGATCCTCCCAGCTCACCTCCACCGGCACATCGAGCAGGATGGTGGCGAGTTCCTTGGAGAGCAGCGCCTGGTCCGCGTGGGCCTCGAGATTTTCCTTCTGCTTGCCCTTGAGCGTCGCGGTGTTGGCCAGCAGATTTTCCACCGATCCGAAATCGGCGATCAGTTTCTGCGCGGTCTTCGGCCCGATGCCGGGAACGCCGGGAATGTTGTCCGACGCGTCGCCCATCAATCCTAACAAATCAATGATCTGATGCGGTTCCGCGACGCCCCAGATTTCCGGAAGCTGCGGCAGGCCGATGATCTCATGATCCGTCCCCTTGCGGCCGGGTTTCCACATGAAGGTGCTGGCGGATAGAAGTTGGGCGAAGTCCTTATCCGGCGTGACCATGAAGGACTCGAAGCCATCGGGCTCCGCCCTCTTCACCAGCGTGCCGATGATGTCGTCCGCCTCGAAACCGTCGATTTCCAACACCGGAATGTGGAACGCGCGGCACAGATCCTTCACATGCGGGATGGCCGCGGCGAGTTCCTCCGGCATCTCGTCGCGCTGCGCCTTGTAGGCCGGGTAGCGGATGTGGCGCGGAGTGGGAGCCGAGGTGTCGAAGGCGACTCCAATATGCGTGGGGCTCTCCTTTTCCAGAATGAACAGCAGCGTGTTGATGAAGCCGTAGAGCGCGGAGGTGTTGGTGCCCTTCGAGTTGCGGATCGGATTCTGGATGAACGCGAAATGGGCCCGGTAAACCAGGGCCATGCCGTCGAGCAGGAAAAGGCGTTTCATGGCGGCAGCTTGGCCGGGGTTTTCCCGGGAGTCCAGCGCCTCAGAGCGGATGATTCACCACGACGTTCCCCGGCTTGATATCCAGCATCAGCGAAATGTGCATCGCCGTGAGCTCCCCCATCGACTGGCAATCGCCGAATCCGCTCGTCGAGTGCATCCGGTCCAGCTCCCGCGCCAGAGTGACCACATGCTCGCGTGGGGCGATGTCCTCACGCCGCATCACGCCGAGCAGGGCACGGAGACGGCTGCTTTCGACCTTGGCACGACGGGCCATCTGCGCGTGCTCCTCGGCCACGTATTGGTCGATGCTCTTGCGGTTGAGCACCTCGAACGCCAGCCGCGTCACCTTGCGGTTCGAGTTGAAGCGGAACGCCAGATAGATGTTGCCGTTTCCCTCGTACGACTGCTGGTCGAAATCGATGGCCCGGACGCGATACTGCACCTCCTCGAAATCCGGCGTGATCTCGACCACGTAGTTCACGCTCCGCATGTCGCCCAACAGCCGGATGAAACTGCGCTCCGTGAATTTCGTGAACTCCTTGGCGATCCGCACCTTGTTCAGGCCGGGACGCTGGAGGTAGTCGCGCAGGAAAACATCGCCCGGCACGCCGGAAATATGCTCCTCGATCAGGGTGTTGCCGTTGACCAGATAGTTGATCCGGTTCGGCGAGAGGATGTGCTCCAGCTCCAGCCCGTAGATGCGTGATGCGTCGGCCTGCTTCACGTAAAAGTAGTCCGAGTTGTCGTTGAAAAGGTTGGTGACACGGACCCGGAACGGCTTCGAATTTCCGAAATCCCCGAAGTCGATGCGGTCCACCAGCAAGTGCTCGTGCTGCTCCGCGTCGCGGCCCAATTTCAACTCGGTGTAGATGCTCGTCAGCCGCGGCCGCAGCTCCGCGAACACCGCCGGCGGATACATCACGGTCATCCACAGCGTCTCGCGGCCGGAAGGATCCTCATACGGCATCGCTCCGGTAAACCGGCAAAGCTCGTCATAGACCTTCGGAATCTCGCGCTGGCGGTCGAAATGATAGAGATACTGCCGCAGGGATGGGGAAACCGGATACTTCGTCTTCTGCCGCGCGATCACGGACGGAGAGTACCGGAAAGGGCATGCGTTTGCCAGCTTCGTTCTGCATCGTTGACAGGAGAGCCGTATCGCCGTATTTACGGTTTGTGAAAACGACCATCGAAATCCCCGATGCCATCGCCCAGCGGGTGAAGGTTCTGGCGGCCGAGCGCCGGACGACACTGCGCGAACTGGTGTTGCAAGGACTGGAAAGCGTGCTGAACGAAGGCCAGATGAATGCGAAGGAGCGCTCCCAAAAATTGTTTGCCGCGATGGACCAGTTGCACGGGGTTTCCGCCTCCAAACGCCTCAGCCGGGCAGATGCCAATGCGCGCTAAGGTCTTTCTCGACACAAACATCCTTCTTTACGCGACATCCGAAGATATTTCCGAGCGCGGCAAGCGTGATCGTGCGAGGGAATTGCTAGACTTTGAAGGTATTGGCTTTTCCGTTCAGGTTCTCGGAGAGTTCTATGTCAACGCGACACGCAAGATGAAGCTTCCCGAAAAGGAGGTGACCGCGGTTCTGGAGTCGCTCGGCAATTATCCGATCCTGCCGCTGACGGAATCGGTATTCTGGTCGGCCTTGGAGCACCGGAAGCGCTATCAGGTTTCCTACTGGGACGGAGCCATCATCGCCGCGGCGATGGAGCTCGGCTGCCACACGGTATTTTCCGAAGATTTTAGCCACGGGCAGACTTACGGAACGATTCGCGTCCTCAACCCGTTCGTGGACTGACCGCCGTTATTTCCGCGCGAGCGCTACTAAGATCGCCTTCTGGGCATGGAGACGGTTTTCAGCCTGTTGGAAGATCGTGTCCGCGTGCAGTTCCAGCACCTCTTCGCTGATTTCCTTGCCCCGGTAGGCGGGAAGACAGTGGAGCACGATGTGCCCCGGCGCCGCGGCGGCGAGCAGCTCCGCATTCACTTGGAATCCCGCGAACTCCAGTTCCTTTTCCTTCTGATCTTCCTGGCCCATGGAAAGCCAGACGTCGGTGTTGATGACATGAGCGCCCTTCGCCGCCACCGCAGGATCGGTGGTGACGGTGACATTCGGTGCGGCAAGTTTCGCAAGAAACTCAGCAGGCGGCTGGCAGGAAACGGGAGCCGCCACCGCGAGCTCGAAGCCGAGGTGCTTGGCCGCCCACATCCACGAGATGGTCATGTTGGAAAAGCCGTCGCCGATGAATGCGACTTTCTTCCCCTCCCAGGTGCCGAGCTTTTCCTGGATCGTCAGCAAATCCGCCAGGATCTGGCAGGGATGCTCGTCGTCCGTCAGCGCGTTGATCGTCGGGATCTTCGAATACTCCGCGAAATCCACCACGTCCTGCTGCGCGAAGGTCCGGATGATCGCTCCGTGCACCATGCGCCCTAACACCCGGGCGGTGTCCTTGATCGGTTCGCCGCGGCCGAGCTGGATGTCGTTTTTCGAAAGGAACATCGGGAAGCCGCCGAGTTCGCGGATGCCGACTTCGAACGACACGCGGGTCCGGGTGGAGGATTTCGTGAAAATCAGCGCCCACGTCTGTCCGGCAAGGACCTGGCCGTCACGGCCGCGCTGCCGTTTGAGATAGGCGGCGGAGTCGAGCAGGCCTTGGATTTCCCTGGCGCTGAGTTGTTCGATGGAAAGGAGATGTTGCATGAGCTGGAAAAGTTAGAACTCGGAAAGCACGGAATGGATGGTGACAAGCGCTTCATCGACCTCCGCGTCGGTGACGTTGAGCGGAGGTAGCAAACGGAAGGCATTCGGGCCGGCTGGCGGGACCAACAGCGCGCGTTCCATCAGTTTGTTCACGACGACCAGCGCCGCCGTTTTTCCTTCCGGTGTCGGAATGAGCGCCGGATCGAGAGCGATGCCCAGCAGAAGCCCCTGGCCACGCACTTCGGTGACGACCGGGAGGTTCCATGACTTCACCGTTTCGCGGATGCGGACTTCCTGGAGGATCGCATTCACGGCGAGTTCCTTTTCGCGGACTTCCTTCAACACCGCGAGCGACGCCGCGCAGACGAGCGGGTTTCCACCGTAAGTCGAGCCGTGCGAGCCGGGCCCCATCAGCGAGGAAAGCGCCGTGCCGTCATCAGCGACCGCGCGGTCGCTGAGCCAGAAGGCACCGATCGGCACGCCGCCGCCCATGCCCTTGGCCCATGAGATGCCGTCGGGCTGGATTTCCGGCGCGATCATGCGCCAGCCCATAGCGTCGCCGAGGCGGCCGAAGCCGACCTGCACCTCGTCGAGCAGCAATAACAGATCGTGTTTCTTGCAAAGGGCCGCCACGGCACGCAGGAATTCAGGCGTCGCCATGTTGACGCCGCCCTCGCCCTGGATCGGCTCCAGCAGGATGGCGGCGGTCTCGGGGCGCACGGCGTTTTCAAGCGCGGCGATGTCGTTGAAGGGCAGATAACGGAAACCGGGAAGCAGCGGATCGAAGCCTTCCTGGATCTTCGACTGACCCGTCGCCGACATCGCACCGAGGGTGCGGCCGTGGAACGATTGCAGGAACGTCACCACTTCATAACGCTGCGAGCCATCGGCCTGCGGGCGCTTCAGGCCGAAGCGGCGGGCGGATTTGATCAGGCCGTCGTTCGCCTCGGCTCCGGAGTTCGAGAAGAAAACCTTCCCCGCCAGCTTCACGTGATGCGTGTTGATTTCCTCCGCCAGTTCCGCCTGGAGCGGGCTCTGATAGAGATTCGAAACATGCATCAGCTCACCGGCCTGGTGGCGGATGGCTTCCACCAGCAGGGGGTGGCAGTGACCCAGCGAGCACACGGCGATGCCCATGCAGAAATCGAGATAGCTCTTCCCCGTATCATCCCAGAGACGGGCACCGGCTCCTCGCACGGGAACAAGCGGAAACCGCCCGTAAGTGGGGAGAACGTGTTGCGCGTAGAGTTCGGGAGTCGTCATGGTTGGTCGGGAAAGGGGCGGACCCTAGCGCCATTCCACGAAATGGCAATACGGGAGATTTGAAGGGCGGAGTCCACCCCTGATGGATGGAGTCCGCCCGCCGTTCCGTTTCAACCCAGGTTCCCGCACCACTCGCTCAGGAGACGGAGTCTCCCGGGCGGAACTTCACCACCTGGGTTCCCGCGACCATGTCATGGAGGCAGCGGCGGTCGCTTTTGAAAACCAGCAGCGCATCCACCAACGCCAGGACTCCTCCGATCACCGGCACCAGACTGATGGCGCTCACGAAGGCATAACGCTTGAGGACGATGTCTTTGGCCTCGGGCTTTTTCCCATCCATCGTCACGATTCTCGTCTTCGCCACTTTCTTGCCGATCGTTTGTCCGGTGGACTTCAACCATTTCCACTGGATCGCCATCAGCAGGACGAAATGCACCACGGTCAGCCCGAGGGTGAAAAGAAAACCGACCCTGCCCATATCCTCCATCGAACTGATCCAACCGAACAGAAATGCCGCCCCCCAGAGAGGGATCACCAGTGCCAGACCGATCAACCCGTCTATCAGGGAGCCGACGAACCGCTCGCTCGGGGTTGCCAGCTCCAGCTGGCCCGCGGCCGGCTGTGGGATCAGGACGGGATCTGTCTCGGGCGTGGCATAGGGATTTTCCTCGGTCATGGTGGCTAACCATTACCTTGGAAACCCGCGTGAAGTCACGAACTAAAGGAGGGGTGCAGCAGCGCGGATGGGATTTCGACCATTTCCTCACGCAACGCCACGAATATCCGATCGTCCGGCCCGGCGGACAGGATCGCTCCTCCCGTAAAACTACCGAACGCGGGCAGGACCAGCGTGTTGTTTCGGAAAAGGAAACATGGCAGCCGCAGCGAGGTGCGCCTGCCGTCCGGAATCTTCACCACGGGATGCCAGTGCCCTGAGATATGGAGGCGATCCCCCGCCGCGCAGGCGGGGTCATGCAGGATCCTGATGGTTTTCCCGAGATCCAGATGCGGCACGGAGCGGAGGCCCGCCGGTATGCGCTTGAGCCTGGCGTCATGGTTCCCGGTGACGAGTGTGACCGGCATGGCGAATGATGTTAGGAACCGGCCGAGCGCCTCCTCGAGTTCGGCCGTGATGCCTGACGGGGCGTGAAACAGGTCGCCCGCGATGACCAGGCTGGCGGCACCGCATTTCTCCGCGAGCGCGGCGAGGCGGGCCAGATCCCGGGCGGTGTCGCCCTCGGGCACCGGCAGGCCCCGCGCGCGGAATGCCGCGGACTTTCCAAGATGAACGTCCGCAACGACCAAGGTCCGTGAATCACTGAGAAAGGCGGCGCCCTCCGGCAGGAGCGTGATTGCGGGATGATCTGTGAGGGGTGACATTCCAACCGTCGGTGGGTTTCGCGTGGATGGTAACTGGGTAGTGCATGGCGGTCTCAAATCAAGGTCCAACCCGTCCGGCATCGGCGCTGCCGCGGTGAAATCGGCACGATTCGGAATGGTTCAGGAGATGTTTTGCAATATCCCCGGAGATCCCGCGCGCAGCACGACTTCCATAAGTTATTTGAAATCAGCTTTCCAAGTGATCGGGAAAACTTGGCCCGTTCATTGCAAGATTCCCGGGCAACCTCATCCCATTATGAAAAAACGCCATCAATCCAACTCTCAGGAATCCGCCTCCCACCCGCTCATGATCAACTATCTGGCGTTGATCCATGCGGTGACCCATCCCGCGTCGCGTCCTGTGATTTCAAAACACCATCGTTCCTCGAAGTCTGCGGCGACCGCGCTGGGCTGAGCATTTCGCCCGATGGACTTGGTTCGCTGATAGCATCAGCGGTCACGTCCCGGCGGCGTCTCATTTCGAGCCGCCCTGTTCAGTTCGTCCAACATATTGGCGAGCCGGGTGGCCGCGTCCGCCGCGACGTGGGTGGACTGGAGCCGGTCCGCCCATAAGGGAAAAGCCATGGGTGTGAGATGTTCCGTTTCCACGAGGTGGTATGGACGCTTCTCCAGATCATGGATGGCTTGGTTCAGCCGGGTGAATTCCAGCTGCTTTTCGAGGATCTCCCGCTCCGATTGTTTGAGAAGGAGGTTCTCCGCATCATAGCGCTGGAGCACCTCGTAGAGCAGGGTGGAGCTGGATTGGAGCTCGCGGCGGGAACGATCCTGACGGCCCGGCGGCGGCTGGAGGATGAGACCGGACACCCGGGCGATTTCGCGGAAATTCCTGCGGGCTAGTTCGGCGGTATTCATGCAGGCGACCAGATCTTCCAACAAACCCTCCGGGCTCAGATGACGGCGGAGCGACGGTTCATCCAGAACCAGCCCGCGTTTCGCGGTCAGGGAGAATCCATAGTCGTTCTGGGTCGCCTGGACCGCCTGGCCTGTCTCCTGACTGATGCGGTACGCCACCAGCGCGCCAAGGCCTTCATGGACAAGACGGCCGGCGAAGGGGAAGATGAACAGATGCTCGCCTTCTCTCGAGCGGGTGAATTCCACCAACAAGGAATCATCCGATGGAACCCGCGACCAGCGGCGCTGGATGTCGAGGATGGGCCGGATGGCTTCCATTTCCGGCGAAGGCGACGGATCCGCCGAAGATGCGGGTGAAAGCTGGCGGGCGATGGCATGGGTCAGCTCGGAGGACAGCGACATCTTCGCTCCGCCCCAGATCGCGATGCGGCCCTTGGTGGTCTTTCCGGCAGGCTTGACGGTGGCGACTCGCTGGTGAAAGCGGACGAGCGTCAGATGCCGACCGGCGAAGATGAGATGGCCGCCGGTCCGGATCCCCGCGATGAAGGATTCCTCGACGGTGCCCAAGGTGTGGCCGTTGGCGAATTTGATATAAATGGCCGGGTCGCTGGAAATGGTGCCGATGCTCAGGCGGTGCTGGAGGATGAGCTGCTTGTCGTCCACGAGGTAGCGCCCGTCCTCGATCCGGGCTTTTTGATAACGCGGGTAGCTGGCGAGGGCCTTGCCGCCGTTGGAAATGAAGCCGAGCGCCCATTGCCATTCATCCTCGGTCAGATCGGCGTAGGCCCGGGTGGAGAGGATTTCCCGGCGCATGTCGTCCGGCAGGAACGGCACGCCGATCGCACAGGTGACGAGGTGCTGGACGAGCACATCAAGTGGTTTGCGGAGCGGCCGGCGCGTCTCGATCTCGCGGGCGAGAGCGGCCTCGCGGGCGGCGGCGAATTCGACGAGTTCCAGCGCATTGGTGGGCACGCAGAGGATGCGGGACGGTCGGCGGGGCTGGTGGCCGGAGCGGCCGGCGCGTTGGATGAGGCGTGCGATCCCTTTGGGTGACCCCACCTGGACGACCTGATCGACCGGTGAAAAATCCACCCCGAGATCGAGCGACGACGTGCAGACCACGCATTTCAGCGAGCCGTCGCGAAGCCCGTTCTCGGCGAGGTCGCGCTCGGCGCGGTCCAGCGACCCGTGATGCATGGCGAGGCGGTCCTTCCAATCCGGCCTGAGCCTCAGCAGCTCTTGAAACCAGATCTCCGTCTGCGAGCGGGTGTTCGTGAACAGCAGGGTGGTCGCCGCTTTGTCGATGTGGCGGACCACCTGCGGCGCGAGCCGCGTGCCGATGTGTCCCGCCCATGGAAAACGATCCATCTCTTTCGGGATCAATGTTTCGATGGTGAGCCGCTTTTCCAGATCGGCGGAAATTTCCACCGACCCCTCGAACGCATCCCCCAGCAACGCCTGCCGCGCTTCCGTGAGATTTCCCAACGTCGCCGAGAGCCCCCAGACGCGCAGCCCGGGAAACCACGCGCGCAGCCGGGCGAGGCACAGCTCCGTCTGCACCCCGCGCTTGCTGCCCAGCAGCTCGTGCCATTCATCGACGATGACGCAGCGCAGGCCCGAGAGCTTTTCCGAGAAATCCGCGTGCGTGAGCATCAGGGAAAGCGATTCCGGCGTGGTCACCAGCGTGTGTGGCAGCCGTTTCCGCAGGCGTGCCCGCAGCGCGGCGGGGGTGTCGCCGGTGCGCGCCTCCGCCTCGAAGTGCGGGGCCAGTTCGGCGAGCGGTTCGCGCAGCGCCCTCAGCGTGTCGGCGGCGAGGGCCCGCAGCGGAGTGAGCCAGAGGATGCGGCAGCCCGGTTCGTTCGAGAGGTCTTCCGAAAGCGGGCCGAGATAGACGGCGAGGGTTTTTCCCAATCCGGTCGGCGCATGGAGCAGCCCGGATTTCCCTGCCCGATAGGCCTCCCACGTTTGTTGCTGGAACTCAAACGGCCGCCAGCCCTTGGTCTTGAAGAAGGGCTGGAGGGCGGCGGCGGACATGCGCCCCCACCATCATGCCCGATTCGCGAATTTCAAGAGTCGCCGGCCTTGAGCTTTTCAATGCGCGACTTCGCCATGCCGGAAAAGCCGAAGGACATCACCGCGAGGCCGATGAAGACCGCACCGACCAGCCAGCGTTCGGTGGAATTCGGGAACAACTCGGGCCTCACCATCAGGAAGGTCACGGCCCCGGCGCCGAGAATCATCCCGAGGAGCAGGCCGATGTAGAAAATGATGCGGGCGATCACCAGCGCGGTCCGGCGGGTGGAGGAAGAGAGGTTTTCGGGGCCGGAGGCGGTCATGGCTGCGTGCATGAAAGCAAAAAAGCCCGTGGTGTGCCACAACGGACTCTTTTTGAATGGCCCGGGCTTTCCGCACCGCCGTCACGCCGCCGCGAGATCGCGCCGGAAACGGGTTGCCGCGGATCGGACCGCCCCCCGGTTGGCGATCAGCGGGGCGAAGCTGCGGATGTAGGCCGCGGCGGAATCGGCCCCGCTGAAAAGGCCGACCTCCTTCTCGTCCTCCTTGCCGATGAGCGAAAGGCTCTCCTCCAGATGATCGGTGAGGTCTTCGCGGTCGTCGGTGTCGGTGAAGACGGCGGCGAGGATGTCATGGGACGCCCGGACGGCCGCGGTGTAGGCGGCCTCGATGGTGGATCCTTCGGAAATCTCCCGGTACACATGGCCGTTGCCGGGATCGATCACCGAGTGGATGGCGTCGTGCACGGCCAGCAGGCGGATGGCGCGGACGCGCCCGGTGAGGATGCGGTTCGACGCGATGCGCTTCAGGTAGCGCTCGGTGATGTGGGTCCAGGTGAGCTGGATGAGGTCGAGCTTGGGTGAGGAAACGGTGGTGGCCGCAAGATCGGCGGTGGAGAGGTTCATGGGTAAAAGAAAGTTGGGAGTTTCGGAAAAAAGGGCGGTTTCGTTCGGGCTTTCGGGCCCCGCCCCGGGAAGGACCCGGGACAGGGCGCGATGGACCAGCCAACCACGGCTTATGGAAAAAACGGTAGAGGCGATCCCCACGCAGGGGTTGCCAAAGGGCGGGGCCGAAACGACGGCCACCGCACCACGATCAGGCACATCGACAACGCATGACCATCGCAGGATGGCTCGCGGTTCGGGTGATCGTGTAGAGGTGTTTCATCGGGAACGACGTGAAACAACCAGCAATCCCACCGCCGGTCAACACTTAAAATACTAAATCGCTCTATTTAGTCATGAATGTGTTGATTGAAAGATGCGCGGATCGTTCCGCCTACACGAACGGAGCCATGAAAACCCTTCCACTGCTGTGCCTCCTCGTCGTCTCCGCCCTCGCGGAGGAAGCTCCCGATCCTCAAGCGCCGGATTGGAAGGCCCTCGGAAAGGAGGACTTCGCCGCCGTGAATGGAGCCGCCGACACCTGGCAGTGGAAGGAGGATGGCACCCTTCATTGCAGCGGCACCCCGGTCGGCGTGCTGCGGACGGCGAAGGAGTATCGGAACTTTGAAATGGCCATCTCCTGGTGCCACCTCAAGCCGGCGGGAAATTCGGGAGTCTTCGTCTGGGCCCCGAAGTCCTCGATCGACGCACTCACCGCGCCCGGACTCCCCACGGCGGGCATCGAGGTACAGGTCCTCGATCTGGGTTACACCGCGGCCTACGAGAAGAGCTCCGGAAAGAAGGCGGACTGGTTCACCTGCCACGGCGACGTGTTTCCCGTCGGCGGATCGAAAATGAAGCCCTTCCCTCCCCTTTCGCCCGACGGCAGCCGCAGCTTTCCCACCCGGCAGCGGTCCAGGGGTGCCGGCGAATGGAACCACTACCTGATCCGCGCCATCGACGGCGTCGTGAAACTCTGGGTCAACGGCACCCAGGTCTCCGGCGGCGAACACTGCGAGCCGGCTTCCGGCTACCTGTGCCTCGAATCCGAAGGCTCACCCATCGCCTTCAAGGACATCCGCCTGAAGGAAATCGCAGCCGAGAAAACCGAACCCTAGCCCCCGCCAAAAGCTGCTTCCGCGATTCGGATTTCACGGGGCCGCAGCCAGAAAACAGGAACGGCGATCTCCGAATCGCCGAAGCCCATGAAACGCCGGTAAAATGCGGCGTCCCACCCCCCACCGTCACCCCCATGGACTGCGGCGGATCGGCCCGGCACCGCGTCATGTCTACTCCACCCTGTTGTAGAGGGCCGCTATCCTGTTCCGCTCCTGCTCCCGATCCACCCCGTCCGCCACGAGCTCCGCCTGCCTTTTTTCAACAGCCTCGCTGACGAGCGTTTCCAGCAATTGTGAGCGATCGAGGCCCATCGACGAAATGAGCGCCCCGTGGCAATAGGTCCCGGGCTTGGCCTTGGTGAGCGGATAGATCCGGACATTGGTCGGCTGGAGACCCAGCGGCCGCGGTCCTTCGATGACCCTGCAATCGGCGACTCCCGCCGTCCGCTTGATCTCGACCCTCGTTTCGAAACGCATGTTCCCCCGATGCACTTGGACGAACGTCTTGCCCACCATCAGGGCTTCGATGGTCGGCGGAGGCGTCTTGCCCGGATAGTTCAAATTGGCAGGAACGCCGGCCCGCTGTCTTTCAGGGAAAAGCAGCACTGCCTGGAAGGATTGCCTGGCGAATCCTGTTTCCCGCGCCCCCTCCTCGACCATCTGGGTGGTGGGGTCCGCGGAGTAACTGAAGGTGATCTCGGTGACTTCCGCGCTTTTCTCCACCCGGTCGTTCGACGGGTTCTGGCTCAGGTCGAACTGGTCGGTCGGCGTCATCGCCCACCCCTCGGGCAGGGATTCGGCCGCGGCCTTCTTCATCAGATCCAGTTCTTCCTGCAGCTTCGCCCTCAAGACCCTGGCCTCCTCTTCCTGCGCCTGAGTGGAAATCCCGGGAGCGGCCGCACCCCGTTTGGCATTGCAAGCCCCGAGTCCCAAGGCGATGCAAGGCAGCAGATAGAAAGAGGATTTCATCGGTCGGTCGTGTGAGTTGCCATCACCGCACCACCCGCGCGCCGCCGCCGCCGATCTGTTTCTCCACTTCCTTGCGGGTGGCCATCGAAGTGTCGCCGGGGGTCGTGGAGGCCAGCGCGCCGTGCGCCGCACCGTATTCCACCGCCTTCTGAGCGTCGTTGAATTCCATGAAACCGAACTGCACGCCGGACGCGAACGAGTCGCCGCCGCCCACGCGGTCCAGGATCTCGAGGTCCGGGTACTTGCGGCTCTCGTGGAATTTCCCGTCGTGCCAGAGGATGGCCGACCAGTCGTTCACCGTGGCGGACTTCACCGCACGCAGCGTGGTGGCGGCCACTTTGAAATTCGGGAATTCCTTCACCGCCGTCTCGATCATCGCCTTGAAGGCATCCAGCTCGATGGTCGAAATGTTGTGGTCCACGCCCTCCACCTCGAAGCCGAGCGAGGCGGTGAAATCCTCCTCGTTGCCGATCATCACATCCACATACTTCGCGATCTCGCGGTTCACCTCCTGCGCCTTCGCCAGGCCGCCGATGGTCTTCCAGAGCGACGGGCGGTAGTTGAGATCGTAGGAAACGACGGTGCCGTACTTGTTCGCCGCCTTCACCGCCTCCACCGTCAGCGCGGCGGTGGTTTCCGAGAGCGCCGCATAGATGCCGCCGGTGTGGAACCACCGCACGCCGAGCTTGCCGAAGATGTGATCCCAATCGACGTCACCCGGCTTGAGCTGCGAGGCCGCCGTATTGCCGCGGTCGGGATTTCCCACCGCCCCGCGCACACCGAAGCCGCGCTCGGTGAAGTTCAGGCCGTTGCGCACGTTCCGGCCGATGCCGTCATCCTCACGCCATTGGATGAAATCCGTGGCCACCCCGCCCTGCATGATGAAATCCTCGATCAGGTGCCCCACCTCGTTATCGACAAACGCCGTCACCACCGCCGTCTTGTAACCGAAACACTTCCGCAATCCGCGCGAGGTGTTGTACTCCCCGCCGCCTTCCCAAGCGGCGAACTGGCGTGCGGTGCGGATGCGGCCCTCGCCGGGATCCAGGCGGAGCATCACCTCGCCGAGCGAGATCTGGTCAAAGGCGCATTCGGATTTCGGTTTGATCGTGAGAGGCATGGGAGTTCTTGAGTTCTGAATTTTTTGGTCAAAGGCAGTCAGCCGCGGCCCGGAGATCGGAAGCCACCGGGAGCCGGCCACGGCCGGAGTTTGGAAAAGTTCTCCCGCCCATGCAATACACAGCTTGGGGTAGCACCGCCCCCGCCGCCAAAACTCCACACTTGCGAGCCACCTCCCGGAAAATCCCCCTCCACCCCGCCACACCGCAACACAAAGAAGCCGGGGAAGGAGCAACACCCTTAAATTCCCCTCCCCCGGCCCTTACCCCGGAAATTCCATCACACCGCCGCCGCCACCTTCTCCTTGCGCGGCGAGCGCTCGATGTGGCTCGCGGTGATCCACTCCGCCAGCGTGGACACATTGCTGCGGTACTTGTTCCGCAAGATCGGATCCAGACGGCGGAGCGCGGCGACTCCGGTGGAAATCGCTTCCGCGATGCCGGTCGTCGCTCCCACCCGCTGCGTCAGCCCGTCGCCCTGCACGTCCTCCGCGACTTCAAACGCCGCGATGTCGTCCGCCAGATCCGTCAGGAAATCCGCCGGCAGCTCATACTCGACAAAGGTTGCGGCCAACGGCTCGGCATCCGTGACGAACGCGCGGGCGGCGGTGAGCACCGAGGCATGCGTCGCCGGACGTGGCATCCGGAACTTTTCCGCCAGTCCCGGCACCTCCTCCGCCATCGACTTCGCCGTGCGGCTGATCGCCACCAGATCATCGTAAAGTTCATCGAAAAGCTCGGCCTTGGTGTGGCTTCCCGCGCGGCTCTTCCCGTCGCTGGTGGATTGGGTCGTCCCGCCACCGGTCGCCGCCGCCGCGGCCTGACGGATGATGGCGAGAAATCCCGCCGACTTCGATCCCACGGCGAAATCCGCCGGATACAGTTTCGCGAATCCGTCGATGCGTCCGAAGGTGGCCACGCGGCGTGTCTGGTCGTCTGTCATGATATCTGATTTCTAATGAGTTGGGTTAGGTTGGTGAACATGAGACGGATTTTCCGACCCATCGGACCAGTGCTAACACAAGACTTCGGCCGGATGCCAGTGACCAATTCGGCATTATTTCCGCCGTTTCCGCAGACGCCGCCCGGCAAAAACCACCGCTTTTCCCCCTGGTTGCGGGAAGTTCCGCCCGTCGGCGCCGTCTCGCACCTGTCGGCATCGTCTCGCGCATGTTGGCGCCGTCTCCGCACCTGTCGGCATCGTCTCGCGCGTGTCGGCGCCGTCTCCGCACCCGTCGGCATCGTCTCGCGCGTGTTGGCGCCGGCTCCGCACCTGTCGGCGTCGTCTCGCACATGTTGGCGCCGTCTCCGCACCCGTCGGCGTCGTCTCGCGCATGTTGGCGCCGTCTCGCGCTCGTCGGCGTCGTCTCGCAAGCGTCGGCGGGAAAGGAGTTTCGACATTCCCGTCGAAACGGGTGGCCGTAGTCGCACCCTCCTCAGGCTACTTGCGGAAAATCTTCGCCCGATGAATGGCGAGAAATTCCAATTCGGGCAGCGCAGCGTCTTTCGCCAGATGAAGAACTTCCCCCTCGTAAGCGCCGAAACTCTCGGCGACGGCCCGTTTCGGAAGTTCCGTTTTCAACCGCTTGGAAAGCACCAAACCCAAACTATCGTCAAAGGTGATCAGCCCACGGTCAAACGCGGCGTCATGCAACCGGGAGAGGCATAGGCCGTTCCGGACATTCAGCCGTTCCTCCACATGACTTCCCCAAGGAAGAATGTGCGAAGCGACCAGCAGCTCGCGGATGCCGAGCAGCGTGACCCCGCAACAGCCGCCGAAGTTGTTCAACACCGCGTCTCGGAAATATTCCTGCCCGCGACGCTGTTTCACATTCGCAATCACATCGGTCGGCCCGGCAGGCGGGCGTTTGGTGGTGCGGAATCCTTCCCTCGGAAGCACTTCGAGGTCGCGGCTGTCAGGGACTTCCAACAACTGCCGCAGCGCCTCTTCACTCGCCGGGATCGTTTCGTTCGGATTTTCATGAAACTCTTTCCAAATCTCCCGGTCCAGTTTGCTCGCGCCTTCCAGTCCCTTGATGCCGCGAAGTTTCAAGGCCGGATCCAGCGATGCGAAATTGCACAGCTTCATCGCCACACTGTTGGAACCGCGTCCCAGCTTCTCCGCCAAGGCGATGATCGCAGGCTGTTTCGAATGCAGGAGTCCGAAGGTCAGTTTGTGATAGAGGTTCAGTGCGACGAGCAATTCATCACGCGTCCATCGAACGGAAGGGGACCGGGCCATGGGGGCAGTCTTTCAGGCTTGTCGAAAACTTCCAGCTTGTCGTTCGCGGTACTCCTGGCCAGGTAATCTTGCCAGAATATGGCAAGAATCCATCACCTTAAACTGGACAACCTCGATCGCGGGCAACTGCTCGACGGCCTGGAAGCACGCGCGGAATCGTGGGAAAAAACGGCGGACTACCTTCGGGCCGATGAAATGCCTGATGGAGAGTTCTTCCTCATCGAGGAATGCTCCGACGCGCAAGAAGCGGACGCGATCGCGACGCACTACCGCTCGATCATCGGCAAGATCCGCAAACAGGTGGAGGCACAGCCATGAACAGCCGCGGCTACTGCATCTTCATCGACACCCTGTGTCAGGGACCGGTTCACAGCGTGAGCGGAGTGAGCGGCGATGATCCCGACGCCACGGAAGCCATCTGTGTTTTCCCAACAGAGCGCGAGGCGCAGCTGGAGATCGTGGATTTCATGATGATCCGGCTCCAACAGTTCATCGACGGCGGGCGGGATTTCGAGGATGCGGTGGCCTTGGAGGAGTATGTCGTCGAGGTTCAGGTGTTGCCCGACGGAACGATTGTCGATGGGGATGGGAACAAATTCGGTCAGATCGATTGAGGTGACGGCTTCACCTCGTCAGATCGATCCGACAGCGTTCCTCGAGTTGAGCGTTGATGGCGTTGAATTGAGCGGGAGATAAGACCGTGGAGCGGCCGGTGAGAAAGCCGGGGAGTGATTTAGGATTGAAGGCGGCGACGGGACCTTTGCCCTTGGCTTCCACCCACCAGCCGGGAAGCACAAGAACAGGCGCGACGGAAACGGGTGCGCCGTTGAGCGCTGTGAGTTTTCCGGCGAGCCAGTCTGCATTGGCCTTGGCTTGATCGAGGCCGTGACGATCCGCCTCCATGGGGGCGGGGAAGAAGAGTTGCTGGCCGTCGAAGATGACCTTGTGGCCCTCCCGAATTCCCGGGCTGGTGTCTTTCGGCTTGCGGCGGGTCTTGGTCTCGATGGCGAAGACGCCTGCGGTGGTGAGAACGACGTGATCGATGTTCCATGGCTTTTTGCCGGGTTCGATCACTTCGAGATCATGGAACACGCGGATGGTGTCCGAGCAGCAGCGGTCGAGAATCTGGCCGACGACCTGCTCGCCCAACAGGCCGAGGCGGTGGTTGGAATGCTTGATCACCAGACGCATTGCTCGAAGTGCGGAAAACGAACAGGCAGCCATTCCGAGGATCAGAGGGATCCAGAATCCGGATATGTTGGAAAAATAGAGGCTCCACGCGACAACTCCGGAGATCAGGCAGAACATGAGATTTTCCGAGATGGATTCCCAAAGCTCCCCGGTCCGTTGTTGCAGCGAGTAGCCCGCAGGACGGGGCATCGCATCAAAAGGTCGCCGGTATTCGCGGTCCCGTCTCTTGACGGTGCGGTGACACCAGAACAAAAACACTCCGAACGGCAGGCCGGGAACAAGCAAGAGGAACCAGAGTTGGAAGAGCATCGCCTCGTTAGTTTGTTGGATCGGTGCTGTGAATGCAATGAACAAGATGCAATCTAACGCGATGACGTGATCTCACGCGCGGGTATCGAAGGCCCAACATGGAGCCTCGAAGTGAATAGTTAGGCTGTTTGTCAAAATTCCCGAAACGCAAGGCTTCAAGGAGCGGCGGACTCCGATCCGCCGGAGCCCATGAAAAGCCAGTGAGGAGAGGGAATCGCTTTCCATTGCCCGCCCATGGGCTTCGGCGATTCGGAGATCGCCGCTCCTTGTTCCCGCCTGCGCCAGAGAGGATGGATGCCTCCGGGCGAGATGCCCGGACGACGGCCTGACGCGGGACGCAGCGGCCACTGGGGGAAAAAACACCTATCACCCATTTTCAAATCACCAGCCGGACTGTTGGGTGGTGACCTTCCACAACCGCTCAGGCGGCCTTGTAGTCGACCCGATCCGTATCGGTGATGGAGAAAATCCCGGTCTGGACCAGTTGAGTGATAGTCTTTTCGACAAAGTCTTGTTCGACCTTGTTTTCGAAGGCGGACTTGATCCTGTTTTCAAGGGTCTTGCGGGTCAATGGGCGAGGCTTTGTGGCGTCGCTGAGTTCGGCGTGGAGAGCGACGAGGCGTTCCTCCGGGGTTCGCAGCGCGGGAATATCCGCAAGCGCGGTGTGTCGTGCGATGCGTTGCTTCTCCGCCTTGAGGTGGCGGACGACGGAATCGAAATCGGTGTCCTTGGAGACGATGTGGAAGTAGCCCTCGGGATCGGCGGCGATGCTGCGGCCCACTTCGAGAGTGAGCACGAAATCGAGCGCGTTGCACCCTTCGACCGGGGTCTGGATGATCCGCAGTTGCTGGGGATGGTCCTGGGCAAAGAGGAATAGCGAAGTCGGGAGTTTTTTGTGCCGGGTGCCGATGATCATGAAGACCCGGACGGCCTTGCCGGTGACTCGTGAGAGGTCGGATTCGCTGACGTTTTCGTAGTCGATGAAGATGTATTGGGTGCGGGGCATGACGTAGCTGCGGAATCTGTGAGTGTGAGCCGGAGAATCATCCGATCCTCGCTTGGATCGCCTTGAGGTGGTCGCGGCTGGCGGCCTTGCGGTCGGTGGTGAGGTCCAGCTCGTCGAGGGAGGAGTGGATGCGCCGGAGGCTGGCGGGATCGAGAAGGGTGGCGGTGTGGCGCTTGATCCACGGCAGCAGGCCGCGGTCGAGGACGTTGGGAGGCATGGGGGTTTTGAATTCGGCGCCGCCGATGAAGAAGACGACGGGGCGGAAGGAGGTTTCCGGAAGGCCGAGGAAGCCCATCAGGGCCTCCACATGGAGGTGGTTCTGATGGAGCGGATTCCGGAAACGGTGTTTGGACCGGTAGATCTGCTGGGTCCACTGGAGCTGCTTTTCGGAACCGAAGATCCAGCCTTTGTAGTTTTTCGTCTCGATGACGAAGATGCCGAAGGGTGAGACCACGACATGGTCGATCTGCGTGGATCCCCGGGCGTCGGGACGCGGCAGATAGAGATCGTGATAATGGCGGTAGGACGCCGGATCGAGTTTCTTCAGACCCGCCTCGATGACCATCGTCTCTCCCAGCCAGCCCTTGAACCGCGGCGAGCCGAGGATCTTGACGAGGATCAGCAGGACGATCAGGAAGGCGAGGAACGGGGCGGTGGAGAGAAAGGGACCGGAGAACACGAGCCCAGGATATCAAGCGGATGATAGATTGGAATCGTGTTTTGAACCGCGATCACGTGGGGGACATATGGCCGGTTCCGGGCGGTGGTAACAGACATCCGCTGGCAGAAAGCCCTGACAGCGGCGGGGGCCGGCTGATTTCTATCTGTTGTATTAGAAATTGCTTGCCCCGGACCCGTTGCCGGGCAGACTCGCGCTTATGGCATCAAAAAAGAGGATCCCATCGGGAAGCATCGACTCCGGAATCAAGCAAATGGCCTGTCCGAGGTGCGGCCAAGTCACGCGGGCGGCCGCCAATCTGTGCAAGAAATGTTCGTATGTTTTCAGTGCGGCGGACAAGCGGACGCTTGCATTCGGGGCGGGCAGGATCTCCCCCCGGGGGAATCCACGGATCAATGTTTCGATTTTCGTGAGAGAAATGGCGGAACGCGGTTTCAAGTACATTCGCCACTTGGATGGAATCACCGGGGAGTTGGTGCGGGAAGAGGACGATCCGAAAATCGAAAAGCTCGACCTTCAATTCGCAAATATCCCCAAATCGACGACCGGAATTCACGTCATCCAGACCAGCCCGCAGATTCAAGTGGCGATGTCTTTGGACAAGTTCTTGGAGCTTACGGGAATCAAGCCCTGACCTGATTGATTCCGGCCCGGAGGAGGGCGAAGTGCGACGGTCGCAGACCGGCGCTACATCGCCTGGATTTCTCTGCGTCCCTTGGCGACCTCTGCGCCTTGGCAGTGAAATCTCCGGTGAAGAGGAGCCGCCGGCGGGAGAAGGGGAAGTCCGACGGTCGCAGACCGACGCTACATCGCTTGGCTTTCTCTGCGTCCCTTGGCGACCTTTGCGGCTCTGCGGTGAAATCTCCGGTGAAGAGGAGCCTCCGGCGGGAGAGGGTGAAGTCCGACGGTCACAGACCGACGCTACATCGCTTGGCTTTCTCTGCGTCCCTTGGCGACCTTTGCGCCTTGGCGGTGAATTCTCCGGTGAAGAGGAGCCCCCGGCGGGAGAAGGGGAAGTCCGACGGTCGCAGACCGACGCTACAAGGGGGGGGGTCAGCCTTTGCCGTCGAGGTATTTCCAGGCTCCCTGATAGCGCTTGAAGCGGGAGCGTTCGTGGAGTTCGTGGGGCTGGTCGTTCTCGAAGTATTCGGCGATGAACTCGACTTTCCCGACCTTGTCGCCGGGGCCGCCCTTGGAGGCGCCGAGGATGGTGAGGAAGCGCCAGTTCACCTCGTGGATGGATTCCTCGATCCGCTGTTTCAGATCGCGGGCGCGGGTGTCCGGGTGGGTGGTGGCGACGAGGTAGTCGGTGAGCCGGAAGAAGTAGGCGCTGTAGCGGGAGCGCATGAGTTGCTCGGCGGTCTCCGGTTTCGCCTTGCCGAGGTGGAATGGCTGGCAGCAGGCGGCATAGGTCTCGCGGCTCTTGCAGGGGCAGAGGGAGAGTTCGCGCGGGCCGGTGGGGCGCTCCGTCGGTTCGTTCATGAGGCGGAGTTTGTGGATCGTGTGAGGGGGAGCAATGGAAATCCGGGGGCGAGGAATGGAACCACCGATGGACGCGGATTCACGCGGATGGAAGATGGGAGCCCGATCTGGAACGTCGAAGGGGAGGAAGCTCAAGGGAGGCGGGATTCCCGCCGGGTGCGGGCGAAGGCGGCCAACACTTCCAGTCCGCAGGTTTCCAACTTGCTCCATGGAATGAGCGTGGCGGGATCGAGGTCCAGCTGTTTCAAGGCCCGCCGGCAGGCACTGGTTCCGAGCATTTTCTTCAGGAGTTTGATTTCCTTGAGGATCGCACGCTCTTTGAGATTTTCCCCGTCGATGCTGTCGATGAGGAAGGAAAGGTATTCCGGCACGATCAGGGCCATCATCCGGACATGGCGCTCGTCCTGACGGTCGCTTTGGTCGAGGCCGAGAAGGCAGTGGCATTTGCTGAGAAACAGATGAAGCGGGTCGATGACCTTGATGTTGCCGTTGTCGATCACCCGCTCTAGCAGTCGCGGATATTCCCGGGAGGGAATGCCATAGACATTGGACATCAGATCAACAACCCGCAGAGGATCGTCATTCAAGGTGAGAATGCCAAGTTGGCCGTCCGAAGGAGATGTGCCTTTTCTGAGTTTTCCTCCCGGATTTCGTTTAAGCCGCTCCCATGTGATGTGACTGATCCAGACATCGCAATCTTTCGAGGTGAACGGACGCAACAGACGGAGTGGTTGGGAAGGATTGCTGGAATCGACGTATTCCGCCCAAAAATTGACGGCCTGCCCGCCTTCCATGAAATAGATGGCACCCGATTCGCGAAGGGACTTTAGGAAGTCCAAATACGCTTCGTAGCCCGCTTCCCTGTGGTTCATTTACCGATGACCGAAGAGAAGTTGATGATCCGGTTTTTCTCAAAGTAACCGGGTGGGAAAATGGAGTTCTCGCGCTGAAGCACCTCCGGGCTTTCACCCTTTTCCAAACGCTGTCTGTCCTCGCGCCGGGAGGCCGCTTTCTCGGCGGCGCGGCTTTTCAGGTTGAGACTTTTGGATGGTTTCATTTGAAGAAATGATTCGGTCGGGCGGATTGCCAACCGTCGGAACCTACCGGAGCGGGAGGACTCTGTCAATTTTCCAGCCCGGCCCGGATTCCGCCGGGCGGGTGAATTTGCAGTCCCGCACTTCGGAACCGCTTGCGGTGCTTTTCGACACCACGCCTCAGAATAACACCCCTCATTTGCAATCTCTTTCCGGACGACGGGGAGATCATCGAATCCGCAACTTGTAAGGAGCACTTCCAAGTTCGGCAGGAAGGCAATCGCTCCGTCCAGCGATCGGCAAAGCACTGCAATCCGGATGCGATTCCTGCCGCTCTCACCCCAGGAGCTTCGGCAGCCGCGCTTCCAGCCAGCTTCGTGCGGCGGCGGTTTTCAGGGCGCATTCCCAGATGGTGACGACGTGCCAGCCGAGGGCGCGGAGCTGGTTCTCCACGCGCAGGTCGCGGGCGCGGTTGCCTTCGATTTTCGCGGTCCACCACTCGGTGCGCGAGGCGGGAAGGCGGAAGTGTTTGCAGTGTTCGTGGCCGTGCCAGTAGCAGCCGTGGACGAAGACGACGGTGCGGTGCTTGGGCAGGACAAGATCGGGGCGACCGGGGAGCCGCTTGTTTTTCGGGCCGCGGACGGTGAAGCGGTAACCATGGCGGTGGAGCAGGGAACGCAGGGCGAGCTCGGGCTTGGTGTCCCAACCGCGGATCTTCGACATGACCTCGGAGCGCTTTTCCGGAGTGAAGACGTCGGCCATGGAGGGAATGAAAACCGAAAACGCAAAGTTGGAAGCGGAAAGGGAGAGCGGTGCTCAGCTCGCCGCAGGGACCACACGTCCCCCCCGGAACCGTGGTGCGCCCGCGACGGGCTGACAACCGCCCTCCCACCAGCGTCCGCGTCAGGGCGTCCCGGGACGCGGCTTCGCGTCGGGCCCGGGCTGCGGTATGGCGCCGGGCGGCGGGCCTCCCGGACCGCGCCCGCCGCCGCGTTTCGCCTTGGCGGCGAAGCGCAGGCTGATCATTTGCACGAGTTCTTCGGAGGAAACCATGCCGTCGTGGTCGGAATCCGCGCGGGTGATGAGGCTTTGGAAACGTTCGGAAAGCTCCTCCTTTGATAGATTTCCATCACCATTCCTGTCGAGGGTGAGGTATTCCTTGATCTCCTCCGCCGCCGTCTGTTGCGGGCCCTGCATTTCCCCACCCGGAGGCGGGCCGGGCGGGCGATCGGGTAGCTTGGGCGCTTCGATGGCGGAGGTCGGATGGGCGACGAGCAGGAGGCCGGAAACAATCGATAGGAATGGAATGTTCATGATTTTGTTAGCGGGTGATGATCTCAAGGGCGTGGTCCGCGCGGGCCTCCGCCCATGCCGGCTCCTTCGGATTTCCCGATGCCGCCGTGGACATGGCCGTCCTCGGGGTCCTGCGGGGTGAGGCCGAGGATGATGTCGAAATTCGCGGTGAGCTCGCCGATGCGCGAGCCTTCCAGCGGTTTGAAGTCGACGAGCAGCGACTCACGGGCCAGCGCGCTGCCGGCGCTTTCGAAGACGCCGTCGCCGTCGTTCTGGGCGTGGCCGTTGATGAGCATCTGGGTGGTGTAGATGCGGTGCCCGTTCCGGCTGATGCCGAAGTGGATGTGCGGCGTGCGGCCGGGGTAGGGCACCGGCTTGATGGTGCGGAAGTAGTAGGCGCCGCTCGCATCGGTGAGGAAGCGGCCGTAGCCTTGGAAATTCGAATCGCGTTTTCCGCCGGCGTTCGTGTCGCGGCTGTTCAGATAGATGCCGTGGTGGTCCACCTGCCAGATTTCCACCACCGCGTTGCGGACGGGGGCTCCGGTGTTGGAAAGGATCCGGCCGCTGAGGTGGGTGATCTCGCCGAGCGCCGGGGTGATGGAGTCGTTGAGGATGATCAGATCGTTGTCGGTATCGAGCGGCAGCTTGTCCGGATAGAACGGCCCTTCCGTGAGTCTCGGGGTGGCGAGGAGCTGCTCGGCGAAAAGGCCGGGACTGGTGAAGAGGGCGAGACCCGCCATGCCGAGGCCGTGCAGGAAACGGCGGCGGGCGATGAGGGGATCGGGCGGGGAATGGGGCGAGGATTTCATATCGGATGTGCGGATGAAACCACGGGGTGGCGGGACGGTCGTGTTAAGGAATGTTAAGGACGGCGCGTCCGCCCTCGGTTAGGGAGTGCCCGTGTTGGCTCCCGGGACGCGGAAGGTGACCTTGTAGAATCCCTTCGACGCGCTGGCCGTCACGAACAGGTCGATCGTGCCTTCCGTGGTGACGGTCTGTTTGTTCCGGTCGGGCGCACCGGTTTGTGTCAGCGAGAAGGGAAGCGCCTTCCATTCCAGATCGGCCAGGGTGGGGTTTCCATAAACTTCATAGGTGTAGCCCGCGAAGACGGGAATCCTCAGCCGGTAGCGCGGGGTGCCGGACGGGCCGGCGACCATTTCTCCCGCAATGACGAAACCGCCCGGCGCGGGATAGTCGGGCTCCACCGGGGTGAAGCCGCTGACGTAATCCCAGCTTGCCTGCACCTCACCCGTGGTGGTGCCGGGAACGGCGGTGTAGTCGAGGATGACGCTCGCCTTCCGGGCGGCGTCGGTGATGCCTGATAGAACGGAGTCGTTGGAATTCTGGGTGGCGAAGACCGTGCCGTTGAGGGCGTAGGCGGTTTCGTTCCAGAAGGTCTGCGAGGTGGTGCGCGTGGTTCTCCCCGGCAGCGTGACACCCCAGTGGTAGTGGCGGGTGCGCCCGTTGTAGAGGCCCGCCTTGACCGTCCGGAACCTGAAGGCGCCGGACCTGCCGGTGACAAACTGGCCGAAGCCCGCAAAGTTCGCATCACAGGCGGAGTTGCGGCCGACGCCGGTGGAATACGAGTAGTCGCCCTCGCGGTCGGCGTGCCACAGCTCGACCAGCGCGCCGCGCACCGGATTTCCGCCGGAATCGAGGATGCGGCCGCTGACATGCGTGACGATCCCGGCCGCGGCGGTTAGATTGTCGCCGAGCCGGACGAGGTCGTTGTCCTTGTCGAGCGGGATGTCATCGGCCAGCGGATAGTAAGGACCCTGGGTGACCGTGGGGCTGAGGGTGAGCGCCTCGGCGAGATAGCCTGGCAACGTGAACCCGGCGGAGGCGGCGGCCATGCTTTTGAAAAAGCGGCGGCGGTTCACGGGAATGTGGAAGGGTTGGATTTTGTCGGACATGGCTTCGGCAGGTGGCGGGCTTTTGCTACGATGGATGAATCTCAGCAAAAGGCGGGCGTGTCGTGTTAAGGAGTGTTAAGGGCGACGCTTCGTGTTGCCCCCGGCCGCCCGATGACTAAGCTGGGTGGAATGGAGCCGGGGATGCGTCGCAGCCGTGTGGAGATGATTTTCATCATCGCCATGGTCGTGCTGTGCGGCGGCCTCACGATCCTGCAGTACCGGTGGACCGGCGGGCTGGCGCAGGCGGAAATGGACCGGATGAGCGGATCGCTGGCGAACCAGGCGAAGCTGGTGGCCGGCGCCTTCGATCGTGAACTGGCCCAGGCCTGCGGCATGCTCGTGCCGACGAGTGCGGAGCTGGACCGCGCGACGCCGGAGACCGTCCACCTCGCGAAACTGCGGGAATGGAAATCCACCGGGCCGCGGCCGGTGTTCAAGCGCATCGCGGTGGCCGTTCCGGCGGAGAAAACGGTGGAGTTGTTTGAAGTCGGAATTTCATCGGAAAGTTACCCGCCGATGAAGTGGCCCGAGGAATGGAGCGCGCTGCACGAGAATCTATCTGCTAAAATCGACGGCGGCTCGCCACCGTTCGAGGATGCCGCGGGGCTGCTGTGGGAGTTCCCGGTGATGGGTGCCCGGTCCGCGAACCGGCGCGGAGGCCCCGGCGGTCCCGGAAGCGGACCGAGAGGAGGAGGGCCGCCCGATGATTCCCGCGGCCCGCGTTTCGGCCGGGACGGCGGCCCGGGAGGCGGTGGGGAGGAACGCGAATGGGTGATCGTCGAGCTGGATGCCGCCTACCTCGCCCACACCTGGCTGCCCGAACTCATCGCCACCCATCTGAACCCGGAAGGGAATGTGCACCATGACGTCACGGTGAGATCGAAGGCATCCGGCACGATCCTTTTTTCCACCCGGGCGGGCGGGATCAAGGCGGGTTCCAAGAAGCAGACCCTCGACTTCAATCTGCAGGGCGCGGGAGCCGGCACTCCGGGCCCTCCGACGGAACCGCTGTGGGTGATGGAAATCGGCCGCCGCGAGGGGTCGCTGGAAGCCGCCGTCGCCGGATCGCGCAGGCGCAACCTCGCGGTGGCCGTCCTGCTCAACGGTCTCATCCTCGCCGCCGGCTGGATGCTGCTGCGGGTGACCCGGACCTCACGGAGGCTGGCGGAGGAGCAGATGAAATTCGTGGCGAACGTGACCCACGAACTCAGGACGCCGCTCACCGTGATCCGCGGCGCGGCGCACAATCTGAAGCGCGGCATCGTCAAGGATCAGGAAGGCATCGCCCGCTATTCGGGGCTGATACTCGAACACGCGGAGTCGTTGGGCGAGATGGTGGAGCAGGTGCTCGATTTCTCCGGCGCGCAGGGCGGGCAGCTCGGCAAGGAACGCCAGCCGGTGGATCTGGCGGCGGTGCTGCGCTCGGCGATCTCCCTGCTCAAGGGCGATGCGAGATTTTCCGGGTGTGACATCGATCTCACCCTCCCCTTCGATCTGCCCGTCGTGACCGGCGACCCGGCGGCGCTGAAGAGGGCGCTGGTGAACCTCATCGAGAACGCCGCGAAGCATGGCGGGGCCGGCGGCTGGATCGGCGTGTCCGCCCGCGCGGCGGGGAAACGGGTGGACATCGACATCGCGGATCACGGGCCGGGCATCCCTGCGGACGAGCAGCGGTCGATTTTCAATCCGTTCTTCCGTGGCGGCGTCGCCCGGTCCTATCAGATCCGTGGCAGCGGTCTCGGCCTGAGTCTCGTGAAGGAGATCGCGACCGCGCACGGCGGCACGATTTCGGTGGAAAGCGAAACCGGACGAGGCTCTGTCTTCACCCTCAGCCTGCCTGTGGAGGCCCCGATGAAATGAACGCGCGCATCCTGATCGTGGAAGATGAACCCGGAATCCTGCAGATCCTGACGGACCTCCTGGCGGCGGAAGGCCACACCGTGGAAACGGCGGGCGACGGAGATTCGGGCCTTCAACGGGCCGCCGGCGGAACCTTCGATCTGCTGATCCTCGATGTCATGCTGCCCGGCCTGTCGGGAATTGAGATCTGCCAGGGCGCGCGCGCGCGCGGCTACGAAGGCGGCATCCTGATGCTGACGGCGCTCGGCCGGGTGCCGGACCGGGTGCGCGGGCTGCGCACCGGAGCGGACGACTATCTGGTGAAACCCTTCGATCCGGATGAGCTGCTGGCCCGGGTGGATGCGCTGCTGCGGCGGACCCGGAAAGAAGAGTCCGCGCCACCGGAACGGGTCGAGTTCGGCAACGTGGTCGCGGATTTTTCCCACGCGGTGTATCTCAAGAACGGCGTGCCGGTGAACCTCGCGTCGAAGGAAACGAAGCTGCTGCGCGTGCTCGTCAGCCGCGGCGGGCGGGTGACGTCGCGGGATGAGATTCTGGCGCAAGTCTGGCCGGAGCAGCCGTTCATCACGCCGCGCACGGTGGATGTCCATGTCGCCTGGCTGCGGCAGAAGCTGGAGGACAAGGCGGACTCTCCGAAGCACATCCTCACCGTCCGCGGCGAGGGCTACCGGTTCGTGAAATGACTCAGACGACGGCCCAGACGATCAACCCGCAGGCCAGCACCAGCCCGCAGAGACCGGTGATGAAGACGATGTCCGCGGCGGTTTCCAAGTGGTGCATCCGGCGTTTTCCCCGGACGCGCAGCGCGCCGTAGGACAGCAGGCAGGAGATCAGGAAAACCATGGCGTCCACGGCTAACAAATCATCCTCCAGCCGGTGGACCGCCGTGCCCTCGGTGATGCGGCCGACGATGCTGATGACGGTGAGGCAGACCCCGACCAGCGCGGCGGAGGCGGTGAAGATGTGGATCGCGATGTCGCGCTCCTCGGGTTCCGACGGGGTCATGAAGGCGGATGGTTGTCCGGATAGCGGCGTGGGGGCGTCATTCCGCCTTACGGATTCGGGATCATCCGGTGGTGGACTTCCTGAGTCAGCGTCTCGATGCGCTCGGTGAGGGTCTTGGTGATTTCCGTGAGCTCGGTGTTCTGGCGGATGAGCAGGAGGAGGTGCTCGGTTTGTTCGGCGGCGAGCTTCTGCCGTTGTTCGCTGGCGCTCGCGAGATCCTCGCGGTGTTGGGCGTCCGCGTCGGCATGGGCCTTGTCGCGGTCCGCCTGCCGGGTTTGCGCGAGCAGGATGAGCGGCGCGGCGTAGGCGGCCTGGAGGCTGAAGGCGAGATTGAGGAGGATGAACGGATAGATGTCGAATTTGACGACGCCGGCGGTGTTGAGGGCGATCCATGCGGCGACGATGACGGTCTGGCCGACGAGGAAGGTGGGCGTGCCGAAGAAGCGGGCGAAAGCCTCCGCCTTGAGGGCGAACCAGTCGTTTCCAAAAACGGGGGCGAGATGCAGGTGGCGCGCGTGAAACCGGAAGTGGTTCTTTTTCGCGGGATGGGGAGCGGCGGAAATGGCGGCATGCGGTTCGTTTTCCATGAACTCCACTAAGCGCGACGCATGCCGTGGGGTCGAGCGGAGGTTTGGGATTTGTGACGAGGGAAAGGGGCGATGAATTCCGGGTTTGATTTTTCCCACCGGGAGTTCACAAGCTCGGGGCATGGCGAAGGCGAAGGATGAGAACCGGGTGGTGGTGAAGGTGTTTCTCTATGGAATCCAGCCGCAGATCTGGCGGCGGTTTTCGATTTCCTCGGAGATCACGTTCATCCAGTTCAGCGACGCCGTGCAGTCGGTGATGGGCTGGGACAACAAGAGCCCGCATGAGTTCCGCCACGGGAAAGGCAAGCGCCTCGTCGATGTGATCGGGCCGATCGGTCTGGAAGATCAGACGGCGGGTGAATTCCAGGACGAGGCGGTGCTGACGGTGAAGGAGTTCCTCGGGAAGCGCCGGCTGCCGATCCGCATCCTCTACCGCTACGACTTCGCGGATGAATGGATCCACGAGATCGTCTTCGAAAAGTGGACCGCGGGTGAAGGCGGGCCGGAAGTGCTCGAAGGCGCGCGCGCGTGCCCGCCGGAAGACTTCGGCGGGACCTTCCAATACATGCAGGCGCTCCACGGCGACATCGAGTGGGCGCACCCGGGGTACGATCCGGAGGCGTTCGATCCGAAGCTGGTGAGCTTCGAGCAGAAGAAGGCGGTGAAGAAGCGGAAGTAAGCTTCCCCCGCGGATCTCATCCGCTACACGGCGGGAGGAGACCAATCTCCTTCTTCCAGGCGGAGGCCTTTTTCCTCGATGGTGATGGCGCGCTTGCGGAGGAGTGCGCCGGTGGCCTGCTTGAAGGTGCGCTTGCTGACTCCGAGCTCCTCGTTGATTTCCGCAGGCGAGCTGTGGTCGCCGATGGGCCAGAATCCGCCGCGGGCGCGGAGTTCGGCGAGGATCCGGTCTTCGAGATCGTCCACCCGCGCCCGGCCGGGGGCGTGGAGGGTGAGGTCGATTTTTCCATCCGGACGCACGTCGGCGATGTAGCCCTTGACGGTTTCGCCGGGCTGGAGGGGTTGGAACACGTCGTTGGCGAAGATCAGGCCGCTGTGGGTGCCGTTGACGATGGCCTTGTAGCCGAGATCGGTTTTCCCGTAGGCCATGAGATCGACGGCCTGGCCGGGATAGAAGTCGTGCGGGCCTTGGTCGATGTAACGGGCCAGGCGGGTGGAGGCGATGATGCGGCTCGTTTGCTCGTCGACATGGACATGGACGATGTAGTGTTTCCCCACCTCCATGCGGACTTTCTGCTCGCGGAACGGAACGAGCAGATCCTTGGGCAGGCCCCAGTCGAGGAAGGCCCCGACGCCGGTCACCGCCACGCATTTCAGCCGGGCGAAACTTCCGGGCATCGCCTTGGGACGCTGGACGGTCGCGACCGGGCGGTCTTCGGAATCGTTGTAGAGGAAGACATCGAGGAAATCGCCGAGACTGCAGCCGCGAGGGATTTCACGGTGAGGCAGCAGGATTTCGCCGAGATCGCCGCCGTCGAGGAAGAGCCCGAAGGTTTTCTCGTGAAGGATTTGGAGGGACGCGCGCTCGCCGATCTTTGCCATGGAGGGAGGATGGACTTTCGGGAAAGATGAGTCGATGGCGATTTGCCGCGGGGCGGGATTCGCCACTTGTTTCCTTTTTGCCATCGGGGCAGGCTGCGGCATGGAAAGTCACGAGTGGTTTGAAAATACCGACGAGGGGAAGATTTACTACCGGGCGAACTATTATCTCAGCGGCAAGTGGACGATCATGACCACCACGCAGAAGCGCAACCCGACGTGGACGGACATGACGCCCCCCTCGGAAGAGGCGCTGCGCGAACTGCGCGACATCATTTGGAAGAAATACCAGCGCAAGCGTCTGCCATGGGAACGCGTGGTGGAGCTGGACAAGCTGCTGGGCGACGAGCCGCAGCCGAGGCCGCACTAGCTCAGGGAAGCGCCTGCTCGACGGTGACCGATTCCGCGCCGAGCAGGTCGCGCAGGCGGGTGCGGAGCGTGGCCTCCACGGTGTCGAGCATGCCGCTTTGCTCGGCTTCCAGCCGCATCTGGTTGCGGAGCTCGCGCAGCATCTGGGCGCGATCCGCCGGTTGGACCTTGTTGAGCCAGCCGCTGTCCTCGCTGAGGACGTCGAAGTCGATCAACTCCACCGAGAGGATTTCCGGCTTGGGAAAGCGGGCGACGGGCCTGCCCTTTTCCATCCGCAGCGAGACGCCGTCCTTGAGCCGGTAGCCGCCCTTCACCTGGTAGTGACCGCGCACGATGAGCTTTTTGGTACCGAGCGGCAGATTGTAGAGGCTCTCGGATTTCTCGATGGTGCGGGTGGCGCTCATCCGCATTTCCAGCAGGGAAAGCTCGGAAATCTCCGCGGTTTCGACGATCTCGGCGCGGCCCTCGACGATGCGGGTGTCGGTGTTGGTGATCGCGCCGAGGACCTCCTTGAGGCCTTTTTCAAAACTGGTTCTGGTCCCGGAGAGCGCGCGCTCGATGGGACGCACGGCGAGGAAATAAGCTCCGCCGAGGATCGCGATGAGCGTGATCGTCCGGCGGAAGGTCCGCCACATTTCCACCCGGTGTTCCATGGCGCGAGACTACCCCAGAGGTCCGGCGGCGTCCATGGCGGGATTCGCCAGCGCGTGCGGAATCGGGAATCCGGCATTTCAGGCCATTTTTCCTGCTGAAATTCTTGACACCCGGCGGATTAATCGGCTTCTTTCCGCCCCGCGCATGGCGCAAGGCACCCGTAGCTCAGCTGGATAGAGCGTCTGACTACGAATCAGAAGGCCAGGGGTTCGAATCCCTTCGGGTGTACCACTCTCAAAACCCCGCAACCCTTGAGGTTGCGGGGTTTTTTGTGGCCGGATTTCCGGATCATCTCCCGCCGCGGGTGGCGGAAGGGATCCAAAAAAAGCTGCCAGCCCGCACGAAGCGATGCTGGCAGCCGGGGTGACGGTGGGTGGATCAGGGCATGGTCGCGCGGAGACGGGCGAAGACCTTGCCGCCGGCGGCATTGGCGGCCGGGATGTGGACGGTGACGGCGTCGGGAGCGGCGCTTTGATTCACGGTGACGGAAACTCCGCCGACGTAGGAGCCGCCGGCCTGGGTGACCGGGATGCTGGTCCAGGTACCGACCAGGTCGGCATCCCACTCGACGATCAGGGTGGCGTTCCCCAGCGAGGCTTCCTCACGGGTGAAGGTCAGGGTCAGCCCGCTCGCGGCGCTGGCGGTGGTGGTGACGAGGGATGCGGCATCCTGACCGAGCGGGTCTCCACCGAGGATCCATTCCAGGCCGTTGGAAATGCCGTCGTTTTCCGGATCCGCGTCAAAGGCCGGATCCTTGCCGGGCGTCGCATCCAAGCCGTTGTTTTTGGCCCACGAGCTGTAGGCGCTTCCGGCGATGGAGGTGAGGATCACGCGGTTGGCCTGATAGTGGATGGCGAACGTGTTGGCCCCCGCGGTGATCACGGAGCCCTCGGGATAACCCGCGAATTTTCCGAAGAGATCCGAACTCAGGGATTCGACGATCACCAGGCTGTCGCCCGGAGGGATGAAGCCGCCGGCGGTTTCGTTGAAGCTGACGTGGACGCCGTTGATGTCAATGTGGCCGAAGGCGGTCAACTGGTCCGAGAAGCTGATGGAGCTGTCGATGTCCAATTCGAGATGGGACCCGCTTTGCATGGTGAGGGTGCTGCCGCAGTAGAAGGTCCCGATGTTGTTGGCGAGCGGGCCGGGAACTCCGGGCGAGATGGCGGCACCCGAGGAAACGGTGAGCACCGACTCCTCGCTGTTGCCCAGGCCGGCCAGCGTGCCGGCGGTGATGGTGGTGGGGCCGGTGAACCCGTTCAGGGCGGTGAGGACCAGGGTTCCGCTGCCGGTTTTCACCAATCCGCCGGTGCCGGTGAGAAGACCGCCGAGTGAAACGGTATGGCTGCCGGTGTCGAACGACATGTTGCCGTTGAGCGTCATGGTCATCGAGGAGCTCCAATCCGCCGCCGAGGCGATGGTTCCACCGCCGAGCTCGATGGAGTAGAGTCCGCTGGCGGTGGTGATGCCGCCGGCTCCGAGGGTGAGCACGCCACCGGTCATGCTGTAGTTGCCGGTCCCGGTCGTCAGGTTCGCGCCGAGGTCCAGCTGGCGGACGTTGATGTTGCCGCCGGTTTGGGTGAGGGTGGAGCTTATCGGCCCGATGGAGAGGCCGAGGCGCTTGTTGCTCATTTCGAGAGTGCCGCCGTTCATGAGATAGGATGCGGTGGTTCCCCCGCTGGCGCTGGCGCCGATGAAGGCCTCGTTCCGGTTGGACGGATCGTAGGTCACCGTGCCGCCGTTCTGGATCACGGAGCCGCTGCCGCCGTCGCGGCCGATGACCCAGGCGTCGTTGAAGACGCCGGTCATGTTGAGGCTGCCGCCGGATTCGATCGTGAGCGAGGAGTTGGATCCGGCCAGGTTTCCGATCCAGACGGTCGTGCCGCCACCGCCGGTGACCCTGGTGGGGCCGGAAAGAGTAAGGCTGCTGTTGAGGGCAACCAGACCGGAGAAGGCATTGGTCCCGCTCAAGGTCTGGGTGCCGGCGGTGGCACTCAGGCTGCCGGAGAAGGTGTTGGTTCCACCCAGCGTGACGATGCCGGAACCGGTGTTGAGGTTGAGGCCGCCGCCGACGGTGGTGGTCCCGTTGAGTGCGAGATCGCCGCCATCGACCACCACCGCGGAGCCGAAGATCGCCGGGCCGTTCAGCGTGAGAGAGCCGGAGCCGGACTTCATCAGACCGCCGGAGCTGGTGATGGTGCCGGTTCCGCCGAGGGTGTGGTTTTTCGTGCTGTTCGCCGCGGTGAGCAGCGCGGTGGAGACATTGCCGGGGATGTTCACCGCCGGACTGTCGAATCCCGTGTCGCCGAAAGTCACCGGATCGCCGTCGACAAAGGCGGTGGTTCCCGTCCCGGCGCTCCAGTTGGGCGCGGCGTAGTTCCAGATGTTGGAGACCCCGTCGCCCACCCAGGTCAGCTCGCGGCGGCTGGTTCCGAAGATCACATCCGACCAGGCCTGCCCGAGGCGGATCTCATCGTGTTTCACGGTGCGGCCGTTGACAAAGGCGGCGAGCGAAAGGCCGTTGAACGACATGTCCGCGACATCCAGTTTCGTGAGCGTCGGCACACCGGGCTCGGTGGCGGAGACGGGGTTTTGATAGATCCGGACATCGTCGTTGCCCGCCTTGAAGTCGATGCGGACGACGTAGAGGTTCACGCCGGTGCTGCCGGGACCGATGAGCGACTGGGCGTTGTTAGGGGCCCGCAGGTTCACGATGGCGTTCGCGGTGTCGTTGCCGATGCCGGCGATGCGGCCTGGGTCGCCGAGGTTGCCGCGATGGAACTCGAATTCGTAGAACAGGCTCGTGCCGTCAGGTTGCTGCAGGAAACTGAGATAGAGCGTTTTCCCGTCCATCCCGACGTTGCCGTTGCTGTCGACGTAGCCCGCGGTGCCGAACCGTCCGCCCGGGGTGGTGTCCAGGAGACGGCCGTCGCGCTTGGCATTCGGAACCAAGGAACTGTTGGCGGACGACCGGGCGTCGTAGCCGTTGGGGGCGTTGGTTCCGGCAGCCAGGCTTCCGCTCTGGACATTTCCGCCTCCGCCGTCGACCGCGGTCCACGCGCCGCCCCAGCCGAGTCCACCGGTTTTTCCATTCGTATTGGAGGTTCCCGCGTCGTAGTCGAAGCCTTCGTAGGCCAGCAGTCCCGCCGGGGCCGGTTGGACGATCACGGTCGCATCGGCGGAGGTCGCGACGTTCTGCGAATTGGTGGCGACCAGGTGGTAAGCGCCGGCATCGCCCGGCTGCACGTCGGTCAATGTCAGAGTCGCGCTGGTTTGTCCGTCGATGGGATTGACTCCCTTGTACCATTGGCAGGTGGGTTCGGGAAAGCCGTTGGCCACCGCCGTGAGACCGACCGATCCTCCCGTTAGAACGGTGGTCGCGGCCTGGGGCTGGGTGACGAAGACGGGAGCGGAGGTGCTGGGAGTGATCACGTCATCCCAAGTCTGGCCGAGACGGATCTCGTCGTGAGCCACCGTTCTGGCAGGCGTTCCGACGAAGGCACCGAAGGAGATGCCGTTGAAGGACATGTCCGCGACGGCCAGCCTGGTCAGCGTGGCCGCGCCGGAGCCGGGATTGGTGGCGGAGGTCGGGTTTCGATAGATGTAGACGTCGTCGTTGCCTGCTTTGAAATCAATGCGGACGACATAGAAATTCACCGCCGTGCTGCCGGTGCCGATGGCCGTATGCGTGCCGTTCGGCGCGCGCAGATTCACATTCCCCGTGTCCGTGTCGTTGCCGATGCCGGCAATCCGCCCCGGATCCCCCAGATCACCGCGGTGGAACTCGAACTCGTAGTATTTTCCCGTGTCGTTCGGCTGCTGGGTGAAGCTGAGGTAAAGGGTCGTGCCGTCTTTTCCGATGTTGCCGTTGCCGTCGCGGTAGCCGCGGGAGCCGAACGGGCCGTTGGTGGAGGTATTGAGGAACCGGCCGGTCCGTTTGCCGTTCAGCAGGTTGCAGCTGTTTCCGAGCGAGCGGAGGTCGTAACCCGAAGGCGAGCCGGCGCCGGCGGCAAGACTGCCCGCGGCGACATCGGCGCTCGTGCCGTTGACGGTCTGCCAGGCTCCGTTCCATCCGGAACCGCCGTTCTGGGTGGTCAGGTTGCCGGTGCCGGTGGCGTAGTCGAATCCTTCGTAGGCCATCTGCGCGGCCTGCGAAGCTGCGGGGATCAGCAGCAATCCGGCCAGCAGGGCGACGGGATGCGGGCTGAATATCGGAGATATCAGTTTCATGGGGTTTGTGGGTAGGTGGGTTTGCGATGAGGGAGGGCATGTCGATCGCACGAGCGCCCCTTCGCTTATCGAATTGCTCCCACAAGCCGGTACCCCCTCCGCTCCAACAACGAAAAAATGACCACTTCGGCAGGTTCCTGTCATGTCAGGTCTGTCAGCAAGTATGACAGATTTTCAACAGGCGCATCCGGTGAAAAGCGGTGAACCCAGCTTCCATGCGGTTGCCGAAATTCCCGCGCGATGAAAGTTCCATCACCTAACATCGGTTTAGTCGGCAATCCCGGCATCCCTCTTTCCGAACCAATCCAACACTTTTCACAAGCCACGATGACGACCCAAGCAAGCCTCACCTTCGGAGCCCTATCCGTCCTGCCTTTCTGCTGCTCCCTCTGCCTGGCGGACGAGGTGATGATCGGAACATTCGGAGCCACGGATTACGGCGATTGGAAGGCGGCCGGCGAGGCATTCGGGAAAGGACCGGTCTCCGGCGGCTTGCTGAAAACCCTGGAAATCGAAAATGCCGGCGAAGGCGCCATCGCCAGCAGCGAAATCGATGGTGACGGACCCACGGGAACCCTGACCTCCCCCCGATTCAAGATCTCCCAGCCGTACATCTCATTCCGCATCGGCGGCGGCGACTACGAGATGCATGCCTGCGTCGATCTGCTCGTCGACGGCAAAACCGTGAAGCGCGCCACCGGCCGCAACAGCGACCGCATGACCGCGACCGCATGGGACGTTAGAGAGTTCATGGGCAGGGAGGCGCAGATCAAGATCATCGATGAAGCGGAGGGGACCTGGGGACATGTCAATGTCGCGAGGATCGTCCAGACCGACAAACCGGAAGTCATGCCGATGGCGAAAGGCCCGATCTATCAGGAACCGCTGCGCCCGCAGCTCCACATCACGGCGCGCCAGTGGCTGATGGATCGCCCGAACCCGGGAATGAGGCAGGACGGCTGGCTCAACGACCTGAACGGCCTCGTCTACCACGACGGGGAATACCACTTTTTCGCCCAGCGCTGGAACAAGTGCTGGATCCATTCCGTGAGCAGGGATCTCATCCACTGGCAGGAGCTGGAGCCGGCGTTCTGGGAGGAGAAGCTCGACAGCGGCGTGCAGTCAGGGACCTGTGTCATCGACTATCAGAACACTTCCGGACTTTCCCCGGATCCCAAAAACCCGCCGATGGTGGCCTTCTGGTCGCGCAACGACAACAAGAGCCATTGTCTTTCCTACAGCCTCGATCACGGGCGCACGTGGAAGCACTACGACAAGAACCCGATCATGGATTTTCCGGAGCGCGATCCGAAGGTGTTCTGGTACGAACCCGGCAAGCACTGGGTGATGATGATGTACGGCAGCGGGAAATATTATCTCTTCACCTCGTCGAACCTGCTCGACTGGAAAAACGAGAACAACCCGATCAATGACGCGTTCGAGTGTCCCGACTTTTTCGAACTGCCGGTCGTTGGAAATGCTTCCGTGAAGAAATGGGCGCTCATCCACGCCGATGGCAGATACTCGTTAGGCACGTTCGACGGCAGGAAATTCAACGAGGAGACCCCGCGCCGTCCCAGCGACATCGGCGGGCAGCATTTCTATGCCACCCAGACTTTCGACAACACCGGGAAGGCGGACGGCAGACGGATCCAGCTCGCCTGGATGCGGGGATCCAGCTTCAAGGACATGCCGTTCAGCCAGCAGGTATCATTTCCCTGCGAGCTGACACTGCATGAGACAAAGGACGGATTACGGCTTTTCAGGGAACCGATCCGTGAACTGGAAATGCTCCACGACACGGAAAAGAGTCTTGGAAAACGTACCATGAAGACGGGAGAGACGCTGTCGCTCGCAGCTTCCGGCGAATTGTTCCGGATCAGGGCGGAGGTCGGAATTCCGGAAGGCGCGAAACTCATTTTCAACCTGCGGGGTTTCCCGGTCGTTCTGGATTCGAAGGGCATTGATGCGGGCACCGGTGCTCACGCGGTTCAAGACCGGATCAGGACGGTGGAATTTTTGATAGATCGCGCGTCGGTGGAATCGTTCGTGAATCACGGGGAAATTTCCTCCACCCGCAGCTTCCAACCCGGGGAAAAGGGCCTGTCCGTCAAGGCGGAGGGAGGCGACGTGGAAATCCGCTCGCTCGCGATTCACACACTCAGGTCCATCTGGACGGAGCCGATCGGAAAGTGATCTTCCTGTTTGTTAGGAGCCGGAAGGAATCACCGGCTTCATTCCCACGCGTGGCCCGGAAAAATTTTCCTCCGGTGGATTGCAGGAAAAAAGTCGAATGACACGACTGCCGCATGCGTCTACCTTGGCGAAACCCAACTGAAGGAGGAAATGATGTTAATACCAAAATACACGATTCTAGGAAGCCTGAGCGCGATGATCATGGGAGGCGCATTGCTCGGGACAAGTGGCGCGATGGCGCAGCCGAACGCCGAACAAGCACAGGAAGGTGCGGAAATTCTGACCCGCGGACCCGTGCATGAGGCATTCGCCGGGACGATTTCCTTTGATCCCGAGGTCGGGATGATCGTGGACCGCCAGCCCCCGGCACTGATTGAGGAAGTCCCGCCCGAGCAGCGGCTGGAAGGCGACAATGTCACCTGGATCCCGGGCTACTGGGCATGGGACGACGATCAGAATGACTTTTTGTGGATCAGCGGCATCTGGCGGAATCTGCCTCCCGGCCGGGAATGGGTTCCTGGCTATTGGGCGGACACCGAAGGCCGGTATCAGTGGACTTCCGGATACTGGGAGGACGAGGAAACCACCGAGGTTTCCTATCTGCCCGAGCCGCCGCGCAGCCTTGAAACGGGGCCGAATATCGAGGCCGCCTCAAATGACCAAACATGGGTCCCGGGCAACTGGGTCTACCGCGAGGACCGTTACGCATGGAGAGCCGGTTACTGGGTTGGCGCTCGCGAAAACTGGTCCTGGACCCCTGCCTATTACCGCTGGACGCGTAGAGGTTATGTCTATGTCGACGGATACTGGGATTATCCGGTGGCGAGCCGCGGTGTGGTCTTCGCGCCGGTTCGTTTCCAGCCGGCTTACATCGCCCGCCCTGACTTCTACTACTCGCCGCTCACGGTGATCAGCCTTGCCGTTTTCACCGATCACCTGTTCCTGAGACCGAGCCACAGCCACTATTATTTCGGCGACTACTATGAGCCGAGATATCGCGACCGCGGGTATTTCGCCTCATATTCTTACAATGGCGGCCGCCGGGGCTACGATCCGATTTATGCACATAGTCGTTGGGAAAACCGCAACGACCGCAACTGGGATCGCCAGCGTCAGGAGTATTTCGAATATCGTCGCGATCACCAGGACGCCCGTCCGCCGCGCACTTGGGCAGCTTTGAGCGCCCGTCCGCAGTCGGATCGTGACCGTGGTGATTACGCCGTGGCGGACCGGTTTGACCGGGTAGCCAGTCGTCGCGATGGACGCCAGCGTTTCCAAGCGGTGGACAAGAATGACCGTGAGCGCTTCGTTTCCCAAAGACAGGAAATCCGCAAATTCGGCCGCGAGCGCGAGGAACTCGAAACCCGCGGTGGCAAGACACCCGAGCTGGCGGACAGAAGTGATGCCAGATCTGCCAAGGTGAAGGTCGGCCGATCGCCGGTCGCTTCCAAGAAATCCGCCCGTTCGGACAAAGACGGCGGACCACCTGCGAGATTGCAGCCCCGTGCTTCCGACAAATCGGACAATGCCCCGCAAACGGACCGTCAGGATCCTTCCAATCCCAAGAAAAACAAGGAAGCCACCGCAAACCGCGAGGGCCAACCACGCCCCAACGGAAAGGCAGAGCCGAACGGCGAACGCCGCACCCAGCCGGGACAAAAACGCGAGGCGGATCCGACCCCCGCGAAGAAAGCAAAGTCAGAGGAAAAGCGCCAGGCCGATCCTACTCCGAAGCGTCAGGCTGATCCTACCCCGAAACGCCAGGCCGATCCGACTCCGAAGCGTCAGGCTGATCCTACCCCGAAACGCCAAGCCGATCCGACTCCGAAGCGTCAGGCTGACCCGACTCCGAAGCGTCAGGCCGATCCGAACCCGAAACGTCAGGCAGATCCCACCCCGAAGCGTCAGGCTACGCCGACACCTGAAAGGAAAGCACAACCCACTCAGAAAAAACGTCAGGCCGAACCCGCGCCCGAAGGCAAAAAGAAGAAGGCCGACAACCAGCGTGAGTCAGCCGCCGCACCTGTCCGCAGACCTGATGCTCAACCAAAGCGTGAAGCCGTCGCAAAACGTGCCGAGCCCAAGTCCCAACCGCAGCAAGCCAAGCGTCAGGTTGCCAGCGAGCCGCAGCGCAAGCAAGCGAGCCGTCCGCAGCCTCAGCAAGCGCCGCAACGCGCTGAGCCGAGGAAGCAACAGCAGCAAGCCGCCCAACCCCAGCGCTCGCTTCCCAAGCAGAACAAGGCTCAAACCGCATCCCGCCAGGAGGCGCCGAAAGCCCAGGACACCGACCGCAAAAAGAACAAGAAAGACGACCAATGACAAAGCTTGGCTCCGCCTTCGGGATTCCTTAGAGAAATGACCATCTCATGAACCGCAGGACTTTTATCCGAACGACCGCCGCCACCACGATCGCCCTCAGCCAGACCGGAAGATTGTTAGCGCTGGAAGCCGAGAACGCTTACCGCCAGAACATCGGCATCCAGCTCTACACGCTGCGCAACGAACTCGGAAAAGATCCTGCGGACACTCTGAAGCAGGTGGCCGCGGCGGGCTTCAAGCAGGTCGAACTCTATGGTTTCCCGAATTCGGACGCGATGATTTCAGGGGCGAAGGACGCGGGTCTGGAGATCAATTCCGCGCACTTCGAGTGGGACTCGGTCGTGAACCCCAAAGACGAGGCGATGTCGGAGTTTTCGAAGACCTTGGAAAAGGCCCATGAAATCGGCCTGACCCACCTCGTCATCCCCTATCTGACAGATGGCGGCAAGAAGTCGCTGGACGATTACAAGCGGATCGCCGCCAACTCGAACAAGGCCGCCGCGATGTCAAAGAAGGTGGGCATCCAGCTTTCCTATCACAATCACAACTTCGAGTTCGAACCGAAGAAAGGCGGCAAGACCGGCTACGATGTTTTCATCGAAGAATTCTCTCCAGACATGCAGTTCGAAATCGACGTGTTCTGGGTGAAGGCGGCGGGCATCGATCCGGTGGAATTGATCAAAAAATTAAAGGGCCGCGTCTCGCAGCTTCACCTGAAGGACCTCAAGGAAGGCGTTGCGATGCCTTCTTACTCCATGGCGCTGCCGAAAGATGCGTTCCAGGAACTCGGTGATGGCATCGTCGCGATGGAACCGATCCTCGTCGCGGCGAAAGCCGCCGGAGTGAAGCATTGCCACGTCGAACAGGACCAATCTCCCGACGCCCTCGCCAGCATCCGTCAGAGCATGGACTACCTGCGGAAGCTGTGAGAAGTCCGGTCAGGATTTCCGACCTTCGTCGTATTCGAAATACTCCGCCATCGTCTGGATTTCGTCGCGTCCTTCCAAACCACTTTCCCGTTTCCGGCGGGCGAGGGTTTCGGAAGTGCCGTCATTCCAGCCTGCCTTGGTAAGGTAGTGGTTCCAGATGAAGTGGTCGCCGTCATCAAGTTCGCGGCCCGCCTCGTAGCACCAGCGCAGGACTTCCTCGTCACTGCCGCCCACCAGGACGCGGGCCTTGAGATCCGGATAGTCCACCCGGAGATAGCCGACGCACCGCCCGTCGAATCCGGAGCCGAGATTGTCGCAGAAATCCTCCCGCAGCTTTCCGGCGGCGTGCAGCCGGATCTTGTCCAACATGCGGGCGAAATACATCATCCCGAGGGTTTCCTGATAGGCGGAGAGTGGTGCGGATTTCATGACTCTGCGGGGACATTGTCCGGTCCCGCTTCCCGAAGCAAGCCCGGGAGATCGAGCGGACGGGTAAACATCGCGAGCCCTCCCTCCGCTGACAACGGCCAGTTTTCACGCGGCCGGTCCCAATACAGCTCGACGCCGTTCTGGTCCGGATCGCGCAGGTAGAGCGCCTCGCTCACGCCATGGTCGCTGGCTCCGTCCAAAGGAATACTCGCCGCGAGCAGCCGTTTCAGCGCATCGCCGAGGCTGGCCCGAGTGGGATAAAGGATCGCCACGTGAAACAAACCGGTCGTCCCCGGCGGCGGCGGGGATCCCCCCAAACTTTCCCAAGTGTTCAACCCGATGTGGTGATGGTATCCGCCGGCGGAAATGAACGCCGCCTGCGTGCCGTAGCGCTGCATCAGCTCGAAGCCGAGGACCCCGCAGTAGAAGCCAAGCGCCCGGTCCAGATCCGCCACCTTGAGATGTACATGGCCGATGGAAACCTTCGGGTCGATGGGACGTGGTGTCATGAGCATGAACGTCCGGTATCTTTGGGTTTAGAAAAGGCCGAAATTGCGGCAATACCCGATCCATCCGACCCCGGACATTGGCTCCACGGCAGACACCCGAACCCTGCTTTTTCATGGAAATTATGAAGTTTCATTTGAATTTCAGCGGTTTCAAACTAGTCAGAACCTGCGATGAATGTAAGCTTCGCAGCCATCGGCCACGCGGTCGCATTCCGAATTCCGCCGCCTCACTTTTTCAAACGATGAAATCCAACCCACTGACACCGATTATCTCCGCCGGCCTTTTCCTGCTTCCGGCCCTCACCCTCCAAGCCAGCGTGGACTCCGTGCTGAAGCTCGATTTGAAATGCTACTACCAGGAAAAGATTTCCACCTCCGACACCAAGGAGAAAGGCGACGTCGAGGTGGTGCGGCTGGATTCCAAGCAGCTTCTCAAGCTCCTCTCGAAGCAAGCCGGCGTGAAATTCCCCGGTGGCTCGAAGCTCATGGTTGCCGTGGATGGCAAGGTCTTCGTGGCTGACTCCAAAGGCAGAACGGTGGGCGACGTCAGCACCTATTTCAAAGCCAAGCTCGATGGTGACAACAGCCTCTTCGACGGGAAATACAATCGCGAGAACGGCGAGGAAGACAGCACGAACTATTTTCCCATCTCCTTCACGATCAATCTCCCGGCCTTGAAAGGCACGGTCACCGGATTGGCCATCGAGGATTTCAAGGTTGGCAAGGCCGACAAATTCGGCATCCAGCAGCTCAATGGCAAGACCACCAGTGCCGTGAACGGAAAGGGCCAGGTCGAGGGCAAGCTGGCCTACTATGACGGCAGGATGAACCTCAACGGCAAGCAAGCGATCATCGTAAAGTAGGGATGACGCGCGTCCATGGCACCCTGCTGGCCGGTCTGGCGGTGCTGACCGCCGCAGGGTTTTTCGTGTCGCGCGGCCCGGCCACCACCATCGGTCCCGCTCGTGGAGTTCACGCGGAATCCCAAAAATCTCCCGGGCCAGCGGCAAAGAAAAGCCCTCGCCCAACCGGTCGCCCGGATGTTTTTTCCGCGCATCGTCTGCCGGAACTTCCGCCGCCCGTCGAACCTCCGCATCCGGCGGGGTCCGTCGAAAACCAAGACTGGATCACCACCCGGACTTCCGAACTCAACGACCTCTCCTGGTTCGATGATGCGGATTCCCTCCGCCGGATTCTCGCGGAGCTTCGGAACCCGCTGCCTGAAATCAGGGCCGCGGCGCTCGAAGCCACCAAGGAATTCGGCAGCCGCGACGCCATTCCCTACCTTGCCATCATCGCCGAAGGGACCCGCGATCCGGCGGAGCAGAAGGCCATCGCCGATCTCATCGAATACCTCAATCTGCCCACCATGCTGGAGCGATCCGAAGGCGACATCGAGTGAGTGCAACTTCTCATCGGCCCATCAGCTGGAAAAACCGCCAGAGATCGTCGCAAAGTTGATGCCCCGACATTTCGGAAGCGCTTCTCAACGCGGATTGAGGATGCCCTCGCCGGAAATCGCCACTGCGGATGAGCTCGAACGTTGCGTTGTGGCCCGCACATAGGCGGACGTTCGATCACTGATCAAATCCTCAGTCCCCCTATTCTCCCAACAACGTCCGGATCATGGTGGCATCAAGGCGGTTGGAAATATCCGCGTCTGCTAGAATGCCGGCGGCGAGCTTGCCTTTTTCCTGCTGCATCTTGTGGATGCGCTCCTCCACGGTTTCCTGGCAAAGGAGTTTGTGGACGAAGACCGGCTTGTCCTGGCCGATGCGATAAGCACGATCGGTGGCCTGGGCCTCGGCGGCGGGATTCCACCACGGGTCGTAGTGGATGACGGTGTCGGCGGCGGTGAGGTTGAGCCCCGTGCCGCCGGCTTTGAGGGAAATGAGGAAGACAGGGGCGCGGCCGTTCTGGAAATCCTCGACAAGTTTTCCGCGGTCCTTGGAGGCGCCCGTTAGCTTCAGATAGGAGATCTTCGATTTCACCAGATGCGCCTCGATGAGCGAGAGCATGGTGGTGAACTGGGAAAACAGCAGGATGCGTCGGCCTTCCTCGATGAGCACTGCCAGCAGCTCGGTGAGGAAATCAAGTTTCGCCGATTCGGCGACGTTGTGGGCGTAGTCCTCCGGCAGCAGCCTGGGGTGGCAGCAGATCTGGCGGAGCTTGAGCAGGGCGTCGAGGAAGACGATCTGCGACTGCTCGATGCCGCGCGCGGCGATGGCCTCGCGGACCCGCTTGTTCATGGTCGCCCGTACGGTTTCGTAGAGATCCTTCTGGCCGGTGTTGAGTTCGATGAGGTGGATGAGCTCGGTCTTCGGCGGAAGCTCCTTGGCGACCTGGTCCTTGGTGCGCCGCAGGATGAGCGGGGCGACGCGTTGTTTCAGGATCGCATTCCGCTCGGCGTCGCCGTCCTTTTCGATGGGCGTGCGGAAGCGCTTGTTGAACGCGTCCTCGGTGCCGAGGAAGCCGGGGACGAGGAAATGCATCAGGCTCCACAACTCGCCGAGGTGGTTCTCGATCGGCGTGCCTGATAGACAAAGGCGGTTGCGGGCGTCGAGCTTGCAGGCGGCCTGTGCCATCTTCGAGCGCGGGTTCTTGATGTATTGCGCCTCGTCGAGCACGACCAGGTGGAATGGGACGGTGGCGAGCTTGTCGATGTCGCGCTGGAGCAGGGCGAAGGAGGTGAGGACGAGATCGGCGTGGGGAATGGAACGGAAGTATTTCTTCCGCTCCGGGCCGTTGAGGACGAGCACGCGGAGATCCGGCGTGAATTTGAGCGCCTCGGCACGCCAGTTAGGGACGACCGAGGTGGGCGCGACAACGAGGGTCGGCAGGCCGCGGGAGTGACCGGATTGTTTCTCGGTGAGGATGTGGGCGAGCGTCTGGAGGGTTTTCCCGAGACCCATGTCGTCGGCCAGAATCCCGTGCAGGCCGTGACGGGCGAGGAACTGCATCCAGTGGAAACCGGCGAGCTGATAGTCCCGCAGGGTCGCCTGCAGGCCGGTGGCGGTCGGCACCGGATCGATGCCGGAGAAATCCTTCAGCTTCGCCGCCAGCTCGGCGAGTTGCGGTGGAGTGTCGATTCCCAAGCCGCCGAGACCGGCGAGGGATGCGGCGTCGAGCGCGTGGAGCCGGGCCTTGTCGGGGAATTTCGGGTCGATCAGCGCGGAGAGGTGATTCAGGATTTTCCGCACGCGGCCGATGGGGAGTTTCAGCGCGTCTCCATCGGGAAGCGGTGCGTAGATGTGGCCGTTGTCCGGGCGGTCGAGCGTTTCCTCGAGGAAATCATTTTCCAACAGGCCCGCGAGGATCGGCAGCAAATCATAGCGCTGGCCACCGACATCGAAGCCAACAGACAAACTGAACCAACCTCCGTCGCCGGGGTTGAGCGAGCTGTCCCACTTCGCCGGATCCGCCTCGTGGACGCGGTGGCCGACGTTGTCCGAGACACTGACGGTCCAGGCGAGCGATTCCAGTTTCTCGACCATCTCGCCGCGGAACTGGTGCCAGAAGGCATCGGTCGGGACGCGGCTGGGATCGGGGAACCAGCGGTCCGGCGTCTTGCTGCTGGAAGTGTCGCGCGACTTGAGATTGAGAAGAAATTTCCACGCGGAGTTCGATTGCAGCGATGACAGGCCGGTGTCGCGAAGCTGCTGGGTGGCGGCGTTTTCCGCGGCGGTGTCGTGTTGTAGGATCACCGGCTGACCTTCGTGCTGGATCGAGGTGACCCACTCCGGCGCGCTGGACCGCAGCGAACTCCGATGCGTGCCGTAGATCACCGTGGCCTCGGCGGAGATCCAGAAATCGACGTTCGGCTGGCCTAACGACTGGAGCAGCAGCCGCGTCGCCTTGTCCACCGGCTCGCGATTGACCCGCAGCTCGAACCGGGGCTCCAAGCGGATGCGCGGCAGGTCTTCCGGCGGATCCTTCATCAGCTCGCGCGCGGTCGGCAATGCGGCGGCCACCGCACCGGCGACGCCCCGGCCTTGGAGGCGGGAAGGATCGCGTTCCTTCGCCGCTTTCGTGAGGATCGCCGCCGCGTGGTGGCAGAAATTTCCGATGTCGCACGAGCAGAACGTCTCAAACTCCCACCCGCCACCGGACTGCCAGAGATTCACCTCCGTTTCATCCTTCGCGACCGTGCCAAGCAAGCTCACCGACCCCGGCGCGGTCTCTTCCGTGCGCAGGTCTCTCACCTTGCCGACCAGCGGATTCGCGGCGGCGAGGATCTCGTCATCGAAACGATC